>JBBIMA010000021.1:54548-65932 GCA_037444625.1 Solibacteraceae bacterium
GGAAGCCACGTCGCGAGTGAACGGGGTATCCATGCCCCGCGTGGCGAATCCGATCCGGTGACGTTTGCGTGAGACCGTCCGGATGAGGCTGCGGAAGCGTCCTCCCGGCAGCCTCTCGACCAGGCCCGCGTGATCCAGAGTTCGCAGCAGTCGAGAGGCAGTCGCCTTGTGCAAGCCGGTCTTGGCGGCCAGCCGCCGGAGCGTGATCTCCCCGGTCTCGTCGTCGAAGGCCTTGAGCAGCTCGCAGGCTCGCCCCACGGCCTGCACCAAATCCGAGGCTGAGCCCCGGCGGCGGACGCCGCGCACGGCTTCCGGCGCCCGGGATCCCCCTGCTTTCGGCTCGTCCTGCGGCACGGGTTCGTCCGCCCATCGTATCACACTGCGATACGGCGGGCCCCGCCCATTTCCCTGCCCCGCCCCGCCAAGCTCTGCGCTGCAATAGAACAAAGCGCCATGAAGACCTGGCCGGTTGCTTTGCTCGCGGCGGCCTGGGCGGCTGCTCTGCTCGGCCCCGCCGCACTCGATCCTTTAGAGGCCGGTTTCCGCGATCCCCCGCCGGAAGCCCGTCCTTCGGTCTATTTCTTGCTTCTCGACGGGTATCTCAACCGAGACTGGCTGACCAAGGAACTCGCCGAATACCGCCGGTCGGGGGTGACGGGTCTTTGCCTGTTCGACATGGGCGCTCGCGGCTCGGCGGCCGCTCGCCCCCCTGGCGGCCCGGCCTTTCTCAGCCCGGCCTCGGCGGCGGATCTTGCGCACGTAATCCAAGCCGCAGGCGGTCTCGGCATGACGGTGGAATTGTCGGTCTCGAGCAGTTGGGACATGGGCGCATCCTGGGTGAAGCCTGAGCAGGGTAGCAAGACTCTGGTCCACACCGTGCTGGAACTGGAAGGGCCCCGCGACTTCGACGGCGAGCTGCCCCTGCCGCCCATCCCGCCCCAGGCTCCGCGCGATGCCCAAGGACGTCCCCTGTTCTACCGCGACGTTGCTCTCATCGGCGTGCGCGAGCCGGAGATCCGGCAGGGCTTCGAGTTCGTTTTCGAATTGGAAAAGCCGGTGCCGCAGACCGTCGCTCGGGTCGTGTTGTACAATGCCGAAAATCCGGCGACGGGGCATCGCTACTCCCGCCGGTTCGAAGTTGCCGCCTCCCATACGACCCCGGATGAGGACGCCTTCCGAACCGTGCTCGGCGCATCCTTGGAGCCGCACGGGCAGGCGCAAGAGTTCCGGTTCCCCGCCACGCCGGCGCGCTACGTGCGGCTGCGCATCCTGGACGGGCACGGAAATGAGCAGCGCAGGGTGGCCCTGGCGGAGTTCGAAGTATGGTCGTCCGCGGGCCGGAACGTCTCGGTTTCGCGCAGGGCGGAGCGAGGCCGTGAGGGAGGCCGGCTGATCGCTTGGAACTCTGCGCTCACCTCTCAGGGCGACTGGGCGGCAGAGAACCTGAACGATGGGCGGCTGGGGCCGGCAAGAAGTTGGGCTTCTACTCCCGCACCGCCCATGCTGGTTCGCAGTCTCGATCAATTGGTCGTGCTCGACCCGTTCTTCCGGGACGGCCGCCTGCGGTGGCACGTCCCTCCAGGGCGTTGGATGTTGTTCCGCTACGGCGTGACGAGCACCGGCGAACGCCTGAAGGTGCCCAGCCCTAACTCCGACGGGCTGGCCACGGACCATCTCGACGCCGAAGTTACCCGGCAATACATCCGCGAGGTAACCCGGCGCCTCGCCCCTGCCCTGGGCGATTTCCGGCGTACCGCGCTGCGGGAGCTCTATCTTGCCAGCTACGAAGTTCGCGGGATGATCTGGACGCCGGCCTTTCTCCAGGAGTTTCGCCGGCGCCGTGGTTACGACCTGGCGCCTTTCCTGCCCCTGCTGAGCGGCGCCCGAATCCGCGATCGCGAAACCGGCGAGCGCGTACTCTTCGACTATCGCAAGACATTAGGCGAGCTGCTGGTGGATGCGTATTATCGCGCGGCGGTGGAAGAGGCGCACCGTGCAGGCTTGGGTATCCATGCCGAGGCGGGCGGTCCGGGGCCGCCCTTCCACCAGGTGCCCGTGGACGCACTCGCCGCCCTGGGCGCCATTGACAGCGTGCGCGGCGAGTTCTGGCCTTTCCGCCCGGAGTCCACCATTTGGGTCGTCAAGGAGACGGCCGCCGCGGCCCATATCTACGGCAGGTCCCGAGTACATATGGAGGCCTTCACGAGTAATCTTCATTGGGAGGAGGCGCCGCAGGACTTGAAAGCTTCCGCCGACCGGGCCTTCACCGAGGGCATGAATCATGTCGTCTGGCATACCTCCTCCCATCAACCTCCCGAAGCCGGCAAGCCGGGCTGGGTTTACGGCGCCGGGACCCACCTGACCCCCACCCTGCCTTGGTGGCCCATGGCCAAAGCCTTTCTCGATTACCTCGCCCGCGTCTCATTCTTGATGCAACAGGGCCGGTTCGTGGCGGACGTGCTCTACTATTACGGGGACGGCGGCTTCAATTTCGTGCCTCCCAAGCGGGTGGATCCGTCGCTCGGCTTCGGCTATGACTACGATGTCGTCAACAGCGAGATGCTCGCGCGCCTTAGCGTGCGAGACGGCAGGCTCGTCCTTCCTCACGGCATGGAGTACCGAATTCTGGTATTGCCCGAACGTCGCGACTTCGATCCGGCGGCTCTCGAGAAGGTGGCGTCGCTGGTCACGGAGGGCGCCGTGGTGGTCGGGCCGAAGCCCTTGCGTGCCTCCGGCTACGACTTTTCCGGTACGCGCGATTCCAAGGTCCGCACAGTGGCCCAGGGGCTTTGGGGATCCTGCGACGGCCAGACCGTTCGTGAAAACCGCTACGGCCAGGGCAGAGTCGTCTGGGGCCGCACGTTACGAGAGGTCCTGGCGGAGCTTGGTGTGCCTCCGGACCTTCGCATCGTTTCTCCGTCGGACGCCGCCCTGGATTTCATCCACCGGCGCACGCCGCAAGCCGACATTTACCTGGTGCGTAACCTCAGAAAGGTGCCGCAGACCGTTGAGGTGGTCTTTCGCGTCGCGCAAAAGGTCCCTGAGCTCTGGGATGCGGTGTCGGGAGCGATCGAAGAAGCCCGCCGCTACAAAGTTACGGCGGAAGGTGTCCAGGTGCCGCTGCGGTTCGAGGCCGAGGGTTCGTCCCTGGTGGTGTTCCGCCGCAAAGCCGCGGTCCGCGAGCGCCGACCTTCACCTGCACGGCAGGTCCCCGACGCCATCGAGATTGCGGGCCCCTGGATGCTGACGTTTCCGCCGGGTTGGGGTGCTCCCGAAAAGGTGAGACTCGACCGTCTGATTTCCTGGACCGAGCACCCGGACGCGGGCGTACGGTGCTTTTCCGGTACGGCGACTTACCAGGCGGAGTTCGAAGTGCCGGCAACGTGGCTGCGACGCGCAGGGTCGGCTCAGCTTGATCTGGGGAATCTCTGGGGAGCCTCCGAGGTCGAGTTGAACGACCGCTTGCTGGGTGTCGCCTGGGCGCCCCCGTTCCGATTGCCGGCGCGCGACGCGGTGCGCGCGGGACGCAATCGCCTTGTCGTGCGCGTCGCCAACAACTGGATGAACCGGTTGGCCTGCGACGCTCGCGGCGACGGCGGACCGTACACGCGCACCAACATCACCGTATCGGGAGAACCTGCGCGACCCTGGGCTAAGGTCGAGCTCAGACGGTCGGGCTTGTTCGGCCCGGTCAGGCTCATCGCGGAATAGTCAACCCTCGTCGGGCGCCGATTCACTTCACCCTGTGCCGTCCGCTCTTCAACTCGCCACGGCCCGCGCCCGGGGGTTGTTTGGCCCGGATCGGGTTTCAGACGGGCATCCGGTGTTATTCTCACGGACGGGCCATAATTATGGCAGGAGGAACCGCCGTGCGCTGTACCGTCCTGCTGCTCGCCGCCTTACCCGTGCTCGGGGCAGCTCCGCCCGAGCTGCGCCTCCTCGAATGGGAGCGTGGCATAGCCGTCGAGCCGCGCGGCCTCCCGGACCACGCCATGTTCCTGTGGTTCTACGAGTGGAACATGTTCGAGGCCATGTCGCCGGGGGAGCACACGCCGGGGAACTGGCGACTGGAGCGCCGGGTGGCGGCCGACGGCCGCCGCGCCGTGGTCAGCGGGCCGGGGCTGCGGCTGGAGATGACGGCGGTGGCGGACGGCGCCGAGCTGCGCCTGGAAGTCACCAACCTAACCACCTACGACTGGCCCGAACTGGCGGGCATCATTCCCTGCTGGAACCCGGGTCAGCAGCCCGGCGCCGATCCTACTAAGCGGGCCCCGCTGAACGCAATCTTCGCCGATGAGGAGCGGGATAAGACCTTCTTCGTCTCCGCGAACGGCCTGGAGACGTTGGCCAACCGCGCCATACATTTCAACCAGCGGCTGAGGCCGCTCCTGGACCGCCTCTCACCCAATGGCACGTTCGCCTTCTCCCACAAGTGGCCTACCTCGGAGGTGAACGCGGCCACAGGGATCCTGATCCGCGAGTCCGCAGACCGGAAATGGGTCACGGGCATCGGCTGGGAGGACTATCTCTCCGTGCAGGGCCACAACCCCTGGGCCTGTATGCATGCCTGCATCCGGGTCGGCCCGCTGAAGCGTGCAGAGAAGAAGACGGTGAGAGGCCGCATCTATCTGTTCCCGGGCGCCAGGACCGACTGCCTCCAGCGCTGGCGCCGAGCCTTCCCGGAAGGCTCCCGACACTGACCCTGCGCGCGACAGATGTGTGAAGTTTCGACAGTGAAATCGAGAAACGTAGCCCAAGGTCACTCGGTGGGGCAAGCGCCCTTAGCGGCCTCCCTGATCGCGATAGCTCTTGTCTACTTGACGGCAAGCGCCCAGGATGGCCCGTGGAATCACCGCGTGCTGCTGGCCGTCTCGGACGACGGGCTGAGCTGGGTTGTCCGGCCGCAGATCCTCGCTGAGCGAGCCTCGGTGCCGGAGCTCTTTCTCGACCCCGACGGACGGCCCACGATGCTGTTCGTGGACGCCGGCGGCGCGCGGGAAGGAATCGGCGCGATGCAGCAGGATCCCGGCGGCTCCTGGAGGCGCGTCCCGACGAACCTGCCCGGCGTAGACCCGAACGTCGTCCGCCTGGCGGACGGTACTTACCGGGCCTACGTCAAATCGGGGCGGGACGGGGCCGTGGCGGCCTATGCCTCCAGCGACGGACTGAGCTGGCGGCCGCTCGGCGAAGTGTTCCGCGACGCGCGTTACCGCAACGCCACGGACCCCGATGTATTCGAGACGCCCGAGGAGTGGGTGATGCTGGTCTCGCTCGGGCCGAAGCTGCTGCGGTGCACCTCGAAGGACGGGTTGAGCTTCACCACCGACGGTACGGTGCTGGAACTGGGCGGCTCGGTGTCCGATACGGTGAAGGTCCCGGGCGGCTGGCGCACGTTCTTCCATGTGAACGCCGACCCGCGCACGGGCGCACGCATGCGCATCCGCTCCGCTTTCACGGCCGACGGCCGAACCTGGCGGCCGGAGGACGGCGACCGTGTCGCAGCGCCTCCGACAGGGCCCGCCTCGCTCGGTGTGGCCGACCCGGCGCCCGTGCAACTCCCGGACGGCACTTGGCTGATGGCCATCAAGTCTTTCATCGCGCCGGCCGGCCCCGCTCCTGCCCAGCCGGCGCAGCCGGCCGGCATCGAAACCCATCAGGTGATGAGCGCTTCCAGCCCCGACGGGCTGACTTGGACTCGTGACGAGGGCATACGCCTGGCGCGCGCCTCGGTGCCGTGCGCCATCAACGACGGCGACCGGCGCGTGCTGCTCTACTTTGTACAACCCCCCGAGCAGCCCGGCCGGCCGGAGACCGTGGCCTGTGCGGTCTCGACCGATGGCCTGAGATTCCAACCGGAGCCGGCGTTTCGGATCGAAGGCCTAAGCACTCTGAAGGCGGTGGACCCCTCCATCGTGAAAGATGAGGCCGGCCGCTTCCGGCTCTACTACCTGGCCTCCAACCACCCGGGCGACCCCGCGGGAGGACCCAATCCGCACGCCATTCACCTGGCCCTCTCCGACGATGGAATCCGCTTCCGCGAAACCGGCCCCGTTTTCGAGCATCCCGATCTGGTGGACCCGGACGTTTTCCGCCTCGCGGATCAGTGGCTGATGTATGTGTTCGCACGCGACGCCACTATCATCGCCCGGTCCGCCGACGGTCTGCGGTTTACATATGAGGGAGTGTTGTCGCTTCCGGGCTGGGGCACCACCGCTCCAGTGACTCTTCCCGACGGCCGCCTGCGCCTCTACGCCTTCGACCAGCGCACGCCGGCCGGTAACGCAATTCGCAGTTTTCTCTCCGCAGACGGCATCCACTGGACGGCCGAGCCGGGCGAACGGCTCAGAGCCGACCCCGGTGAGCAGATCACTGATCCGTTCCTGATCCCCTGGCGCGGCGGCTACAAGATGTATTTCAAGTCCGTTGCTGTTACGCCCCGGCCTGCTCCAGGGACGTTCGTCACCGGCCAGCCGGCCGACATCGTGCTGGATCTGACCCGGCTGTCCCCGCCCTCGCCCGATCCGGGCGCAATGCGCTTCGGTTGGCCCTGGGGAGTGTGGACCGATGGTCGGCGGTTCGCCGCAGTGGCCACGCATGGCGCGGCCGTGCTCATCTGGAACTCGATCCCCTCGCGCGATGATCAGCCGCCCGACCTGGTGCTGCGTCCCCGCGCAGCGGGCACGCCGCGCAACATAACCAGCGACGGGGAGAGCTTCTTCGCCCTCAGCGACCACAACAACGGAGAAGCGAGCCGGCCGGGCACCATGGTGTGGCTCGACTTTCCCTCCCGCCCCGACCAGCCCCCCGCTTTCACCTGGCCCCAGTTGCTCAAAGGCTCGTTTACCGGCGACGGCAAGCTCGTGCTGGCCGGCACTCAATCCGTCTCGATATGGAACCGCAAGCCGCTCGACGCGCAGACGCTCCCGGATCTCCTGCTGCGGCCGCGCACCTACCGCAACGGCGACGGCCCCGACGCGGTCGTCGCGCAAGGGCGGCTGTATGTGTCGAACTACAACGGCAACAACGTGCTGGTGTGGAACTCACTACCGGAGCGTGAGAATCAGCCGCCCGATTTCGCTCTCGGCGGCGACCATCCCGAGCAGGACACCTGGGCCGAGAATTTCTTCATCCACAATCCCGCGGTGGCGACCGACGGCAAGAGCCTGTTTGCCTCCTCGGACTTCGACCGCAAGCTCTTCGTCTGGCGCACCTTGCCCGTCGAGAGCGGCCTCCCGCCCGATGTCGTTATCCATTTGCCGGAAGGACCCTGGGACAACGCCGTGCACGGCGCCAGGCTCGCACTGGCGGGCCGCCGCACGGTCTATCTCTGGCACACGCTGCCACTGAACGGGGAGCCGCCTGACCTGATACTCACAGGCCGCATCGGGGATGTGGAGCTGAGGGAGCTTACCGGCGTGGCCATGGATGCAAGGCACTTCTATCTGGCTGACCGGCAGGCCGACCGCATCTACGTGTGGGAGGGCGTTCCCGGGCCGGAGAGCCGGCCGAAGCTCGCCCTCGAGATGAAGGGACCAGGCCGCATCTCCAGCGACGGGGACTATCTGGCCGCCGCCCCGTTCGAGGGTCATGAGGTGCTGCTGTGGCGGGTGGACAGCCTGGGCCGCGACAATCAGCCCTTCCCCATCGGCGGGCGCGGACTGTTCAACCTTCCTGGCCACGCGCTGGCCGCCAATGGCCGGTTGTTCGTGGCCGATCGCGGCAACAACCGCGTGCAGGTGTGGAACCGCCTTCAAGATGCGATCGAAGGCAAGCCGGCCGACGCCTTGCTGGGCGCGGCCGATGCCGACGACACCCGCCCCGGACTGGGCCGCAACAAGCTCTTCATGCCCGGTTCACTGGCTTACGACGGCCGCAACCTCTGGGTGGGCGAATTCAAGTTCTCCACGCGCATCCTGCGGTTCAGCCCTCGCTAGCCCCAGGGGAGCCCGGCCGACTTCAAAAGCGCAGGCGCGCCGCGAGCTGGAACCGTCGCGCGCTGGTGCCGTCGGGGAACATGCTGGTCGTGTAGGGCTTGCCGAAATCGCTCCGCTGGGTCAGGACGATCGGTGTGGAGACCGGCATGGTCGCCGGCGTCGAAGGCGCGGTGAACAGGGTGCTGTTCACTCCATAGTAGTTCGGATGGTTGATCAGGTTGAACGCTTCGCCCAGCAGCTCGAATGAGAAGCGTTCGCTCACCTGGAACCGGCGCGCCGCGCGCACGTCAATCGTATATCTCCACGTGGCGTAAAAGCAATTGCGCTTGTAGCCCGGCGCCACGCTCAACCCGCCTTGGCCGTACAGCCCCCCGCCCAACCCCTGCCACTGCGCCCCGTCCGGCGTCTGGAACCGGATCGTCCCCAGCGATATGCCCGGCGAATAGGGACGCCCCGATTCGATCGCCACGATGCTGCTGAACCGATACCCCCGCACCAGCTTGTTCAGCACCGCATTCTCGCTCTTCCAGGCCGGCTCCCACACCTCGTTCACCACCAGCCGGTGACGCTGGTCGGTCCCGGCCGGCGCGCGATTCGCGTCCAGGTTGTATTGATCCAGGACATTGCTCCCGCTGTAACCGTTTTCCGCTCCCCCGCCGTACCCGCTTCCGGTCCCCGACAGGTTCTCCGCTTTGGCCAGCGTGTAAGCCGCGTTCAGCGCGAAGCCGTGATGGAACCGCCGCTTCAGTTCCACCAGCAGGCCCTGGTACCAGTTCTTGCCCAGCGAGCTGATCTCCCGAATGGCCCCGTAGTTCGGGTTCGGGCGCACCCCGTTGTTGTTCGGCAGGTTGACTCCCGCCGCGGTCCGCGTCATCCCCGCCGAGTAGGGCGTCTGGAACGTCCGGCCGTCCGGCAGGCGCCACGTCAATGTGAAGTTCGGCGGAATCATGTTGGTGTCGAAATTGATCTGTAAGCGGTCTCCGTAAGTGCGCACGTAACTCACCGAGGCGACCATCCCCAGCGGCAGTTGCCGTTGGAAGCCGATGTTGATCTGCTGGACCCGCGGGCGCCGGAAGTCCGATGCCAGGCGATAGCTCGCCGGCGTGGCGCCGATGCCCGAGGTGGGCATGCTCGAGAAAGTGCTGGGAAACCTGGGCGCACCCAGGGTAGTCGGCGTGAAGCTCAGCGACACCGTGTTCTTGCTCGGATCGCTGAGCCCCGTGTAGCGGATGACATTCTCGATCATGGAGTTCCCCGAGCGGGCGAAGATCATGCCGTAACCGCCTCGCACCACTGTCTTGCCGTTGCCCGACAGATCCCAGGCGATCCCCGCGCGCGGGCCCACGTTGCCCGTGTCGGCGTTGATCTTGAGCGACTGCGGAATGGCCGGGTTGGGGAACTGCGGCTCCGGCCATTTCTGGTAGTCCCACCGCACCCCGTAATTCGCCGTGATGTTTCGCCGCAGCTTCCACGAGTCCTGCGCAAACGCAGCGTAGTCGAACACCCCGTAAGAGAAAGTCGGCACGCCGAACGCCTGGGCGAAGCTCGTGTAGCACGGCACGGGCGCCGCCGCCGTGCCGCAACCCAGCCCGTTCTTCAGCAGATCGTAGCCCAGATCAGTGGCCCGGCTGTAAATGTAGCTTCCATAAAACCCGCCCGGCACGCTTGATTGGCCGTTGAGGAACTCGTGCGACTTGACGGTCTCGAAGCCGAACTTGAACGCATGCGCGCCCCGGATCACCGAGAAGTTGTCCACGAACTGAAGCTTGCGCTCGTCCGGATAGGCCCAGCGCGGCAGATAGGTCGGGGTGCCCCAACCGAATCCGTTGGCACTGACGTACGGCGCCCGGCCGTCCGGCAACTGCCGGTCGAAGTCCCTCGCCCACTGGAAGCGGAGTTCGTTCACCAGGGTGGGCCTGAGGACCGATACCAGCCGCGCGTTGACCTGGTGAGTGATCACCAGGTCGCTTCCGTTGTTCCCCATCGAGCCGAGCACCTGCGCGGTCTGAATGCCGTTCAGCGCGTCGTGGCGCAGATAATTGTACGTGAAACTGGCCGTATTCTTCTGACTTAGCAGCCAATCCACCTTCGCGGTCCCCAACCATTCGTTGAAATTCCGCGGCACCGTGTTCCCCGGCGCGCCCCCGGGAAACTGCTTCTTGATGTAGGCGATTCCCGTCTCCCACGCCTTCAGGTCCGCCTCGTACTGCTCCCGTTGCGCGGCCGTCGGGTTGTTCGGCAGCGCCGGCCGGTTGGCCGTCAACGCGTTGTTAGTGTCTTGAATGAGCAGCGGGAAATCGCGGAGCTGCTGGTCGTAGTTGAGGAAGAAGAACAGCCTGTCCCGCTTGACCGGCCCGCTGAAGGAGCCCCCGAACTGGTGGCGCGACTCGTGCGGCTTGAAGCTGGCGAAGGTGTCCCGCGCGCTCAGCGCCGAGTTCTTCAGGAACTCGAAGGCGTCCGCGTGGAACCGGTTGCTCCCCGACCGCAGCACCGCGTTGATGCTTCCCCCCGCCGCGCGCCCGAATTCGGGCAGGAAGTTCGATCGGGCTACCTGGAACTCCTGCACGGCGTTCGCGCTGGTAGTCTGCGTCAGGCGCGTATAGCCCCGCGTCGTCGCCCAGAACATGCTGTTATCGTCGTTACCTTCCACCGTGAAATTGTTGAAGGCGCCTGAAATGCCGTAGTAGGTGATGTTGCCGTAGCTGCCGTCGCGCGTCACACCCGGCGTCAGTAACGCGAACTGGTCGTACCGCCGCCCATTCATCGGCAGCTCACTGACCTGCTCGCGCGTCACCAGGCTGGACTCGTCCGTGCGCGACGTGTCGATCAGCCCCGCTTCGGCGGTCACCTCCACCACCGACGCCACGGTGCTGAGCTTCATCGCCAGTTGCAGCGTGGCCGTGCCGCCCACGCTCACCACCACTTCCTTCTGCTCCAGCGTGGCGAAGCCGCTCTTCTCCACCTTCACCGTGTACGTCCCGGGCGGCAGCACCGGCGCGGTGAAGACGCCTGCGCCGGTGGTGTTCACCGTGCGCGTCAGCCCGGTGTCGGCGTTGACGATGGTGACCACGGCGTCGGGAATGACCTGACCGCTGGGGTCGGTTACCACTCCGCTAATGGCGCCCGTGCCCAACTGAACTTGGGCCAAGGCCGCCAGGCCGCCCAACAGCGCCAGGCAAACAGCCCGGAAACGACGTCCTCCTCTCATGAGCTCACCTCCGCGGGCCGGGAGGCGGCTTCAGCTCCCACGCTCGCCGGCCACGGAAGATGATACCTGAAATCCAGACCTCGATTTGCCCCGCCGGCCGGTCCAGGCTGCCCTCCGGCGCGGCATTCCCCCGCCATCCGCGCAGGTCACAATACCAGGGAAGCTCGGGCCGACCTTGCTGACCCACTGAGGATAAATGGTGAGCCGGGCGGGACTCGAACCCGCGGCCCTCTGCTTAAAAG
>JBBIMA010000022.1:0-64170 GCA_037444625.1 Solibacteraceae bacterium
GGTGCCCGGCGGGTTTGCCAGCAAGGGCCGCACGTCGGCGCCGGACTGGGCCAGCGAGACCGCGGTGGCGCGCCAGTTGGCCTGCATGCGCCGGGCGCGGGCGTCGGCCAGCTCCCGCGTGTCGGCCCACTGAGCGCTGGCGGCCAGGGACAACCGCTCGGCGGCGCGCCAGCGTGCCGCGTCGTAATCCTCGGGGAAGCCCAGCATCCAGCGGGCACACCGCCAGGCGATCTCGAGGGCGCCGAACGGAAACAGCCGGGCGTTCCACAGGCTGCGCTCCGCCGCCGGGATGCCCGGCCAGACGTCCTCCGCATCCAGGCCCAGCCCGGCCAGCACCTCGGCCATCGGTTGGTTCAGCCAGGTGGCCGGGGGCGTGGCGGCCAGCGGGCGCTTGGGATCGTCCTCGACGCCGTAGACGCGGATCACCGTGCCGCGCCGGCCGTCCGGCAGCAGGACCGGCATCTGGTGCAGTACGGTGTCCTCGGGAACCTCGATCGGACCGAGCAATCCGCTCAACCCGTGCAGAATGGCGCCCCGCCCGGCGCGCACCGGCCCTTCCAGTTCGCACTCGAGGGCCACGGCGCCGGGCTTCAATTCGCCTTGCGAAAGCAGGCTGTCAATGATCGTGCCCGCCGAGCGCAAGCCGGGCGGTGCGGCGGCGCCGACGCGCTCCCGGGCGTCGTAGAGCTTCAGGAACGGGGTCTCTTCGGTCAGCAGCCGCCGGTAAAGCGGCGTGGCCCCCAAATGGGTGAAGTCGCCTTCCACCAAGTCGCACCACAAGGGCGCGCCCTTCAGCGCAGCCGCGGTGCGATGCAAGGCCGGGTGAGCCTCCCGGCCGGGCGACCACTGCCCGGTGAGCATCAGCATCACGTGCTCGTAAAGATCGAAACAAGGCCGCCGGCGGGCGCCCGGCCCCAGGCCCGTTTCGGCGGCCAGGGCGGCCTGCGTCAGGCGGGCCGCCAGGGCGGGATCGAAACGCAGCAGCCCGGTGTCCACCGCCACGCTCTCCCCCGGCATCAGACCGCCCGCGGCGCGCGCCTCGGCGAGCGAAGGTTTCTGGAGAAAGGCATAGACGCGGCCCCGTTCGTCCAGCACGTACACGCCGTGCCGGCTGCCGATCCGGATCGGCTGGCGCATAGCCACGCCGCAAACGCCGGGCCGGGTCCAATCGAGCTGCGCAGCCTCGAAGGTGAGCACGACGTCGCCCGAGCCGACCACCAGACCGGCAGGCAGGCGTTCGGCCCAGGCCGTCGAGAGGGCCAGCAGCTCGTCGAACAGGGCGCTGACCTCACCCCAGGGAGTCTTTACGGGCAGCGCGCTGAAGAGCTTGCCGAGCGGCGAGTACTGGGGCAACCGGCGTGCGTCCCCGCCCGAGTGCAACACCAGCACGCGTTGGTCGCTCCACCACGCCGGGCCGCCGGCGGCCGGGAACTGCTCAGCCAGCACGCGCAGGGCGTTGAGGGTGGCGCCGCCGCTGCCGATGCGCTCGCCGTCCGGGTCGGGCGCCGCCAAGTACACGACGCCGGAGGGAATCTTGCCCTCCCGCCGCCGGCGCTCGATCTCCTCCTGGTAGCGCTCGGCCTGGCGCTGCGAGCCGGCCGTCAGCACGACCGCCGTCCACCAGGGCAGGGCGCCCTCGCCCGCCACCCGGGCCACGTAAGCGGCTCGGGAGCGCGCCGCCACCGACGCCAGATCGCTCGCTGCGGCCACGGCAACCATGATAAAGAAGGCAAGGCGGGACAGGGGAGGAGGGGCGACAGCAGACCCCGCCTCCCTCCCGAACCAGTACAATGGGTGGGTCCCTGGAGGTGTCATGGCGAAGCTTCTCTTGGTGCTGATGACGGCGGGACTGGCCGCTGTAGCCCAGCAGCCCGGTCCCTGGAAGCAGATCTTCGACGGCAAGACGCTCAAAGGCTGGAAGGCCAACGAAAATCCGGAAAGCTGGACCGTGGAGGACGGCGCCATCGTCGGGCGCGGCCAGCGCAGCCACCTCTTCTACCTCGAAGAAGAGTGCGAGAACTGCGAGTTCAAAGCCGAGGTCTGGATCAACAAGGGCGGCAACTCCGGCATGTATTTCCGGGCCCAGTTCGGCCCCGGCTGGCCCAAGGGCTACGAGGCCCAGGTCAACAACAGCAGCCGCGACTGGCGGCGCACCGGCAGCCTCTACGCCATCTCGGACGTCAAAGAGCAACTGGTCCCGGACGAGACCTGGTGGACGCAGCACATCATCGCCGACGGCAACCACATCATCATCAAGATCAACGACAAGGTGGCGGTGGACTACGTGGACCAGAAGAACACCTACGCCAAGGGCTATCTGGCGCTCCAGCAGCATGACCCCACCACCGTCGTGCGCTACCGCAACATCATGATGCGGCGGCTTCCCGCCAGGAAGTGACCTCATGGGCCGGTTCTGGCTAGCCGCACTGGCCTCCGCGCTGGCGGCTCAGACCCCCGAGCGGCCGCAGCGGGCGGTCACCGATCCGGGCGTGATCACTACCCGGCAGGCCATCACGCCGGCCGGAGTGCAAACGGTTTTTCAGGGGCGCGTCTACGGGGTGACCTTCGGCGCCTCGGCGGAGGAACTCTGGGTGCTGACCGCGGGCCAGATCTACCGGCTGGATTGGCGCGCCAACCGCGTGCTCGAACGCATCCCCTTCCAGGGCGGCGCCGGGCTGCAAGGAATCCTCTACGACCGAGCCGGCCGGCGGGCCTTGGTGGCCGCCGCTCTCCGCAAGGCCGGCGGCCCCGCCCAGGCGGCCCTGCTGGCGGCCGGCGGCGGCTCGCTTGTAACTCTGGCGGGCGAGCTGGGCGGCTACATCGCGGGCGCTCCGGCCGCGACGGGCAAGCTGGCCGCGGTCCCGCTGATCGCGCAGAACGAACTGGCCCTCATCGAGCTGCCCGGAGGGCGCCTGCTGGGGAAAGCGCGCACGGGGGTGGCGCCCTTCGGGGTCGTGCTCGATCCGGAAGGCGCTACGGCCTGGGTCAGCAATTGGGGCGGGCGCATGCCCTCCCCTCAGGATCTGACCGCGCCCACCGGCCTGGCGCCGAACGCCGACCGGGTGGTGGTGGACGCCCGGGGCATCGCCTCGACCGGCACGCTGACTCGAATTGATCTGCGTACCCTGCGGGCCGCCGACACGGTCTCGGTGGGTTTGCATCCCACGGCCATGGCTTGGGACTATCCGCGGCAGCGTCTCTACGTGGCCCAGGGCAATCAGGATTCGGTGGCCGTGGTGGACACCGCCGCCCGGCGCCTCGTCGGCGTCTTCCCCATTCAGCCCTTCCGCCAGGCGGTGCGCGGCGTGGCGCCCACGGCCCTGGCCGTGTCTCCCGACGGCGCACGCCTGTGGGTGGCCTGCGGCGGCATCAACGCCGTAGCTGTGCTGTCCACGGCCACCGGCAAGATCGAGGGTCTGATTCCCACCGCCTGGTATCCCAACCATCTGGCGCTCAGCCCGGACGGGAACTTGCTGGCGGTGGGGACCCTGTTGGGCGTCGGCTCCGGCTGGCGCGACCAGCCCGGCAAACGCTTCGTGCACGCCTACCGCGGCTCGGTGGCCGTGATCCCGCTGCCCGACGCCGCCCAGCTCGCCGGCTACAGCACCGCCGTGGCCGAGAACAATCACCTGGAAATCGGCGCGCCCACGACCGGCGAACGCGCCACCGCCGCCCGGCGCCCGCCGGCCGCCCTGCCCATGCGCGCGGGCGAGCCTTCGCTGATCGAGCACGTGGTCTACATCATCAAGGAGAACCGCACCTACGATCAGGTGCTGGGCGATCTGGAGCGCGGCAACGGCGATCCTTCTCTGGTGATGTTCGGCTGGGACGTCACTCCCAACCAGCACCGGCTGGCCGAGCAGTTCGTTCTGCTGGACAACTTCTACGCCACGGGAGGCAACAGCGGGGACGGCCACCAATGGCTCACCCAGGCCAATGAGACCGACTACTGCATGTGGCCGGGCTACGCCGGGCGCAGCTATCCCTTCGACGGCACCGATCCGATCGCCTATTCCCACGGCGGTTTTCTTTGGGATGCGGCCCTGAAGGCGGGCCGTACGGTGCGCGTTTACGGCGAATACGCCGGGCGGCTGGGGGAGTCCGACAGCCGGCAGCGGATCGAGCTGCTCGAGCGCTGGCGCCGGGGCGAGGACTTCAGCCGCCAGTGGAACACCCGCGCCCCCCTGGCTCCACTGAACGCCATCCTGGCGGCGAACTATCCCTCCTATTCGACCGCCGTGCCGGACGTGGTGCGCGCCCGCATCTTCCTGGCCGACCTGCGTCGCTGGGAGGGCGAAGGGCGCATGCCCAATCTGGTGATCGTGCAGCTCCCTTCCAATCACACGCGAGGCACGGCGCCGGGCTGGTCCACCCCGAAGGCCATGGTGGCCGACAATGACCTGGCCCTGGGCCAGATCGTCGAGGCCCTCACCCGAAGCCCCTTCTGGAGGCGCATGGCCGTCTTCGTGGTGGAGGACGACGCCCAGAACGGCGTGGATCACGTGGACGGGCACCGCACGGTCGCCCTGGCCGTCAGCCCCTACGTCCGGCGCGGCTGGGTGGACTCCACCTTCTACTCGCAGACCAGCATGGTCAAGACGATCGAGCTGATCCTGGGCCTGCCGGCCCTGTCTTTGTTCGACCTGATCGCCACGCCCATGCACGCCAGCTTCACCGACCGGCCGGACTACACGCCCTACCAGGCGGTGACGCCCAAGCAGTCGCTGTTCGAGGTCAATCCGCCCCTGGCCGCCTTGCGAGGCGCGGCCCGCCGGGCGGCGCTCGATTCGATGAAGATGCGCTTCGACGTCCCGGACGCAGCCCCCAGCGAGCGGCTCAACCGCATCCTCTGGCACGACGCGCGGGGCTTCCACGTCCCCTATCCGGGGACGCGCCGGGCGGCCTTCGCGCCGCTCTCGCTGGACCTGGACGACGAGGAGCGCTAAGCGGTCCGCTCAGACCTTCTCCGGGACGACGAAGGGCTTGCGGTAGTCGCGCGTGAACAGGCGGTTGGCCTCTTCGTCCCCCACGCATCGCAGGCTCTGCGGATCGAAGCGCAAGGTCCGGCCCAGCCGGTAAGAGATGTTGGCCAGGTGGACCAGCACGGTCGAAATGGCGCCCTCTTCGATCTCCGCGTTGAGGTTCTCGCGCTTGCGGCTCCGCACGCACTGGATGAAATTGGCCCAGTTGTTGCCCCCGCCCTCGCCCGAGGGACCGGGCTCCTGCGCCTTGCCCAGGTAAGTGCGGTAGCCGCCCCGGATCACCATGTAACCTTTCGAGCCGTAAAAGATGTTGCCGATGCAGTTTTCCCCCGGCTTGCCGATGCCGGCTTCCGGATTGCTGATCCAGTGGCGCACTTCGAACACCAGGAGCTTGCGTTTGCCCTCCTGGTCGAATTCGAAGGTAGCCACTTGGGTGTTGGGGGTTTCCTGATCGTCGTCGAACAGGAAGTGGCCGCCCAGCGAGCTGACCTTGACCGGGTACTTGACGCCCAGCCCCCAGCGGGCCAGATCCATCTGGTGGATGCCCTGGTTGCCGATGTCGCCGTTGCCGTACTCCCAGAACCAATGCCAGTTGTAATGGAAGCGATTGCGGGTGAAGGGGCGCAGGGCCGCCGGTCCCAACCACAGGTCGTAATGCACGCCGGGAGGAACCGGCTCGACGGGAGCGCGGCCGATGCTGTCGCGCCACTTGAAACACAGCCCGCGCGCCATGTACACCTCGCCGATCAGTCCCTCGCGCAACCGCCGGACGCCCTCCTGGGCGCCTGCGCTGGAACGGCTGTTGGTGCCGTGCTGGACGATGCGGTCGTAACGCCGGGCGGCGGCCACGATCTGCCGAGCCTCGAAGATGTTATGCGTGCAAGGCTTCTCGACGTAGACATCCTTGCCCGCCTGGCAGGCCCAGATGGTTTGAAGCGCGTGATGGAAGTTAGGAGTGGCCAGCGAGACCGCGTCAATGGACTTGTCCTCCAGCAGCTTGCGGTAGTCCACGAAGGCGGCCGGGCGCTTCTTGCCCATCTTCTCGACCTCGCTCAGTCGGGCCTGGAGCACGCTTTCGTCCACGTCGCACAGGGCGGCGATCTCGACCTCGGGCATGGCGGCGTAACTGCGGATATGGGCGCGGCCCTGGCCGCGGATGCCGACGCAGGCCACGCGCACCGTATCGTTGGGGCTGGGCAGCGAGGAGGCTCTCAGGCGGGCGGCCACGGGAGCGGAACTCATCAGGAAATACCGGCGGTTCATGCCGCCCATCATAGACCGGCCGGGCGCCTGCCTTCAAGGCGGGCGGAGGGGCCCTGATTCCAGGCTGCGCATCGGGGAGATCGCCCTGGCGGGGTCTCCGGCGAGGCGCTCACCGGGATCGGGCCGCGCTGAGCGGCCGCCCGGCCCGATCCCGCGCGAAGCTCCCCGCCGGAACTTAGAAGTAATACTTCATCCCGAGCTGCACGTTACGCGGCCCGATCTTCGTGCCCGTGATCTGCCCGAAGTTGGTCGCGCCGAAACTGGTGGCCGGGTCACCGAAGATCGGCGTGTTGGTGGCGTTCTGGGCCTCGATGCGGAACTCGAAACGCTGGCCCTCCTTGACGCGGAAGTTCTTGAGCAGTGCGGCGTCCAGGGTCTTGATGGCCGGCCCGCGGTAGTTCAAGGTGCGGGGCGCGGTGCCGGGCACGTCCAGCGGGGGCTTGGAGAAAGCGGCCTCGTTGAACCAGCGGTTCAGGCGGCTGGTGACCGAGCCGGAAGTGCTCGGGTCGCCGACCAGGTTGGGACGCTGGGTGCCGTCCCAGATCGAGCCTCCGCTTTGGGTGACCTGCAAGGGCATGCCGCTGCGGAACAGGGCCATGCCGCTGAGTTCCCAGCCTCCCAGGGCCCAATCCAGGGGCCGGCTCCATCCGGAGCCCCACTTGCGGCCCTTGCCCACCGGGACTTCCCAGGCGCCGGTCAGCACGCCCACGTGCGCCGCATCGTGAGCCGACAGGGAACGCTCCAGGGCCAGGTTCCAAATGTATTGCAGGCTCGTGGATCCCCCCAGCCAGGAGTAGTTACCCGAGCCGTGGGAGGAGTTGTCCATCATCTTCGACCAGGTGTAGTGAGCCAGGATGGTGAGGCCTTTCGAGTAGCGTTTCTCCCACTTCATCTGAAGGGCGTGATAGCGGGAATCGGCTCGCGGCGGCTCGGCCGTGCCCACGCTGGCGCCGTCGAACTGGGGCATGGGCCGCAGCAGGCGGTACAACTGCACGGTCGTGCGGTTCAGGTTGGTGGCCTTGGGATCGGTGATCTGGCCGTAGAACGGGTTGGGGACGGCGCTGGTCAAGGTCGTCCGCCCCAGCGACCAGTACTGCGGGTGCAAGGGGGTCAAGGAAGTAAAGGGCAGGAACAAGTGCGTGCCGCGGCTGCCTGTGTAATTGATCTCGAGCACGGACTCGAACGGCAGCTCATGCTGCACGGAAAGGTTCCAGGAGTGATACTCCGGATTGCGGTTGTTACCGGGCAGGATGGTGCCCACGCCCAGGCCGATGAAGGTCCACTCGCCCTGGGAGCGGCCGGGCGGCAGCAGCATGCCGTTGGGATACGGGTTGTTGAGCCGAGCCCAGAGCGTAGCGTTCGAGTCCAGCGAGAAGGTGGGAGTGGAGTTGACGTTGAAGCCCGCGCCGGTGTGGCCGTAAACGGTGGCGCGGCTCAACTGGTAAAGCAGGCCGTAGGCCGCGCGAACGGCCAGTTTGGGGGTCGCCGCATAAGCGAAGCCCACGCGGGGCGACCAGTTATTCAGGTCCGAGTCGAAAGGAGAGCGCCGCTTGCTGTCCACGAAGCGCAAGACCCCGCGGGTATCGAAACCGGAGACTTTGACCGGAGATTGGGCGTCCAGATCCCAGTAGCTCTGGCGGTCGTACTTCTCCCAGCGCGGCACGTCGAATTCGTACCGCAGGCCCAGGTTCAGGGTCAGCTTGGCTGTTACCTTCCAATCGTCCTGGAGATAGAAGCCCCAGTAAGCGGAACGGGTGAAGACCTTCGGGTCAATGTGGAAGTCGCCCCCGGTGCCCCACCCGAGGAGCATGGTGGCCAGGCCGTTGCCCTCGTTGCCCGGGCAGGAAAAGCGGTCCCGGCAGGTCACGCCGCGGCCGAAGGCCACCCGCCCGGAGGGATAACCGGGCTGGGCGTAATCCAGGAAGTTGCGCCGGGTCTCGGCCCCCGCTTTCAGGCTGTGCCCTTGGAGGGTCTTGCTGTAAAAGCCGGAGAAGTGATGAACGCCTTCCTGGCGATCCATGATGAGCCAGCCTTGCGTGCCGATGTCGGTGTAACCATCGGGCGCGATGGTCGGAAAGACAAAGAAGGTGGCGTTATCCTTCATATACTTCGGAAAGCCGAGCGTCGTCAGATCGAAGGATTCCATCGGGTTGCGCCAGTAAGTCGAGTAAGTCAAACCGTAGCGCACGCTCCAGAGGGAGGTGGGGCTTTGGATCTTCGTGAAATCCGCCACGATCGAAGTGGAAGTGCTCAGGCTGGGGCCGTCGTTGAAGGTGTAGGCGGGCGCCAAATCCTTGAACAGGTTGGGCGGGTTGCCCCGACCGCGGCCGTAGCTGTAGCGCCCGGTCAGGCGGCTGTTTGCGCTGAAGTTATGGTCGCCCTTGAGGTTGGTCTGCTGGCTCTTGCCCTGGTTGATGCCCTCCTCGAACCAGTTATTGGTCTCGGTGAACGGGGCGCCCGGCTGATTGGGCTTGGGAAAGTAAGCCAGGGCCTTCAGCGCCACCGGGTCCAGCATGGCTTTGGGGATGATGTTGCCCGGGAAAGGCCGGCGCTCGATATTGCCCTGCGCATTGGTGAAGGTGTCAAAGGGGTTGAAGATCGTCATGACCTGGCCGGAGGTGTTGCGGGTCTCCGAGAAATTGCCTTCCCTCTGGAGCAAGGTGGGGAAGGTGGCCGTGTAGCTCAGCGGGCTCTTCGAGCGGGTGTATTCGTAGGTGGCGAAGAAGAAGGTTTTGTTGCGGACGATCGGGCCGCCCGCGACGCCTCCGAGCTGGTCCCGCCGGTAGTAGGGGCGGGCCCGGCCGGCGCGGTTGGAGAACCAGTTGTTGGCGTTCAGGTCGGAATGGCGCAGGAAGTAGTAGCCGGTCCCATGGAACTGATTGGTGCCGGAGCGGGTCACCATATTCACCACCGCGCCCCCGGTTTGCCCGTATTCGGCCGAGAAGAAGTTGGTCTGCATCTTGAACTCCTGCACCGCGTCCACCGAAGGGGCGAACTTGAGGTCGGTGATGCCCGAGTTCTGCTCGACCGTCACCACGGTCACGCCGTCCAGCAGGACGTCCGAAGTCGAGTTGCGCGCGCCGTTGGCGACGAAATTGGTGTTGGTGTCGCCGCGCCGGCCGCCCGAGCCGACCACCCCGGGCGTCAGGTACGTCAGAGCCATCGGGGTGCGCCCGATGTTGGGCAGGGAGATGATGTACTTGTTCTCGATCACCTGGCCGAGGTTGGCGATGGTCGTATTGAGCAGCGGCGCCTCGGCTTGCACCTCGACGGTGGCGGTGACCTCGCCCACCTCCAGTTGAACGTCCAGCGTGGCCTGCTGTTGCACGGTCAGCGGGAAGGGGCCCCGAACGTACTTCTTGAAGCCCTTGGCCTCCACGGTCAAGGTGTAGTTGCCGGGAGGCAGCGCGGTGACCACGTACCGTCCGGCTTCGTCGGTCACCGTCTTGTGCGCCACATTGCGGTCGGCCTCCACGACGTTCACGGCGGCTCGCGGCACCGAGGCCCCCGTGGGGTCCGTCACCACCCCGCGGACGGCTGCCGTGTAGGTCTGGGTCCAGGCCGGCAGCGGCGCCAGCCCGGCGGCAACGATCATGGCACCGATCCTTGACATCTTCATCGAGCTTAACCTCTCCCTTTCCGAGTCACCACAGAGCCGAAGCCGCTGCCCGGACCCCCGCCGGGCACCCAACCGAGCTCTCCGGCGCTGAAGCGTCCCTCAAGTTAGCAGAGCCGTCGCCGAGGAGCAAGGGGTACACCGTGATACACGGTGTAACCCGTCCCCAAAACCGCTCCCCGCCGACCCGGTGTATACTACGGGGAGGATTGGCAGGGGGTTGTGGGCACGGGTAATCTCTTGAATTCGCATGTCGAAGCCGCCCGCCGTGCGGCTGCCGACCACCCCGCGCCGCCGCCCGAGCTCGTCGCGGACCATCTGCGGCGGATCTTGCAGAGCGCGGCCTTCCGAGGCAGCAAACGCAGCCAGGCTTTCCTAAGCTACGTTGTGCAGGCCGCCTTGGAGGGCCGGGCCGACACCCTCAAGGAGCGGACGCTGGCGGTCGAGGTCTTCGGCCGCCCCCAGGACGTGGATCTGGCCGAGGATACCATCGTGCGCGTGGGAGCGCGCGAAGTGCGCCGCAGGCTGGCCCAATACTATGCCTCGGCGGAATCGGCCGGCGACACCCTCCACATTGATCTGCCCCCGGGCTCTTACACGCCGGAGTTTCAAAGGGTCCTGCTGCACGAGCATCCGCCGGCTGCGGCCCGAACGCGCCTGCGCCGCATC
Source organism: Solibacteraceae bacterium (assembly GCA_037444625.1). Taxonomy (GTDB): domain Bacteria; phylum Acidobacteriota; class Terriglobia; order Bryobacterales; family Bryobacteraceae; genus DTHT01. Next base: position 10,531 of record JBBIMA010000022.1, read on the forward strand.
GGCGTCGCAGGGGCGGCCGCGGCGGCCCTGGGCCTGGCCGCCCTACTGGCTTACCGGGCGCTGCTTAACCCCACGGACGACTTTTGGAGGCCCATGCTTTCGGCCCGCGAGCCCGTTCTGCTGGCGCTGGCCCACCCCATCGTCTATCACCCCTCGGCCCGCGCCAGCCGCCTCAACGAGGAGCGCAACCCGGCGGCCCGGGGCCTGCTTCAGCAACCCGTGCAGCTCCCGCCCGAGCTGTTGGACGGCTCGGATCTGGTCCCGGTGCTGGATCAGTACGTAGGCTACGGAGATCTGGTGGCCGCGGTACAGTTGGCGTCCTATTTCACCTCGCACGGCAGGCCCCTCAAGCTGCGCCTGGCCAGCCGCCTGGAATTCGCCGATCTCAAGGAGAACCCCACGATCCTGATCGGTGCCTACACGAATCGCTGGACGCTGGAGCTGACCAAGGATCTGCGCTTCCGATTCGCCCGCACCGCCGATCGCAGGCCCGCCATCGAGGATCGCTCGGCGCCCGGCACGCTGTGGGCCCTGCCGGTCAACCGCCAGGACGGCCTCACCGAAGAGGACTACGTGCTGCTGGCCCGCCTGCTCCAGGGCAGCACAGGCCGGCCCCTGATTCTGGTGGCGGGACTGAAGCATTTCGGCACGGAGGCCGGGGCCGGCTTCCTGACGGATCCCGACCTGCGAGCCGAAGTCCTCCGGCGCCTCCCCCCGGACTGGAGCGCGAAGAACCTGGAGGTGGTGCTCCGCGCCCGGGTCTACGGCAACAACCCCGCCCGTCCGGAAGTGCTGCGCTGGCACTGCTGGTAGGGCTTCATCCCTGCCGCTCCACCGGCTGTGGCTTCAACCGGCGACCCGCACAGGACTTACCGGCGGGCCGAGGCTCTGGCCCCCGGGCGGCGGCACCACCCACTCTGCCTGCCGGGCGAACCAACGGCGGGTCGCTTTCGGCTTGGGACCGCACAGCTTGGCGCGCGATTCTTCCTCCGGGAGCGGAGCGGGGAACACCGTCTGATTCCTTGAGCGGACTTGGCCCGCCGTGAGGGCGGCGAGCGCATAACCGGGGTGTCCCTTCAACACCCGATCGGGCCGGCCGCGCTGCCGCCGAATCACGTCTTCTCGGTACACTGACATCGGGTCGCCGTCCTCGTCATCTTCGAAGGCCGCCGACGAGGGGCGCCAACCGCCAAGGTTTTGATCGAAATGAAAGTGCTAGGGAGGAATCCTGCGGAGCAGCCGCACCTCGTCCCCCACACTGGGGTCGTCGGGGAAATTCTTGGCGCAGTCTTCCAGGCTGGTCAACGGCAAGAGCTCACTTTCCGGAGATCCGCTCCAGCCAGGATTTCAGCTCGTGCTCGTGCCCCGCGAGAGGTGCCTCGCACATCTCGTCGCGCCCGATCCGCTCGGCAAAGAAGCTCACGTTGTCGGGGGATTCGATATAGATCTCGAGGTTGGTGCCCTTCGTGTGCCATTCCAGTTGGATCCCTCCTCGCACCGTAGGTATAACCGCCGGGGAGGGGGTGCCCGGCTGAACAAACTCGATCAGGAGCTGTATCGCCCGGGCCGCATTCTGCCGCGCGATCGGTTTGGCCGAGTAAGAGTTCCAGCCGGCGGGCAAATCCAGCAGACTCACGAGAGCGTCCACGCTTTCCGCGAAAGCCGCTCCCGAGATCGAACTCGGGTCAACCGCAGCCGGGATCCGGACCCCGCGCGGCCGCGTCGCAGGGACCTCCGATTGCGTCAGGACACCAGCTCGCGCCAGCGCGTCCGCTGACTCAGTGTAAGGGCCCGGGAGGACCGGTTCCACACTCTCGCTGGCAAGAGCGGGCAAAGTCAGGCCGTCAGCCATCTGTCCTACCCCATACTTGATGCATTTCCGCCGTTGTCAACTCCGCGAAGGCATGCACAATCCACCTTCTCGCCAAGTCGAAGAAGGCAAACGCCCCTTCGATCCCTTCTCCTAGCGGCGCTCCTCGAGCGGTCAAGTTCAGGATTAGAAGGGGGGCCCGGTCGGCTTTCCTCCAAGCCGGCTGCCACACCCCGGACGGCTCGATGTGGTTGACGTACGTAACCTCGCACTGGGTCACCTCGGGGGAACCCAGTCCCTCCTGTTGTAGGAAATTCAGCAAGACCGCCACCTCTTCACGGAACCCCTCCCGGATCGGCTCGTACCGCGGGTACGGCTCGATCTGTCCCAGTTTGCGCCAGTTGTGAATGAAACGGTCAGGCTGCACCTGAACGAGCTCGGTCTTGTCGCGGTTCAAGAACCAGACCCTTGGCGTAGGCGGTCTGCCCTCAATGATCACTTCGACCGGGGTCGGGGAGGGAAGCCCGAACTTTTCCAGCGCTGGCGGCAGGGGCGGGTGTTCCTCCACCAGCGGGAATCGTTCGCGAAACCTTTGCCACAGCAAACCGATATGCGCGGCGGTCAACGCCCAGGGTGCATACTGAAGCGAAAGGACCGTCTCCACCAGCGGCGGGTTGCGAAAATCGGGCAGACCTTCCGGCCTCTCGGCAGCGGCAGGCATGGGCCTGTATCGCCTTCCCGTCTCAGTCAGGCTTAGCACGAAGCGCCGCCAACCAGTCGCCACATCCGACCGGCGCTCGCGCTGTCGCGACGCAAGTAGAGCCGAACTGCGCTGCGCGGCGCCGCGCGACTACCCCTGCCGCTCCAGGCGATAGCGCTCCCCGGCGGCGGTCGGGAAGACCAGAACGCCGCGCTCCAGGCGGGCCTCCACCGCCCGGCCGTCGGCGGCGCGCACCACGCGCGGCCGGGCCTCCGGCCAGGGATTGGCCACCCGGGCCGGGGCGCCTTTCTCGCTCAGGATCTCGACCTCCCGCACCGCGGCGCCGTCCCAGGCCGCGCTGACCAGGAAGGCCCCCGCGGCCCGCAGGTTCCGGAAGCGCGCCGGACCCATGCCCCGCGTGTTGGGAAACAGTCGGATGACGCCCGCGTAGCTCTGGAGCATGCATTCGTTGAGCACCGCGGGCAGGGAGAGATTCTCCGTCCAGATGCCCATGCGCATCATGAAGTCGAAGTCGGTGCCGTCGCGATAGCGCCCGCCGATTTGCCGTACGCGGTCCTGCGCCACCCCGTTGGGCAGCATCGCGTAGCGCACCTCGCGCTTGAACCATTCCAGATCCAGCATGCCCAGCCGGGCCCGGATCAGGGGCTGGAACACCAGATCGTTGCCTCCCTCCAGGCGCACGACCCGCGCCGTGCGGCGGGCGATCTCGAGCTGGTCCCGGCCCACGTCCAGACCCACCTGCTCGCCTGGGAAAACCGGCGCCAGCGTGACGGGCACATTGTAGACGTATTCGACGGGCGCGTCCGCCACGTCCAGCCACACCTCGCCGAACGGCCCCTTGGCCTTAGGGTAGGGTGCCATCTGCGCCTCGATCTCCAGCCAGCGGGTGCGCTCCGGCCCGTCCTGCTCGAGGATGCGCGCCGCCTCGGCGGCCGCCTTCAGCAGGAAGCGCGTGAGCGCCAGGTCCATGATGCAGTCGCGATTGAGCCGGAAGTCCACGGTGAAACCCCAGTTTTCGGGGGAGACCGTGGGGATGACGTGGTAGCGCCCGTCCTCGCCCCGACTCAAGTAGGCGGCCAGGAAACGGGCGGCGGCGCGCAGCAAGGGATAAGCGCGGCGCAGGAAAGTCTCGTCCAGGGTGTAGAGATAGTGCCACCACAGGCTCTGCACGGTCCACGGGGTCTCGCAGACCTCGTAACCCCAGGGCGGGACCGGGTAGGCGATGGTGCGGCTGGGGACCGGATAGGCCGAGTGGGGAAAGAAAGCCCCCGGCAGCGAGAATTTCTCCCGCGCATAAGCTTCCGCCAGCGGCAGCAGGTTTTCGCACAGCTCGACGTAAGGCAGGTGCTGCTCGACATGGTTGGAGGAAAACACCCCCCAGAAGACCTGCTGGGTGTTGTAGTTCATGTGGTAGTCGCCGTGCCAGGCGGTGCCGATCCGCCCGCTGGTCCAGTTGCCGAACAGGCCCGGAGCCACCTTCCCTTCCCGCAGGCAGCAGGCCAGCCAGTACTGGTTGTGATACCAGATGCGCTCCAGTTCGCGATCCCGGAACTCGACCGCCGAGCGCGACCAGAAGTCGCGCCACCAACCGGCCGACGCCCGGCGCAACTCGGCCACCGGCACCCGGGACAGCCGCTCTGCTTCGCGGGCGGCGTGGGCTCGGTTGTCGGGCGTATCGCGGGGCGTGAAGACGGTGAGGTCCAGGCGGAAAGCCTGGGCCCGCACGGGGACCAGCAAAGCCCGCAGCGGACCGGCGCCGGAGGGCTCGGCCCGCCAGTCCCCCGCGAGCCGGCCGCAGAGCGCGAAGCTGCGGTCCAGCTCCGAAGGCGGCGGTTCGGGTTGAGCCTCCGTAGGGGCGGCGGCCGGGAAGCGCTGGTAGCAAGTGAATTCGGCGAAGCCCTCGCCGGCGCGGGCGCCCAGTTCGGGCGCGGGCAGACCGGCCTCGCGGTCCACGTTAGGGTAGTAAGCCAGCGACAGGAACGGCGCCGGCCCGCGCGTGGTAACCGAAACGTGCCCGGTGTGCTGGTTGACGAAACACAGCAGGGAGAGACGGCGGGCGGCGCCGCGCCACTCCTCCTGCTCGAGCTCGACCAGCAGCGTGCCGTCGGCGATGTCCAGCGTCTGCCGCACCAGCCGGATCATGCGCGGGTCCCAGTGGATCCACACGATGCCGCACGGCCAGGGACGCGGCCAGGGTTTGGCGTAAGAGGAACGCACCTTGGCCGTGTACTCGCGGAAGAAATCAATCGAGGTCTCCAGGTGCAGCATGTCCGGCCGCCCCTGCCGTTTGGCCTCTTCGCCGGCGCGCCTCCACAGCTCCAGCAAGTCACGGAAGTGCAATACGTGCGGGTAGTGGTCCTCGCTGACCCGAATGTCCCAGGAATCCTCCTTGCCCAGGTGCAGCCCGAGCGCGTCGGGACGCACGGTGACGCACAGGCCCAGATCGCCGTTACCCAGCAGCATCCCCTGGAAGAAATTGGGCGTGGGCAGCTCGCGCACGATGCGGTGGCGGCGGGCGACCCGGAGGGACTCCAGGGGAGCGGATTGGAACTCGGGCGGCAGGGCCGCCCCGGCGCTTTGCAGGAAGGCTCGGCGTGTCACAGGCATGTTGGCTCCTTCAGGGTCAACGGCTCAGGGCGCGGCACTCCTCGGCCGTCCAGTCCGGCACAGCCCCCGGGCGGCCGGCGATCAGCGCCCCAACGCGGTTGGCGAAATCCGCGATTTCCCCGGGCGGCCAGCCCGCGCTCAGGCCGTGCAGAAAAGCGGCCGCGAATGCGTCCCCGGCCCCCACGGCGTCCACCACGCGCACCGGATAACCCGGATCCTCGACCCACTCGCCCGCCACCCAAAGACCGCAGCCTCGCGCCCCGCGCGTGATGGCCGCCGCCTGCCAGCCGAACTCCCCGGCCAGGCGGGCGGCGAACTCGGCCGGCTCCCGGCAGGGACGGTCGAACATCTGCTGGATGAGGACCGCCTCCTCCTGGTTCAGCTTGACGACCTCGGCCGCCCGCAGCAGCTCCTCCACCAGCTCCCGGGTGTAGTTCCGCTTGCGCAGGTTGACGTCGTAGAACCGGCGCGCGGCGGGCAGCGCCTCCCGCAGGCGGCGGGTCAGCGCGCGGGCCTGGGGATGCATCGGATGCAGGGTTCCGAAGCACAGCCACTGCGGGTCCCAGGCGGCCAGCTCCGCCAGCTCCTGCTCGTCCAGCGCCGCGAAGTCGTAGGCGGCCGGGCGGTGGATGGTGAAATCCGGCTGCCCGTCCTCGTCCAACCGTACCGACACCGTGCCCGTCGCCGCAGCAGTTACGCGCCGCACGAAGCGCGCCGTCAGGTCCAACTCCGCCATGCGCGCCAGGGCCGCGCGGCCGCGATCGTCCTCGCCCACCGCGCTGACCAGGCAAACCTCGTGGCCCAGGCGCCGGGCATGAGCCGCCAGGTTGAAGACCGCCCCGCCCAGGCGCTCGCCGTCGCCGAAAACATCCCAAAGGATTTCGCCCACGGCCAGGATTCGCATAGGCGGCGCGCCAGCCCACCATGATACTCGCGCCGGAGCCGGGCAGTGAAGGAAGCACCCCGGGTTGACGGGCGCGGGCGCGGAACGATAAAGTGGAAGTGACCTCGTCTTCGGTCCCCATCGTCTAGTACGGCCTAGGACACCGCTCTTTCAAGGCGGCAACGCGGGTTCGAATCCCGCTGGGGACGCCAGTCGGAAACCTCGCGCCGCCGGGGCTCAGTTCGCACCCGCTAAGATGGTTCAGGAACAGCGGTGGCAAAGGTCCTAATGGTGGCTTCGGAAGCCGCGCCCCTGGCCAAGGTGGGCGGGCTGGCCGACGTGGTGGGCGCGCTCTCCCGGGCCTTGCGAGAAATGGGCGAAGAAGCGGCCGTGGTGCTGCCGCGCTATCGCGGCGTGCCGCTGGAGGCAGCGCGCCTGGTCTACGACGACCTGCGCGTGTGGTTCGGCCCCGCCTGCTACAGCTCCAGAGTCTACCTGAGCGAGCAGCCGGTTCCCTATTACCTGGTGGATTGCCCGCCGCTGTTCGACCGCGACGGCATTTACGGAACCGGCGGCGCCGACCATCCCGATAACCACGTCCGTTTCGCGCTGCTGGCCCGCGCGGCGCTGGCGCTCGTCCGGCACGTCTTCCGGCCCCATATCCTGCATGCACACGACTGGCAGGCCGCACTCGCCTGCGTGTATCTGCGCAGCCTGTTTCGCTACGACCCCACGTTTCTGGGCCTGAAGACCGTGCTCACCATCCACAACCTGGGCTACCAGGGCATCTACCCGCGCAGCATTCTGCCCGAAATCGGCCTGGACGAGGGGCTGGCGGCCGAGGGCGGACTGGAATTCCACGGGCGCGTGAACCTGCTTCAGGGCGGCATCCGCTCGAGCCATCTGCTCACCACGGTCAGCCCGACTTACGCCCGCCAGATCCAGACCCCCGAGCTGGGCTTCGGACTGGACGAACTGCTCCGCCGGCGGGCCGACGCCCTGGTGGGCATCCTCAACGGGGCCGACTACCAGGAGTGGAATCCCGAGACCGACCCCTACATCGCCGCCCGTTATTCGGCCGAAGACCTGAGCGGCAAGGCGGCCGCCAAGCGCGACCTGCTGGGCGAGTTCGGCCTGCCCGAGTCCTCCGCGGCCCCCCTGCTCGGCATGGTCTCCCGCCTGGATTCGCAAAAGGGGTTCGATCTGATCGAGCAGGCTGCCCCTGCGCTGCTGGCCGAAGATTGCCTCCTGGTAGTGTTGGGCACGGGCCATCCGCGCTACGAGCAGTTCCTGCGCGAGCTGGCCGCGGCTTATCCCGAAAAAGTGGCTGTGCGCATCGCCTTCGATAACCGGCTGGCCCACAAAGTCGAGGCCGGCGCCGACATTTTCCTGATGCCCAGCCGGTACGAACCCTGCGGCCTCAATCAGATCTACAGCCTGCGTTACGGAACCGTACCCGTGGTGCACGCCACCGGCGGCCTGGATGATACCATTGACGAGAGCACCGGTTTCAAATTCCGGCACTACTCCGCCGAGGCGTTTCTCGGCGCGGTGCAGGCAGCGCTGGCCGCCTACCGCGACCAGGCGCGCTGGCAAGCGATGATGCGGGCCGGCATGCGCAAGGATTACTCCTGGACGGCCTCTGCGGCCGCCTATGCCGCCCTGTACCGCAAACTGGCGGGGTGAATCCCCTGACCGGCTTTTTGCATCCTTGGCAATGGAGATTATCGAAAGTGGGCGCGAACGTGATTCAACTGACCGATGAGAGCTTCGATCACGAGGTGCTGCGGTCCGACGTCCCCGTGCTGGTGGACTTCTGGGCGGAATGGTGCGGCCCTTGCAAAATGATGGCGCCGACGGTGGACGCCATCGCCGCCGAGTACGCCGGCCGCCTCAAGGTAGCCAAGCTCGACGTGGACTCCAACGGCGGCTCCGCCATGCGCTTCAACATCCGCGGCATCCCTACCCTGCTGTTGTTCAAGGAGGGCCGCGTGGTGGACATGCGGGTCGGGGCGGTGCCCAAGTCCGAAGTGGTCCGCATGATCAGCCCCCACCTGGCCCCGGTGAGCTGAGAGGGTCGAGGAGGCGGGCAACCCCTAATTCTTGACGGGGATTGTCGTGATTGCTACAATGGACCCCAGGGACTGCTGGGATCCATGTCCGCTTCGGCCGTACTGCCTGCCGTACCGCCGCGCTGCCTGCCCGCCCGCATCGGCCGCACGCCGCTGCTGCCGCTGCCCAGCCTGACCGCCGAGCTGCCCGGCATCGAAATCTACGGCAAGGCGGAGTTTCTCAATCCGGGCGGCTCGGTGAAGGACCGTGCCGCCCTGAGCATGATCCGCGAGGGCGAACGCAGCGGACGGCTCGGACCCGGGCGGATCATCCTGGATGCCACCAGCGGCAACACGGGCATCGCCTACGCCATGATCGCCGCCGCCCGGGGCTACCGCGTGCGGCTCTGCCTGCCGGCTAACGCTTCACCGGAGCGGCAGCGGATCCTGCGGGCCTACGGGGCCGAGCTGATCCTGACCGAGGCCGGCGAGGGCTCCGACGGAGCGATCCGGCGCTGCCGCCAGATCTACCAGGCGGATCCCGACTCCTACTTCTACCCGGACCAGTACAACAACCCGGCCAACTGGCGGGCTCATTTCCGGACCACGGCGCCGGAGATCATCCGGCAGACCCAGGGGCGGCTTACACATTTCGTGGCCGTGGTGGGCACCAGCGGCACCTTCGTGGGCGTGACGCGCCGGCTGCGGCGGGACCTGCCCGGCGTCGAGTGCTGGTCGGTGCAACCCTCCTCGCCTTTCCACGGCATCGAAGGAGCCAAACATATGGCCGGCGCGCTGACGCCCGGGATCTGGGACCCCACCCTGGCCGACGGCCACTTGTGGGTCGAGACCGAGGAGGCGCAACGCATGACGCGCCGGCTCGCCCGCCGGGAAGGGCTGCTGGTGGGCGTCTCCTCCGGGGCCAACGCGGCGGCCGCCCTGGAGCTGGGGCGCCGGCTGCACCGGGAAGGCCGGCGGGCGCTGATCGTCACGATCCTTTGCGACGACGGCCAGAAATACCTGAGCGAAGAGTTCTGGAATGATCCGGATTGAACAGGAAGCCTGGCAAGCCATGCTGGCCCATGCCCGCAGGGTCTATCCGGAGGAGTGCTGCGGCGCGCTGCTCGGCCTTCGGGAAGAGGGCCTCAAGCGGGTGCTGCGCGCCCTGCCGCTGGAGAACGCGCATCCCGGCTCGCGCCGCTCGCGCTACCAGGTGCGCCCGGAAGAGCTGCTGGAAGCCGAGCGGCAGGCGCGGCGGGAGGGGGTCGAGCTGATCGGCATTTACCACTCGCATCCGGACTGTCCGGCCTATTTCTCCCGCACCGATCTGGAGAACGCCTGCCCCTGGTATTCCTTCCTGGTGGTCTCGATCTGCCGGGGCCGTTTCGAGGGCGCGGGCAGTTGGACCGTCAATCCCGATCGGACCGCCGCCGTGCCTGAAGAACTCTTGCATCCGGACTCTTCATCTGAGGAACCGACATGCCGCGAATCCTGATCCCAACCGCACTGCGACCCTATGCGGAGCGCCGTGACAGCGTGGACCTTCCGGCCGCCACGGTAGGCGAGCTGCTGGAGAAGCTGGCGGCTGCTTATCCCGAGCTGCGCCGTCACCTGTTCAGCGAGGAAGGCAAGCTGCGCAGCTTCGTCAATGTGTACGTCAACGACGAGGACATCCGCTATCTGAAGCGCGAGGCGACGCCGCTGGCCGAGGGCGATCTCATCTCGATCGTGCCCAGTGTCGCAGGCGGGGCCGCCCCGAGCTCGGCGGCCGGCCTGTCGAACCAGGAGATCCTGCGCTACAGCCGCCATCTGATCATGCCGGAGGTGGGCCTGGAAGGCCAGCTCAAGCTCAAGCAGGCGCGCGTGCTGCTGGTGGGCGCCGGAGGCCTGGGCTCGCCCCTGGCTTTGTATCTGGCGGCCGCGGGCGTGGGCCGGATCGGGCTGGTGGACTACGACCTGGTGGATCTGTCCAACCTCCAGCGCCAGATCCTGTACGGCACCCAGGACCTGGGGCGCAAGAAGCTGGATTCGGCCCTGGAACGGATCCTGGCCCTGAACCCGACCATCACCGTGGACCGCCACGACACCGCCCTGAGCAGCGAGAACGCGCCGGCCATCCTGGCCGGCTACGACGTGGTGGTGGACGGCACGGACAACTTCCCCACGCGCTACCTGGTCAACGACGCTTGCGTGCTGCTGGGCAAGCCCAACGTGTACGGCTCGATCTTCCGCTTCGAGGGCCAGGTCACGGTTTTCGGCGCGCCGGGCGGGCCGTGCTACCGCTGCCTGTATCCGGAGCCGCCGCCGCCCGGCCTGGTTCCCAGTTGCGCCGAGGGCGGGGTGCTCGGCATCCTGCCGGGCCTGATCGGCGTGATCCAGGCGACCGAGACCGTGAAGCTGATCCTGGGGATCGGCCGGCCGCTGGTGGGGCGCCTGCTGCTGTACGACGCCCTGGCCATGCGCTTTCGCGAGCTCAGGCTGCGGCGCAATCCGGACTGCCCGGTGTGCGGCGACCGGCCCACCATCCGGCAGTTGATTGACTACCATCAGTTCTGCGGCGTGCCCCGCGAGGCGCCGGCCGACGGGCGCACCGAGTGGGACATCGAGCCGCGGGAACTCCAGGCCCGCCTGGAGCGGGGCGAGCGGCTGCTGCTGATTGACGTGCGCGAGCCGCACGAGTTCCAGATTTGCCGCCTGCCCAACGCGCGCCTGATCCCGCTGGGCGAGCTGCCCCGGCGCGTGCACGAGCTGGATACGGCCGAGGAGATCGTCGCCCACTGCCGCAGCGGGCAGCGCAGCGCCAAGGCGGTGAGTTTCCTCCGCCAGGCCGGCTTCCGCAAAGTCAAGAACCTGCGAGGCGGCCTGCTGGCCTGGAGCGAGCAGGTGGACCCGCGCCTGCCCAAGTACTGAGGCCGGCTCGCACCCTCGGCTTGCGGGCCAAGGCCGGGGCGCGGCTCGCCGGACCCCTGGCCGAAGGCGCGAAGGCTCATGGCATGATAAGGGTTTGATCGAGCTCAAGGGCGTCTGGAAGGTCTTCCGCAACGGCGGGCGCGAGGTGACGGCTCTGCGGGAGGTGGAAATGAGCGTCGCCCGCAGCGAGACAGTGGCCATCGTGGGTCCCTCGGGCTCCGGCAAGTCCACCCTGCTGAACCTGATCGGGGGGCTGGACCGCCCGAGCGCGGGCGAGATCGTCGTGGACGGGCAGGCGCTGGGCGGCTTGAGCGACGACGCGCTGACCCGCCTGCGGCGGGACAAGATCGGCTTCATTTTCCAGTTCTTCAACCTGCTGCCCACCCTGAGTTCGCTCGAGAACACCGCTCTGCCGCTGCACCTGCGCGGCTGGCGGAAAAACAAGGCGCACCAGCGGGCCCGCGAGCTGCTGGCCCTGGTGGGCCTGGAGGATCGCCTGGAGCACTTGCCCGATCAGCTCTCGGGAGGCGAGCGGCAGCGCGTGGCGATCGCGCGCGCTCTGGCGGTCTACCCGCCCATCCTGCTGGCCGACGAGCCCACCGGCAATCTGGACACCCGCACCGGCCAGCAGATCCTGGCCTTGATTCACCAACTGCACCGGCGCTTGGGGACCACCTTGTTGATCGTTACGCACGATTCCCAGGTGGCGGCGAGCTGCGCCCGCACCGTCACGCTCCGCGACGGCCGGATCGAAAGCGACCTGCGCCGCCCGGCAGGCTGAACCATGCTGTTGCGCCTGTTGAGCTGGCCCTATCTGCGCAGGCATCGCTTGCGCTGGGCCCTCACGCTGGCCGGCATCGCCCTGGGGGTGGCGGTGCTGGTGGCCATGCGCTCGGCCAACCAGTTGGTGCTGGCCGGCTTCCGGCGCACGGTGGACCGGGTGGCGGGCAAGACCCAGCTTCAGGTCCACTCCGGCGATTTCGGTTTTCCCGAGGAGGTCCTGGAGCGCGTCCAGCAAGTCCCCGAGGTCCAGGCCGCGGCCCCGGTGATCGAAGCGGCGGCGGACACCGGTCTGGCAGGGCAGGGTTCGCTGCTCATCCTGGGCATTGATATGACGGGGGATCGCAGCCTGCGCGACTACGATCTGGAGACCGCCGAGGAGGCGATCCTGGAGGATCCGCTGGTCTTCCTGGCCCAACCCGATTCGCTGATCGTCACGCGGGAATTCGCGACCCGCAACCGCCTGGCGATCGGCAGCCGGATCCCGCTCGCCTCCGTGCAAGGAACGCGCTGGTTCACCCTGCGGGGAATCATGCGCTCGGGCGGCCTTTCGCAGGCCTTCGGCGCCAACCTGGCGATCATGGACATCTACGCCGCCCAGCACCTGTTCGGCCGCGGGCGGCGGTTCGACCGCATTGACGTCGCCTTGAAGCCGGGCGTCTCTCTGGCCGAGGGCCAGGCGGCGCTGGAGCGGCAGCTCGGCCCGGGCTTCCAAGTCGAGCCGCCTTCCTCGCGGGGCCGGCACTTCGAGGCGATCCTGCGCAGCTTCTCCGCCACCCTGAAGCTGACCAGCCTGTTCGCGATCCTGGTGGGAATTTTTATCATCTACAATTCCTTCGCCATCGCCGTCACCCAGCGGCGGAGCGAGATCGGCATCCTGCGGGCGCTGGGGGCGACGCGGAGGCAGATCCGGGCGCTGTTTCTGACCGAAAGCGCGCTGGCCGGAGCGCTGGGGTCGGCCCTGGGCGCGGCGGCCGGGCTGGCGATGGCGCGCCTGGTGGCGGCCTACGTGAGCCGGCTGATGCAGGAGGTCTACGGCGTGGCGCAGAACGCCGAACAGGCGCCGGCCGAGCCCGGAATGCTGGCGGCGGCGGCCGCGGCGGGTCTCGGGGCCAGTGTGATCGCGGCCTGGATCCCGGCGGCTAACGCAGCCCGGGTGGATCCGGTACGGGCGCTGCAAAAGGGTCGCTATCAGGTGCTCACCGAGGGCGAGAACCGGGCCCGGCGGCGGCTGGCCGCGGCGGCCGGGGCGGGAGCGGCCCTCTGCCTGGCTTTCAGCCGCACCCTCTGGATCTTCTACGCCGGCTATCTTCTGTTCGTGCTGGCGGCCCTGCTCCTGGCTCCTGCGCTGGCGCTGTGGCTGGCCCGGCTGTTGCGCCCGTTGCTGGCCTGGCTGCGCCCGGTGGAAGGGGCCTTGGCGGCCGATAGTCTGATTCAGGCGCCGCGCCGGACTTCGGCCACGGTGGCGGCCCTGATGCTGTCGCTGTCCATGGTGATCGGCTTCGGCGGGGTGGCTCGCTCGATTTACCGCTCGCTGACCGAGTGGGTGGACACGGCGCTCAACCCCGACCTGTTCGTGACGCCCAACGCCGAGCTGTCCCGGCGCACCTACACGGTGGAAGCGGAGCTGGGCGCCGCGATCGCCAAAGTGGAGGGAGTGCGGGAGGTGCAGTTGGTGCGGAGCGCGCGAGTTCCTTTCCGAGGGACGCCCGTGCTGGTGGTGGCGGCCGAGATCGCCAAGCTGTCCCGCACCGTACGCTGGCGGCCCCTGGAGGGCGACCGGGAGGACGCCTTCCGGCGCGCGGCGGCCGGTGAGGCGGTGATGGTCTCGGAAAGCTTCGCCGGACTGCGCGGGCTGAACGTGGGCCAAGCGATCGAGCTGCCCTCGCCCGGCGGCCTGCTGCGGCTGCCGATCGCGGCCGTCATCCGGGATTACTCCGATCAGCAGGGCTCGGTGCTGATTGACCGGGCCCTGTACCGGCGTTACTGGCAGGACGACACGGCCAACGTCATTCGGGTGTATCTCGAGCCCGGAGCCTCGCCCGAGCAGGTCAAGCAGAGGATCCTGGAGCGCTGCGCCGGCCGGCGGCTGTTCGTGCTCTCCAACCGGGAGGTGCGCCGCTATATCCTGCGGTTGACGGACCAGTGGTTCGGCATGACCTACAACCAAATAGCGGTGGCGGTGTTGGTGGCGGTGCTGGGCATCGTCAACACCCTGACGGTCTCGATCACCGATCGGAGGCGGGAATTGGGAGTGCTGCAAGCGGTAGGCGCGCTGCGGCCGCAGGTGCGCCACACGGTGTGGATGGAGGCGCTGGCCATCGGGGTGATCGGCGTGTTGCTGGGTTTCGCCCTGGGCGCGCTGAGCCTGCACTATTCCCTCCGGATGACTCGCCTGGATTTGGCCGGGCTGCGGCTGGATTACGCCTTTCCGGTCCCTCTGGCGCTGTGGCTGGGGCCGCTGATCCTGGGCACGGCCTGGCTGGCGGCGCTGGGGCCGGCCGAAGCGGCCGTGCGAGTCCGTTTGGCGGAGGCGCTGGAGTATGAGTAAGGCGGCGGCGCTTTGGTTGCTGGCCGGGCTCTGCCTGGGCGGGCAGGAGGCGCGCGAGATCGTCGAAGAGGCGCAGCGGCGTTCCCGGGCCGCCTCGGAGCGTTACGAGGGCACCCTGGAAGTGACGGACGCGCGCGGGCGGGTGGCCAGCAAGCGCTGGATCTACCAGCGGCTGGGTTCGCACGGAGACAGCAAGGCGGTGATCCGCTTCACCGCGCCGCCGGAAGTGAAGGGCGTGGCGCTGCTGATCCTGAATCATCCCGAGCGCGCCTCGGACCAGTGGATGTGGACTCCGGCCATCCAGCGCGAGCGGCGCATCGCGCTGCAAGACCGCTCGACCCGCTTTTTCGGCACCGACTTCAGCTTCGAGGATCTGGAGGAGCGCGACGTCAACCAGTACGACTACCGGCTGCTGGGCGAGGAGAGCCTGGAAGGAGCCGCCTGCTGGAAGATCCACTCGCAGCCCAAGCGCAGCCGCGCCTCGCAATACACCCACTCGATCCTTTGGATCCGCAAGCAGAACTACACCTTCGCGCGGATCGAGAACTACGTCGGAGCCGAGCTGGTGCGGCGCGCCGCCTACCGCGAGGTGAGCAACGTCGAGGGCATCTGGACGCCGCGCCTGATCGAGATGACGGACCTGCGGCGCCGCAGCCGGACCGTCCTGCGGCTGGAGAAACTCCAGTACAACCTGCCCATGAAGGACGCCGATTTCACCTTGCAGGCGCTGCGGCGGGAGTTCTGATGCGCGGGCCGGCGGCGCTGGTCTGGGCGGCGCTGGCATTCGGGCAGGATTTCTCCCAGCGGGGTTTCCTCGAGATGCGGCTGACCGCCTACCCGCAAGTCGCCGCCAACGATCGCGGGCGGGCGGTGGCGGCGGCCTTGCTCCGCTACGAAGCCTCCTACAAGTTCTCCCCCGGCTGGCGCGCCGCCGCCGGGCTGGATGCCCGCAGCGACACCCATCACGAGGTCGAGCGGCGCTGGGCGCTGGGCTGGCAGGATCGCGAGCGGCAGCGGCCGGCCTTCACCCTGCGCCGGGCGAGCCTGCTTTACAGCCGCGGCCCGGTGACGCTGGAGCTGGGCAAGCAGTTCATCCGCTGGGGCAAGGCCGACATCCTCAATCCCACCGACCGCTTCGCTCCGCGCGATTTTCTGGGCGTGGTGGACAGCGACTTCCTGGCCGTGACCGCGGCCCGCCTGGCCCTGGGGGCGCAGACCGACACCCTCGAGACGGTCTTCGCGCCGCGCTTCACCCCCAGCCGTATCCCGCTCGCCAACCAACGCTGGGCGCCGTTGCCCGCGGGTATCGAGCTGCAGGAGGCGGCGCCGCGCTATCCCGGCGGACCGCAGTTCGGCGCCCGCTGGAACCACGTCGGCGCGGGCTTGGAGTACTCCCTCTCCTTCTACGAGGGCTACAACCACCTGCCGCTGTTCGAGGCCCGCCTGAGCGGCCCGCCGGCCCGGCCGCGGCTGCAGGCCGAGCGCTTCTATCCCAAGCTGCGCATGTACGGGGCCGACGCCGCCCTTCCCTTGGGCTGGGTGACTCTGAAGGCGGAAGGGGCCTGGTTCCGGGCGCCCGCCGGCTCGGCCGACGAGTATCTGCTCTACGTCGTGCAACTGGAGCGGCAGGCGGGCGAGTGGTTCCTGGTGGGCGGCTACGCAGGCCAGAAGGTTACGCGCGTCGGCCGGGGGCCGGGCTTCGCCCCCGACCGCGGCCTGGCCCGGGCGCTGCTCGCGCGAGCCGGCTACACCATTGACGCCCGCCGCAGCCTGGCCCTGGAGACCGCCGTGCGGCAGAACGGCGACGGGCTTTGGCTGAAGTGCGAGTACACCCAGACCCTCGGCCTGCACTGGCGGATCACCGCCGCCTGGACGCTGATCCGCGGCGCGCCCTCGGATTTTCTGGGGCAGTACCGGCGCAACTCCCACGCCTCCCTGATCCTGCGCTACAGCTTCTGATCGGGCGCCTCACAGGCTGCGGAGGAACTCCAAGAACAGCCGGGCGCAGCGGTCCAGATTCTCCATCCCGCCGCCGCCCTCCAGCGGCGAGCACATCTCATAGGCCACCGTGCCGCTGAAGCCGCCTTCGCGCAGGGCCCCCAGGAAGGCGCGATAGTCAATGAAGCCCTCCTCGATCGGGACGGCCAGCACGTAAGGCGTCAACGGCGTGTAGTTGACCGCCCCGGGCTCGTAGCGATAGCGCGGCCGCCGCTGGTAGTTGGCGATGGTGGTGTGGGCGGTGACGGCGCCCAGGCGGCGCGCAGCGGCCAGGATGTCGGCCCCCTGCAAGGCCGGGGCCCAGGCGTCGAACAGCGCCTTGCAGTTGGGCTCGTCCACCGCCCGGATCAGATCGTAAAGGCTCTCCCAGCCGGCCGCAATGTCGTGGTGGTTCTGCACGCCGATGGTGACGCCGAAGCGCGCCGCGCGGCGGGCGCACTGTTTGACGGCCGCCACCACCAGGTTCCACTGGGCGGCGTAAGCGGCGGCGGGATGCTCGTAGCCGGTGAAGATGCGCACCAGATCGCCGCCCAGGTCGGCGGCCAGGCGGGCCAGCTCGACCACATACTGGATCTGGATCTCCTGGGTGGGGATGTCGGCGTGCTCCAGGTCGGCGGTGAAGTTGTTGTAAGCCGCCAGGGCGACGCGGCGCAGCCCGCGCTTCTCGATCTGCTTGCGCAGGCGGGTGCGCGCCCGGCGGTCGTAATCCAGCAGGGAAACGTGCGGGCGCTTGGCGGCCAGCAGGACGCCGTCATAGCCCAATTCGGCCGCTTTGTCCACGAACTGCTCGACGGAGAGGAAGGCCTGGCCCCAGGTGCCGGCGTAGCTGATGGAATGCAACAGGGCGTCCATGAGCGATCATTCTAGCGCGCGGCGGCGGGATCCAAGCGGCGCGGGTGTGCTACGCTCGGAAACGGTGTCCGAATTCGACGTAGTGGGCGTGGGCCTGAACGCCACCGACACGCTGCTGGTGCTGCCGCACTTTCCCGCCTACGCCGGCAAGGCGCCCTTCCTGGAGGAGATCATGAGTCCGGGAGGCCAGGTGGCGGGCGCGTTGGTCACCTGCGCCCGGCTGGGCCTGCGGGTCAAGTACGTCGGCACGGTGGGCGACGACGAGCGGGGCCGCCTGCAACTGGAGAGCCTGCGGGCGGCGGGCATCAACATTGACCACGTGCAGGTGCGGCGGGGCTGTCCCAACCAGTCCGGCTACATCCTGATTGACCGTTCGACCGGCGAGCGGACGGTGCTCTGGCGGCGCCCGGAAGGCCTGCGGCTGGATCCCTCCGACCTCCAGCCCCCGATGATCACCTGCGCGCGCCTGCTGCACATTGACGGGCACGATACCCCGGCCGTGGAAAAGGCGGCCCGCCTGGCCCGGGCGGCGGGCATTCCGGTGACGGTGGACGTGGACACCATCTACCACGGCTTCGACCGCGTGCTGCCTCACGTGGACTATCTGATCGCCAGCTCGGAATTCCCCGTGCAATGGACCAACGAGCGCGACCCCTTCAAGGCCCTGGAGATGATCCAGAACGAGTACGGCATGAAGGTGGCGGCCATGACCCTGGGGCCGCACGGGGCGCTGGCCCGGGCCGAAGGGCGGTTTCTGTATTCGCCCGCCTTCGTGGTCAACTGCGTGGACACCACCGGGGCGGGCGACGTCTTCCACGGGGCCTTCTGTTACGCCGTGTTGGAATCCATGCCCCTCGAGGAGGCGCTGGATTTCTCCAACGCCATGGCGGCCTTGAACTGCATGGCCCTGGGAGCGCGGGGAGGCATCCGCACCCTGGCTGAGGCGCGCGCTTTGATGCGCCGGGCCGAGCGGCGCGTCCACCCGGACTTCCACGTGCGGGCCAACTGCGCCGGCTGACATGATCCCCCTGCGCGATTCCCAGCCCAGTTACTCGCCGCCCGTGATCACCTTCCTGATCATCGCGGCCAATGCGGCGGCCTTCCTTTACGAGCTCTCGCTGGACCGGTTTTCCCTCAATTACTTCCTGGCCGCCCACGGCGTGGTGCCGGCGCGCCTGGAGGCGGCCTCCCTGCTGACTTCGATGTTCCTGCACGGCGGCTGGCTGCATTTCCTGGGCAACATGTGGTTCCTGTGGATCTACGGGGACAACGTCGAGGACATCCTGGGACGCGCCAAGTTCCTGGCCTTCTACCTGCTGTGCGGGGTGGCGGCGGGCCTGGCGCACGTGGCCGCCAACCCCGATTCGCGCGTTCCGGCCATCGGGGCCAGCGGGGCCATCGCGGGCGTCATGGGCGCCTATCTGATCAAGTTCCCGCATTCCCGCATTCTGACGCTGGTGCCGGTGTTCTTCTTTTTGACCACCATCGAGGTACCGGCCGTCTTGATTCTGGGTTACTGGTTCCTGATCCAATTCTTCAGCGGCGTGGGCTCGATCGGTTACTCGCATCTGAGCCAGGGCGGCGTGGCCTGGTTCGCCCACGTGGGCGGCTTCCTGGCCGGCATGCTGCTGATCAATCTGATGCGCCCCCGGCCGCCGCACCGCCGGCGGCGCGATCTGTACTGGTGAGGCCATGAGCGCGCCCGGCCCCGAGCTGGATTTGCTCGCCATCGCCGCCCACCCGGACGACGTCGAGCAGACCTGCGGCGGCACGCTGATCCGCATGGCGGAAATGGGGTACCGCACCGGGGCGCTCGAGCTGACGGCGGGCGAGATGGGCACCCGGGGCGATCCGGCCGAGCGGCTGCGCGAGGCCGAAACGGCCGCCCGCCTGATGGGCCTGAGCTGGCGGGGCAACCTGGGCCTGCCCGACGCGCGCCTGGAAAACAGCGAGGAGGCCAGGCACAAGCTGGCGGCCGAGATCCGGCGGCTCCGTCCGCGCGTGGTCATCCTGCCTTACTGGCAGGGGCGGCATCCCGATCATTACCGAGCCTCCCAGCTCGGCTACGAGGCCTGCTTCCTGGCCGGGCTGCGCAAACTGGCGGCCGAGGGCGCGCCCCACCGGCCCTTCAAAATCCTCTACGCCTCGCTCTACGCTCCCGTGACGCCTTCCTTCGTGGTGGACATCAGCGGGCAGTTCGAGCGCCGCATGCAGGCCCTATTGGCTTACCAATCGCAGTACTCCCCGGGCGGAGAGGCGGCCGATCTGTTTCCCGCTCCCCAGGAAATCCGCGAGCGCCTGGCGGCGGTGGCCCGCTTTTACGGGAACCTGATCGGGGTGCGCTACGGCGAGCCTTTCGTCGTCAAGGAGACGCTCCGGGTGGACGACGTGGTGGCGCTGGAAGTGCGCAGCTTCTGACGGGCCGCCGCTGCGGCCGGCGGGCGGCGCGGGTTATCTTGGGTTGGATGGAGCCGACCGAGCGGGGCAGTCTGACGCGGGCCGAAATTTACCAGCAGCCGGAGACCTGGCCGGAGACCTTCGCGCGCGTGCGCCGCGCGGGCCTGGGCCGGCTGCCGGCGCCGGTGCTGACCGGGGCGGGCAGCTCGGCCTACGCCGCCCAGGCGGTGGAGGCGGGTTGGCCCGGCGCGCGGGCGGTGCCCTCGACCGAGCTGTTCCTGGAGTTCCGCCGGTATCTGAGCGAGGAGGGCCTGGTGGTGTCCCTGGCCCGCTCGGGCGACAGCCCGGAGAGCCTGGCGGTGGTGGAGAAGATCCGGCGGGCTTTGCCCCGGGTGCGCCACATCGCGCTGACGGCCAATCCCGAGGGACGGCTGGCGCGGGCGCCGGACGTGGAGGCCATCCTGCTGGATCCGCGCAGCAACGACCGCAGCCTGGCGATGACCAGCTCGTTCACCAACCTGGTGGTGGCCGGGCTGGCGCTGGCGCGTCCGGAGGAGGTCGAGCAGGCGCTGCCCGTGCTGGCGGCCGCCGTGCGGGAGGCGCTGCCCGAGCTGGACCGGGAGGCGAAGCGGCTGGCCGAAGCGCCCCCGGCGCGCGCCGCAGCCCTGGCTTCGCCCGCCCTGATGGGAGCGGCGCGGGAGGCCTGCCTGAAAATCCTGGAGATGACGGCCGGGCGGACGGCGGTGCTGGCGGAGACGTATCTGGGGTTGCGGCACGGGCCGATGAGCTTCCTGGAGGAGGAAACATTAGTTCTGTGTTTTGTTTCATCCGACCCCGCCCTCCGCCCCTACGAACTCGACCTCGTCCGCGAGCTCCGCGCCAAGCGGCTGGGCCGGCTGATCGCCCTCGGCCGCGCCCCCTCGGAACTCTTTCATCGCACTTTCGCCGGCCCGGCTTCCGATCTGCCCGACTGGCTGCGCACCCCGGCCGAGATCGTCTTCCCCCAGTTGCTCGCCTGGCATCTGAGCCTGCGCCTGGGCCTGGATCCCGATAACCCCAGCCCGGCGCGCGTCATCAGCCGGGTGGTCCAAGGAGTGCGCATTTATGAGGACTGAGAGCCGGCCGCTGGACGCCATCGTGGCCGGGGACGTCAACGCCGATCTGATCCTGCGCGAGGTCCCGCCCCTCGGCTTGGACCAGGAAAAACTGGCGCGGGACATGGAGCTGACGCTGGGCGGCTCCAGCGCCATCACAGCCTACAACCTGGCGCGGCTCGGGGCGCGGGTGGGCTTCATAGGCGTGGTGGGCGAGGACTGGCTGGGGCGGATGCTGGCCGCGCGGCTCGAGCAAGCGGGCGTGGACCTCAGCGGGCTGCGGCGGGCGGCGGGCTGGAAGACCGGAATCACCGTCTGGCAGACGCGGGGGCGGCGGCGCGCCGGCGCCACCTACCCGGGGACCATCCCCCGCCTGCGCGCCTCCCAGGTCCGCTCGGAGCACTTGCGGCGAGCGCGCCATCTGCATGTGGGCGCCTACTTCCTGCTGGAGGGGTTGCACGCCGGACTGGCGGCGTTGTTCCGCCGGGCGCGGCGCCTGGGCCTGACCACTTCGCTCGATTGCAACTACGACCCGGCCGAGCGCTGGGATTCGGGCCTGCGGGAGGCGCTGGCGGTGACCGACATCTTCCTGCCCAACGAAGAGGAGGCGCGCCGCATCAGCCGGCGGCCGCGGGTCGAAGCGGCCGCCCGGGAGCTGGGGCGGCTGGCGCGCATCGTGGTGGTGAAACGGGGAGCGCGCGGCGCGCTGGTCTTCAGCCAGGGACGGCTCTGGCGCGTGCCCGCGGTGCGCGTGCGCGCGGTCGAGACCACCGGAGCGGGCGACAGCTTCAACGCCGGTTTCCTGGCGGCGTTCCTGCGCGGAGCGCCGCTGGAGGAGTGCGCCCGGGCCGGAGCCCAAGCCGGGGCGCGCGCGGTGACGCGCAGCGGAGGCATCGGAGCGTTCCAGGAGTAGGCACGGCATGCAGAAATTGACGGGAACGGCGGTGGTGGCGCACGGCGGCGGCCCCACCGCCGTGATCAACGCCAGCCTGGCGGGGCTGATCGAACAGCGCCGCCGGCACGCGCAGATCACGGCCCTTTACGGGGCCCGCCACGGTATTCTGGGCGTGCTCCGGGAGGATTTCATTGACCTGGACCGGCAGCCCGCCGAGCTGGTCGAGCAGATCGGCCGGACGCCGGGCTCGGCCCTGGGCTCCTGCCGCCACAAGGTGCGGGAAGACGACTACGGGCGCATTCTCGAGGTGTTCCGCGCCTACCGAGTCCGCTACTTCTTCTACAACGGCGGCAACGACTCGATGGATACCGCCTGGCGAGTGGCGGAGCTGGCGCAGCGGGAGGGCTACGAGCTGCGGGTGATCGGCATCCCCAAGACGATTGACAACGACCTGGCCGAGACCGACCACTGCCCGGGCTACGGCTCGGCCGCCCTGTTTTACGCCTGCGCGCTGCGCGACATCGGAGCCGACCTGCGGGAGCTGCCGGGACGGGTCACGGTGGTCGAGGTGATGGGGCGGGACGCGGGCTGGCTGACGGCCGCCACGGCCCTGGCGCGCCGGGAGGCGGACGACCCGCCTCAGTTGATCTACCTGCCGGAGCGCCCCATCAGCGCCGAGAAGCTGCTGGCCGACGTGGAGGCGGTCTACGCCCGGCTGGGCTACGCCGTCGTGGCGGTCTGCGAGGGCCAGCGAGACGAAAAGGGCGAACCGTTCGGCGCCGACATGATTGCGGCCGACGGCTTCGCTCACCAGTTGGCGGGCAACCTGGCGCATTCCCTGGCGCAACTGATCGCGCGGCGGCTCAAGCTGCGGGCCCGGAGCGAGAAGCCGGGGCTGCTGGGACGCAGCAGCGCGGCCTTCGTCTCGCCGACCGACCGTGCGGAGGCGCGCCTGTGCGGGCAGGCGGCCCTGGAGGCGGCCCTCGAGGGCCAGAGCGGGCGGATGGTCACCCTGGCGCGCGAGCCCGGGCAGCCATATCGCGTGCGCACCGGGCTGGTCGAGCTCGAGCGGGTGGCCAACGTCGAGCGGCGCTTTCCGGCCGAGTGGATCCACCCGGAGGGCAACGACGTGCTGGCGCCCTTCCTGGACTACGTGCGGCCGCTGGCGGGAGAAGTGGCGCCCCGGCCGCGCTTCGAGCCCGCCCCGGCCCCCCGGCCGGCCGGCTGAGTCCTGCGCCGGTTCAGTCGGCGACCTGGTAAGGCTCTTCGATCACGAAGGCGCGCTTGCGGCCCGTGGTGGCGATGAAGCCGCGGAACTTGGGCCTGCCGTTGATCAGGATGTTGACCGGCTTTTCCAGCGGGTAGTCCAAGGCCAGGATATCGCCCTGCTCCAGGGCGAGCAGAGCCTCCACCGGCAGGACCGGCCCCTGTAGGCGGGCGTCCAGGCGGAAGGTGGCGGGCTTGATGAGCCGCAGGATGCGCGCCTGTTCCTGCGGCGTGGATTCGGCCCGCCGCACCGACCATTGCTGGTCGAATTTCTGGCGCAGCATCTTGACGATGATCGAGGGCATGCCGATGTTCATCATGCCCGCGTTCTCGGCCATGCGGATCTCCAGGCCGATGGCCAGCACGGCTTCGTTGGGCGCCATGATCTGAAGCAACTGCGGCTCGGTCTCGCGGCCCTCGATCGTGAAATCAATCGTGGTGACCGGGGCCCAAGCCTGCTTGAGGTCGTGCAGGATGATGCGGTAGAGGCCGTCCAGAATGCTTTGCTCGATGTCGGTGACTTCGCGGTTGATCTTGGCGCCGCTGCGCCCGGTGCCGCCCAGCAGCATCTCCAGGATGGGGAAGACCAGGGAGGGATTCAGCTCGAGCACCGCGTTGCCGTCGTAAGGCCGCATGGCGAGCGAGACCAGGCAGCTCGGCGAGGGCAGGCACTGGGAGAACTCGGCGAAGGAGAGCTGCTCGACCGAGACCAGGTTGACCACGACGTAGGCGCGCAGGTAGGCCGAGAGGCTGGAGGCGAGGTTGCGGGCGAAGTTTTCGTGCAGCAGGTGGATGGCGCGGAGCTGGTCCTTGGCGATGCGGTCGGGGCGGCGAAAGTCGTAGGGGATGGCTTTCTTGGAAGGGTCTTCGGCGCGGGCCTTTTCGGTCAGGGTGCGGAAGACGCTGTCAATTTCCTCCTGCGAGAGCAGCCGATCCACGGGCAGAGTTCTCCGCTAGGGGGAATCGGCCGGGCGGGCGCGCGGCTTTAGGACCGCCCCCTCAGACCCAGTGACAGCCCAGGGCCGATTTTATCCCGCGCGCGCTCTGCAAGCTGCGCGGCCGAGGACCTCTCCTCTCAGGGCGGGGCGGGCATAGCTGGAGTCGGAGGTTAACGTGCCTGCATTACCTTACCCGAAGTACTCCTTGAGCCATCTCTTCCTGTTCCCCTACTATCAGACCCGCGAGGATTACCGGCGGGCGGTGGGGCAGGATCCGCCCGAGTGGGATCCCAACCGCCCTCCCAAGTACTGGTTCGACCCTAACGCCCGGCAGAGCGCTCGGCGCAACGTAGTCTACGACCTGGTGCTGGCCACCGCCGAGAACGGCAGTCCCCTGATCGGGCCGGACGGCAAGCCCATGCTGGACTTGCTGGTGCTGAGCAAGGAGGAAGCCGCCACGGTGAACATTCCGCGCAAGGACGTCAGCAACGTGCCTGGGGCGGACCGCCCCGAAGTCCCCTGCCCGCTGCGGCCGCTGGAGCCGGACGAGGAGCTGTTCTTTGATTTCGGCGGCGTGGTGGCGGTGAAGAACCGCGCGCTCTACGGGCAACTGGAAGTCGGCTTCAACGCCGAGGATCGCGCCTTGCTGCGGGCGATCGCCCAAAAGCTGGGGATCTAACCGGAAACCTGGCTCGCCAGCAAGCGCTGCATCTCGACCACGGTGACCTGCGGGTTGCGCAGCATGAGCTCGACCCCGTAGCTCTCGCGCAACCCGTTGCCGAACTCGGCCGTGATCACGTGGTTCAGGTAGGAGCCGCCGGGATAGCCGACCACCTCGCGCGACTCGGTGAGCGAGAAGCGGTCGGGATCCAGTCCCGCGGCCTGGAGAGCGCTCCTGAGGACCTCAACCGGGTTCGCGGGACCGGGCTCCGGCGAGGAGGCGGCCGCGGCCGGGGCGGCGGCGGGCGAGGAAGGCGCGGCCGCGGCCGGCTCCGTGAAGCTGACGATAATTTGCCGCGCGCCACCGGAACCCTCGGCCGAGCTGAGGCGGATCTGATCGGGCCGCAGACCGGCCCCCGCCAGCGAGTCGCGGATGGCCGAGAGCAGTTGCTCCTGGAAGGCGTTGGATTGACTGTCGCTTGCCGGGCGGGCGAGCGTCTCCAAAAAGGCGGCCGGCGAGCCGGCGCCGCGAGCGGCATTCACGGTGATGGCCATGGCGGATACGGTCTCCGCCCTGGGGGAAAGCAATCCGAGCTCCCAACCGAGCTCAGCGGGGCAGGTTCTTCTCGACTTCCGGCGGCACGGCGAAAGTGACCTGGATGGGGATCTGCTGGTTGGTGGGCTCGACCCGCACCGTCACGGTCGTGGTCGGCTTGGGAGCCCTGTCGCGCGGCTCGATGCGCAGCAGCAGCCGCGTGCTCTGTTTGGAGGCCAACTCCTCCTGCTCCAGGCGAGCCTCGAATCCGGGGAAGCCGTTGTAATCCAGCTTCAGCCTCACCGGGCCGGGCAGGTTGTTGGTGATCGTCACCTGATCGGAAGCCGTCTCGTAGCTGCTCAAGCGAACCGCCGTCTTGTCCGCGCTGACCTGGTTCAGCAGGGCGGCGGCCTGCGCCGGGTTGGCCGGAATCGAGGAAAGCGAGAAGGGCGCCGAGCCGCCCTCCGGCCCGGCTTTCATGGGACCGAAGGGAGACTGCTTGCGCGCGTCGGGGTCCACATACCACCACCACTGCCCCTGCTCCAACTTCCAGAGCGTGGTGAGAGGCACTTTGACCGGCATCTTGCCGATGCCGGGAGCGATGAAATCGGTGTCCACGGTCACCACGGCGCGGGCCCGGGTGAACTGGTCGGTGTAAAGGATGCGGACGATCTCGAAGCCGCGGTAGCGGGTCTTTTCGGCCGCGAAGAAGGCGTCCTTGCTGTCCTCGGCGACCGCCTGGTCGGCCTGCCGGAACTTGCCTTCCACATGGCACTGGAAGAAAAAGCGGATGCGAGCGCGGAGGGCCTCGTCAACCTCGGGAGGGGCCTTTTCGAACAGCTCGGCCGCGGTTTGCCCGCCTAAGGAAACAGCCAGCCAAAGCGCCGGCCACAGGAATCGTACCATGCCGTTTCTATTGTAGCGCCGCCGAGCGCGCTCACTGGGACAGAACGATGGGACGGATCGCGCCTCCCGGCGAGCCGCTTGCGCCTGGGCAACGGCGGCCTTCCAGTTCGGCCAGACGGCGCTCGAGAGCCTCCAGGCGGCGCAGCAACTCATCCAGGTCGGCCGCCCGCGCCGCGGGACCGTCCAGGGAGACGCGCGTGACCCCGGCCGCGGGCTTGTCTTTCTCATCCATCCGGCGGCCATGGCCCTGATCCCACCACAGGGTGGACTCGATGGCGTACTTGGCCACGATGTCCAGCAAGGCCAGAACGTTGACCGCCTCCTGCTTGCTGAAGCCGCGCGTTTCGCCGTTGAAGGTCATGGTGGCCTTGTCCATGTTGATCAGGTAGGTCTGGGTGGACAACGGCTTGTAAGTGCCGCTCTGGCGGTCCCGCTCGCCCTTGGAAATCACCCAAGTCAGCTCGTGCTTCACCGAATTCCAAGTGACCGATTCCAGCCGCCGCGGGCTGCGGTCGGGTTTGGCTTCGGGCGTCCGTTCCTGGGCGCAACCCAGGGCGGACAGCGCCAGCAAGGCCGCCGAGTGCGTTAGAAGACGACCAAAAGCGGATGACATACTCCCTCTCCAAGACGAGCCCGGCCGCCGACCGGGACCACTGCTCCGACATCCATCAAACCCGGGACCGAGCGAAACGGCGCGCCCCCCGGAGTCATGTCTCCAGGGTAGCACAGGGGTGGGACCGGGGAGGGCGTCCCACCCAGGATGTTGCATTAATCAACACCGGGGCGTCCATCCGGCGGTGGGTTAGGTTCCCCACCTGATCGCCGCACATTGGGTGAGGATCCCGCAAGGGAGGCTGCGGCGGGCCGGGGAGATCCGAGCTTTTCCCGAGAGAAAGCCGGAGGCGGGCCGGGCGGAACGATTGGCCTGCCGATTGCATCACCGGCTGTTCGGCTACCGGTTTGTGCGGGATTCGAGCGGACCCGGTGTGCAACGACCCGGCCGATGGATACGGTCCAACTGGCGATCGCAGATGCGGCTTACGCGGCGGCGTTGCGGGAACTGCTGGAGCGCAGCGGTGCGGGGGAGGTGTGCGCGGTCGAGGCGCCGGACCCCGGCCGGGCAGGAGTGATCGTGGTGGACGCGGAAGCCTTCGCGCGGCTGCCGCTGCCTTTGGCCCACCCGGAACGGGTGGTGCTGATCACGCGCAACGATCCCGAACAGCTTCGCCGAGCCTGGAACGCAGGCATACGCTCGGTGGTATTCTGTAATGACCCTCTGAATACGGCGGTGCTGGCGATCCTGGCCGCCGGACTGCGCCGCAGCGATCCGGCCAAAGCGGCGGCGGGGCCGTGCGCCGGAGCGACCGGGCGGGAGAGATCCGTCGGGGCCGGGCAGCGGCCGGTGGAACGAGACGGGCATCAGCCCAAGGGACGCGACAAGAGGGGCTAGCATGAGGACGAGGCTTCAGGAGCTGGAGGCGATCGTTCGCAGCCGGGTGTGCCGCGAATGCGACGTGCGGAGCCCGCAGGGAGCTTGCGGCCTGGAAGAGTCCGAGCGCTGCCGGCTCTTCGAGCTGTTCCCGCTGGTGGCGCAGGCGATTCTGGCGACCGACAGCGACCAGATCGAAGATTACCTTCGGGCGATCCGCGAAAACGTCTGCTCGGTGTGCCTGGACCAGCGCCTGGACGGCAGTTGCGCGCTCCGCGAGCAGACGCGATGCGCCCTGGACTCCTACCTGGTCGAGATCGTGCAGGCCATCGAGGAGGCTACGGGCAAGAGGTTTCGGCGTGAGAATCTGACGGCGTAGGAGCGGTCGCGCGAGCGCGGCGGCCGCTCCCGATCTGAAGGTTGAGCAACCATGAACCTGATGCCGCTATTGGTCGGATGGGCCGTTCTGGCGGCCGTGATTGTCATCCTGCTGATTTATCGCTCGCGCCTGGCGCGGCAGGAGGAGGAAGGCCTGCACGTGCTGGAGGGCGACGTCTCGAAGGTTTCTCAACAAATGACGGTGGCCCAGAAGTTGGATGCGGTGGACCGCTGGGGCAAGATCCTCACCGTCCTGGCGCTCCTGTACGGGCTGGCGCTGCTCGGGCTGTTCCTCTGGGACGCCTGGGAGCGTTCCAGCCGGGGAGCTCTCTGAGCCGGGCTGAGCAGATGCCGGCGCGGTGGCCCATGGGGTTCCCGGCGACAGCGGCCGCGCTGGCATGGCTCCTGGCGGGCGCCGCCTCCCTGGGCGCCCAGGCGCCGGAGTGCCGGAGTTGCCACGAGCAGGCCCGGCCGGCGGCCGGCTCGGCCCATGCGCCGCTGGCCTGCGCTCGATGCCATCCCGGCCGGGGGACCTATCCCCATCCGAGCGGCCTGCAAACCCTCTCCTGCGGCACCTGCCACGCCGCAGTCCTCGGCGAGCAACGGCGCAGCGGGCACGCCGAAGCCGCACGGCGGGGCGAAGCCGGAGCGCCGACCTGCGAGATCTGTCACGGCGGAGCGCACGAGGCGAAGCCGGCCCGCTCGGAGGAGTTCCACCGCGCGGTGCCCGAGCTTTGCGGGATGTGTCATAGCCGGGAGGCCGGGCAGTTCCAAGCCTCCGTGCACGGGGCAGCCCTGGCACGAGGGGTACGCGAAGCGCCGGTGTGCACGAGCTGTCACGGCGAGCACTCGATCCAGCCGCCCGGCAGCCGGGAGTCGCTGGTCTCTGGCGCCCGCATTCCGGAGACCTGCGGGCGGTGCCACGGCGACCTCAGGCTGAGCCGCAAATTCGGGCTGCCCGCCGACCGGCTGGTGAGCTTCCAGGAATCCTTTCACGGCCTGGCGGCCAAGGCCGGTTCACAGACGGTGGCCAATTGCGCGAGCTGTCACGGGGCGCACGACATTCTGCCCTCCTCGGATCCGCGCTCGCGAGTTCACCCGCGCAACCTGGCGGCCACCTGCGGGCGCTGCCATCCCGGCGCCGGCCGCCGCTTCGCTCTGGGCCCGATCCACCAGGTGGCCGGGCGGGGCGAGACGACGGCGGTCAGGTGGGCGCGCGGCTTTTATCAGATCCTGATCCCGGTCACCATCGGGTTCATGCTGTTGCACAACCTGGGCGACTGGCTGCGCAAGACGCTGGGGCGATTGCGCGGGGCGGCGTCCGGGGTGCGGGCCGGCGCCCTCTCCCTCCGGATGCTGCCCATCGAGCGGATCCAGCACGCCTTGCTGGCGGTCTCTTTCCTGGTGCTGGTGTGGACGGGCTTCGCCCTGAAGTATCCCGAGCAATGGTGGGCGTGGCCGCTGGTGCGCTGGGAGTCGGCCTTCCCCCTGCGAGGGATCCTGCACCGTATAGCGGCGGTGGCGTTGATGGCGACCGCCGCGCTTCACGTCGTCACGCTGATCGCGGACCGGCGGCTGCGCCGGCGTTGGTCCTCGCTCTGGCCGCGGCGGGCGGATCTGGCCGAAGGCCTGGCCGCGCTGGCTTACAATCTGGGGCTGAGCGATCGCCGGCCCTTGCTCTCCGAGCACAGTTACGTGGAGAAGGTCGAGTACTGGGCGGTGGTCTGGGGCACGGCGGTGATGATCGCCAGCGGAGCCCTGCTGTGGGCGAACGATTTTGTGCTGGCCTGGCTGCCCAAGAGCCTGATTGACCTGGCTGCGACGGTGCACCTGTACGAGGCGGTGCTGGCCGCGCTGGCCATTGTGGTCTGGCACTTCTACACCGTGATTTTCGATCCCGAAATCTACCCTGTGGACCCTGCCTGGCTGACCGGTTACAGCCCGCGGCGCCGGCAGGCCGCCGCCGCAGCCCCCGAGCAGGCCACCGGGCCGGCCGTCGAGGCGGCCCCGCAGGAGTCCGGCAAGGAACAGCATGATACGGTTGGCTGAGCGCGGCCTCCGGGGCTGGCTTTCACCCCTGGTTTATCTGTCGAGCAACGCCATCAGCCTGCTGGGCGTGGTGGCGGTGACCAGCGCCTCGGTGCTCTGGCTGTTGCAGTTGCCGACCTTCCTGCGGGGAGAGGTGGACAACCCCTATGCCGGGATCCTCACTTTCCTGGTGCTGCCCGGCGTCTTCTTCGCAGGGCTGGCGCTGATTCCCGCGGGAATGATCCGGCAGGTGCGCCTGCGGCGCAAGCGCGGCGAGCCGGCCGAAGGGTTCCCGGCCCTGGAGTGGGGCAGCCGGGAGGTGCGCCGGCTGCTCACCTTCATCGGGGTGACGACCGCCGCCAACCTGGTGATCGGCTCGCAGCTCACCTACCGGGCCGTGCACTACATGGACAGCGTGACCTTCTGCGGCAAGACCTGTCACAAGGTGATGGCGCCGGAGTTCGCCGCCTACCAGGGTTCGCCGCACTCGCGGGTGGCCTGCGTGGCCTGCCACATCGGCCCCGGAGCGAGCTGGTTCGTGCGCAGCAAGCTCTCCGGAACAGGCCAGGTGTTCGCCACTCTGTTCAACACCTACCCGCGGCCGATTCCCACGCCGGTGGCCAACCTGCGTCCCGCCCGGGAGACCTGCGAACAATGCCACTGGCCGCAGAAATTCGCGCCCGACCGCTTGCGGATCATCAGCAAATTCGCCGACGACGAAGCCAACAGCCGGACGGTGACCGTGCTGCTGATGCGCATCGGGGGCGGGCATGAGAGGCGGGGCATCCACGGGGCGCACCTGGATCCGGGAGTGGCCATCGAGTACGCCCACGCCGACCCCGGGCGGCAGAACATCCCCTGGGTACGCTACCGCAACGCCGTGACCGGGCGCAGCACGGTCTACCTGGCCGCCGACGCCACGCCGGAAAGCGTCAGCCGCCTTCCCCGGCGCCTGATGGACTGCATGGACTGCCACAACCGCCCGACCCACGCCTTCGAGCTGCCGGAAGCGGCGCTGGATCGGGCCATGGCGACCGGGCTGATCTCCCCCTCTCTGCCGGGCATCAAGAAGCTCGGGGCCGAGCTGCTCAAGAAGGAGTACGCCGGGCATGAGGCGGCCGCGGCGCTGATCCCCGCCGCCCTCGAGCAACATTATCGGGGGCGGCAGCCGGCCCTCTACGCCAAGAACCGGGCTGAAATTCTGCGCGCAGCGCGGGCCCTGGTGGCCATCTACCAGCGCAACGTCTTCCCCGCCATGAAAGTCACCTGGGGCGTCTACCCCAATAACATCGGGCATATGGACTTCCCGGGCTGCTTCCGCTGCCACGACGACCGCAACGGCGGCGACGGACGCAAGATCACACAGGATTGCGACGCCTGCCATCGCGTGCTGGCCATAGAAGAGCCGTCTCCCAATATCCTCACCGAGCTGGGGTTGAGCCAGGCCGACGGGCGCTGAGGCGGGTTACAATTCCCAGTGAGGTCGCCCATGCCCCCGCTCAACAGGATCCTGCTGCCGGTAGATTTCTCCGATCGCTGCCTAGGCTCGGCCCGCTATGCCTACGCGCTGGCCTCCCGGTACGATGCGGAAATCCTGATGCTGCACGTGGTCGAGCCGATCCGTTACGAATTCAGCGCCCTGGAATTCGGCGGGACGGTGCTGACCGAGCTGGCCGCCAACCGCACCGCCCTGGCCCGCCGCCGGCTGGAGGATTTCCTCCGGCAGGAGCTGGCCGGAGTGCGGCTGCGGCGGCTGATGCTGGAAGGCGACGCCGCCCAGACCATTGTGGAAACGGCCCGCAAGGAGGAGGCGGGGCTGATCACCATGCCCACCCACGGCTACGGGCGGTTCCGCCGCTTCATTCTGGGTTCGGTGACCGCCAAGGTGCTGCACGACGCGCAGTGCCCGGTCTGGACAGGGGTCCATCTGGAGGAAACGCCCGCCGCCGCCTCGATCGCCCTGCGCACGGTGATGTGCGCGCTGGATCTGGGACCGCAGAGCGCCGAGCCGCTGGCCTGGGCGGCCGGGCTGGCGCGCGACTTCCAAGCCCGGCTGATCCTGATCCACGCTTATCCTTGCATCGAGATGGAACCCGGCGGCGGCGAGCGGAACCTCAACGCCGGGCTGGCCCAAGCGGCGCGAGAAAAGCTGGAGAAGCTGCGGGAGGAATGCGGGGCCGAGGCCGAATTGGTGGTGGAATGCGGCGATCCGCCCAAGGTGGTCTGCGGCGCCGCCAGGCAGCACAACGCGGATCTGCTGGTGATCGGGCGAGGCTCGGCGGCGGGGATTTTCGGCCGGCTGCGCACCAACGCTTACGCCATCATCAGGGAATCGCCCTGCCCGGTGGTCAGCGTGTAACGGCCCGCCCGCTCGCGCCGCGAGCTCGGGCCGCGGGCGGCCGGAGGGGCCTCAGCGGTAGGCGAAAATCTGAGCGTAAAGGATCAGCAGGATCAGAGTCAGCCCCACGGCCAGGGCGGCGAAGCCGAAACGGCGCCAGAACTTGACCAGAATGGGCGAGGGCTCCGGCATCAGGCGGCCTTCCAGGGCGCCGCTTTCCACCAGCTCGCGATACTCGCGGGGCCGGTCGCGGCGGAACTCCTCCAAGGGGGCGCCTTCCAGGAAGATCACCGGATCCATGGGGAATTTCTCGGGGCGGAAGTGGGTGTTGAAGAAGTGGATGGTGAAGATGAAGCCGACCGCCAGCAGGGCCTCGTCGCTGTGGATGGTCGTGGCGACGTTGATCATCCAGCCGGGCAGCAGGCGGGTGAACCAGGTGGGAAACCATAACATGAGGCCGGTCGAGCCGATCACCGCCACGCCCCAGAAGACCGCGAAGTAGTCGAACTTCTCCCAGTAAGTCCAGCGACCGTAGTCCGGCCGGGGGCCCGAACCCAGAAACCACCGGATCGAGCCCACCAGCTCGCGCCAGTCGCGCCGGTTGAACCACATACTTTCGGAATCGAACAAGAAGCGGCTCCAGCTCTGTCCGCTGCGGCGCTTGCGGCGGATCAAGTCCCACAAGTGCAGCCCGAAGTAAGTGAAGGTCAGCAGGGCGCAGAAACGATGAATCCAGCCGGCTACCTCGAAGCCTCCCACCAGCCGGGATAACAAGCGCGCCCAGCCGGCATAGGAGAACTTCAGCATCATGCCGGTAAGAGCCAGGCCCAGGAAGCTGACGATGACCATCAAGTGCAGGTTGCGCTGGAAGCGGGTGAAGCGGCGCACGAAAAGGCCGCGGCCGCCGTCGGGTTCCCGGGCGAGCTGCTTGCGGTACTGGAGCGAGCGGGGCAGCCAGGCGGCGGTGTGCAATCCCGACACTACCAGGGTGAGGACCAGCAGAGAGGTCATGCCCCAGAAGGTATAGAACAGGAACGGGTACTTGGCCGGATCATGGTGGGTGGCGTGGGTGAGGTAGCCGGCGAAGCGGCGGTGCGATCCCGGGTGGCATCGGGCGCAGGTCTTGACGATGTTCTGGCGGCTGAGGCGCGAGCGGGGATCGTTGACCGGCAGGATGTCATGCGAGCCGTGGCAGTCGTAACACTTGGCGGTCTTCACGTAGCCCAGTTTGGAGACCTTGCCGTGGTAGGTGTCGAAGTAGGTCGCTGTAATGTCGCCGTGGCAGCGCCCGCACTGGTCCATGATGTGGAGGCGGAAATCGGCCTGGTCGGTGCGCTGGATGCCGTGGGAGGAGTGGCACTCGCTGCACACGGGCAGGGACCGGGCGGTGCGCGTGACCTGGGGGGAGTGGACGCTGGCGGTGAACAGCTCGAAGATCCCGCGATGGCAGCGGGCGCAGGTGCGGG
The DNA here is from genome assembly GCA_037444625.1 of Solibacteraceae bacterium. Lineage (GTDB taxonomy): Bacteria > Acidobacteriota > Terriglobia > Bryobacterales > Bryobacteraceae > DTHT01. The sequence continues at coordinate 44,024 of JBBIMA010000022.1, forward strand.
CCACGTTGGCGCGATGGACGCTGGAGCGGGGATCGCGGCTAGGCAGCTCATGATGGGCGGTGTGGCAATCGGCGCAGTTGGCGGTCACCGTGAGCCCGCTCTCAAGCAGGCCCTTGCCGTGGATGCTCTCGACGTAGTGCTCGACCGGGTTGAGGTTCCTGCCGTCGCGCGAGGCCCAGCGGACGGCCGCCTTGCGGCCGGCGCGGTGACACTTGGCGCACAGGGCGGGCACGTTGCGCGAGAAGGTGGGAGAAGCCGAATCGTTGCGGCTTTGGACGGCGTGGGAGTGGTTGTGGCAATCGTAGCAGGTAGGCGCGTCAGGGCTGCCCTGCGCGGCCAGCGAGCCGTGGCTGCTTTCGCGGTACTGGGCGACCTGTTCGGCGTGGCAGATCGAGCAATCCACGGCCGGCGAGCGGAGGGAGGCGCAGGGACGGCCCGGTCCGGGGCGGGCGTCGGTGTGGCACTGCACGCAGGCCCGGCGGGCATGGCGGGAGCGGCCGAGCTCCTCGTAGTTGACGTAGAGCGAGACGGCCTTGCCGCCCCGGATGACCCGCAGGTTGGGATCGCCGTGGCAGCGCAAGCAATCCCGGTCGGCCATTCCCTGGGCGTAAAAGACGCGGCGGACCTTGTGGGGCTCGTGGCAATCCACGCAAGCCGGGATCAGGTGGGGCTGCTTCTCCCACAGCTCGCCCCGGATGACCTTCTGATGCACGGCCTCGATCTGGGCGTGACAGCGCATGCAGGTGCGGGCGATGTTGGCCTTGGCGATCGAGGAGCGGGCGTCGGTGTGAGGCAGCACGAAATGGGAGGTGTGGCAGCTCGTGCAGACCGCCGTGACCGTGAGGCCGCGCTTGAAGAGGCCTTCGCCGTGTATGCTGTCGGCGTAATTCTCCAGGATATGGGACTGCGGGATGCTGCGAGTGAGCTGAACGGGCGTGCCTTCGCGGTGGCAACGGCCGCACAACCTGGGGATCTCCATGACCGAGGTGGGCGAGCCCTGGGCGGAGGCGCGCAGCACGTTGTGTGTCCCGTGGCAGAGGGAGCAAGAGGGAGCCAGGGGATCGCCGCGACGGGCGGCGCGGCCATGCAGACTCTCGGCATATTGGGCGGCTTGATCGGGGTGGCAGGCGCCGCACTCCACCTTGGGGAGCTTTTCCGCATGGGGGATTTCCTGCACGGCGCTGTGGCAGAGCTTGCACTCCAGGGCGGCGTGCGGGGAAGCTCGCAAGCCGGCGGCGTCAAAGGGGGGCGGAAGGCCGGGCTGTCGGCGGGCGCGGGCGCGAGCGGGTTCGTGGCAGGGGGTGCACTCCTGGGCGCCGGGGAGGGCTTCGGGTTTGGGCTGCTGAGAGGGGCCGAGTGTGAGGGCAAGAGAAAGGGCGGGGAGCACGATGAGAATCGCTATGGCGCTCCTCAGCACAAGCCGCCATTTTACCAGATCCGGATCCCTTATTCCCCTTCCGCCTCCCCCGCCCTCCAACCACCCTCGCCCACCACCAGCCGCCGATCCTGCTCCACCACTCCCCAACCCCGGCTTGCGGTTCCCCAGGCCCTGGGGTAATCTCAGCAAGAGGAGAGCGGCGTGGAGAAGGCGGCCCATCTGATCGGTTTCTTTGCGCCCGACCTGGTGGATTCCCACTTCGCGGAAGCGGCCCGGGGCGCGGCGCGCATCCTGCGAGCCGGCGGCTACCTCATGCTGATCTCGAACTCGGAGTCCGACCCGGCGGCCGAGACCGAAGCCCTCGAGCTGTTGCTGGCCTGCCGGCAGGCGGAGGGTCTGATCATCGCCTCCTGCCGGCCGCCCGACGACATCGAGATTCTGACCCGCCTGGAGGAGCACCAGCTTCCCTATGTTCTCATTGACCGCACCTTCCCGGGACTGGAGGCGAACTTCGTGGGCTGGGATGAGGAGGCCATCGGGGCGGCGGCCACTGAACACTTGATCGCGCGGGGCTGCCGGCACATCGCGCACCTGCGGGGCCCGGAAAACTCCAGCGGGCTGGGCCGCTTCCAGGGTTACGCCGCCGCGCTCGGGCGATTCAACCTGAAGGTTTGCCCGGGCTACGTGGCGGCGGGCGGAACCAGCGCCGCCTCGGGCTATCAGGCGATGCGCAAGCTGCTGGCGGTGAACCCGCGGCTGGACGGGGTGGTCTGCTACAACGACGCGGTGGCGGTGGGAGCGATCAAGGCGATCCTGGAGGCCGGCCTGGAGGTCCCTTACGACTTGGAAGTCATCGGCGCGGGCAATCTGCACTACAGCGAGCTGCTCCGGGTGCCGTTGTCCACGGTGGATTTGCGAGCCGGTCTGATGGGAGAGCGGGCGGCGGAGCTGCTCATCGAGCTTCTGCGCGGCCGGCCGCTGCGGCCGGCGCAAAAGATTCTGGTTCCCTTCGAGCTGATCCCGCGAGAATCCAGCCGGGCCATTTCGGTTTGAGCCGAGCCCGCTAGCGATCTTGGCGCGTGCCGGCATCTACCGGCAGGGACGCAGACTCGCTGGCGGCGCCGTTGACGAGCACACGCAGGGCATACAAACCGCCGGGCAGATCCGGAGGCAGAATCAAGTTCACCTGATAGAGGCCGGCGTAGCCGGGAACCAGGCCGGCAAACACGGGCGCCAGAGGCCGCTCGCCCAGGCGAACTTCCACCGGATCCCGGGTGCTCAAGGGCGGGCGTGCCGGGGCGGGATGCCCGGGGGCGATGGGGCCTGCCACCTCGCCCAGGCCCACCACGTAGACGATCAGGGCGTCGCCGGGCGCCGCCGGAGAGGCGTCCGAGATCAGCGCGCCATCGGAGCCACGCACGATGGCGGGCGCCGGCGCGCCGCCGGCAGGGATGCGGACCAGCGCGGGGGCGGCGGGGGCTACCACAATAGCGGCCTCCGCGGCGGCGTTAGGCGTACTCACGCGCAAGGTGGCCGAACCCCGGATTCCGTAAGGCAACTGGGCGTTGATCTGGCTGGGGGAGACGAAAAACAGCGGGAGGGCCTGGCCGTTCAGGGTCACGACGGTTCCGGCCAACTCGGCCGGCAGCGGCAGCGAGGCGGGCGAGCGGTCTTCCAGGCCCAGGTTCCAGCCGAAGACGCTCACCAGGGAGCCGGGCGCCAACCGCGGCGTGAAGTTGCCCGCGTTGACCACGCCGCCGGGCAGAATCTGAGGACCGGGAGCCAGCGTGACTCGCTCGATGATCCTCCCGTCGGCGGCGACGGCCGTGATTTCGATCCGCCAACCCTCGACCCGCACGCGCAGGTAATGGTGCACCGACTCCCCGAAGGCCAGTTGCGGAGCCTCGCCGACCGGATGCAGGTCGGCGCCCCCGCCGCCCGTGATGATCGAGACCAGCCCGGCGCCCGGCTCAACCGGCCGGTGGTCGCGCAGCGGCTTGCTGCGCTGGTAGTTGTGCTCGTGTCCGCTGAAGACCAATTGCACGCCGTAGCGCTCGAGCAGGGGAAGCACCCGGGTGCGCACTTCGGCGCAGAGATCGTCCTCCCGGTGGTGGCTGGTGGGATAGGGCGGGTGGTGAAAGAAAGCGATCTTCCAAAAACGGCGCGTGCGCCGGAGGTCGCGCTCGAGCCAGTCCAGCATCCGGCCGCTCATGCCCGAATGGATCAGCAGGTTGGAATCCAGCGAGACGAAATGCACGTCGCCCCAATCGAAGGAGTAGTAACGCCCGGCGTCAGGGGCGGGCGTTTCGGCGGCGGGAAGCACGTGGACGGCCAGATAGGGCGCTCCCAGATCGGTGCCGTAGTCGTGGTTGCCGAGTGTGGGGAAGAACGGGATGCGGCTCATCAAGGAGGCGTAGAGGGAGAAGTAGTGCGCCTCCATGCGGTCGAGCGATCCGTCGTCCTGCGAGATGTCGCCCACGTGGAGCGCCAGGGCGAGGTCCTCTTCAAGCGCCATCCGCCGGGCCAGGGCGGTCTGGGCCGGGCTGCCCGTCCCGCTGTCGCCGAAAACCAGGAAGGTGAAGGGACCCGAGCCGGCGGTGCGGAACAGCAAACCGTCCTTGAGGACCTCGCCGTCCAGCAACACGCGGTAGCGGTAGCTCTGGCCGGGCGTGAGGCCGCCGAGATCGGCCTGGTGCTGATAGCGGACGGCGCCGCTGGAGGAGGTCAGGGTGCGCGTCCAGGCCGCCGCCGTGCTCCAGGAGCCGTCCTCGCGGCCGTACTCGAGGAGGCCCCGGCCCGGCTCCCGGGTCACCCAAACGATCGTGGCCCGATCGGTCCCGACGTTCTGTAGGTAGGGTGACCGCAGCAGCGTGGCGGCGGGGCACAGGCAGGCGGCCGCCACCACAGCCGGCCACGCGGCGGATTTCATCGCACCCCAAGCCCCCCGGGCATGGTGCGACTAGTATATCGCCGCCGGCTCCGACAACGCCACTTCGGTGGTGGTGGATTCGCCCCCGATGCTCAGAGTCAGTTCGACGGCCGAGCCGGCCGGCGCCTGCGCGGGAACTCGGATGCGAACTTCGTACAGGCTGCCTGCCTCGGGAAGCAGCCGCGAAGATTCGACCTCCGCGCTGAGGGCTCCCAGCCGCACGCCGGGCAGCTCGCTGGTGCGCCACTCCGCCGCCGCTCCCAGGCTCGGCCCCAGTCCGGTGGCGTAGAGCACAAGGGTCTCTCCGGGCGAGGCGGGATCCAGAGCGGTTACGGGCCGCCCGTCGGCGTGCGCCACCAGGAAAACCCCGGGCGCGTAGTCGCCGACCTGCGCCAGCACCGTGTTGCCCGGCTGCCCGTTCCTGAACACAGTGACGGCCGCCGGGCCGGGGACCAGCTCCCAGGGCATTTGCCCGTTGATCTGACCCCGGGAGACGAACAGCAGCCGAGCCCGCGCGCCGTTCACGCTGAGGACCACGCCTCCCAACTCGGTGGGCGCAAGCGCGGACGCGGCGGATGCCTGCTCTGCCGCCAGGCCTTCGCCGTAAAGGCTGATCAGGGCGCCGGGCGCGACCAGGGCGGCGTTGGTGGCGGCGTTCACCACGCCCGCGCCCAACAGCCGCGGCCCCCTGCCCGAGGGCCGGTAGCCGGCCGCAGCCGCCTCCTCCAGCACGATGGCTTCACGGGCCCGGATGAATCGCCGCAGAGCCTCCACGCCTTGCTCGAACTCGGCGGCGCCGCAGGAGACCAGCGTGCCGGACTGCGAGCACTGTTTGTGCGTGTCGGCCCGGGCGATAGGGCCCGCCTGCGCGTAGAGACGGTCGAGTTCCTGCTCCTGCCAGCCGCCGGCGCCCCCGGCCAGCGAGGCCGCCTTGGCCAGCGCCTCCAAGAAGGTCTGGCGCAGCTCGGGAACTTGCATGGCCCGGCGGGCCAGCACGTTCTCCTGAACCCCTTCGAAAGCCGCCGCGCCCTCCCAGTCGAAGGCGCCGTCCTTGTCCCAGGGCAGAAACAGCCCCGGCGTTCCCGCTGCCGGGCGGAAGAAATAGAAATTGTTCATCCCGAAGACGCGCCCGAGCAGTCCGTCGTAATCCGCCAGGAATTTCTCCGTGGCGATGTAAGTCATGAACTGCTTGAGGTCTATGTATCGGGAAACCTCGCTATAAAACTCCGCGTCCGAACTCTCGTTGACGGCGCGCACCATAGCCGCAATGCCGGCCGCATCGGGATCCGACTTGTGCGTCTTGGGATCCCACATGGCCGGCACGTAGAGGGCGGGGTCCGGGCCGAGATACTCGAAGCGGTAGCCCTCGTTGCGGTTTTCCTGCCAGTCGTAGAGATATCCGGAATCGTCGCCGAAGTTACGAAGCAGGAAGGCTTCGTCCATATTCTCGACCAGGGTGTAGGCGCCGAAGAATTCGCCGTTGACGAAAAGGCGGGCCGGCGCCTCCAGGGGCGCCGGGATTCCCATGCGGCGGAAGAGCTTCATGGCCAGCGTCTCCCGAAGCAGGGAGGCGTCCTGGTTGTTGGCCTTCAACTGGACCGCCGCCAGGCCGAACAGGCGCTGGGCGCTCTGGTAGCGGTTGAAGGAGACCAGTAAGTTGGGTTTTTCCGGGCTCCGGCTGCCGCTGCCGCGGGAGCGAATGCCGACCCGGTCGAGCATGACGTTGTTCCAGACAAACCGGGCGGGATAGTAAGTGTCGAGCAGGTAATTATCCCGCAGCGCCTGCCAGTCCTTGGGCTCCACTTCCAGGTAGACGTCCTGGAGGGAGCTGTCGTCGAACAAGCGGGCGGCGGTTTGGGCGGCGGCGGGACGCGCGGCCAGCACGGCGAGCAGGAGGATACCCGCTCGGCCGGCGAGGCGCGAAAGCTGTGGAGTGTAATCGAAGCGTTGCAATCTTCCCTCAGTGAAGGGATGCCGCCGGGCAGGGGGCGGTTACTTTATATTGTCAAGCTCTAACTCTGTGAAAACAAAGCGGGCGCCGCGCCGGTTTACGGCCGGATGCGACCCAGCATCCGATAGAGCCACACCAGCGCAGCGTCCATGAGCCGTTCGCCCGCTCCCACCTCGACGGGCGAGACCGCGGCGTCGGCCCCGTAGCCGCCTTCGGCCACCGCCTCGATGGTCGGAAAGTACTGGTGGTAGCCGTTCGAGTAGCCGAAGAAGAACAGGGGAGTGAGACGGGCGCGTTGTTTGAGGCGGACGGCGTGGGCGCTGAAGACCTCTCCCGATAGACCCACGAAGGCGATGCGGCCATTGAGCAAAGCGACGGTCAAGCGGGGCCGGATACCCTCGGCGTACTCGTCCAGGTAGTTGGCGACCAGCTCCGGGAAGAAGGCCTTGGCAAACAGGGTGCGCACCAGCGGGTCCGCGAAGTCGGTGCGGGAGTGGAAACGAAAGCGCTCCTCGCGCACCTGCCAGGCGGGCGATTCCGGCGGCTCGGGCCTCAGCCGGCGGGCCAGCTCGAGGGCCTGGCGGGCGAGCGCCTCGCCGTAGGCACGGAAGTCCCTGCCGGGCCCGGGATCCGCCGAAAGATCGCCGGCGGCGCCTTGCATGAAGAGCGCGGCCGCGCCGGTTTCCCGGCGGAGCGTCTCCTTCAGCGCCCCCACCCAGTCGGCGGAAAACTTCAGGGTCGAGGAAGGCAGCATGGTGGGGTGGGCGGCGAAATTCACCAGCAGCGCCAGGGGCTTGCCGCCGGCATCGTCCAGCCGGAGCACCGCCAGGTCGCGGTCCACCGGCCTGGGCTCGAGCTTGCTATGCCGGTTGCGATTGAATCCGTCCAGGGCAAGGACGCCGGCATCCAGCCGGGCGGGCGCCCGCCGGGCGTCGGCTTCCGTGACCGCTTCGACGATCTTGTCCTCCAATTCGGCGTAATAGCGCAGGGCGGCGGCGAAGCGGCCTTGGCCTTTGCCAGGCTGGTCGGAAAGCTCCAGCACCGGGCCGTGATGGGTGTGGGAGCCGGCGATGAAACTCCACTCGATGCCCGCCCGCTCGCGCAGGCGCCGGCGAATGCGGGCCAGCGACTGCTCGGAGGGAGCCCGGCCCAGATCCAACCCGACGATGGCCAACTTGTCGGCGCCGGCCTGGATCACCAGGGCCTCCGCATAGAGCGGGTCGAGCACGCCTTCCGAGAGGGCGTCATGGCGGGCGGCGTAGCCCCACATCGGGACGGGTTCGCGGGGCGTGATGTCCCGGCGGGCGGCGCCCGCCTGAAAAGCCGGTGGGAGCTGGGCCGCCAGCCAGCTCGTGAAAAGCCACCCAATCAACCCAAGCCGCCTCATGCGCCGCTCCAGGTGAACTCGATGGTGTGATCCACAGGAGTATAACCGGTCAGGTAGACGCTGGGTCCGGGCAGCTTGGGCTCGGCGCCGCGCACCTGCGTGTAAGCGTGCTGCCGCAGCGCGGGGCCGAAGCGTATGAGGTCGCCGCCCGAGCGGCAGGTGACCCAGGCGCCCGAAGGCAGCCAGGCGTCGGCGGCGCCCGGGGCGGGCTCGACCCCTTCCAGTCTGGCGCCCTCGCGCAAATTGATCTCGACGGCGACCGGAACCTTGTCGGTTCCGCTGACTTGAATGCGCAGCCGGAAGCCGTCGGGGCGCTCGGTGACGGCGGCCCGCTGGATCAGGCGGCAGAGTTCCGAGCGGCGACGTTGCCCCCGGAGGGCCGCCCAGTCCGAGGGCGTGACGCGGCGCGGCGGGTCCAGGGGTTGCAAGTAATCCCCCGAGAGCGTCTGTTCGAGCAGGTAAGTGCCGGCGCGCTTCTCGGCTTGCTCGGGCAGGAACTGGCCCTTGCCAAAGAAGGCGCTGGCGAAGCGAACCGCCTGGATGACGGCTTCGCCCCGGCGCAAGGTGAAGAAGCGGCTGTTGCCGCCCAAAAGCAGGGTGGCGCTGGTCGGGCCGCGGCGGATGCGCACGATGTTCAGGGCCGGGAAGCGCTTTTCGTAGTCTTCCGGCAGGGGAGCGTCGGCCGGCAGGGGTTCCAGCAGCTCGGGGTACTCCATCAGAGCGCTCAAGGAGGCGTGGCGGGAAGCCAAGCGCCGGGCCAGGGAGGCAAAGCGCCCGTCCCGGTCGCGCACAGCCATGTATTGCAGGGAGAACCAATAGCGGCCCATGTCGCCGCGCTCGTATTGATCCTGGCGGCGCGAGATCTCGGTGACCGGCTCATCGCCGGGGTGGAGCAAGTACAGCATCGAGTTCAGGTTCCGCCGCACGGGCTCGAGCAACTCGGGGCGGTTCAGCTTGGCGGCCATCACGATCAGGGCCTGGTTGACGATGGGGTTGTAGACCAGCGAGCTGCGCTCGGTGTACTGGCCGTCCTCGTCCATGTCAATGCCTTCGGCCAGCCATTGCTCGATGCGGCGCAGGCAGGCCGGCTCTCGGTAGAGTTCGTAAAGCTGGGCCAAGGCCGAGCAAACGACCCAGCGGTGGTTGGGCGTGTGGACGCCGCCGCGGATGAGGCTCGCCATGGCGCGGCGCAGAAAGGGCTCGGCCGGCGCGGCCAGCCCGGCTTCACCGTGACGGCGGGCGAGCAGGGCGGCGGTGGCGACGGGCTGGACGGTGAAGGCGGTGTCGGGCGGCGAGTGGAAGTTGGTGATGAGCAGGTCAATGGTGCCGTCGGGGTGCTGTGCGCGCTCCAGGTAGCCGGCGGCGAGGCGCAGGCGTTCGATCAGCCCGGGGTCGCGGTGGTATTTCGAGCCCGGATGCAGGAAGGCGGCGGTGAGGGTGGCCAGGATGGAGGCGGCCGAGCCGGCGTGGTGGAGGCCGAACGGGTCGGGGTAGCCGCCGCGCCAGGGATGGGAGGGATCGGTGATCTGGCGGCGGAGGAGGTCGGCCACAGCCTGGTCGTGACGTTCCAGGATCGCCCGGTCGGGGACCGGGGAGGGCAGGGCAGCCAGGACGGGGGAGGCGAGGGCTTGGCGGCGCGTGATGGAAGTGTCCATAAAAGAGCAGGTTAGCGCAGTCGGAGGGACGTTATGGCGGGGCTGGGGGTGCCTGGCGGCTGGGTGGTATTTGGCCCTATGTATGAAGCAAATTTAATTGTCAAAGGGATAACAAGACCCGAAATCCGTGCTATACTGAAATCAAACCTGCTATTCAATAGCATCCCCGGCGACGAGGCCCAGCTCGTCGCCAGCCCCTCTGAGTGAAGCCCCGAGGCCCAGCTCGGGGCTTCCGTATCTCTACGCCGGCCCGGGCAGCATCCTTCAAACCGTACGGGTCACCTTATGCAAGCCGCGCGGGCGGTCCGGATCCAGCCCTTTCCAGTCGGCCAGAGAAGCGGCGAAAAGCTGCGCCGGGATGATGTAGGGGATGGGCGTGAACAAGTCGGCGGGCGAAAGGCTGCGGCGGGCCAATTTGACCGGCAGCGCGAGGGCGCGCGCGCCGCACTCCAGGGCCGCCGGGTTGGAAGGATCCGTCAGCACCAGGGTCTCGGCCCGGCGGCGGGAAAGCCTGGCGAGGACCTGCCGGATGGCGGGCCAAGTGACGCCGGCAGGAGCGAAGACGAAGACCGGGAAGGACCTCTCGACCATGGCGATGGGGCCGTGCAGGAAGTCGGCCGAGGAGAAGCGCTCGGCGACCACGTAGCAGGTCTCCATGAGCTTGAGGCCGAACTCGAGGGCGTTGGCGTAGTTGAGGCCGCGGGCCACCACGGCGGCGTCGTTCATGAAGCGGTAGCGCTCGGAGAGGCGCCGGACTTCCGGTTCGACCTCCAGAGCGGCGGCCGCCCACTCGGGCAGGCGGCGCAGGTCGTCGGGACGGATGCGCGCCCCCAGCGCGTAGGCCAGCAGGTAAAGGGCGAGCAGTTGGCCGGTGTAAGTCTTGGTGGCGGCGACGCTGCGCTCGCGGCCGGCGTGGACCAGCAGGACGTGTTCGGCCAGCCGCGCCAGACTGCTTCGGGCCTCGTTGGTGATGCCCACGGTGAGGGCGCCCTGGCGCCGCGCGCTCTCCAACACCAGGTTGGTGTCGGTGGATTCGCCCGATTGCGAGACGGCCACCGCCAGAGCCTGACGCAGATCGGGCGCGGCCCGGTAGACGGTGAAGATGGAGGGAGCGGCCAGCGAGACGGGGATCCCGGTGGTGATTTCCAGCAGGTAGCGGCCGAAGTGGGCGGCGTTGTCGGAGGTGCCACGGGCGGCCAGCAGGATCAACCTGGGACGGCGTTTCTCCAACAGGCGGCGGAGGCGTTCCGCGCGGGGCAGCTCGCGCTCCAGCGTCCGGGCGAGGGCGGCCGGCTGCTGGCGGATTTCCTCCAGCATCTTGGACATTTCGCTCTGAGGATAGCAGGCTCGAGCCGCCTCAGGCCTGCTCGCGGCTGCGCAGGATGGCGTCGGCCACCGCGGCCACGGCGCGCATCTGGCGCACGTCGTGCACGCGCACGATGTGGGCGCCGCCCAGGATAGCGGCGGCGACCGCCGCGGCCGTGGCGAAGCGGGTTTCCTCCTCGGTCTTCTGGGCCAGAAAGGACTTGCGGGAAGGGCCGACCAGAACGGGCAGTTTGAGCTGGGCCAGTTTGCCCAGCCGGGCCAGAATCTCCGAGTTCTGTTCGCCCCGCTTGCCGAAGCCGATGCCCGGGTCCACCACGATGCGGGCCCGATCCACGCCGGCTCGTACGGCGCGGTGCACGGCGGCCTCCAGGTCTTGCAGGATGGCGGCCAGGGGATCGGGCAAGGGGCCCAGTTTGGCCCAGGTTTCCGGGGTGCCGCGCATATGGTTGAGGACCAGGCCGGCGTCGTGTCGGGCGACCACGCGAGCCAGTTGCGGATCGAAGGTCAGGCCGCTCGGGTCGTTGATGATCTCGGCGCCCAGCTTGAGAGCCTGTTCGGCCACACCGGCCTTGTAGGTGTCCACCGAGATGGGCGCGGCCAGCTTGTCGCGCAGGCGCTTCAAGACGGGCACCAGCCGGCGTTTCTCCTCGGCTTCGGAAATGCGCGCCGAGCCCGGGCGGGTGGATTCGGCGCCGATGTCAATGATGTCGGCCCCCTGCTCCTCCATTTCCAGGGCGCGCGCGAAGGCCCGGTCGGGATCCAGGAAACGGCCGCCGTCGGAGAACGAGTCGGGCGTGACGTTGAGCACGCCCATCAGCAGGGTGCGCTCGCCCAGGGGCAATTCCCGGCGCTTGAGCCTCCACAGCAGGCGGGGACGGATCATGGCTTAGCCGTACTCGAACCCGGCGATGGCGTAGACCAGATTGTCGTTACGGATTAAGGGAGGCGCACCGGCCGCGCCGGGTAAGACCATGCGCACCAGACGGCGCCGGGGATGAAAGCCCAGCTCCTGGGCCAGGCGCAAGGCGGCTTGGTTGCCCGGGAGCAAGTCCCAGAAGACGGGCCGGCCGGGGTGGCGCGCCAGGAAGTATTCAAGCAAGAGGCGGGCCGCCTCCGGCGTGCGGCAGACGCAAGGGCCGAAATGCAGGGCCTTCGAGCCCGGCCGAGCCAGGGCGTAGCCCTGGCCCGGCAGTGAGACCGCTTCCCAGCCCGCCAGCCGGCGGAGCACCTGGCCGCGGTCGGCGCCGAAAGCCTCCCGGTCGAGGGCCTCGTCCAGCAGGAAGTCCGCCGGGAGGGCGGGAGGCGCGTTCCGGTGATCCGAGGACTCCAGCGCCCAGCGCTCGATGGGAGCCTCGTCCTGAAAACCCAGTTGAAGATAGAGCGGCCGGCCCATGTCGGTGGCGTCCAGCTTGATCCAAGCCACGCCGCGGCGGTGCAAGAACTCCAGGGTGTGTTGCATGAGGCGGCGGGCGAAGCCGCGGCCCCGGAACTCCGGGGCGGTGAGGACCATCCCGATCCAAGCCAGCTCGGCGCCGTAGCAGACGGCCGTCGCGGTCGAGGCCAGCACCCCGTCGCATTCCAAAGCGAAGCAACCCTCGGGCTCGACTTCCAGAAGGTTCCTCCAGTCCTGCTCGGTCTGATTCCAGCCGGCCGCCTCCTTGAGTCGCATGGCGGCGGGAATGTCGGAAGGGCGCAGCAGGCGGATCAGCAGGCCACCCGTTTCCATTTCTTGCCTACGCGGATGGTCAGCCGTGCGCCGGCGCTGTCGGGATAGCGCAGTTCCGAGTGGCGCACGCCGTTGATTTCGACCGCCCCGGCCTTGAGCTTGCGCACCGCGTCGCTGACGGAGTCGGCCAGACCGACCCTCGCCAGGAGCTTGTCCACGCGCAGCTCGCCGGCCAAGCGGACCTCATCGGGCAGCGGGACGGTTTCGATGTCGGCGGGAACCTCGCCCTGCCGCACCACACGATCGAACTCGCGGGCCGCTCGATCGGCCTGCTCGGGGGAGTGAAAATCAGCCACGATCGTGCGGGCCAGCTCGAGCTTGACCTCCATGGGGTGGCGGCGGCCGGCCTCGACCTGGCGGCGCAGGGCCAGAATCTGCTCCAGGCTGAGATCGGTGAGGACTTCCCAATAACGCCACATCAAGTCGTCGCTGATGGACATCAGTTTGGCGAACATCTGTTCGGGCGGCTCCGTGATGCCCACGTAGTTGCCCAGGGACTTGGACATTTTCTGGACGCCGTCCAAACCTTCCAGCAAGGGAGTGGTGGCCACGATCTGGGGCGGCTGGCCGTAGTCCTTCTGGATCTCGCGGCCCACCAGGAGGTTGAATTTCTGGTCGGTGCCGCCCAGCTCGACGTCGGCGCGCAAGGCGACCGAGTCGTAAGCCTGGGCCAGCGGGTAGAGCAACTCATGGACCGAGATGGGCGCCCCCTCGCGAAAGCGTTTGGCGAAATCGTCGCGTTCGAGCAGGCGAGCCACGGTGTAACGCGCGCACAGCCGGATCATATCTTCGAAGGCCAGCGCATCGAGCCACTCGCTGTTGAAGCGGACCTCGGTCTTGTCGGGGTCAAGGATCTTGAAGACCTGCCGGCGGTAGGTTTCGGCGTTGCGTTCGATTTCCTCGCGGCTCATGGGAGGGCGGGTGGCGTTGCGCCCGGTGGGATCGCCGATGCGCCCGGTGCCGTCGCCGATCAGGAAGATGACGCTGTGGCCGAGGTCCTGGAAATGCTTCATCTTGCGCAGCAGGACGGTGTGGCCGAGATGGAGGTCGGGGGCGGTGGGGTCGAAGCCCGCCTTGACGCGCAGTGGGCGCCCCTCGGCCAGCCGCTCGCGCAGCTCGTCCTCTCGGATCAGCTCGGCCAGGCCCTTCTTGAGGTAGCGTAACTGCTCGTCAACCGGAAGCACTAACCCATTATAGGGAGGGAGGGCGGGGCGGGGGGTGTGCGGCGGGGCGATCACACGGGTTGAAGCCCGTGGGGGCGGCGTCTAACCTGTTGCATCCGAAACGGGTAAGCGGGACGAGGGGGAAGCCGGCGGGGAACTTCCGGTGCAAGCGGGGGTAAGCTTCGAGGTAAGGTTCATGGACATACCTCGGGAAGGTGCCACTCGCCGGCGGAGGGTTCGGCGCTTTCTCTACGCCGGCGGAACGCTTTCGGCGGCGGCGCTGGCCGCTTTGGGGCTGGGGAGGTTGCGCCCGGCGGCGCCCGTCGTCGAGCGGTCCGCCGTCTGGGTGGACACGGTGAAGCGCGGGCCGATGGTGCGCGCGGTGCGGGGACCCGGGACGCTGGCGCCGGAGGAGATCGTCTGGATCCCGGCGGCGACCGACGGGCGGGTGGTGAGGCGGCTGGCGCTGCCCGGCACGGCCGTGCGGCCGGAAACCGTGCTGGTGGAGCTGAGCAATCCCGAGCTGGAGCAGGCCGCGCTGGAGGCGGAATGCAAACTCAGAGCGGCTGAAGCGGAACTGCGCGATCTGCGGGCGAGGCTGGAGAGCGAACGCCTGACGCATCAGGCCCAGGCGGCCACGCTCGAGTCCCAGCACCGGCAGGCGAAGCTGGAAGCGGAACGGGACGCGGAGCTGGCCCGGCTGGGCTTGCTGGCCGAACTCAGTCTGAGGCTGTCGCAGGCCAGAGCCGAGGACTTGGGCAATCGGGCGCGCATCGAGTGGCAGCGCCTGGAGATCGAGGGGGAGGCGACCGAGGCGCAGATCGCGGCCAAACAGGCGGCGGTCGAGCAGCTCCGCGCGCTGTGCCGGCTCAAGCGCAGCCAGATGGAGGCGCTCCGGGTGCGAGCGGGCATCGCCGGCGTGCTGCAACAAGTGCCGGTGGAGGTCGGCCAGCGGGTGACGGCCGGAACCAATCTGGCGCGGGTGGCCCAGCCGCAGCGGCTGAAGGCGGTGCTTCAGATCGCGGAAACGCAAGCCAAGGACCTGCTGGTGGGCCAGCGGGCCGAGATTGACACGCACAACGGCGTCCTTCGCGGCCGCGTGAGCCGCATAGACCCCGCGGTTCAGAACGGCACGGTGGCGGTGGACGTGCGCCTGGAGGGCGCGCTGCCGGCGGGCGCCCGGCCGGACCTGAGCGTCGAGGGCACGATCGAGATCGAAAACTTGCGGGACGTGCTGTACGTCGCACGGCCGGCTTTCGGGGAAGCCTACGGGCGGATCAGCCTGTTCCGCCTGGATCCGGACGGGCGAGGGGCCGCGCGCGCGGCGGTGAAGCTGGGGCGGAGTTCCGTCAGCACGATCGAGATTCTGGAAGGCTTGCGGCCGGGCGATCGGGTGATCCTCTCGGACATGTCGGCCTGGGACGGGCACGATCGCATCCGGCTGAACTGAGGCAAAGGAGCGGCCCATGAACCGGCAAGACAGCCCGCTGATTCGCCTTCAGGGGGTGAGCAAGATTTACTACACCGAGGAAGTCGAGACCCACGCGCTGCGAGAAGTGGACCTGGAGATTCGCGCGGGGGAGTACGTTTCGATCGCCGGACCTTCGGGCTGCGGCAAGTCCACGCTGCTGGCGATCCTGGGCCTGCTGGAGGCGCCCAGCGCGGGCCGCTACTGGCTGAGGGGCCGGGCGGTGGAGAAGCTGACGGCGGGGGAGCGGGCGCGCATTCGCAACCGCGAGATCGGCTTCATCTTCCAAGCCTTCCACCTGATCGGCGACCTGACGGTGTACGAGAACGTGGAGCTGCCTTTGACCTATCGGGGCATGCCCGCGGGCGAGCGCCGGCGGCGAGTCGAGCAGGCGCTGGAGAGGGTGGGCATGGCGCACCGCCGGAGGCACTACCCGGCGCAGCTTTCCGGAGGCCAACAGCAGCGGGTGGCGGTGGCGCGGGCGCTGGCGGGCGAGCCGCTGATCCTGCTGGCCGACGAGCCGACCGGGAACCTGGACTCGAACAACGGGGAGGCGGTGATGGAGCTGCTCGGCGAGCTGCACCGCTCGGGCTCGACGCTGTGCGTGGTGACGCACGACCCGCGCTACGCAGGCTACGCCCAGCGGACGGTGCGCCTGTTCGACGGGCGGGTCCTCGAGCAGGGCGCCGGAGCTTAGCGCTTCCTACTCGTAGCGGAGCGCCTCGGCGGGCGCTATGCGGGTGGCGTTGCGCGAAGGATACAGGGTCGCCAGGAGGCTGACCAGCAGGGCGGCGGCCGCGATCCAGAGGCTGTCCAGCCAGCGGGGATCGAAAGGCACGAAGCTGAGCGAGTAGATCTCCTCGTCCAGACGCACCCAGCGGTAGCGGTCGGCCAGCCGGCAGAGCAGGTGGCCGGCGGCCAGGCCCAGGGCCGTTCCCACCGCGCCGATGAGCACGCCTTGATACACGAAGATCCGCCGGATCTGCTCGCGCCGCGCGCCCATGGACATCAGCACCGCGATGTCGCGGTACTTCTCCATGACCATCATGGTCAGGGTGATGAAGATGTTCAAGGCGGCCACCAGCTCGATCAGGCCGATGGTAATGACGGTGACCGCCTTCTCCATGCGCAGGGCGTTGAAGATCTGGCGATTCTGCTCCATCCAGTTGGTCGCGGCCAGGCGGGGGCCGGCGGCCGCCTCCGCCGCCCGGGTGACTTCGGGCGCGCGGTAGATATCGTCCAGCCTCAACTCGATGGCGTTGACCACATCCTCCAGGGAGAGAATTTTCTGGGCGGCTTTGAGCGTGGTGAAGGCCCAGCCGGCGTCGAAGTCGTACAGGCCGGTTTCGAAGATGCCCACCACGCGGAAGCGGGCGGTCTTGGGGCGGGGTCCGAAGGGGGTGAGCTCGCCTTGGGGGCTCATGACGGTGGCCACACTGTTCAGCAGCAGGCCGGTCTTCTGAGCCAGCTTCGAGCCCACGACAAGGCCCGGGAAGCCGCGGGCATCCTCCAGTTGGGCGACCGAACCCTGGCGCAAGCGGCGCAAGACTTCGCCCGCCTGAAGCTCGGCCTCGAGGTTGACGCCCTTGAGCACGGCGCCCTCCGAATGCAAGCCGGTGAGGAAGACCTGGCCGTAGAGGGCAGGGGAGGCGGCGACGACGTGAGGCAGGCGGCGCAGCCGGCCGGCCAGCTCGCGCCAGTTCTCGATGCCGTAAGCCGGGTTGCGTTCCAGCAGCGTGACGTGGGCGGTAGCACCCAGCAGGTTGCGCTGGAGGGTGTTGCGGAAGCCGTTGTTGATGGCCAGGGCGACCACCAGCGCCATGACGCCGGCCGCCACGCCCAGCACCGAAATCACCGTGATCAGCGAGATCACCGCCTGCTTGCGCCGGGCCTTCAGGTAGCGCCGGGCGACGAAGAACTCGAAGCGATCTCTCACGGCGCCTTCAGCGATCCAACTCGCGCAGCCTGTCGGCCAGGCCGAGGGGGCCTTCCGGTCGCAGCAAGGGGAAGAGGATGACCTCGCGGATCGAGCCGGCGCCGGCCAGCAGCATCGTCAGCCGGTCAATGCCGATGCCTTCCCCGCCCGTGGGAGGCATGCCGTAGCAAAGGGCGCGCAGGAAGTCCTCGTCCATCTGGTGGGCCTCCTCGTCGCCTCCCTCGCGCAGGCGAAGCTGGGCGTCGAAGCGGCGGCGCTGTTCCTGCGGGTCGTTCAGCTCGGTGTAAGCGTTGGCCACCTCCATGCCGGCGATGATGATTTCGAAGCGTTCGACGAAGCCCGGCTCGTCGGCTTTGGACTTGGCCAGGGGCGAGGTCTCGACCGGGAAATCGTAGATCAGGGTGGGCTGAACGAGCTGGTCCTCAACGACGCGCTCGAACAGATCCACCAGAGCCTGGCCGGGGGTGGGCAGGAAGGAATGGCGCCTGAGCCAGGCGGGGTCGTTGACGTCCTCGAGCCGGGGCCGGTCGGGGCCGCGCCAGAACTCGACGACGGCCTCCCGCATGGAGTAGCGCGCCAGGCGGCTGAAATCCAGGCGGCGCCCCTGGTATTCGACTTCGGTGCTGCCGGTGGCGTCGAGGGCGGCCTGCCGCAGAAGCTCCTGGGAAAGATCCATCAGGCCGCGGTAGTCGGTGTAGGCCTGATAGAACTCGAGCATGGTGAATTCGGGATTGTGATGGCTGGAGAGGCCCTCGTTGCGGAAATTGCGGTTGATTTCGTAGACCCGGTCGAAGCCGCCCACCACGAGGCGTTTCAAGTAGAGTTCGGGCGCGATTCGCAGGTAGAGGTCCAGGTCCAGGGTATTGTGATGAGTGATGAAGGGGCGGGCGGCGGCGCCGCCGTAGAGGGGCTGCATCATGGGGGTCTCGACCTCCAGGAAGCCCCGCTCCTCGAGTTGGCGGCGAAGGCTGGCGATGAGCCGGCTGCGAATGAGAAAGATGCGCCGCACCTCAGGGTTGGCGATCAGGTCGAGATAGCGCTGGCGATAGCGGGTCTCGACGTCCTCCAGCCCGTGCCATTTCTCGGGCATGGAGAGCAAAGTCTTGGCCAGGAATTCCAGGCGCTCGACGTGGACGGTGAGCTCTTGGGTGCGGGTGCGGAACAGGTAGCCCTCGGCCCCCACAAAGTCGCCCAGATCGAGCAGGCGGAAGAGCGTAAAGTCGCGCTCGGAGACCGCGTCCTTGCGGACGTAGATCTGGAGGCTCTCGCCGTTCTGGAGCAGGTGAGCGAAGCCGGCCTTGCCCATCAGGCGGATGGTCTGGAGGCGCCCGCAGACGCGCACCCGGACGGGCGGCTCCAGCTCCTGGGCGCTCTTGGCGCCGTAGAGGCGCCGGATCTCCGTCAGAGTATGGGTGAAATCGAAGCGCCGGCCATAAGGTTCGAAACCCAGGGCACGGATCCGGCGGATCTTCTCATAACGTTGGGCAAGCAGTTCGAATTCCAGCGACAATCGCGTCTCCTCGACTCAGGCGGGAGCGGCAGCCGAATGCTTCATTATAATTGAACGTTGCCTTTTCTCTCGATCATCATTCCGGCTTACAACGAGCAACAGCGGCTGCCGGCGACGCTGGAGGCGGTCTGGAACTATCTGAGGGCGCGCCGGCCGGGCGGGTTCGAGATCCTGGTGGTGGACGACGGCTCGCAGGACTCGACGGCGCGCGTGGCGGAGCAGTTCAGCCGGGGCCGTCCGGAGGTGCGCCTGCTGCAGAACCCGGGCAACCGGGGCAAGGGCTATTCCGTGCGGCACGGCATGCTGGAGGCTCAGGGCGAGTGGGCGCTGTTCACGGACGCCGACCTTTCGGCGCCCATCCAGGAACTGGACAAGCTGCTGGAGGCCGCGCGGCGGGAGCAGGCGGCGGTGGCGATCGGCTCACGGGCCTTGGACCGGTCGCTGATCAGGGTGCGCCAGCCGCGCCCGCGGGAATGGGCGGGACGGATCTTCAACCGGCTGGTGCGCCTGGTGGTGGGGCTGCCCTTTCGGGACACGCAGTGCGGCTTCAAGCTGTTCCGGCGGGATGCGGCGCGAGCGGTCTTCAGCCGGCAGCAGATCGAGCGGTTCGGCTTCGACGTCGAGGTTCTGTTCCTGGCGGAGAAGCTGGGGTTCAAGACCATCGAGGTGCCGGTGCGCTGGGATCATGCCGAAGGCACGCGGGTGAGCATGTGGCGCGACAGCGTGAACATGTTTCTGGATCTGGTGCGGGTGCGGCGGCGCTGGCGGCGAGGCCTGTACCGGGCGGAATCGCAGGCCGGCGAGGGAAGGGGCTAGCGGCGCACGATGACTTCGCGCAGGTGATCGCGGGTGAGGAAGAATTTGACGGAGCGAAAAGAGCGGAACAGCTTCTCGATGGCGCGGTTGTTGAAGAACTGGGCGGGGCGGCGCAGGCCGCGCAGGGTGAGCATCAGGGTGCCGGCGTCGGCGATGCGGTAGAAGTAAACGGGGACCGACTCGGCCTTCTCGTCGGCGTGAAAGATGGCCAGCAGGTAAGCGCCGGGCTTCATGATGCGTTCCAGGCGGGTGACGGCGGCCTGGAGCAGGGGCGGGGCGAGGTATTCCAGCATGTCCCAAAGCAAGGCGCCGTCGAAGGCGGCGTCGGGAAAGCTGAAGCTATGGGCGAGGAAGCGCTCGGCGCGATCGGCGTCGGTCTGATTGGCGTAAAAGTCGCCCTGGCCGAAGTGGGCTTCCAGGATCTGGTAGAGGTCCTCCGAGTAGAGGCGGTGGCCGAAGTTGGTGATGAAGTTGACGTTGGCCTGGGAAGCGCCGGCCAGATCCAGGATGCTGAGGCCGGTTTCTCCTTCCAGGCAGCGGAAGAACTCCTCCAGTCCGTGGCTGTGGCGGGAATAGACGGCGTTGCGCGCGCGGGAGTCGGCGCCGTTGGCGGAAGGGCCGGGACGGGCGGCCTCCGCCGGAGCGGGACGGGCGCCGAGCTTCCAGCGGTCGCGGAACAAAGCCTCCGGCTCCTGCCTAGCGTTTGGGTTCGGCGCCCGGGCCGGCGGCCGGCGGGGCCGGAGCGGCGGCCGCTGCGCCGGAGGGGGGCGCCGGAGAGGGCGCCCTGGCGGGGGCGGCCGGTTTGGGCGGCTCGCGCACGATATCAATGTTGCCCATGAAGTAAGCGACGTCCTCGATGATGATGCGCCCGGTCTTGATGTCTCCCACCAGCCTGGCGTCCT
>JBBIMA010000023.1:0-61527 GCA_037444625.1 Solibacteraceae bacterium
TGCGGCCCGAGACCATCGCGGCCGAGGCGGAGCGGTCGCTGGGCGCGCTGAGGCGGCCGTCGCTGCGCGCCGTGATCAACGCCACGGGCGTGGTCCTGCACACCAACCTGGGGCGGGCGCCGCTGGCGGCCTTCACTCCCCTGCCGGGCTATGTGAATCTGGAGTACGACCTCGAACAGGGCCGGAGGGGCAAGCGCGACGCGCACGCGGCGGGTTTGCTGGAGCGGCTGTTGGGGCGTCCGGCGATCGCGGTCAACAACAACGCCGCGGCGGTCTACCTGGCGCTGAGGGAGCTGGCGGCCGGCTATGAGGTGGTGGTCTCGCGCGGCGAGCTGATCGAGATCGGGGACGGCTTCCGAATCCCGGAGATCATGGCGCAGTCGGGGGCCGTGCTGCGCGAGGTGGGGACCACCAACCGGACGCGCATCGAGGACTACCGCGCCGCGATCAACCAGCGGACGCGGCTGCTGCTGCGCGTGCATCCGAGCAACTTCCGCCTGGTGGGATTCACCGAGCGCCCCCAACTGCGCGAACTGGTGGAGCTGGGCCGCGAGGCGGGCGTGCCGGTCTATGAGGATCTGGGCAGCGGCTGCTTGCTGGATCTGCGCCCCCTGGGCCTGGAGGAGCCGCTGGTGCAGGAAAGCCTGCGGGCCGGAGCGAACCTGGTCTCCTTCAGCGGGGACAAGTTGCTGGGCGGGCCGCAGGCCGGCATCCTGGCGGGGGATCCGGAACTGATCGCGCGCCTGCGCCGTAACCCGATGTACCGGGCGCTGCGTCTGGACAAGCTGATCTATCAGGCGCTGGAGACCACCCTGCGCCATCTTCTGATGGAGGAGTGGGAGCAGATCCCGGCCCTGCGCATGATCCTCACCGGCGCGGCCGAGATCCGGGAGCGGGCCGAGCGCCTGCTGGAACGGTTGCCGCCGGGGAGGGCCGAGTTGACGGCCGGACGGTCGGTGATCGGGGGCGGCTCGACTCCCGAGCAGTCGCTGGAGACCTGGCTGATCGCCATCTGTTCCGAGAGGCCGGCCGAGCTGGAACGGCGCCTGCGGCAGGGCGATCCGCCCGTAATCGCACGGATCGAAAACGACCGGCTGTTGCTGGACCTGCGCACGGTGCTTCCCGAACAGGAGGCGGCGCTGGCGGCGGCCCTGGCGGCGGCGCTGGCCTGAGGGGCGGCGGCCGAGGCGGGGGGAACGTGCTGGAGCGGAGAAGAGTTCGGGAGGCGGGACTGATTCGACAAATCCGCCGGATTTTGTTATATTAATGGTCAGGGCGATCAGGCATGGGCGTCAAGGCGATGTTCCCTCACGGAGCGCAGGTCGAACACGGCAAGTTCGGCTTCGGCACGGTGCTTTCCTGCGACGACGAACGCATCGTGATCCGCTTCGACGAATACGGCGAGAAGAAGTTCGTCACCGGGATGGTCCTGCCGGCCCTCAAGAAAAGCGATCGCCAGCCGCCGCCCGACAAGCGCAGCGCGCGGCGCAAGAGCAAGCCGGCCGCAGCCGCGGCTACGCCTTGAGCGGGCGGCCCGGCCCGAACCCCCCGGAGCGCGCTTTGCTAGACTGAAAACTCCATGAAGTTCGGAGTGGTGGTCTTCCCGGGCAGCAACTGCGATCACGACGCCTGGTGGGCCATCCGGCACAACCTGGGTCAGCCGGCCGAATTCCTCTGGCACGATTCGGAATCCCTGGGCGGGGTGGACGCCGTGATCCTGCCGGGCGGCTTCTCCTACGGCGACTACCTGCGCTGCGGGGCGATCGCCAAGTTCTCCCGCATCATGCGGGCGGTCGAGCGCTTCGCGCGCGAAGGCGGCCTGGTGCTGGGCATCTGCAACGGCTTTCAGATCCTGGTGGAGTGCGGCCTGCTGCCGGGAGCGCTGATGCGCAACCGGGGACTCAAGTTCATCTGCCGGCAGGTCGAGCTGCGAACCGAAACGACCGATTCGCCCTTCACCTCGCAGCTCGAACGGGGCCGGATCGTGCGCCTGCCCATCGCCCACGGGGAAGGCTGCTACGTGGCCGACCGGCGCACCCTGGAGGAGCTGGAGGCCGAGGACCGCGTCGTGTTCCGCTACCTGGACAATCCCAACGGCTCGCTGCACGATATCGCCGGCATCCTTAACGCCGGCCGCAACGTGATGGGCCTGATGCCCCATCCCGAGCGGGCGGCCGATCCGCTGATGGGCTCGACCGACGGGCTGCTGGTTTTCCGCTCCATGGTCGCCGCCCTTTCGCACGCGCCATGACGGCCATCACGCCGGAACTGATCGCCGCCCACCAATTGACGGCCGAGGAATACGAGCGCATCGTGGCCCTGCTCGGCCGCCCGCCCAGCTACACCGAGCTGGGCATCTTCAGCGTGATGTGGAGCGAGCACTGCTCCTACAAGAGCTCGCGCCTGCACCTGAAGAAGCTGCCCACCGCGGGCCGGCACGTGCTCCAGGGGCCGGGGGAGAACGCAGGCATCATTGACATCGGCGACGGCTATGCGGCGGCCTTCAAGATCGAGTCGCACAACCACCCCAGTTTCATCGAGCCGTTCCAGGGAGCGGCCACCGGGGTAGGGGGCATCCTGCGCGACATCTTCACCATGGGAGCGCGGCCCATTGCGGTGATGGATTCGCTGCGCTTCGGGCCGCTGGATGATCCGCGCGCCGGAGGGCGCAACCGGCGCATTCTGGAAGGGGTGGTGTCGGGCATCGCCCACTACGGCAACTGTTTCGGGGTGCCCACGGTGGGCGGAGAGTGCGTCTTCGAGCCGTGTTACAACGGCAACCCGCTGGTGAACGTCTTTGCGCTGGGAGTCTTTCGCCAGGACCGCGTCTTCTACGCCCGGGCCTGCGGGGTGGGCAATCCGGTGGTCTACGTGGGGGCCAAGACGGGCCGGGACGGCATCCACGGGGCCTCGATGGCCTCGGCCGAATTCAGCGAGGAATCCAAACAAAAGCGCCCCAACGTGCAGGTCGGCGATCCCTTCATGGAGAAGCTGCTGTTGGAAGCCTGCCTGGAGGCGATGGAAACCGGGGCGGTGGTGGGCATCCAGGACATGGGGGCGGCGGGGCTGACCTGCTCGACCTGCGAGATGGGCAGCCGGGGCGGTACGGGCATCGAGATCGAGCTGGCGCGCGTGCCGCAGCGCGAGACGGGCATGACGCCCTACGAGATCATGCTCTCGGAATCGCAAGAGCGCATGCTGCTGGTGGTCGAACGGGGCCGCGAGGAGCAGGTCTTCGGCATCTTCCGCAAGTGGGGCCTGGACGCGGTGGCGGTAGGAGAGGTCACCGGGGACGGCCTGCTGCGGGTCAAACATCACGGGCGGACGGTGGCCGAGATTCCCAGCCGCGCGCTGGCCGACGAAGCCCCCCTGTACGATCGCCCGCGCAGCCGGCCGCTGCGCGAGGCGCCGCTGGACGGCCCGGATTTCGACAGCCCGGACCCCACGGCCGACCTGCTGCGCCTGATGGGCTCGGGGGATCTGTGCGACAAGCGCTGGATCTGGGAGCAGTACGACTACATGGTGCGCACCAACACCGTGCTGGGGCCCGGCGGGGACGCGGCCATCGTGCGCATCAAGCAGACCGGGACGTCGCTGGCCATGGCCCTGGACGGCAACGGACGCTACTGCTATCTGGATCCGCGCCAGGGCGCCCGGTTGGCGGTGGCCGAGTGCTGCCGCAATCTCTCGACGGTCGGCGCGCAGCCGGTGGCGGCCACCAACTGCCTGAACTTCGGCAATCCGGAGCGGCCCGAGATCATGGCCCAGCTTGTCGAGGCGATCGAGGGCATGGCGGAGGCCTGCGCCTTTTTCGAGACGCCCATCACGGGCGGCAACGTCAGCCTGTACAACGAGACCTTGGGCGAGGCGATCTACCCGACGCCGGTGGTGGGGGTGGTGGGGCTGAAGAGGACCGCGCCGCCGGTCCGGGCGGCCTTCCCGCAGGAGGGTTCGAGCGTCGTGCTGTTGGGCGGCCTGGGAGACTGCGACCCTCGGCAGTTCGGCGCCACCCAATATGCCAAGGTGATCCTGCGCGCGCTGTGGGGACGGCCGCCGGCGCTCGACATGGACCGGGAAAAGCGCGTGCAGGCGGCGGCCCGCGAGATCGTCAACAGCGGGTTGGCGGAGGCGGCGCACGATCTGAGCGACGGGGGACTGGCCGCGGCGCTGGCCGAGTGCTCGCTGGAAGGCGTGGGGGCGGAGGTGGACTTGGAGAGCGCTCTGCGCCCCGAATACCTGCTGTTCCATGAAGGCCCTTCGCGCATCCTGATCGCCACCGGGCAGCCGGAACGGGTGGAGCGGATCGCGGCCGCGCACGGGGTGGAGGCCCTGCGGATCGGGCGGACCCGGGCGGGCGTGCTGCGCATTGGCCTGCGCGGCCGGAGGCTGGTGGATTGTTCGATCGAGCGCCTGCGGCGGCCGTGGGAATCGGCCTTGCCGGCGGGAGTGAGGGGGTGAGCGGTGCCCTTCCGTGAGGAGTGCGGCGTAGTGGCGGTCTACGGCCATCCGGAGGCGGCCAATCTGGCCTACCTGGGACTGTACGCGCTCCAGCACCGCGGGCAGGAATCGGCCGGCATCGCCACCAGCGACGGGCGCGAGATCCGCTGCTACAAGCGCATGGGATACGTAGCGGACATTTTCACGCCCGAGCAGATGGCGCGGATGCCGGGCGAGCTGGCCATCGGGCACACCCGCTATTCGACGGCCGGCGACAGTTCGCTGGCCAACGCCCAGCCCTTTGCCGTGGCCTGCAACAAGGGCCACATCGCGGTGGCGCACAACGGCAACCTGACCAACGGGCTGTCGCTGCGCCGCCGGCTGGAGAGGGAGGGCTCGATCTTCCAGGCCTCCAGCGACACCGAGGTGGTGCTGCATCTGGTGGCGCGCTCGCGCGAGCGGGATCTGGCGGCGGCGCTGCGCGAGGCGCTGCTCGAGCTGGAGGGGGCCTTCTCGATGGTCTTTCTGGCCCAAGACCGCATCCTGGTGGCGCGGGATCCCTGCGGCTTCCGGCCGCTGGCCCTGGCGCAGATGGAGCTCTCCGGGGGCCGCAAAGGCTACGTGTTCGCCTCCGAGACCTGCGCCTTCGATCTGATCGGGGCGGTCTACCTGAGCGAGGTGGAACCGGGCGAGATGGTCATCGCCGGCCCCGAGGGCCTGGTGCGCGAGCGCTATGCGCCGCGGCGCCGCCCGGCCTACTGCGTCTTCGAGCACGTGTACTTCTCCCGGCCCGATTCGGTCGTGTTCGGGCGGGCGGTGCAGGAGTCGCGCGAGATGCTGGGGCGGCTGCTGGCGCGCGAGCACCCGGTGGAGGCGGACGTGGTGGTGCCGGTGCCGGATTCCGGCGTGGCGGCGGCGCTGGGCTACGCGGCCGAATCGGGCATTCCCTTCCGGCACGGGCTGATCCGCAACCACTACGTGGGGCGAACCTTCATCGAGCCCTCGCAGGCGATCCGCGATTTCGGTGTGCGCCTGAAGCTCAATCCGGTGCGGCACCTGCTGGAGGGCAAGCGCGTGGTGCTGGTGGACGATTCCATCGTGCGGGGCACCACCAGCCGCAAGATCGTGCGCATGGTGCGGCAGGCCGGGGCGCGCGAGGTGCATCTGCGCATCTCGTGCCCGCCGACCGTATCGCCCTGCTTCTACGGCGTGGACACGCCCACCAAGAGGGAGCTGATCGCGGCCAACAGCTCGGTGGAGGAGATCCGGCGCTTCGTGGACGCCGACACGCTGGGCTACCTCTCGCTGGAGTCCTTGCGCGAGGCGGTGGGCGACCTGCGGGGCGAATATTGCTACGCCTGCTACACCGGGCGCTACCCCACCGCGCTGGCGAACCTGGAGGAGCTGATGGCCGAGACCAGGAGCCGCCGGTAGCATGCCCGCCCGGGTGGCCGCCTCCGCCGAGCGCGTGCGCTACTCGCGCATCCGGGAGCTGGCCGAGCTGGCCATGAAGATGGAGGGTGTGCTCAAGCTGTACTTCGGGGAGTCGGACGCGCCCACGCCGGACTACATCAAGCGGGCCGCCTGGCAGGCGCTGGAAGAGGGCTACACCTTCTACACGGAGAACGCGGGCCTGCCCTCGCTGCGGCGCGCGCTGGCCGCCCACTACCGGCGTTTGCACGGCGTGGAGCTGGATGCCGAGCGCGAGCTGGTGATCACCGCCTCGGGCGTGCAGGCGCTCAACGTGGCGATTCGCGCGGCGCTCGATCCGGGCGACGAAGCCCTGGTGCTGACGCCCGCCTGGCCCAACGGCGCGGCCAACGTCTTGCTGGCCAACGGGACGCCGCGGGAGGTACCCCATGTGCCGGCCGGCGCGCGGTTCACGGTGGACTTCGACCGCCTGCGCTCGGCGCTGGGCCCGCGCACGCGCCTGCTGATCTATACCTCGCCTTCCAATCCGCTGGGCTGGGCAGCCACGCGCGAGGAACAGGCGGCGTTGCTGGAATTCGCCCGCCGGCACGGCCTCTGGCTGCTGGCCGACGAGGTTTACGAACGGCTGTACTGGCGAGGGGAGAGCCTGGGCGAGCCCGCCCCTTCCATCCTGCGCCTGGCGACGCGGCAGGACGCGGTGATCGTAGTCCAGTCCTTTTCCAAAAGCTACTCGATGACCGGCTGGCGCGTCGGCTGGCTGGCGGCGCGGGCCGATCTGGCGGTGAAGGCGGCGCAGCTCAACGAGTTCATCGTCTCGCACGCGCCCAGCTTCGCGCAGAAGGCGGCCGAGACCGCTCTGGAGCGCGGCGAGGAGGAACTGCGCGGGATGCTGACGCGCCTGAAGGAGAACCGCGACTTCGCGCTGGCGGCGCTGCGAGCCATGCCCGGAGTGAGGGCGCCGGAGCCCGAGGGGGCCTTCTACCTGTTCCCCCGGATCGAGGGGGTGGGGGATTCCTTCGCGTTTTGCCGCCGGCTACTGGAGGAGACCCGAGTGGGGCTGGCGCCGGGCTCGGCCTTCGGGGAAGGGGGCGAGGGGGCGGTGCGAATTTGTTACGCCGCCGGGCGCGAAGTGCTCCAGGAAGCCCTCGGCCGGTTGGGGGAGTTCCTGCGCCGGGCGCTTTGAGAGGGGCCTTGGGCGGCCGGATCGGGGCCCGGCCGGGGGCAAGTTTTGCGGGCACGGCCCGGGCGATCCCGTGGTATCATCGAGGGGGAGCGTATCCCGGACCGCCCGGCCTCCAAAACTTGATCCAACACCAATGTTTTGGGGGTCCGACTCGCAGCCTTGCGCCGGTGAGCAAGCTCCGGCCCCGCGGGGCGAGGAGAAGCCTGAAGGCGCACGGGGGATCCCTCCCTGTCGAGCGCAGGGTCAATGACGGAGCCGGCGGCCCAAACGGTGCGCTCCTTTTTCTGTCTCGACGCCCTGCATGAACCTGCTGTTTATCGGCGACATCTTCGCCTCCCCGGGCCGGCGATTCCTGGCCGAGAGCCTGCCGGGCCTGGTGGAGGCCGAAGACATTCACCTGACGGTGGCCAACGCGGAGAACGCCGCCGGGGGGTTCGGGCTGACGCCGCTGGTGGCCGAAGAGCTGTTTTCCATGGGCCTGGACGTGCTCACCTCCGGCAATCACATCTGGGACAAGAAGGAACTGCTGGAGTACCTGGACCGCCAGCCCCGCCTGCTGCGGCCGGCGAATTACCCGGCGGGCTTGCCCGGGCGCGGCGTCTGGGTGGGCCGGGCGCGGGACGGCGCCGAGGCGGCCATCATCAACCTTCAAGGCCGGACGCACATGCCGGCCACAGACTGCCCGTTCCGCAAGGCGGACGAAATCCTGGCTTCGCTGGCGCCCGAGGTCAAGATCCGGATCGTGGATTTCCACGCCGAACTGACCAGCGAGAAGATGACCATGGGGTGGTATCTGAACGGGCGGGTCTCGGCGATCATCGGCACGCACACCCACGTGCCGACGGCGGACGCACGCATTCTACCCGGCGGAACCGCCTATCAGACCGACGTGGGCATGACCGGACCCTACGACTCGGTGATCGGGATGGATAAGGAGATTGTGATCCGCCGATTCCTGACTTCCACCCCTGTGCGCATGGAGGCCGCCCGGGGTAAAGTAGAACTGCATGGGCTGATCGTCCGGGTGGATAACGCGACCGGCAAAGCGACCGAAGCCCGGCGCGTGTGCCTGGAACGCCCCTGAGACCGGATGCTGGCATCGGCAGAAACCTGGATGGCGGTCGGCGCAGGCGGGCTGCCGGCGGCCCTGGCGCTGGCCGTCTACGCCTGGCGGCAGCGGCGGCGGGTCGCCGAGCTGGAGAGTCAGATCGTCCGTCTGCAATCCGAGGCGGCGGCGCAGCTTCAGACCGACCCGCTCACTGAGCTGGCTAACCGGACGGCGCTGGAGGGTTGGATGGAGCAGGTCCAGCCGTGCGCCGGCCTGCTGGCGGTCTGCGACCTGGATAACTTCAAGGAGCTCAACGACCGCTACGGCCACTTGGTGGGGGACGAGATTTTGCGGGACATCGGCCAGCTCATACGGGCCTCGATCCGGCATGACGACCGCGCCTTCCGCTGGGGCGGGGACGAATTCGTGATTTGCTTCCGCACCGAGGACCGCGCCCTGGTCGAGGACCGTCTGCGCAGCCTGGAGCGGCGGCTGGCGCACTTCTACATCCGGCATCACGGGCCTGTGTCGCTGCGTTTGAGCTGGGGGGTGGCGGCGATGGCGGCCGGCGAGCCGGCCCGCCGGAGCCTGGAAGAGGCCGACCGGCGGATGCTGGAAGCCAAGCGGCAGCGGCGGGCGACCGCTTCGGCGGGCGGCGGGCCGTTGCGCCTCACATAATGGCGGCAGGCGGTGCCGGCTCGTCAGCCCGGCCGGCGTTGGCCAACGGCACGCGGATCATCACCAAGGCCAGCAAGGCCAGGACCGCCAGCCCGAGCAGGAAGGACGGCTGGGCGAAGACCTTGGGCAGCGGGTACTCGAAGAAGCGGAAGGTTGCCACCACCAGCCCCATCAGCGCCTCGCCCGCAATCAGCCCGGCGGCGGTCAGCACCCCGGCGTTCTCGACGCGAGCCCGCTGGGCGTCATTGAAGCCGCGCTCCTCGCGCAGCCGGTCGGTGACCCAGCGGATCAACCCGCCCACGAAGATGGCGAAGGTCGTCTCCAGGGGCAGGTACATGCCCACCGCAAACAGCATCGGGCTGCGGGCCCCGGTCAGAATCAGGGTGAAGCCCATCAGCATGCCCACCACGATCAGCGGCCAGGCCATCTCGCCGCCTACGATGCCCTGGGCCAGCATGGCCATCAAGCCGGCTTGAGGAGCGGGCAGGGCTTTGTCGCCGAAACCCACTCCGCCCGCGTTGATGTTGCCCACGTGCAGCACCAGCAGCGGGAAGTAGAGCAGGAAACTGGCCAAGGCCACGCCGAGGAAATCGCCGATCTGCATCGAGCGCGGCGTGCCGCCCAGCAGGTGGCCCACTTTCAGGTCCTGAAGCATCTCGCCCGCCACCGCCGAGGAAACGCACACCACGGTGGCCACCCCGAGCACCGCCGCCACGCCGCTCATGCCGGAGACTCCGATGGCGACCATCAGCAGGGCGGCCACGATCAGGGTGGACAGCGTCAAGCCCGAGATGGGGTTGTTCGAGGAGCCGATCATCCCCACCAGGTTGCCCGAGACCGCCGCGAAGAAGAAGCCCAGCACCAGCATGACCGCCGCCGCCAGCAGGCCGCCCCCCAGGCTCCCCGAAAGGTAGAAGTACAGCAGGATCATGCAGAGGAAGGCCGCGGCCAGCCCGCCGAAGGTGGCCTTGGCGCCCAGATCGCGATCCAGCCGGCTGCCGGCCTGCTTCTGCGCTCCGGCCTTCTTCAGATCCGAGACGGCGCGACCGATCCCGGCCGCCAGATTCCGGCGCATGCGGAACAGCGTGAAGCCCGCGCCCACCAGCATGCCTCCTACTGCGATGGGGCGGACGATGAAGCGCCAGACGGCAGCGGCCAGACCCGCCCAGGACTCCTCGCCCGCGCCGGCCGGCAGCGTCCGGCCGAGCTCCGGCCCCAGCAAGAAGATCAGCAGCGGCACCAGCAGGCCCCAAGCCAGCACGCCGCCGGAGAAATTCAGCGCCGCCAGCCGGGGCCCGATGATATAGCCCACGCCTAGATAAGCCGGGCTGACCGCCGGCGCGGAAAACGTGCTAAGCCCTCCGGCCTCCAGCGCCCGCGCCTCGGCCGTGGCGCCCAACCGGACCAGGCTCCTGCCCAACCGGCCCACGCGCACCAGAAAATCCTTGCCCGGGGCGAAGACCTGGATTACCCCCAGGAAGTAGACCGCCGCGCCCAGGCCCATGTTGTAGAACAGCAGGCGGGCGGCCTGCGCCCCGCGTTGGCCGGCCTTGTGGATCTCGGCGGCCGCCTGGGACTCGGGGAAGGGCAACTCGGGATCGCGCACCATCACCCGCCTGAGCAGCACCACGAAGAGAATCCCCAGGAAAGCCCCGACCAGCATGAGCACGCTGGACTTCCAGTAGGCCTCCGGGCTGTCGAAGCGCGTCCACGTTCCGGTGATCACGAAGGCCGGGAGGGTGAAAATCGCACCTGCGGCCACCGACTCGCCGATGGAGCCGACCGTGCGGGCGATATTTTCCTCCAAAATCGAGCCGCGGCGCAGCCTGAGGAGGGCCATCGAGATGACCGCCGCCGGGTACGTGGCGGCGATGGTCATGCCGGCGCGCAAGCCCAGATAGGCGTTGGCCGCACCCAGCACGACGGTCATGATCAGGCCCAACAGCACGGCCCGCAAAGTGAACTCGCTCATCTGGACGCTCTCCGGCACGAAAGGCCGGAATTCGCTTTGGGCAGGGGAAGAAGGCTTGGCGGGTTCTTGCATCGGCGCTATCTTAGCAAAGGCTCCTCGGGAACCGGTTCGCGGGCCCAACGGTTTATCGCCGCAAGGGGTCCTCGACCCAGGGAGGCGTGGCCTGGATGAGCCGTCCCAATTCAGGCTCCAGCCGCTCGAGGGCGCACTTCATCTCCCAGGCGATGCGGCGGTAGCTGAAGTGGCCCTTCGGGGAAGTGCGCAGGCGGCAGATGTAGTCGGCCTCGGCGAAGTCCATCTTGAAGAGGAAACGTGCGCGGACGGCGAAAGGCAGCAGGTAGTGGAAGGCGGGCGCAGGCAGCTCGGCCGCGGTCTCGAGCGCCTCTTCGATCGCCCGGCGATAGTCCTGCTCGAAGCCGGTCTCGGCCAGCCAGTGCGGCGTTTCGTAACCCAAGGCGAAGCCGAAGGCCTGGCGAAACTGGTGGCAGCGGCGGTGCCGGTGCAGGTCGCGCCAGGCGCCGATGTCCATGGTGAAGTCGAAGGCGTAAGGGCCGGTGCGGAAGGCGCGGGGCAGCTCGTCGCGTTCCCGGCGGGAGCGCACGGCCAGATCGAGGACCTCGCGCCGCAGGGCCGAGCTCCAGCCGAGGGCCAGCTCGTAAAGCTCGCGGAAGGGCCGGCCGGTGACCGGGTAAAGCAGGGTGGCGACGGCGTCGGCCGCGGCGTCGGAGGGCCGCAGCAAGTCTACCGGCTCGGGCTGCCAGGGGCGCGGCGGGGGCAAGTTCTGCCGGGCCCAGGCGCGCAGAGCCTCGCGCACGGCGACGTGGTATTCATCCGGACCGGTGAATTGGGCCAGCGTGGGGGCGAGCGGATCGGCCGGAGCGGCTTGCTGGTAGGAGCAATCCGGCGGTGCGGCGCAGGCGGCCGCCATCTCCTCGGCCAGCTCGCGCAGCTCGGCGTACTCGGAGGCTCTCAAGCGCCGGATCTGCTTTTCCAGGGTGCGGATGCTGGTGACTTGTCCGAGGGAGGTGGGCACGCCCAGGGGGAGCAGGTAACGGGCCACGTCGAAGGCGCGCGCGGCGAGGTTGCGCCGGTAAGTCTCGGCGGGCATCTCGGGCGGGCGCGGGAGGCGCTCGGCCAGCGCCTGGCTCATGAGGGCGTGCACGCGGGAGTAAGCTTCCAACAGCCTGGCCGCAGCGCGGCGGTAGCGCTCCGCCTGCTCGGGCGCGAACTCCGGGGGCACGACCAGGCCGGAGCGGGAGAAATCCTGGTAACGGGAGGAGCGAGCCTGTCCGTCCCAGAGCGGCTCGTCCAGGATTTCCGTGGCGGCCAGCTCGGAGATTCCCTCGAAGCACAGGACCAGGTGCCCGAGGTCCGCGATGGAAGCGTGGCCGTACTGGAAGTAGTAGTGTTCGAAGAAGCGGCGCGAGTCGTGGCGGCGCACCCACTCCAGGGATTGGCGGATGGAATCGGGCGAGCGGCTGTAGCGGGCCAGGGCGTAGGCGCAGGCCTCGGGAGGCATCGGGGCCAGCGTCAGCACGCGCTTGGGCTTGTCCACCACGCTATGATACTAATCCGGTGCGCGTGAGGATCAAACGGCTCGATCCGGAGGCTTTTCTGCCGGCCTATGCGCATGGTCCGGCGGAGGATGCGGGCATGGACTTGCGCGCCCTCGAGGATACGGTGTTGCCGCCCGGGGTTCCCCAGGCGGTGCCCACCGGACTGGCGATCGAGCTGCCGCCCGGCTTCGAAGCTCAGATCCGGCCGCGCAGCGGCCTGGCGTTGAATCACGCGATCACGCTGCCCAACAGCCCGGCGACGATTGATCCCGGCTACCGGGGCGAGATTCGGGTGGTCCTGCTGAACCTGGGCGGTGAGCCGTACCGGGTGCGGCGCGGGGACCGCATCGCGCAGATGGTGGTGGCCCGCTACGAGTCTGTCGAATGGGAGGAGGGCGAGCTGGGCCAGTCGCGCCGGGGAGCGGGGGGCTTCGGTTCCTCGGGACGCTGAGAGGGGCCGGTTGACTTGGACCCCGGGGTGGGCTAGCTTGGCCGTATGAACCTTTCACGACGCCGGCTTTTGGAAGTAGCTTTGGGCGGAGCGGCGGCCGCATCGAGCGCGCCGGCCATGCCCACGCGCACGCTCGGCCGCACGGGGGTCCGGGTCTCGATCCTGGGCTTCGGTTGCGGCAGTCGCTTCATGATGTACAAGGAGGAGGAGAAGGCCGTCGCGGCTCTCCGCCGGGCGCTCGAGCTGGGCATCACCTACGTGGACACCGCATCCTCCTACGGCAACGGCCGGAGCGAGGAGTGGGTGGGCCGGGCGCTGGAAGGTCGCAAGGACCTCTTTCTGGTCACCAAGGTCAACCGGCGCAAGGCCGACGAGGCCATGCGGGTCATCGAGACCAGCCTGAAGAAGCTGGGGCGGAATCCGGACCTGATCCACATCCACGCGCTGGCCGACGCCGACGACCTGGCGGCGATCGAAGCCAAGGACGGGGTGCTCAACCTGCTTTACAAGCTGCGCGAGCAGAAGGTGTGCCGCTTCATCGGCGTGACTTGCCACGCCGATCCTGTCGTGCTGAAGACCGCGCTCGAGCGGCATGATTTCGATTGCACGCAGATGGCGCTCAACGCCGCCATGGTTTCGATGGCCGAGGGTCAGGGCCGCGGTTACTCGCCGCAGCGCCGGGCGGGGGAGAGCTTCGAGGAGCTGGCCCTGCCGGTAGCCCTGCGCAAGAAGATGGGCGTCACCGCCATGAAGGTCTTCGCCCAGGACCGCCTGAGCGGGGAGGCGCCGGCTGAGCTGCTGGTGCGCTACGCCATGTCGCTGCCGGTGGCCGCGGCCGTCATCGGCATGCCGAAGCTGGAGCATCTGGAAGCCAATGTGAACGTGGCGCGGAACTTCCGGCCGCTCACGCCCCAGCAGAGGCGGGAGCTTTCCACCAAGCTGGCCGGCCGGCGGGCGGCCCTGGACCGCTTCTTCCGCGCTCACAGGGACGTCTGAGCGCGCCGCTCAGGGGGCGCCGGCCGCCTCAGCGGTCAAGGTGATCAGCGAGCGTGCGGGAAGCTCCAGGGTGAGTTTGCCCTCGGCCGAACGCCCCGCCGGGCGCTGCTGATATTGGGCCGCCTCGCTGCTGCGGGTCTCGCGCCAGTCGGCTTCGGGGAGTCCTTCCAGCGTCGCGGGGCGGGCGGCGCCGAGGTTCAAGACGTGCAACGCGTATCGGGGGCCGGCGCGGAAGGCCGTCAACAGCACCTCGGGTTGGTCGGACCGCGTCTGGAGGGCCTCGGCCTTCTGCGGGGTGAGGTCCGCGAAGTGCTTCATCAGCCAGAAGCGTGCGGTGGGCTCGACGGCGCCGTCCGGCCGCAGGCGGACGAGGCTGTAATCGTTGGTGAACTGCCAGTACTGCGTGGCGCGCGGGCGGGCGTGGATCAGGATTTCCTGGGTCATGCGGGCCTCGCGCAGCCCGTAATGAAAGCTATCCCAGGCGCGCGTGTAGTAGGCGGCGGCGTCCACGCCCAGCTCGGTGACCAGCAAGGGCAGGTCGAGCCATTCCGCCACGTCTCCCCAAGCCTGGTATTGTTCGGCCGTGGCTCCGCCCCAGGAGTGGAAGGCCACGGCGCCCACGTACTGCATGGCCTCCGGGTCGGCGGCCGCCGCGAGCACGTAATTATGAGTGTCCCGCGGGCCGGTGGCGTCGCCGAGTAACATTTTGGTTTTCAAACCGAGCTTCCGGAAATATGCGCCGAAACGCTTGACGGCTTTGGCGTGCTCCTCGGGATCGAAGCCGACATACACGCCGATATTGGCCTCGTTGAACGAGAACAGATCGGGCTCGACGCCCCAAACGCGCCGGGCATAAAGCAGATAACTTCCGACCAGGTCGAGAAGTTGGTCCCATTTCTCGGGATCTATCCGGCGGAAGTGGGCCCGCCGGGGTTTTTCATAAGGATCGGTGTAGAAGCGTTCGGGCAGCCACCAGATGCTGATGACGTAGGGGATGCCCGACCGATGGAAGCGCTGCATCATTTGGAAGTCGGCGCGCAATGCGGGACCGGGATTGTCGCGCTCGCGGTCCC
The DNA here is from genome assembly GCA_037444625.1 of Solibacteraceae bacterium. Lineage (GTDB taxonomy): Bacteria > Acidobacteriota > Terriglobia > Bryobacterales > Bryobacteraceae > DTHT01. Next base: position 14,826 of record JBBIMA010000023.1, read on the forward strand.
ATTGGACCAGCTTCATTTCCGCCCGGGCCCAGGCGACCCGCAGGTTTTCGAAGGTGTAAGCGGCGGCGGGCGACTGGTTGCTCCAGCAGTAATTGCCGCCGAAGCCGTCGAAGCGGTAGCGGACCTGGGAGGCGTCCACCGCCAGCCGCGCGGGCGGCGTCTGAACGGGCTTCCCGCCCAGGCGCAGGCGTGCGGCCAGCGCAGCGGCGGACCCGGCCTCCAGAGGCCCGCGGGCCAGCGTCACCCGGAGTTGGTAAGAGCGGCCGCGCGGATCCCAGCGATCCAGCAAGGCGACCGAGCGGGGGTTCGGGAACGAGATCTCAAGCAGGCGGCTCCCCGCAGGATCGGCGAAGCGCAGTCCGGACGTCTCGCCCCGGTAAAAGACGGGATCGGGCGGCTTGACGGCGGGCAAGGCCGCCGCCGGCTGATCGAGCGGTGTCACAGTTCCGCCGACGAATTCGCGGCGGGGCAGGTCGAGGACCCATTCGATCGCCTCGACCTCCAGGCGCGTCTCGGCGCGCAGCTCGACGGTGTAAGTGAGGCCGTCGGGGTCCTCGTCGGATTTCAGTTGGAAGCCGCCGCGGCCCTCGTCCGGCAGCTCGAAGGAACCCGACCAGGCCAACCGGTCAAGCTCGCGGCGCAAGGGGCGCTGGGGCGAGCGGGTTTGCAGGGGGATGCGCTTGGCCGTAGGCAGGACCGCGACCAGGCCGGAGCCGACCGCCAGCTCGGGCCCTTCCCCCAGCAGGGCAATGATGCGCCCCAAGCTGTCATAGGCCGCCTTCTCCAGGGCGGCGGCCGGAAGACAACTCAATGCAGCCAACAACGCAACACGGTTCAAGGCCAAGTTTCCACCTCCCCCTGCCGGATCACGCCGGCCTCCACAACTCGATGGGCGCGCGGACCGAAGGGGCGAACGGCAGCGCGACCGAGCGACCGGTGCGCGCCGAATCGTAAGCCGCCAGGAGAATCTCGAGCACGGCGCGTCCGTCCTCGCCGGTCTCCAGCGGCGGGCGATCGTTCGCCACGCAGTCCACGAAGTGGGCGAATTCCTGCGGAAAGCCGTAATTCCAGATTTCCTCGAAAATCGTGAACGACCAGCCGCGGGTTTGCTCGGCCTTCTCGACGGCGTAACCGTAGCCCCGCCGGCTGTAGGTCAGGATGGAGCTGCCGCGCAACAAGTCGGCGTAGGCCACGCCCTCGGCGCCGTACACTTCGGCCCGGTCGTCCATGCCGCCCGCGGTGGCCCAGCTTTCCTCGGCCAGGGCGGTGACGCCGCCCTGGAAGTTCACGACGAGAAGGCTGTGGTCGTCGCCCCGGGTCCTGTCCTGGTGGACATAGGTCCCCATGTGGGCGTAAACGCTGAGGGCGGGCGGTTTGCCCAACATCCAGCGGAAGAACTCCACTGCGTGGCAACCCATGTCGAAAGCCACGCCGCCGCCCGAACGCCGAACGTCCCAGAACCAGTCCGCATGAGGCCCGCCGTGCTTTTCACTCTGCTTGAGGAAAAAGACCCTGCCCAGCGCGCCTTCCTCGACGAGTTGCTTGAGGCGCACATACTTGGGCGCGAAGCACAGCTCCTCGGCGTACATCAGCTTCACGCCCGCCTCGCGGCAGGCCCGGATCATGCGATCGGCCTCCTCCAGGTTGAGGGCCAGGGGCTTCTCCGCAACCACGTGCTTGCCGGCCTGGGCGGCGTCCACCGCGGCCCGGCAGTGCAGATCGTTGGGCAGGCCCAGCACGACCATATCCAGTTCCTTGAGTTCGAGCATGGGCCGGTAATCGGCGAACCATCGGGGGATGCCGCGCTCGGCGGCGAACTGAGCGGCCCGGCCGGGCGAGGCGACCGCGACCACTTCGGCGGCGGGCACGCGCCGCAGGGCCTCCCAGTGAATGGCGCCGGCGAAACCGGCGCCGATCAGTCCCACGCGCACCTTCTCCATGATGACCTCCCCAGGGGCGCCGCGCGCGGGCGGCGCCTCGGGCGCATTCTATCCTCGCCGCCAGGCGGCCGCCAAGCCTGCGGCCGCCAGAGTGCTGAGCGCCAGCCCGTACCAGAAAAGGACCGGCCGGAATCGCATCTCGATCCGATGGCGGCCGGCGGGCGTCTCCAGGCCGCGGAAGGCCACGTTGGTCAGCCGCAGCCGGGCCGGGCGGCCGTCGAGGCGAGCGCGCCAGCCGGGGTAGTAACTCTCCGAGGTCACCAGGAAGGCGGGCGCCGGCGCGTCGGTCTCGAGAACCACCCGGCGCGTTTCGTAGACCAGCACCCGCACCGAGCCGGAGCAGTCCGTGTCCGGTTGCCGTAGCGGCTCGCCCTCGACGACCGCTTCGCGCCGCGGGTCGAACTCCGGCGAAGCCAGGCGAGCCAGCGCCTCCTGTTTGCTGCGCACGGCGCGCACGCGCCCGACCAGATAAAAGCGCGGCAAGGCGGAGGCGTTCTCGTAGACCTGATGGCCGGGAAGCTCCGCCACGCGGCGCCATTTGGCATGCTCCAGGGCAGGCTCCGCAGAGGGCGCCCAAGTAACCAGGTAGCGCACGTTCAACAGGTCGGGCAAGGGCGAGTTCAAGTCGGCCAGCTCCCAGTAGCGCAGCCAAGGCTGACCCCGGCCGAACAGGCGGCGCAGGTCCAGGATGCGCGCCGGAGCGAGGGGATCGTTGCCGCCGGCGGTGGGAATGCCGATCATGGGTGCGCTGTTGGCCCAGCGCATCGAATCGCGGTAACCTTCCAGGCGCGCCGGCGGCAGGCTCCGGCCCACCAGGGCGCGCAGGCGCTCCAGGGTCTCCGCACTGCCCTCGAACTGGCGGAGCGATACGGCGGGATCGTCCGCCACCGGAAAGGTGTTCATGATGCGGCCGGAGCCGGCCGCGATCAAGTCGGCGGCGGTTATCGCGACCAGCGCCGCGGAGAGTCGCCAGGAGCGAGTCCCGATCAACCGTTGGGCGCCCAGCGCCGCCAGCGCGGCCAGGCCGAGCTGGAACGCCGGCATGGCGAACTCGGCGTACAGGGGAGACTTCACGACGGTGGGCAGCAGGGTGAACAGGGTGCGTCCCAAGGGCGTATTCTCGCCCAGCATCCACGAGCCGGCCAGCAGGGTCAGCAGGGCCACGGGCGCCCGATAGCGCGAGCGCGAGGCCAGCAGGCCGACCAGCGCCAGCCCCAGTCCGGCCAGTCCGCAGTAAAGATACAAAAAGGTGGGATTCCACTCCAGCCGGTACTTACTCAAATCGAAAATGTGGTTGTGAGCGGGAATGACCAGGGAGGTCAGTCCCACCCACGGCACCCCGCCGCCCGTTCCGGCGAATTCGCCGCGCGAGTAGGCCGTGGAGAGCCGCGCCAGCTCCAGGGCCGGCAGCAACTGGACGGCGCTCAGCAGGAGGGCCCAAAGCGACGCGGCCGCGGTCCAGAGCAACCCTTGCGGCGCGCCCTGGCGAAACACAGCCAGCGCGCCGGCCAGCAGAAACGACGTGACGAAGGCGACGATGGTCACCGCCGGGAAGCCGGCGGCCAGCGACATCGCCAGGGCGAAGGCCAGCACCGCCGGCCGGCGCAGCCGGAAGCCTTCGCTCAGGTCGAGCACCGCCCGCCAGGCCAGCGGCAGCCAGGCCGCCGCGCACATCGCCCCCAAATGCTGCGCTTGCGAGGCGAAGTAGCCGCCCAGCTCGAAGACGGTGGCCCCGAACAGGGCGCTGCCGCGGCCTAAACCCAGCCGGCGGAGCAGACCGTAGGCCAGCAGGCCGGCCAGAAACACGTGGAGGGCGATCTGCCACTCCAGGAACTCCAGCAGCCGGCCGCCGCCCGCCAGATTGCTCGCCAGGAGCGTGATCCAGGCGGGCGGATAGGCGAACTGGGTTTGCAAGTTGGCATAGAACGGCATGCCGCAGTAAGTGTAGGGATCCCACAAGGGCAGCTCGCCGGCCCGCAGGCAGCCCGCCATGAATTCGGCCAGCGGCAGGTGGTAATCGCGCAGGTCCCAGGGGATCGTCCAGGCGGCGGAAAACAGAACCCGGCGATGGAACAGGATCGCCTCGGCCAGCAGGACCGCGGCCGGCACCAGCCGCCGCCAGGCCTTCAGCGGACCTGAATGGTTCCCAGGCGATGCCATCCCTCGGCGTCCCTTCCTTCGATGGCCAGCTTGATCGCCGGCCGCCGGCTATGGGGATCGAGCAGGCCGACGGCCAGCTCATACTCGCCCGGCGGCATATCGGCCGGCAGGAAGACCGCATCGTCATAGATGACGTCGCCGGGAAGCCATTCGCGGATGTCGGCCTCGGTTTCAAGCACCTGGGCCCGCTGGGCGTTTTTCAACCGCAGGGCGAGGGGAAAGCGACGGTAACAAGGAGCCACTCCCTTGTTTTCCCACCAGCTCTCGAAGGCCAGCTTGCCGTGGGGCCGCACTTCGGCGGGATAGGTGAACTTGCGGAGCACAAACCGATAGCCCATCCTCTTCAGCCAGCGGTCTACTTGCGGCCGCCACTGCTCAGGCACGGCCGAGGACTTGGCGTTGAAGGAAGAGATATGCCATTTGAGCGATTGATCAATGATGTAGTCAATATCCCACCCCTGGTTCTTCCAGTGCTGCATCACCCAGCAGGCCTCGAAGCTGACCGGCGCGCGCTTCCAGGCGTCCTGCATGCCGAACCGGACGATAGCTTGGGGATAGTAATCGAACATGTGGTTCCAGGTGGGACTGAAGCCGCCCAGATCCCCCAGGCAATCCACGCGCCAGCCGACGGCCCGCCGCGAGATGCCGTACTTGTTGGTCTTCTCGTCGGTCAGCAGCATGATCAGCGGCGTCTTGCGGAAGGCCTCGAGGTAGGCGTCCACCAGCGCCTGCCGGGTCTTGTCGGTGAGCAGCGCGGCGCCGGCGCCCTCGCCCCAGGCGCCCACGATGGCCAGATCCACGCTCTCCAGGTCCGGGTGGCCGTCGTAGCGCCGGCCCACGGCCCGGATCAGGTTGCCGAAGTGGAGAGCGTAGCGCGGATCTTCCGGGTCGGTGCGCCATTTCTTCTCCGGAAGCTTGCCCGTCTCGTCGCCCAGCAGGGCGCGGTACCAGTCGGGGACGTCGTTGTCGGCCGCGGTGCCGTAGGGAGCGATGCGCAGCATGAGGGTTTGCCCCCGCTGCCGGGCGGTGAGCAGAGCGCGATCGAGCATCTCCCAGTTATAACGTCCCCGCTCGGGTTCGACGAACTTCCAGTAAATGCGGAAGTAGGCGATCGAGGTCATGGGATGGTTCTTGTTTTCCAGGCTTCCCTTGAATTCCTGGTAGACGATGGGATAACCCTCGGTCCATTTCAAGCCGGGATTCAGCTCGTCGCCGTTGAACCTCTGGAAGGTCATGAAACCCATGCCGGGATTGACGAGCACCTCGTCGGTTTCCTTGGGCCGGACGGTGAGGATGCGCTGCGCCCACAGGGGCTGAAGGCAGGCCGCCAGCCAAAGCCGGAACAACCAGCAGCGGCGCGTCATACGCGGACTATTCTATGCCGATCGCTGCACGCTGCGCCGCCACAGCCGGTGCGCCGCCAGGCCGGTGGCAAGCACGAGCAGGCCGAACAGGACGAACTGCGCGCCGGAAGCGGCGAAAACGTACAGCCAGCCGGCCAGCGCCAGCCAGGCGGGCAGCGGATAGAGCGCCATGCGGAAGGGCCGGACCAGATCCGGGCGGCGGGTGCGGATGTAGTGCAGAGCCGCGATTTGACCCACGAACTGCACCAGGATGCGCGCCGTCAGCAAGGCCTTGAGCACGGTTTCCAGATCGAGCATGGCCGCGGCGATCGCCAGCCCGCCGATCACCAGCAGCGAGGCGTGGGGGAACCTGCCCCTGGGATGCAGGCGGGCGAAAAAGCCGAAAAAGTTGCCGTCCAGAGCGGCCGCGTATGGGATGCGGCTGTAACCGAGCGTCAGGGCGAACACCGACGCGAAGGCGCACCAGAGAATCAGCCCGGTGACCGCCGCGCCCGCCCAGTCCCCGTAAAGCCGGCGCATGAATTCGGCCACGATGAAGCGCGAGTGGAGAGCTTCGCGCCAGGGAACCACCGCGATCACCGAGAGCGTCATCAGGGTGTAGACGGCCGCCACCGCCGGTACCGAATACAGGATGGCGCGCGGGATCACGCGTTCCGGGCGGCGCACCTCGCCGCCCACGTAGCAAATGTCGTAGTAACCCAGGAAGCAGTACATGGCGATGAGCGTGGCTCCGCCCAGGCCTAGCAGGAAGCCGGCGCTGAAATCGAATGCGCCGGCCGGGAAATCGAACGCTCGGCCAGCGTCAAAGTTCGCCAGTCCGCTGAAGATAATCCAGGTCACCGTCACCAGCATTCCGGCCCAGAGCACCACGGTGAGCCGGCCCACCGCCGCCACGCCGCGGTACAACAGGGCGACCACCAGGATGCCCAGGCCCACCGAAATCAGGCGCATCCCGCCGGGCCCCAGGGAAGGCCAAAAGTAGGCGGCGTACTGGCCGAATCCGATGAAGCCGGAGGCGATCTCCAGCGGCCCGCTCCAAATGAATTGCCAGATGAAAAGGAAAGGCAGCACCCGGGCCAGACGCGTCCCGCGAAAACCTTCCCGCAGGTAGAGGTAGGTGCCGCCGGCCGCAGGCAGGGCGGCTGCCAGCTCGGCCCAAACCAGGCCGTCGCACAGGGCCAGCAGCGTACCCAATAACCAGCCCAGCATGGCCTGCGGGCCGCCCATGGCGGCCAGCATCAGAGGAATGGTGATGAAGGGGCCGATGCCCACCATGTTGCTCATGTTGAGCGCGGTCGCCTGGAGCAGGCCGAAGCCGCGCACCAGCTCCGGGGTGCGATCCGAGTCTTGCGTCTGCACGGCGCTGATCAGGTTATCATCTTCGAGAAGCGAAAAACCGGCGGGAGGCGCAGGTATGCGACGGATAGTGCTGGCGATGATCTGCCTGGGACCGCTGGCCGCCCAGCAACGGCTGGCCCTGGAGGCGAACTGGCGGCTGCAATCCTCGGCCCAAGTGCGGGCCCGGGGCGGCGCTCTGTCCCTGCCCGGCTACCCGGTCGCCGGATGGCATCCGACTCGAGTCCCGGCCACGGTGCTGGCGGCCCTGGTCGAAAACAAGGTCTATCCGGATCCTTACTACGGGCTGAACCTGAAGGCGATCCCTGGTTTCAAGGAGGGCCGCTGGCTGGTGATGCCGGCCGGCAGCCCCTTCCGCTCCTCCTGGTGGTACCGCACCGAATTCGAATTGCCGGGCGAGTGGCGCGGCAAGTATCTTCGCCTGCATCTGGACGGCATTAACTATCAGGCCAACGTCTGGCTCAACGGGCGCAAGATCGCCGATCAGAAGGAGGTGATCGGCATGTTCCGCCGCTTCGAATTCCCGCTGGAGGAAGCGGCACGCATCGGAGGGAGAAACTGCCTGGCGGTGGAAGTTATTCCTCCGGGCTTGCTGCCCGAGCGCACTTACGGAACCAAGCAAATCCAGGCCACGACCGGTTGGGACGACCATAACCCGCAGCCTCCCGACATGAACATGGGCCTCTGGCAGCCGGTCTATATCACCGCCAGCGGTCCGGTCATTTTGCGCCATCCTTACGTGGCGTCCAAGCCGGCATTGCCCTCGGCCGCCTCGGCCGAGCTGAAGGTCACGGTCGAGGCGACCAATCTGAGCGACCGTCCGGTGGCGGGCGAGCTGCGCGGGGAAATCGAAAGCCTGCGCTTCGCCCAGCCGGTGAGGCTGGCCCCCGGCGAGACGACGCAGGTCAGCTTCGCCCCCGACCGCTTCCCGCAGCTCCGCTTGTCCAAGCCGCGCCTCTGGTGGCCGCACCCGGTCGGGCCGCAGGAGCTCTACCGCCTGCACCTCTCGTTTTGGACCGGCGGCCGGGAGTCCGACGCCCTCCAGGTGCGCTTCGGCATCCGCGACGCGGCCACTTACCTTAATCCCGAAGGCTGGCGGCAGTACACCATCAACGGGCGGAAAATCCTCATCCGCGGCGGCGCCTGGATGACCTCCGACATGTTGTTGCGCCTGACGCGCCGCCGCTACGAGGGCCTTATTCGCTACGCCCGCGAAGCCCGTCTCAACATGCTCCGCTCGGAAGGGTTCTCGATCCGCGAGACCGACGAATTTTACGACCTCTGCGACCAATACGGCGTGATGGTGACCCAGCAGTTGTTCGGCCGCAGCATCCCCGACGAGGCGCTGGCGATCGCCTGCGTCAAGGACACCATCCTGCGGATCCGCAACCATCCCAGCCTGGTGCATTTCCTGGGTCACGACGAGACCTATCCCACTCCCACGCTGGACAAAGCCTATCGCGAACTGATCGCGCAGTACACGCCCGAGCGCACCTATCAGCCCCACTCAGGCGCCTTCGACGTGAAGGAACGCTTCCAGACCGGCGGCACGCGGACCGGCACCCGCCAGTTATGGACGTACGCCACGCCTTCGCATTATTACCGGAACAAGGAATCCGGCGCCTGGGGTTTCGCCCAGTCGGGCGGGATCGGCGGCACGGTCGCTCCGCTGGAGAGCATGCGCCGCATGATGCCCGAGAAGGATCTCTGGCCGCCCTGGACGGAGGCCTGGTCCTTCCACACCGTCATTCAGGGCGGGCGCTACTTCGACGCCCTGCTCAAAGCGCTGGACGCCCGCTACGGCCCGGCCCGGGATATCCGGGATTTCACCATGAAGGCCCAGGCGCTCAACTACGAGAGCGCGCGCGGCATGTACGAGGCCTACGCGCGGAATAAGTACTCGGCCACCGGTATCACGGCCTGGAAATACAACGCCGCCTGGCCGGCCTCGCCCACCTGGCAGTACGTGGACTGGTATCTCATGGCAGGCGGAGCTTACTACGGAGCCAAGAAAGCCTGCGAACCGCTCCATGTGCAGTATTCTTACGATGATCATTCGGTCTGGGTGGTGAACAGTTACTATCGGGAGTTTCGCGGGCTGCGCGTGAGGGCCGGCCTGTACGATCTGGACCTGAGGGAGCGCTGGTCGCAGTCGGCCGCGGCGGACGTCGGCCCCGACGGCAAGACGCAAGTGTTTACGGTGCCGCCCCCGGCCGACATCAGCCGCACTTTCTTTCTGAGCCTGAAGCTGACCGACGCCGCCGGCCGCACGGTGTCCGACAATTTCTACTGGCTGTCGTCCGTACCGGAGATCCCGGGCTCGCAGGGCTCGCGGGCCGGGGTCTTCTACATTGATTCCAAGTCGCACCCCGACTACACGGCGCTGGCGCAACTGAAGGCGCCCGAGCTGCGCCTCACCAACCGCTTCGAGAGCGAGGGTGAGGAGACCCTGGGGCACGTGAGGGTGGAGAATCCGGGACCCGGGCTGGCTTTCCTGGTTCACCTGGCCGTCACCCGCGGGGAAGCAGGCGAGGAGGTAACTCCGTGTTACTGGGAGGACAATTACTTCAGCCTGCTGCCCGGAGAAAGTCGCACGCTCGAGGTGCGCTTTCCGGCCGCGGAACTGGCGGGCGCCGCCCCCGTGGTCCGCGCGGCCGCCTGGCCGGAGATCGGCCGGCGCAACGGACGGTAAGAGGCGAGCAGAGCCGAAACGGCCTGTTTTTCCCCGGGCGGTCTGATCTAATGGTGTGACATGAAGCGCGTTTTCCCCCGGCTGTGGATCCTCCTGGCTCTGGCTGCTTGGGCCCAGACCGACCCGCGCGGCCTCGCGCCGCTGTTGCAGGCGCCGCTGCACGCGCCGGAGGCGGCGGCCTTTCAATTGCGCCAGTATCTGCTGGCCCGCGCGCCCAAACTGCCTTCGCCTTCGAGCGCCGCTCAGTGGGCGGCGCAGGCTTCCGCGCTGCGCGCCCGCATTCTGGGCGAGGTGGCCTTCCACGGCTGGCCCCCGGAATGGATCCAAGCTCCCACGCGCTTCGAGGACCTCGGCTTGCTCCCGGGCGGACGCGACTACCGGATGCGCAAGCTGCGCTATCCGATCGTGCCGGACTTCTGGGCTACGGCCATCCTGTACGAACCCCAGCCCTTGCAGGGCAAGGTCCCCGCCCTGCTCAACGTCAACGGCCATGTCGGCGCGCCGGGCAAGGCGGTCGAATACAAACAGAAGCGGTGCATCCAGCAGGCCCGCAGCGGGATTCTGGCGCTCAATCTGGAATGGATCGGCATGGGCGAGCTGTCGCAGAAGGAGAACGCGCATTGGTTCGCCGCGCATCTGGATCTGGCGGGCGCCAACGGTCTGGGCCTGTTCTACCTGGCGATGCGCCGCGGGCTGGACTATCTCTGGGAACACCCCAACGTGGATCGCAGCCGCATCGGCGTGACGGGTCTTTCGGGCGGAGGCTGGCAGACCATCGTGCTTTCCGCCCTGGATGAACGCGTCGCTCTGGCCGTCCCGGTGGCCGGCTACGCCTCGATCGTCTCGCGCATCGAGCGCCCGCAAGATATCGGCGATCCGGAGCAGAACGCCACCGATCTTGTGACCTGCGCCGACTATTCGCATCTGACCGCCTTGCGGGCGCCGCGACCCACACTGCTTATCTACAACGCCGAGGACGATTGCTGCTTCCGCGCTCCCCTGGTCAAGCCGTACATCTACGACGCAGTGCTGCCGTTTTTCCGCCTGAGCGGCGCCGGCACGGCGTTGGCCTGGTACGAGAACACCGATCCGGCGGACCACAACTATCAACTGGACAATCGCCGGCGGCTCTACCGCTTCCTCTCGGAGCATTTCCGCACCCCGGTTCCGGAGGCGGAGACGGGCGTGGACGCCGAAATCCGCAGCGCGGAAGAACTGGCGGTGGGCCTGCCGGCCGGCCAACTCACGATTCTGGGGCTGGCGCGCAAGCTGGCGGGGCAAATCCGGCGCGAGCCGCTCGCCGGCGACGCCGCGCGCGCCGAGCTGGGCCGAACGGTGCGCTATCGCCCCGCGGCCGTGACGCACGCTTGGGCGCTCGCCAACACCAAGAGCAGGGGATTGGAAACGCGCGGCTACCGCTTCGATTTCCAGAACGGCTTGAGCGCCACCGGACTGTGGTTGAAAGCCATCGCCGCGCCCGAGGACGCTCCGGCCGCCATCGTCCTGCACGATCAGGGCAAGCGTGCGGCGGCCGCGGCGGTCTCCGACCGGGTCAACCGCGGCGAACGCGTGCTGGCCGCCGACTTGCTGTTCTTCGGCGACGCTGCGCCGGAAAAACCCGGGCCTCCGGCTTACGCCCAATTGCTCGCCACGCTGGGCGAGCGAGCCCTGGGGCTTCAAGCGGCGCAGTTGATCGCGCTGGCGGAATGGATCGCGCCGGGCGGCCAGGTGCGCTTGGAGGCCGACGGGATCCGCACGCAGGTCGTGGCGCTGACCGCGGCGGCACTGGCCCCCCGGCGCTTCTCGCGCGTGAACGTGCGCCACGGCGCCCCCTCGCTGGGCCGCTTGCTGGAAGCGCCCGTCGAATATCGCGAGGCGCCCGAGCTGTTCTGCCTGGATCTGTATCGAAAGTTCGACCTGGAAGACTTGCAGCGGTTGGGTCCCCCCAAGCGATAAACGGGCCGGGCGCCGCCGGAGCGCAAAACCGGAGGAAACGCCCGGCGCTTGACGGGCGTCGAAATAAGGGCGAAGATGAAGGTGCGAGGTGTCCCATGCAAAGGGCGTGGAGGTTGCTCGCCGTCCCGGCCGCACTGACCCTTCTGGGCTTGCCGGCCCATCCGCAGGAGGCTATTTCCGCCAAGTCCGGCCTGATCCATTACGTGGACGGCCGCGTGCTGCTGGACGGCCAGCCGGTGGAGCCGAAATTCGGGCGATTTCCCCAGATGAAGGAGGGCAGCCTGCTGCGCACTCAAGCCGGCCGCGCCGAGGTGCTGTTGTCGCCGGGCGTGTTCCTGCGCATGGGCGAGAACGGCGAGCTGCGCCTGCTCTCGGACCGGCTCTCGGACACCCGCCTGGAATTGCTCTCCGGGGCGATCCTGATCGAATGCGCCGAAATGATCAAGGGCAACGCCCTGACGGTGACTTTCCATGAGGCCGCCATAGCCATCCGCCAGGACGGGCTCTACCGGATTGACGCCGAGACGGCCGAGCTGAAAGTCTACGACGGGGAGGCGGCGGTGGAATCCGCCGGTCAGGCGCTGCGGATCAAGAAGGGCAAGGCGCTGGCGCTCGACGGAACCCTGGCGATGCGCAAGTTCGACACCAAGAGCGGCGACGCCTTATACCGTTGGGGCAAGCGAAGGGCCGAGTATATCGCCCTGGCGAACCTCTCATCGGCTAAGTCGCTCTACGATTCGGGTGCGCGCCTGCGCTCCAGCGCCTGGTATTGGAATCCGTATTTCGGGATGTTCACTTACATCCCGTACCGCGGGATCCTCAGCAGCCCGTTCGGCTGGCGATATTACAGCCCTCGTGAGGTGTACGTGATCTACGCGCCGCCCCGCCGGGCGGTTGAGAACGCGTGGGATCCCACTCCGCGCCACAACGCCGGTCTGGGCTACGCGACCATCGCGCCCACGCCCGCCGGCCGCTCGGGAACCATGGCCGCCTCCTCAGCGCCGACCACCGCCTCGGGGGCTGCCACCGCTCCCATTCCGCGGGAATCGCGCAGCGGCGGAGGCCGCTCCCGGTAAGCCGGCCTACTTCAGGGCCCGCTCGAAGAAGGCCAGCATCAAGGCATTGAGGTGCCGCCGGTTCTGCGCGCCGTGCCCCTTGGCCGGATAGAGCATCATGGAGAACGGCTTGCCCGCCCGCTGAAGCGCTTCGGCCATTTGGACCGTGTTCTGGAGCAGGACGTTGTCGTCCTGGAGGTTATGCACCAGCAGTAACTCGGCCTTCAACGCCCCGGCCTGATGAACCGGGGAGCTGCGCCGGTAGCCTTCCTCGTTTTCCGAGGGCAAGCCCATGTAACGTTCCGTATAAATGGAGTCGTAGTTCCGCCAATCGGTGACCGGCGCGCCGGCCACGCCCGCCCGAAACAGCTCCGGAGCATTCAGCAGGCAGTAGAGCGTCATATATCCGCCGTAGCTCCAGCCATGGATGCCGATACGCTCGGGATCCACAAAGCCGAGGGAAAACAGATGCCGCAAGCCGTCCTTCTGGTCCTCCAACTCCCGGGCGCCCAAGTTCCGGTAGATGGCCGCCTCGAAGCGGTGACCTCTCCCGGCCGAGCCGCGATTGTCCAATTGCCAGACCACGAATCCCCGGTGGGCCAGCACCTGATCGAAGCTCAGCCCGCTCCAGGCGTTGCGCACGCTCTGGGCGTGCGGGCCGCCGTAGATCACGACCACCGCCGGGTACTTCTTGCCGCTCTGGAACCCGGCCGGTTTGATCAAGCGGGCGTAGAGCACGGTCCCGTCGGAAGCCTTCAGCTCGACGATCTCGGTGGGCAGAATATCGTACTCGGCGAGGAGCTTCGCCTCCGGCGGGCGCAACACGGCCAGCTCGGCTCCATCTCGGGAATGCAATGTGGCGGAGGGCGGGTTCCGGAGGCTGGAGTAAGTATCCAGATAGAACTCGGCCGTCGGCCCCATGGAGACCGCATGGGTGCCCGGCCGGCGGCTGATACGCTCCGGCCGTCCCCCTTCCAGACTTACTCGATAAAGCTGCCGCTCGAGCGGTCCGGCCTCGGTGGAAAGGAAATAGACCTGGCCGGCGTTCTCGTCCACCCCGACCACGTCGGTCACTTCCCATTCTCCTCGGGTAAGTTGGGCCAGCAGCCGGCCCTCGCTCGAAAAGCGGTACAGGTGGCCGAAGCCGTCCCGCTCGCTCCACCAGAGGAATTCGCGCCCGCCCCGCAGCCAGCGGAAGTTGTCGCGCACGTTGATCCAGAAGGGGTCGCTCTCGCTCAGGATGGAACGGGCGGCGCCGGCCGTTGCGTCGGCGATCAGCAGATCCTGTCGGTTCTGCACGCGGTTGAGGCGCTGCACGGCCAATCCGCTGGAATCGGGCAGCCAGTAAAAGCGGGCCAGCAGCGCGTCGCGCGTCGAGCCGAGCTCCATCCAGCAGGTGGGGCCGCGGCCGTCGGCGGGCGCGACCGCCAGGCGCACTTCGGCGTTCGGTTCGCCCGCCTTGGGATAGCGCTGCGGCTCGTAGCGGGGAGGAAGGGGCAGCAGGTCAATCTGAGGATAAAGCGGTTGGCGGCTCAGATCGAATTGCAGGTAGGCGATGCGGGTGGAGTCGGGCGACCACCAATGCGCCGTGCCCAGCGCCAGTTCCTCGGGATAGACCCAATCCGGCTCGGCGTTTCGCACGGTCGGCGAGCCGTCGTGCGTCAGGCGCACCGTCCGCCCGGCGGCCGGATCGAGGACCCAGAGGTCATGAGCGCGGCGGAAGGAGATCCGGCGGCCGTCGGGCGAGACCTTGGGATCGCGCTCGTCCTCCGGGGTGGCGGTCAACTGCACCCAGCCGCCCGCGGCCAGCCGGAAAAGGAACAAGTCGCCGCCGGCGCGAATCAACAGCTCGCCGCCGGAAGGAAACCACTGGAGAGTCTGCTCGCGAAGGCCGCGGTTCTCCCACGGGTAGGTTTCGGGCGGCGCCGTTTTTACGGCCGCCGCGGCCAGGGCGGCCAGCGGCGCCAGCTCGCGCCGGCTGCGCGCCGCAATGTCATAGAGCCGGATCTTGCCTTCCTCGAGATAGACGAAACGCCGCCCGTCCGGCGCCCATACTGGAGAAAGCGGCGCCGCGGGGCGGGCGGAGGCCAGCGCCTCGAGCGTGACGGGCTTCTTTTCGCCGGCCGAGCCGACAACAAGACAAGAAAGGAGAACCGCCAGACGCCGTAACATGGTTCTCTCGATTATAGGGCGGAGCGGGCCGGGTTCCGCCGCGCTGCCGGGGCGCCGCAGCGGACGATCAGACGATCTCCTCGCGTTCGGGATCCCACTTCACGCGCCGCTCCCGGCGGTAGGCCTCCACCGACATGCAGATCGCGGCCGCTTCCTCGAAAGCGCGGTCCACGCCGCAGCGCGGCTCCTGGCGGCTGCGCACGCACTCGAAGAAGTTCTCCATGTGGCTGCTCACTTCGAGTTCGCCCTTCTTGAAGGAGTAGTCGGGCGGCACGGGCATTTCTCCGAAGGCCAGGCCGGCCTTTTCCGCCAGCTTGCGGGCCTCGGCCAGACGCTCCTTGTACTCCGGCTTCCACTCCGCCGTGTAGGTGCGGCAGAAGGCGGGCGAAACCTCCAGGGTCTTGTCGCGCCCCAGATATTGGGCCACCTCCCCAACGTGCCGGTTGTGGAAGCAACAGGAGAAGGTGACGGCCAGCTCGCGCTTGGGATAATCGAACAACACGTGCCACATGTCGGGCACGTCGCGGCCGTCCTTCCAGAAATACAGGTCGCCCTGAGTGACGCAGCTTTCCGGAATTCCCATGCCCACGACCATGTTCACCGAGTCCCAGAGGTGGCTCATCAGATCCCCGGCGATGCCGGTCGAGTATTCCCACCAGCAGCGCCACTTGAAGAAGCGTTCGACGTCGAAGGGGCGCCTGGAGGCGTTGGCGATGAACCGCTCCCAATCAATCGTCTCCGGGCCGGCGTCCTTGGGAGGTTGCTGGATGTTATAGGCGGTGTAGAATTGCCACTCCGGCCAGGGATTGGTGCGGTCAATGTAAGTGCGCACCAGGGGCACCTTGCCCAATTCGCCGGACTGGTAGATCTGTCGGGCCCGGTGGAAGGTCGGCAGGCTGTTATACTGGTGGCCCAACTGCATCACCACCTTGTTGTCCTTGACCGCCTTGCGCATCCGCTTGGCGTCCTCCAGTTTCGTGCACCATCCTTTCTCGACGTAGATATCCTTCTTGGCCTGGGCGGCCGCCACTACCTGAGGAGCATGCCAGAAGTCGGGGGTGGCGATGATCACCACATCCACCTCCCGGGCGGCCGCCGCCTCCTCCCAAACCTTGGTGAGACGGGCCTTCTGGTTGGTGGTGAATTCCTTGGCCCGTTTCAGATTGCCGTCGTAGAGATCGCAGATCACCCGGATCTCGGTGTTGGGCACAGCCTGGGCGTCGCGCAGCAGTTGAATGCCCCGCGTGCCCACGCCGATGACCGCTACACCCACCCGTTCGTTGGCGCCCTGGCGGGCTAGTACGGCCGGCGCCGCCGTCCATCCGGTCGCCGTACGCAAAAACTCCCTGCGTCGAATCTCGCTGGTTTGACTCATTCGTCCTCCCATCCAGCTTCGATCATACAATGGCCGGGAGCCTGCTAAGCTGGGGATCTATGAAACTGGTTTTCTGGGGGGCGGTCCAGACCGTGACCGGCTCGATGCACGAGCTGCGGGTGAACGGGCGGCGCTTCCTGCTGGACTGCGGCCTCTATCAGGGCCGCCGCCAGGAGGCGCGCCAACGCAATACCGACTTTCCCTTCCGGCCCGACTCCCTCCAGGCGGTCGTCCTCTCCCACGCCCACATAGACCACAGCGGCAATCTTCCCACCCTGGTGCGCCAGGGCTTCCGCGGCCCCATCCATGCCACCGAGGCCACCGCCGACCTGTGCGATCCCATGCTGCGCGACTCGGCCCACCTCCAGGAGAAGGACGCCGAGTATCTGAACAAGCGCGCCCATCGCCGCCGCGCCCTGGATCTGCACGCCCCCGAGGGCCTCGTCCAGCCCCTGTACACGGTCGAGGACGCCGAGGCCGTCCTGCCTCTGTTTCGCCGCGCTCCGCTGCGCAGCCCGACGGCGCTGGACGACGGCCTGAGCTGGGAAGCTTACGACGCCGGTCACATCCTCGGCTCGGCCGCCGTCGTGCTGACTTGGACGCAAGCCGGCCGGCGCATCCGCCTGGTCTTTTCGGGCGACGTCGGACGCGCCCGCCTGCCCATCACGCGCGATCCCGAACCTCCGCCCGCCGCCGACTATCTCATCCTGGAGAGCACATACGGCGCCAGACTCCACAAGCCCGCCGCCGCCGTGGCCGACAAGCTGGCCCACGTCATCAACCGCACGTGCGCCCGGGGCGGCAAGATCATCGTGCCCGCCTTCGCCGTCGGACGCGCCCAGCAGCTTATCCTGCTGCTGCACGAACTGGCCGACCAGGGCCGCATTCCCTCCATACCCATTTTCGTGGACAGCCCGCTGGCGGTGGAGATTACCGAGGTTTTCCGCAAGCATTCGGAACTCTACGATGAGGAAACCCGCCGCTACCTGGAACACGGCCAGGACCCCTTCGATTTCCGGCGGCTCAAGCTGATCAAGGACGCCGCTCAATCCAAAGCCCTCAACGAGCTGCGCGGGCCCTTTCTGGTGATCTCGGCCTCGGGCATGTGCGAGGCCGGGCGTATCCTCCATCATCTGAAGAACAACATTGAGGACCCCCGCAACACGGTGCTCATCACCGGCTTTCAAGCCGCCAACACGCTGGGCCGAAAGCTGGTGGACAAGCTGCCCGAGGTGCCCATTTTCGGCGAGCCCATGCGCCTGCGGGCCGAGGTGGAAACCCTCAACGAACTCAGCGGCCACGCCGACCAGCAGGAACTACTGGCCTGGATGAAACCCATGGCCGGGACGCTGAAGAGAGTCTTCCTGGTGCACGGCGAGCCCGCCCAGTGCCAGGCCCTGGCGCGAGCCATCGGCGAGCGCTACGGCTTGGAGGCGGTGATTCCCACTCGCGGCCAGAGCTTCGATTTGACCTGAGGGGCGCCGCGCACTGCTCCGCCCTGAAAGGCCGCCGTCCTATACAATAGGCAGGTTCGGAGACGCTGCAATGTGCCGGAAATCTTCCCTCATGCTCCTCAGCCTGAGCGCGGTCGTGCTGGCTCAGCCGCCGGCGCCCGTCGGACTGCGCACTGAATACCTGACCGAGCCCGAGGCGGTGGACGTCGCCCGCCCCCGCTTCACTTGGGTCCTCGAACATCCCGAGCGCGGCCAGCGCCAGATCGCCTGGCAGATCCTGGTCTCCACCCGCCCGGATGTGAACGTCGGCGACGTCTGGGACAGCGGCCGGGTGGAAGGCTCTCAATCCACCCCCGCCTCGTACGGCGGCAAGCCGCTCGAGAGCGGCCGCACCTACTACTGGAAGGTCCGTTGGTGGGACGCCGGCAACAGCCCCAGTCCTTACAGCCGCCCGGCCCGCTTCTCCATGGGCCTGCTCAACGCCTCCGACTGGAAGGGCAAGTGGATCGGCGGCGCCAACCAGCTCCGCAAGGAGTTCAACCTGCCTGCCCGTCCGCTGCGCGCCCGAGCCTATGTCTCGGGACTCGGTTACTACGAGCTGCGGATCAACGGGCGCAAAGTGGGCAACCACGTGCTCGATCCGGGCTGGACCACGTATGAGAAGCGCGTGCTTTACACCGCCTACGACGTGACCGAGCTGCTGCGCCCGGGCGCCAACGCCGTGGGCCTCATCCTGGGGCAAGGCTGGTACGGCTCGCGCGCCGCCTTGCTGCAACTCAACATCGAGATGGAAGGCGGCCAGCGCGCCGAAGTCGTCACGGACGGCTCCTGGAAAGTGCGGCAGGGCCCGATCGTCGCCGACAGCATTTACGACGGCGAAACTTACGACGCGCGCCTGGAGACGCCCGGTTGGGACCGCCCCGGCTTCGCGGACGCGGGCTGGCAGCCGGCGACCTTGGCCGACCCGCCCAAAGGCGTGCTCTCCGCCCAGATGATGCCCCCCATTCGCGTCACCGACACGATCACGCCCCTGAAGATGACCAACCCCCGGCCCGGGGTCTACGTGTACGACATGGGCCAGAACTTTGCGGGCTGGTGCCGCTTGCGCGTGCGCGGCCCGCGCGGCGCCGCGGTCCGGCTGCGCCACGCCGAACTGATCTACGACGACGGCATGATCAACGTCGAGAACCTTCGCCGCGCCCGCGCCACCGACACCTATATCCTACGCGGCGACGGTGAGGAGGAAGTCTGGGAGCCGCGCTTCACCTACCACGGTTTCCGCTACGTCGAGTTGACCGGCTACCCGGGCGCTCCTCGGCTGGACACTTTGCGCGGCCGGGTGGTCCACAGCGACGTCAGACCGCACGGCGGTTTCGCCGCCTCCAAGCCCCTCCTGAACCAGATCCAGCGCATCATTCTCTGGGGCATCCGCAGCAACCTGCACAGCGTACCCACCGACTGCAACCAGCGTGACGAACGCATGGGCTGGATGGCCGACGCCCATCTGTACTCGGAGACCACTCTCTGGAACTACGATTCGGCCGCCTTTTACGCCAATTTCCTGCGGAACATCCGCGACATCCAGGGACCGGACGGCAGCGTCACCGACACCGTCCCCCACAAGTACGGGCGCCGTCCGGCCGACCCCGCCTGGGGCGCGGCCTACCCGCTCATCACCTGGTATCTGTACCTTTCTCAGGGCGACCGCCGCATCCTCGAGGAGCATTACGACGGCGTCAAGGCCTGGACCGACTTTCAGCGCTCCAAGGCCCAGGACGGCATCCTCGCCTATAGTTACTACGGCGATTGGGTGCCGGTGGAAAGGACTCCCGGCGAGCTGGTCTCCACCTTCTACTACTACTACAGCGCCCACCTTACCGCCCGCATGGCTGAAATCATCGGTCGCAAAGCCGACGCCGAGACTTACTCGAAACTGGCGGGCGAGATCCGCGACGCCTTCAACAAGAAGTTTCTCAATCCCGACAACACCTACGCCAACGGCACGCAGACCGCGCAAACCCTGGCCTTGTACCTCGACTTGGCCCCCAAGGAGCGGCGGGGCGGCGTCTTCTCCCGCCTGCGCGACGACATCGTCTACGGCAAGAACACCCACCTGACCACCGGCATCATCGGCGCCAAGTACCTCATGGAGCTGCTGAGCCGCCAGGGACAAACCCACCTGGCTTATGAGTTGGCCACCCAGACCACTTACCCGAGCTGGGGCTACATGATCGAGAACGGCGCCACCACCCTGTGGGAGCTCTGGCAGAACAAGACCGGACCCGCGATGAATTCCCACAACCACCCCATGTTCGGCAGCGTTGGCGCCTGGTTCTACCGGGCTCTGGCGGGCATTGATCCCGACCCCGAGCGGCCGGGCTTCGAACGCATCCGGTTCGTGCCAGGCGCGGTGCGCGACTTGGAATGGGCCTCGGGGGATGTCGAGACCGTGCGGGGCACGGTCCTCTCCCGCTGGAGCCGGACCCCGGAGGGCTTCCGCCTGGAGATCGCCGTCCCGGTGGGCAGCACGGCCGAGATTCGCCTGCCCAAGTTCAACTGGCAGCAGATCGAGGTGGTCGAATCCGGGCGCGCCATCTGGAAGGACGACAAGTACCTGCCCGGCGCGCCGGGCCTCACGGCGGGCAAGCAGACGCCCGCCGAGCTGATCTTCGAGGCCGGGTCGGGCCGCTACCTGTTCGAGTTGCGCGGGCGCTAGCCCCGGCCGAGAAAGTCCGGGTCTCAGGCCGAAGCTCCGGCAGGACCGCCGCAAGGTGATCGAGGCGGCGCGCGCGGGCTTTCTCGACGGCCCGGAAAGCGACCACCGACCGCGCCGCCCTTATGGCAAGCCCTTCGTGGCGCCCGGATAGGTTCGAGCCGGAGCCTGGAAGCGCCTGCGCGCCATCGGCTATACTCGCAGTTTCATGGCGCGCCTCGGGCCGATCCTCCCCGCGCTGGGCCTGCTGCTGGCAGGCTGCACCGGCATTCCGGACACCTACGCTCCCCCCGTGCAGCGACGGCCCTTGACGGCGCCCGAACCCAGCCCGCTCACCCACTTCATCGCCATGAAGGACGCCGGGGCCGAGGCCCATTTCATCTCCGGCGTCAGCCGGCACCTGGAAGGAGGCGCCTGGCGGTGGCTTGAGCCGCGCGCCGAGTTGATGTTCCGCCTGGAGTCGCTCGGCCACCTGCGGTTCGTCATGGAGTTCGCCGTCCCCGAGATCACCTTCGCCCAGCGGGGCCCGGTCGTGATTGCGATCTCGGTCAACGGCCGCTTGCTCGAACGCGCCCGCTACGAAAAAGGCGGCGAGTATCGCTTCGAGAAAGCGGTCCCGGCCGGGTGGCTTCGCACCCATCTGAACAACTACGTGACCCTGGAAATTGACAAGCCCTGGGTGGCGCCCCAGGACGGGGCGCGGCTGGGTTTCATCCTCAAGAGCGCAGGCTTTCTGGAATGACACCGCCCGGCAGCTCAGCACCGGTGTGACCGGTCCGGTAATGCCGCACGCATGCTACATCCTGTACGGCGCCTCGCTCACCGTCGCGGTCGCGCTCGCTCTGGGCACGCTGCTGGTCCGCGCCCTCGAGCTCGACCTCCGCCGCCAGGAGGAGCCGTTGGTCGCTCTGGCGGCCGGCGCGGCCTGCTTGAGCCAACTGGTCTTCGTGGCGGCCACCTTGGGAGTGGCGCGCAGAGGAGTTTTTCAGGCCTTCGGCCTGGCGGTCGTGGCGGCGGCGCTGGCCAGCGGACTGCACCGGCCGCGGGGCGACGCCTTGCCTGCCCTGCCGCGCTTCTGGAAACGACTCGTCCTCATCCTGGCCGCACCCTTCACGCTGTTGTATTTCTTCAACGCCATGGCCCCGGAGATGAGTCCGGACGGCAGCGCCTACCACCTCGGTCTGGTGGCCCGCTATCTGCGCAACCACGGCTTCCAGCCCCTCACCACGAACATGTACGGCAACCTCTCACAAGGCATCGAGATGCTGTACCTGTTCGCCTTCTCCCTCGGCCGGCATTCGGCCGCCGCCCTGGTCCACTTTGCCTTCCTGGCGGCGCTGCCTCCGGCCATGCTGGCGTACGGCCGGCGTTTCGGACTGGGGCCGGCGGCGGCCCTCGGGGCCCTGTTCGTGTTTCTAAGTCCCGTGGTAGGCCAGGACGGAACCACCGCCTATATTGACGTGGCGGTAGCTTACTTACTTTTCGTGCTGTTTTACCTGGTTCAGATCTGGGATCAGGAGCGCAACGAGCGCCTGGTCGCTCTCATCGGACTGCTGGCCGGTTACTGCTACGCCGTCAAGTATACCGCCTTCATAGGCCTGATTTATGCGGCCGGCTTCATAGCGTGGAGGCTCCGGCGCGCGCGGCGACCCCTTCTGCGCCCTTTGGCGACGCTGGGCCTGTGCGCCGCCGTACCGATCGTTCCCTGGGTTGCGAAAAACTGGATCTGGCTCGCTAATCCTTTTTCGCCTTTTTTCAACCGCTGGTTTCCCAATCCGTACATACACCTTTCTTTCGAGCAGGAATACCTGCATCACATGCGTAACTACATCGGCTTGCGCAGCCATTGGGAGATTCCCCTGGAAGTGACTCTGCGCGGGACGGTCTTGTGCGGCCTGCTGGGCCCCCTCTTCCTGCTCGCGCCGGTGGGGCTGGTCGCCCTGCGCCGGCAGACGGGCCGGCGGCTGCTGGCGGCCGGCCTGCTTTTCGGCCTGCCCTATGCGGGCAACATCGGCACCCGTTTCCTGATCCCGCCCCTGCCGTTGCTGGCGCTGGCGATGGGGCTGCCGCTGGCCAGCCGGCGGGTTCTGGCCGCCGCTCTCGCGGTGGCGCACGGGCTCGCCTCCTGGCCCGACATCCTGGGCCTGTACTGCGACCCCAACGCCTGGCGCCTGGTGAAGATCCCTGTGCGCCAGGCGCTGCGCCTGGAGCCCGAGGAGTCCTGGCTGACTCGCAAGAGCCCGCCCTATCCGATCGCCCGGCTCCTGGAGGACGCTACCCCGCCCGGATCCAGGATCCTGACTTTCAACCAGGTGCCCGAAGCCTACACCACACGAGAGGTGCTGGTGGTCTACCAGGCGGCCTTCAACGCCGTTTTGGGCGACATTCTCTGGAGCGCGATCATCCCGGAGTATCCTCCCCAGCGGCGCTTGACCTTCCGTTTCCCATCCACCTCGTTGACCGCGCTGCGCCTGGTCCAGACCGCTCGCGGCGGACCCGACCACTGGAGCGTCGGCGAGCTGCGCATCTTCCTGGGCGGAAGGGAACTGCCCCGCAGACCCCTGTGGCGGCTGCGCGCCCGTCCCAATCCTTGGGACGTGCAATTGGCTTTCGATAACAGCCCGGCCACGCGCTGGCGAAGCTGGCAAACGCTCTCCCCGGGCATGTTTCTGGAAGTGGAGTTCCCCCGGCCCCAGCGCGTGGATCGCGTGGCGGTCGAATGCTCGCGCGATCAGTACCGCATCCGCCTGCGCCTGGAAGGCCGGCTGCCTTCCGGCCAATGGCGCCCGCTGGCTGAGGTTCCCGAAGAAACCGAGCTGCCCCCGCCCCTGGGCCTGCGCCGGGCCGCGGTCTATGAGCTGAAACGCCGGGGCGTCAGCCACCTGCTGGTTTGGGACGAGGACTTCGGCGCCGAGGACTTTCGCAAGCACGCCGTGGTGTGGGGCGTGACGCTGCTGGGCGAGCGCAACGGCGCGCGCCTGTACCGCCTGGACTAGGAGGCAAGCATGTTTCTGGGCGTGGACGGCGGCCAGTCCGCCACCGTCGCCCTCATCGGCGACGAGACGGGACGCGTACTGGGACAGGGCCGCGGCGGACCCTGTAATCACGTGGGCGGTCCCGAGGGTCGCCGAAAGTTCGTCGGCGCCATCGAGGAGTCCCTCGGGCAGGCCTGCCGCCAGGCGGGCCTCGATCCGGGCTCGGTTCGCTTCCGCGCCGCCTGCCTGGGATTCAGCGGCGGCCCCGAGGACAAGCGCCCGCTGCTGGAGGAGATGCTTCGCGCCGAGCGCCTCCTGGTGACCACCGACGCCTTGATCGCGCTGGTAGGCGCCACCGGCGGCGAGCCCGGCATCATCACCATCGCCGGCACGGGCTCGATCGCCTTCGGGCGCAACGCCCAGGGCCGCACGGCACGCGCCGGCGGATGGGGCTACGTCTTCGGAGACGAAGGCGGCGCCTTCGATCTGACCCGCCGCGCCCTCCGCGCCGTGCTGCGCCAGGAGGAAGGATGGGGCCCGCCTACCGCCTTGCGCGAACGGCTGCTCGGCGCCGCCGGAGCGGCCTCGGCCAACGAGCTGCTGCACCGCTTTTACACCACCGAATTTCCCCGCCCGCGCGTGGCCGCCTTTGCCCGCCTGGTGGATGAGGCGGCCTCGGCGGGCGATCCGGTCGCCCGAGAGATCTTGCACGCGGCCGCCGCCGATCTGGCCGGACTGGCTGCGGCCGTGCGCCGGCAATTGTTCGCCCCGGGCGAGCCGGCCTGCGTGGCTTATGTCGGGGGCGTCTTCCGCAGCCGCTTGTTGCGCGAGCGTTTCGCCGCGCTCATCGAGCAGGAGCCCGGCAATCGCTGCACGGCCCCGCTGTACTCACCCGCCGCCGGCGCTCTACTGGAGGCTTACCGCGCGGCCGGATTGCAGCCCAGGGCGCAAGGCTTGCCCGAGGCCGAAAAGTGAGCGGCTCACGAGCCCCCCATGTTACGATCGGAACTTCAGGAGGACTCGATGCCGAAACTTTCCATCCGCGATCTGGACCTGGAAGGCAAGCTGATTTTCATGCGCGTGGATTTTAACGTTCCGCTGGCGCCCGGCGGCCGGGAGATTACGTCCGACAAGCGCATTCGCGCCTCGCTGCCCACCATCAAGTACGCCCTGGAGCGCGGCGCGCGGCTGGTGCTGGCCAGCCATTTGGGCCGGCCTAAGGGCAAGCCCAACCCCGAGATGAGCCTGAAACCCGTGGCGGCGCGTCTCCAGGAGCTACTGGGCCTGCCGGTCGCCATGGCCCCCGATTGCATCGGTCCCGAGGCGGACAAGCTCAAGGCAGGCCCGGACCGCGTCATCCTGTTGGAGAACGTGCGCTTCCATCCCGAGGAGGAAAAGAACGATCCCGAGTTCGCCCGCCAACTGGCGGCCGGTTGCGACTATTACGTCAACGACGCCTTCGGATCGGCGCACCGCGCCCACGCCTCCACGGAAGCCATCACGCGCTTCCTGCCCGCCTCGGCCGCCGGCCTGCTCATGGAGAAGGAGCTGGAGTACTTGACCAAGGTCACCCAGGATCCGCCTCGCCCTTGCATCGCTCTGCTGGGCGGCGCCAAAGTCTCCGACAAGATCGAGGTCATCGAGAACCTGTTGAAGATCGTGGACCGGCTGCTGATCGGCGGCGCCATGGCTTACACCTTCAAGCTGGCAAAGGGCGAGCCCGTGGGCAACTCCCTGGTCGAGCCCGAGAAGGCCGATCTGGCTCGCCAACTGCTGGCCCAGGCGGGCGACAAGCTGCTGCTCCCGGTGGACCACGTGGTGGCCGAAAAGGTCGAAGCCGGCGCGCCCTCCCAAGTCGTCGAGACCATTCCCGACGGGATGGCCGGCGTGGATATCGGCCCCAAGACCATCGCGCTGTACTCGGCCGAGATCGCCAAGGCCCAAAGCATCATCTGGAACGGGCCGATGGGGGTGTTCGAAAAACCTCCCTTCGACGCCGGCACGGTGGCCCTGGCCAAGGCGGTGGCCGCCTCGGGCGCACTGTCGGTGGTGGGCGGCGGCGATTCGGAAAAGGCGGTCAAGGCGGCCGGCGTGGCCGATCGCATTTCCCATATTTCAACCGGCGGCGGGGCCTCCCTGGAGTTCCTCTCCGGCTTGGTGTTGCCGGGCGTAGCCGCTCTGACCGACAAGTAGGCGCCGCGCGCATCACGGCGCCGACCAATGAGGCGCTCATGACCCCGCGCGAACGGATCCTGGCCGCCGTTGCGCACCGCGAGCCCGATCGCGTGCCGATTGACCAGGGCTCGATGCGCTCGACCGGCATCATGGCCGTCGCTTACAATCGGCTCAAGGACCACCTCGGCATCCGCGAGCCGCCTACCAAACTCTATGACCTGATCCAGCAGCTCGCCCAGCCCGACCCGTGGTATTTGGACCGCTTCCAAGTGGACGCCATTGATCTGGGCCGCGCCTTCCCCATGGAGTGGCAGCCTTGGACCCTGCCCGACGGCTCCCCCGCCCTGGCCCCGGCCTGGTTCCGGCCCGAGCGTCGGGACGGCGAGTGGATCGTCCGCGGCCCCGGCGGCGTGGTCATCGGGCGCATGCCGCCTTCGGCCCTCTACATCGAGCAGTGTTACTGGCCCCTGGCCGGCTCCGGCGGCCTGGATAACTACGAGCCGCTGGAAGAAAAGATGGAGCTGGTCACCTGGGCCGCCCTGCCCACCTCGCCCTTTCATCCGCCGGTGGACGAAGCCCGCCGCCAGGCTATCGGAGAACTGGCGCGCCGGCTTTACGAGACCACCGACTACGCCGTTTCCCTCGCCGTGGGCTGTAACTTGCTCGAATGGAGCCAGTTCCTTTTCGGCATGGAAGATACCTTCTATTATCTCGCAGCCGAAAAGCGTAAAATGGCCCGATTTCTGGACAGACTTACCGAAATCCATCTGGAAAACCTCAGCCGCTTGCTGCCGAAGATACGCGGCTGGGTGCAGATCCTGGTGGTGGGCGATGATCTCGGCATGCAGACCGGGCCGCAAATCTCGCCCGAAACCTACCGGGAGTTATTCCTGCCCCGCCACAAGAAGATTTACGAGTACGCAAAGCGCCTGAGCGGCGCTCATATCTTCTTGCACTCGTGCGGCGGCGTCTACCAGCTCATCCCCTACCTGATCGAGGCGGGCGTCGAGATCCTCAATCCGGTGCAGACCTCCGCCCGCTACATGGAACCGGAACGGTTGAAGCGCGAATTCGGGCGCGATTTGACCTTCTGGGGCGGCGGTTGCGACACGCAAGGCCTGCTGGCCCGGGGCACTCCCCGCCAGGTGCGCGAGGACGTCCGCCGCCGCCTGGAGGCATTCATGCCCGGCGGCGGTTACGTCTGGGCCCAGATCCACAACATCATGGCCGACGTGCCTCCGGAGAACGTCCTCGCCATGCTGGAAGCCGTTCAGGAGTTCGGGCGGTACTGACGCCGGACGGTGCGGGCGGCGCAGTGTTATACTGAGGGAGCTTCGCAAGCGGCGGACGTGGAGAGATTTTGCCAAAGGAGACACGCCATGAAAAAGATGGTGGTTGCGGCGCTGGCAGCCGTCGCGTTGCTTTCGCTGTGCGCGGCGCAAGCCCAACAGGGTTGCGTCTACTACACCCAAGGGTACTGGAAGAATCATCCCGACGACTGGCCGGTTCAGTCCCTGACCTTAGGAACAATAACCTACACCAAGGATCAGCTTCTCTCGATCCTGAAACAGCCGGTTCGGGGCAACGGCCTGATCGCTCTGGCCCATCAGCTCATCGCCGCCAAGCTGAACGAGGCCGCAGGCGCCTCCGTGCCCGAGGAAGTCAGTGAGGCCATTGGTGACGCCGACGCCCTGATCGGCTCTTTGGTAATTCCACCGGTCGGCAACGGCTGGCTCCATCCGGCCCAGACCAGCGAGTTGATCGCGATCCTGGATGACTTCAACGAGGGCAATTACCCCTGCGATGGAGGAGGGGTGCCGGGGGATGATTAGCCGCCCCCTGAAGCCTGGTACCTCAGGCCAATCAGCCCCTTAGCTGAGGGCGCCGGGGCGCGCGCTGCCCGCGGCCCCTCAGGAGAAGAACGCCCGGATGAGCTCGAACTCGGCGTGAAAGCGTTCGAGCAGGCGGGGTAACGCTTCACCGACGCCCAGCGCCTCCAAGGCCGGCGAAGCCGTATGGCGCGGCTCGACCCCGGGAGGCAGCATCGAGTGGCCCAAGTCGGCGGCCAGCAGGTTGGCGGCCTGGACCACGTGGGCCAGATCCAGTTGTCCCCCCGCCGCCCGCTCCGGCGCGTGGTGGAACTGGACGGCGCGCTGGATGGGCGCGGGCAGGTTCCAGCGCTCCAGCACAGCCCCGGAGAGATCGGCATGATCGGCCCCCGTCACTCGCCGCTCGCATTCCAGGGGGTCGGCGTCTCCCGTTTCGATGAGCTGAAGCACCTGCCCGTACTGGTAAGGCAGCGCCACCGCCAGCAGCAACTTGCCGATGTCGTGAAGCAGCCCGGCTACGAAGGCCCCCTCGGGATAGGGGGCGGGAACCGCTTCGACCAGCAAATCCGCCAGGATGGCCACCGCCGTCGAGTGCAGGTTGAAGGCTGCCGTGGACCAACCGGGCGGGGTCTTTACACCCCGCCACATGCGCGAGATGGACATGCCCAGCAGCACGTTGCGCAGCTTGATCAGTCCCAGGATGGCTACCGCATGGCGGACCGAGTTCACCGTGCCCTTCAGCCCATAGAGCGCCGAGTTCACCAGGCGGAGCACGTTGCCCGCCAGCACGGTGTCCTTTTCGATCAAGCCGGCCAGCTCGGCGAAGCTGACGTCCTCATGGGCCAGGGAGGCCAGCAGGCGGTTCAGGATGGGCGAAAAGGGGGGCAGACGGTCCAGGCTTCTCAGGGCCTGGGTCCGGCAGTCCACGCCGCTGCTGGCAGCCAGGCTCACTCCTGTTGTATCGGACGGCGGGGCGAAAAACTTCATTGACGCCCCGGAACCCAGTAGGATGAAGAAGGGATCGAAGCCATGGATCCAGCCCTCGACCCCGCTCAGCCCGCTCCGGCTATTCGGGTCCGCGGCCTGCGCAAGCTTTACGGGGACAAGCCGGCCGTGGATCGCCTGGACCTGGACGTCCCTCGCGGCTGCTTCTTCGGCTTCCTCGGACCCAACGGCGCCGGTAAGACCACTACCATCCGGATGCTCACCGGCCTGGCCCAACCCACCGCCGGCAGCATCCAGCTTCTGGGCCTGTCCCTGCCCGAGCAGGCCCTTCAGATCAAGTGCCGGATCGGGGTGGTCCCGGAGGAATCCCTGCTGTTCGAGCGCCTCACCGGCGGCGAGTTCCTGCGCTTCGTGGGCCGCATGTACGGCCTGGACCGCTCGACCGCCGCCGCCCGCGCCGGCGAGTTGCTGGAGTTCTTCCAGTTGGACGGCGCCCCCCGCAAGCTCATCGCCGACTATTCCAAGGGCATGCGCAAGCGCCTGATGATGGCCGCCGCCTTGATCCATCGCCCGGAGCTGTTCCTCATGGACGAACCTTTCGAGGGCGTGGACGCCGTGGGCGCGCGTATGATGAAAGATCTGCTGCTCGATCAGGTGCGCCAGGGGGCCACGATCTTTCTGACCTCCCACGTGCTCGAGGTGGTCGAACGCCTCTGCGATCGGGTGGCCATCCTCAACCAAGGGCGCCTGGTCATGGAAGCCGCCGTCCGGGACCTGCGCAACGGCGCCGAGACCCTGGAGGATGTCTTCGTGCGCCTGGTCGGCGCCGCACGCAGTCCGGACAAGCTGGACTGGCTCGGATGAGTCCGCTCTGGCCGCTTCCCGCTTTGCTCTGGGCGCAATGGCGCAGCTTCGTCAACTTGCGGGCGGGAGAAAGCCGGGCGGGGCGGCTCCTGCCCGCGGCGCTGGCGCTGGTCTGGTATGCCCTTTGGACCTCGCTCGCACTCGGGGCGCTCGTGCTGCTGAGCAAACCGGCCCGGGCCGAGCTGGCCGTCCTCCTTCCCTGGGGCTTGATGTCGGTCTTCCTGTACTGGCAGCTCGCGCCCGTGCTGGCCGCTTCCCTGGGCGCCTCGCTGGATTTCCGCAAGCTGCGGATCTACCCTGTGCCGGAGAGCCGGCTGTTCGCGGCCGAGGTGCTGCTCCGGCTGGCGACCGGGCCGGAGATGGCCTTGGTGCTGACCGGCGCCGCCCTCGGCCTGCTGCGCAATCCCGCTGTGCCTGCCTGGGCGCCCCTGACGGCGCTGCCGCTTTACGTCCTGTTCAATTTGCTGGCCGCGGCGGGCATGCGCGGCTTGCTGGAGCGCGCGTTCACCTACCGCTGGGTGCGCGAGGCGCTGGCGCTCGCGCTGGTTCTAATCGCCGCGGCGCCTCAAGTGCTGGTGCTCAGGGGGCCTTCCGGATACCTGCCCCTCCTGCGTCTGCACGGGCCGTCCATCTACTGGCCTTGGGTCAGCTTCGGCCGGCTGGCCGTCGGCTGGTTCGGCCCGCAGGACTGGGTGCTGGCCGCCCTGTGGTCCACGGCGGCCTACTTGTTCGGCCGCTGGCAGTTCGGCCGCAGCCTGCGCTTCGAGCCCGCCGCGGCCCGTCCTCAAGCGCCCGTGCGCCCGCGCCGTTCGATGGGGGGCGAACGGCGCCTCCGCCTGCCGTCGGCTCCCCTGCCCGATCCGCTGGGGGCGATCCTGGAGAAAGAACTGCGCTCGCTGGCTCGCTCGCCCCGCTTCCGCCTGGTCTTCCTGATGGGTTTCTCCTTCGGCTTCTTGATCTGGGCCCCGCTGGCCCGCCGGCCCGGCGGGTTCTCCGAGAACTATCCGGTCCTGGTCAGCGTGTATGCTTTGCTGCTGCTGGCCGAGGTCATCTTCTGGAACATGTTCGGATTCGACCGGGCCGCCGCCTCCCTTTGGTTCTTAGCTCCGGTGAGTTTTCGCTACGTACTGGCAGGCAAGAACCTGGCGGGAGCCGTCCTGGTGACGGCCGAGGTGACGGTGGTGCTGGCCGTGTGCGCCCTTCTGGGCGTGCCTTTGCATCCCCTGAAGATTCTGGAGGCCTACGGCGTGGCGCTCACTCTGTGCCTCTACCTGCTGGCGGCCGGCAATCTGAGTTCGCTGCGCTTTCCCCGGCCGGTGAACCCGGAGCACTCCTGGAGCCGCGCCTCCGCCGGTCGGCTTCAGATTCTCCTGTTGCTGCTGTACCCGGCCTTGGGGGCTCCGGTAGGACTGGCCTATCTGGCCCGCTGGGCCCTGGACAGCGAGGCGGTCTTTTTCGCCCTGCTGGCCGGGGCGGCCGCGGGCGGGGTCGTGTTTTACCGGGCCTCACTGGCGGGCGCCGTCCGGCTGGCCGACCGGCGCAAGGAGTTCTTCGTCCGGAGCTTGAGCGAAGGGGGCGGTCCGCTGCTCACGCAATGACGATCCGGCTCTACTACGTGGGCAAGACGCGCGACCCTGGCATCGCTGCCGCCGCCCGCGACTACCTCGAACGCGCCTCCCGTTGGGCTCGCTGCCAGATGCGCCAGATTGACCCGCGGCGCAGCGATCTGTGGCGCCGCCACGCCCAGGCCCGCAAGGTGCTCCTCGATCCGGCCGGAAAGCCTATGGACTCGGCCCAGTTCGCCGAGCTGCTGCGCCAGACGCGGCTGCTCGGCCGCGATCTGGTGTTCGTGGTGGGAGGCGCCGAGGGCCTGCCCGCGGGCTGGGCCGAGCGGGCCGACCTGCTGTTGTCGCTCTCCCAGATGACCCTGGCGCACGAGCTGGCCCGCCTGGTGCTCGCCGAACAGATCTACCGCGCCCTGGCCGCTCTGCACGGCCATCCCTACCCGAAGTAGGCCCCTCAGCGCCGCATTCGGCAGTCCTCCAGCGGGCAGCGGTCGCAGGGATTGCCGTAGGCTTGCACCCGCTCGGCCCGCCCGATGCCGATCAGCCCCGAAACCGACTTGACCGGGCGCATGATCAGGCTGGGTAGCAACTCGACGCCGATGCGCGCCGCTTCGATCAGCTCGAACAGCGTGCGTTGCTCGGTCAGGGAAATCCCGCAGTAGCCCGGGCTGTAGCGCAGCGTCAGGGCCTGGCCCGGCCCCAGCTCGCTGCGCAGCCGCTCGACGATCCGCTCGACGACCGCCTCCGCCAGCGCCGCGCCGAGGGCATGATAGGCCAGCCCGCCCAGCCGGTCGCCCGCCCGCATGGCGGCCTCGGCCATCTCAACGATCTCGGGCCCGGCCGTGGCCAGGAAGACCGCCGCCTGCTCGGCTTCGCCCAGGAACTCCCCGATCCGGCCCCTGAAGACCGCTCCCCCCGCCAGCTCCAGCCGGTGCGGCTCGGCGCGAAGCACTCGGTAGCGCCGATACAGCCCCCGCGGCCGCACCCGGCCCCGCATCTCGCCGGCCGCTTGTTCCAGCCGCGCCGCCACCCTCGGCTCCGGCGGCGCCCCGGCCGGGTAGCCCAGGTAGCGCAAGGCCTCCTCGCGATCCGGCTCGATCTCCAGCCCTTCCAGGACCACCAAGGGCTCAGCCGCTCCACTCTCGCGCGGCACGCACCATCTCCCGCAGGTTCTCCCGAGGCGTGAGCGGCGCCAAGCCGCAGCCCGGCGCCAGAATGTGCACCCCCGCCGCCAGGCATTCTTCCGAAGAACGCCGGACCTGCTGCGGGGTTCCGTTCAGCAGCACGGATACCGTCGGCACCCCGCCGATGATCGCGCACTCGCCCGTCCCCACCGCCTGCACCAGATCCGTCCGGTCCTCCAGGCTGAGCGCTTCCGCCCCGGTCTGATGCAGCAAGTTCAGAATCCGGGTGTTCGAGCCGCAGATGTGCAGAATCACCGGCGCCGGTATCGCCTCGACCAACTGCTGCTGCGCGGGCAGAATCAGGGTCTGATAAAGCCGCGGCGAGGTCAGATCCAGGCTGGCGCTCATGTCCTCGACCGTGATGGCGTCCGCCCCGGCCGCGACCTGCCTGCGCCCGTATTCGATCGCCAGCTCGACGGCGAACTCCAAGTACGGCCGCACCGCCTCCGGCCGCCGCAGCGCCTCCGTCAGCACCGCCGGGATCCCGGCCAGTTGGCAGACCAGCGTGAAGGGGCCGACCAGGCCGCCCAGCACGGCCGCATCTTCGCCCACCCGCCGGCGCAACAAGCCGATGGCTTCCGTCACCACCCGAGCCCGGCCCGAGCCCAGGTCGGGCGCCGAGGGCACGGGATCGCCCAGGCGCAGGGGATGCGAGCGCAGGGAGCAGTTCGAGTTCCGATCGCCGTAGTCCACCTCCGCCCCCAGCAATTCCGCCTCGATGCTCTGATCGAACGGAACGCGCACCAGGTCGAAGCCCAGCAGGGTGCGGGCCGCCGCCGCCAGGCGGGCCATAGCTTCCGCGTCCCGGTGGGCTTCCGGCCAAGCTGCCCCGACGGCCTCCATCTGGTCCACGGTGGCCGATTGCGTCACCGCGCCCACCGGCGCCGGGCGCACCGCCGCCCGGCGTAGCGCCGAGAGAACTCGCTGTCGCGGCGTCATGACGCAGGCTTCCGCCGGGCCTCCTCGATCATGGCCCGTACGTTCTCGACCGGCGAGTAGGAATCCACTTCGCAGCCGGGCATGACCACGGCCGTGGTGTGAGGCGTCGTGGCGTCGAGGAATTCTCGCACCATGCGCCGCACCTCGTCGGGCGTCCCGTGGCAGGCGGTCTGGGTGGTAGGCGAATTCATGGCGCAGCGCTTGCCGGCGAACAGCCGCGCCACCGATTCGCACCATTCGGGCCAGCTCAGCTTCTGGCTGTAGTAGGGCATGTCGTACTGCACCGCCTTGATGCCCTCCCACTCCACTAGCAGCCGCATCGCCTCCGGCAGATTGTGCCCGCAGATGTGCCAGAACACGTAGGGGAACAGCTTCACCGCCTTCTCGACGAAGATCCGGTCGGCGTAACCGAATTGCTCCAGTTGCCGCGGCCCCCAGGTGCGGGCGCCCCCGAACAGGCACAGGAATTGGCAGCCGCGCCGGCCGGCGAACTCGGCGTAGAAATCCAGCGCCGCCAGCCGCTCCTCCAGCGCCAGGTCCAGGTAGCGCTTGACCTTCTTGGGCTCGGTGATGGTCCAGCGAACGAACTGCTGCACCTCGACGATGGTCTCGGCGTAATTGGAAGGCGTCGCCACCCCCACGATTACCGGCACGATGCGGTCCATTTTCTCCTGGAATTCCAGAAGCTGGAGCATGTGCGGGGTGTAATGGGTCACCGCCCGCGAGCCCTCCAGGTAGCGCTCGTAGGCGCGGCTCTCGTATAACTCGATCGCTTCGTCTATGGTCTTGACCAGCGGCTTGAACAGCAGGTAATCCTTCTCGCCCCGGTGGATGAAATGCTCGCTGCGCTTCTCGGGCGGGATGAAATTCTCGATCTGGTGGCTGATGTCCACGTACATCCAGATGGCGTCGGTGCGCAGATCGGCCCAGGTGCGCAGGCAGGCGTCGGTCGTCTTGTCCGGGTCGTTGTAAATCTCCTGGTGCGAATAGCCGGCGTAAGTGATCTGCCAGTAGTCCAGTTCGGGCGCCACCGGGATCAGGTCGGTGGGCTTCAAATCGAAAGCGGCCGCCATGCGCTCCCAGTGCGTCATCTCGCCGACGGGAGCGATCTTGCCTTTGAGCCGCTGCACCCAGCGATCCACCACTTCGCTCATGCCGGCCTCCTCCCGGAGCGCAACTCCTCGACCAGCCGGTCCAGTTTCTCCACCGCCTCCCAGGCGTCGTCGCTGGCGTCGTCGGCCCCCATACGCCGGGCGGCCCCGGGGTCCACCGCCGGCCCGCCGCAGATGATCTTGACCCGATCGCGCAGGCCCGCCTCCCGGATGACGCGCACCGTCTCGCCGGTGTGCATGAAGGTCGAGGTCATATAGGTGCCCAAGCCCACGATCTCCGGCGCGTGCTCCCGGATGGCCTCGACGAACCGCGCGTCCGGCACGTCCACCCCCAGGTCAATCACCTCGTAGCCGGCCGCCTGAAAGACCGGCGCCGCCACGTCCTTGCCCACCGTGTGGATGTCTCCGTGAATGGTACCCAGGATGATCTTGCCGCGGGTGCCCCCGCCGCCCCTCTGCCGAATGAGCGGGCGCAGAATGTCCAAGCCCCGGTAGTAGACGTCGCAAGACACCAGGACCTCGGGCATGAAGATCTCGCCCTGCTTGAACTTCTCGCCCACCCGACGCATGCCGGCCGACAAGCCCGCCGAGAGAATCTCCATAGGGGACATACCGGCCGCAAGGCAGTCCTCCACCAGAGGGCCCACTCCCTCCAGGTCCATGCCCAAGACCGCTTCGGCCAACCGCTCCAGTCTCTCCGAATGTTCCACTGCCGCCTCCCGCTGGTCCGGGGAGCCCCATTCTGTCACAAGCGGCGGTCCGGCGGCAGCCCGGGCCCCGGCGCCGCCTGCCCCGAAAATGCGAAAATAAAAGGGCCCCCCGTTCCCATGCCCGAGGCCGCCGTTATGCCCGCCGAGATCCGGCGCACCGTCCTGCCGAACGGCCTGCGAGTCATCACCGAGGTCATGCCTCACGTCCGCTCGGTTTCGGTGGGAATCTGGCTGGGCAGCGGCGCTCGCCTGGAGGCCCCTCAGGAGACCGGCATCTGCCACTTCATCGAGCACCTGTTGTTCAAAGGCACCGCCCATCGCAGCGCCGAAGAGATCGCCCGCTCGGTGGACTCCATCGGCGGCAACCTGGACGCCTTCACCGGCAAGGAGCTGGTCAGCTTCAACACCAAGGTCTTGGACGAGCATCTGCCCCTGGCCTTCGACGTCCTCTCTGACATGGTGGTTCATCCGCTGTTCCGCCCGGAAGACATCGAGAAGGAAAAGGGCGTCGTCCTGGAAGAACTCAAGATGGAGAGCGACAACCCGGAGTACCTGGTCCACGAGATTTTCGCCAGCAATTTCTGGAAAGGTCACTCCCTGGGCCGCCCCATCCTGGGCACTCGCGAAACCATCAAGCGTTTTAACCGAGAGCTGATCGAAAGTTACTACCGCCGCACTTATATCCCTTCCAACATCGTGATCACCGCCGCCGGCCGCCTGGAGCACGAGCGCCTGGTCGAGCTGGCCCAGCAGCGCTTCGGCGACCTGCGCGCCGACGGCGCCCTGCCGCCCGACGAACCTCCCCTCACCCACGCCCGCCTGGCTTTGCGCCACAAGAAGTCCCTGGAGCAGGTGCACCTCTGCCTGGGCGTGCCCTCCCATCCCCTGCCCCACCGGGATCGCTTCGCCGGCTACCTGCTCAACGCTCTGCTGGGCGGCGGCATGAGCTCGCGCCTGTTCCAGAACATCCGCGAGCGGCAAGGGCTGGCCTACGCCGTCTTCTCGGAAGTCAGTCCGTACCGCGATACCGGCTGCCTGTCGGTCTACGCCGGCACCTCGGCCGAGGCGGCCCGCAAGGTAGTGGCCTGCATCCTTACCGAGTTCCGCCGCCTCAAGGAGGAGCCCGTGGGCGAGGAGGAACTGCGCCGCAGCAAGGACTACCTGAAGGGCTCCTTGATGCTGGGCCTGGAGTCCACCTCCAACCGCATGGCCAATCTGGCCCGGCAGGAACTGTATTTCGCGCGCTTCTTCACCCTGGACGAAATCATCCAGGATATCGAGCGCGTCTCGGCCGACGACGTGCAGCGCATCGCCCGCCAGTTCTTCGACTCGCGCTTGATCACCCTGTCGGTGCTGGGCAATCTGGACGGCGTTCGCATCCGGCGCGAGGAACTGAGCTGCTGAGATCCCGGCCGGGCTTCTCCGCCCCTCCGGCGCCGCCCGTAGTAAACTGTCTGATTGCCCGAAGTGAGCCGGTCCTCCCGTGCCGTTCTGTGGCTGCTGGGCGTGGTGTTCTGCGCCCGCGCCTTCGATTTCGCCGCGCTCAAACCCGAGGGCTACCTGAGCGACTTCGCCCGCGTGGTGAGCGCCGAGCAGCGCACCCGGCTCGAGCAGTATTGCGCCCGGCTGGAAAAGGCCACCGGCGTTCAACTAGCCCTGGTCACCCTACCCAGCCTGGAGGGTGAGCCGGTCGAAGACGTGGCCAACGCCCTGTTTCGGGCTTGGGGCGTGGGGCGCAAGCAGACCAACGAGGGGGTCTTGTTGCTGCTGGCCATCCGCGACCGGCGCAGTCGCCTGGAAGTGGGCTACGGCTTGGAGCCGGTGATCCCGGACGGGTTCGCCGGGAGCATTCTCCGCACCATGCGCCCCGCTCTGCGCGAGCAACGCTACGGGGAAGCCCTGATGGCGGCCGCCGCCCAAATCGGCGCGCGGATCGCGGCGGCCAAGGGCGTCAAGCTCGACAGCCCGCAGCCTCCTCCGCCTGCATCGCAGCCCGCCGATTCCATCGGGCTTTGGCTGCTGCTGGCGATCCCCCTGTTCATGGCGCTGTCGGTTCTGAGCGGTTTGATCGGAGGAGGGCGCCGCCTCAGCCGTAGCAGGGGCTCCGGCGACCTGCTCACCGGCCTGCTGGTGGGCAACCTGATGGGCCGCTCGTTCGGCTACCGCGGTCGGGGCGGGGGCGGTTTCGGCCGCTTCGATTCCGGCGACAGCTTCGGCGGTTTCGGCGGCGGCGATTCCGGAGGCGGCGGCGCCTCCGGCAGTTGGTGAAGGAGCAGCGGCCGTGGAGCGCATGCTGAATCAGTTGGTGGAGAAGCTGAAGAAGACCTATCAGGACCGCTTGGTCTCGGTCATCCTCTACGGCTCGGCGGCCGTGGGCGACCATCACGGCCGCTTTTCCGACCTCAACGTTCTCTGCGTGTTGCGGCAGGTTTCCCTGCCCGAGCTGCGCGACTCCGAGGCCCTCTTCCGCTGGTGGCGCGAGCTGGGACACCCCGCTCCCGTGCTGCTCAGCCTGGAAGAAGTGCGCCGCTCGACGGACTGTTTCCCCATCGAGTTCCACGACATCTCGGAGCGCCGCCGCGTGCTGTGGGGCGAGGATGTCATCGCCGGCCTGGAGATTGACGACTCGTTCTATCGCGCCCAGGTCGAACACGAGCTGCGCGCCAAGCTGCTGCGCCTGCGCCAGAAGGCCGGCGGCGTACTCCACGACAAGGATTTGCTGCGCGCGCTGCTGGCCGACTCGCTCTCCACCTTCTGCACGCTCTTCCGCCATGCCTTGCGGCTGATGGGGATTCCGTCCGAGTTTCCCAAGCGCGCTCTGCTGGCCCAGGTGCGCGAGCACACGGGCGCCGACGTGGAGGCTTTCGAGCGGCTGCTGGACCTGCGCGAAGGCCGCCTGAAACCCAGGGAGCTGGATCCGGCGGCCCTCTTTCCGCGCTACCTGGCCGCCATCCAGACGGTGATCGAAAAGGTGGACGGGCTGGAAAAGTGAACTCCCTGCCCCAAGGAGGCTTGCGTTCATGAGAACTCTGGTGATTGTCCTGGTCGGTTTGCTGCTGGTCGGCCTGCTGGTCGGCGGCAAGCTGGTCTCCGTGCGCAATGAGCTGGTGACCCAGCGCAACGCCATCGAGGCCGCCTGGGCCCAGGTGGACGTGGCGCTGCAACGGCGCGCCGACCTGATCCCCAACCTGGTCGAGACGGTCAAGGGTTTCGCCGCCCAGGAGAGACAGGTCATCCAATCGGTGACCGAGGCCCGCGCCGCCCTGCTGGGCGCCCGCACCCCTCAGGAACGCATGGCGGCCAATGCCCAACTGGACTCGGCCATCGGGCGGCTGCTGGTGGTGGTCGAGAACTATCCGCAGTTGAAATCCAACGAGAACTTCCTCCGCCTCCAGGACGAGCTGGCGGGCACGGAAAACCGCATCGCCGTCGAGCGGCGCAAGTACAACGAAGCGGTTCAGAAGTACAACACCTCGATCGAGCTGTTTCCCAATAACATCGCGGCCGCGCTGTTCGGCTTCTCGCGCAACAACGATTACTTCCGGGTAGCACCGGGCGCTCGCACCCCGCCCCAAGTCAAATTCTGAGCCGGCCGAGGGAGAGGCAAGTTATGGGCCCGGAGATATATCCCAACTACATCAACGGCCGGTGGGTCGAGGGACTCACCTTCGACAACCGCAATCCCGCCGACACGGACGATCTTGTGGGCCGCTTCGTGCGCGGCTCGGCCGCCGATGTCGCCCAGGCCGTCGAGGCCGCCCAGGCCGCCTTGCCCGCCTGGGCCGACCTGCCCGCGCCGGCCCGCGGCGCCTACCTGTTCCGGGCGGCCGAGATCCTGGAGAGCCGCCTCGAACAACTGGCCGTCGAGATGACCCGCGAGGAAGGCAAGACGCTGCCCGAAGCCCGGGGCGAAGTGCGCCGCTCGGTCAACATCTTCCGCTACTATGCGGGCGAGGGAGCGCGCTTGCCCGGCCTGCTGACCCCCTCCGAGCGCGAGCGCGTGTTCACTTTCGCCTTGCGCCGCCCGATCGGCGTCGTGGGCTTGATCACCCCCTGGAACTTTCCCAGCGCCATTCCCGCCTGGAAGCTGGCCCCCGCCTTGATCTGCGGCAACACGGTGGTCCTCAAGCCGGCCTCCGCCGCCCCGCTGAGCGCCTGGCGCCTGGTCGAAGCATGCCACCAAGCGGGCCTCCCGCCGGGGGTTGTCAACTTCGTGGCCGGGCCGGGCGGCGAGCTCGGGCAGGCCCTCATCCAGGCCCCGGCCTTGAAGGCCGTCTCCTTCACCGGCTCCTGCGAAACCGGCCGGCGGTTGCATGAGGAAGCCTGCCGGCGGCGCTTGCGCGTTCAGCTCGAAATGGGCGGCAAGAATCCCACCATCGTGCTGGCCGATTGCGACCTGGCCCTGGCGGTGGAGAACGTGGTCAACGGCGCTTTCGCCTCCACCGGACAGAAATGCACCGCCACCAGCCGGGCCATCGTCGAGGAGGCCGTCTACGATCGCTTCCTGGAGGCGCTCGTCGAGCGGACCCGGCGCTACAAGGTGGGCAACGGGCTGGAGCCCGGCGTGGACATGGGCCCTGCGATTGACCAGGCCCAGCTCGAAACCGACCTGCGCTACATCGAGCTGGGCACGGCCGAAGCCGGCGCCCCGGTCTTCGGCGGCCGCCGCCTCACCGGCCCGGGCTACGACAAGGGCTTCTTCCTCCAGCCCACCATCTTCGCCGGCGTCACGGCCGAGATGCGCATCGCGCAGGAGGAAATCTTCGGCCCCGTGCTGGCCGTCATGAAGGCCCGGGATTTCGAAGACGCCCTGCGTATCGCCAACAGCGTGCCCTTCGGCCTGTCGGCCTCCATCCAGACGCGCGATCTTTCCCGCGTGTTCGACTACATCCGGCGCATCGAGGCCGGCCTGCTCACCGTGAACCTGCCCAGCGCGGGCGTCGAGTATCAACTGCCCTTCGGAGGAACCAAGGACTCCAGTTTCGGCCCCAAGGAACAGGGCCCCAGCGCGCTGGAGTTCTACAGCGATTACAAGACCGTCTACTTGAAATACTGAGGTCCCGCTTACTCATGCGTCTCGGTCAAGTTCGCCTGGGTCACCAAGTCGTGGCGGCCGTCTTCGAAGGCGGTCTGGCCCGTCCCGTCCCCAACTATCCGATGCTCGAGCTGATCCGCAAGGCCGAGAAGGAGGCCGTGCCGCTGACCCAACTGGCGCACGAGCTGGCCAGCCGGCACGCCGAACCCGCCGAGCCGGTGATCCCCATCCATCCCCCGGAAGCCTGGGCCTGCGGCTGCACCTACCAGCCGAGCGCCGGCTTCCGCGACGCGCAGCACGGCCAGGGCGAGGGCATCTACACCTACGTCTTCAGCCGGCCCCGCCCGGAGATCTTCTTCAAAGGCACCGCCCGGGTTTGCGTCGGTCCCGGCCAGCCCATCGGCATCCGCTCCGACTCCCGCTTTACCGCGCCCGAGCCCGAGCTGGCCCTAGTGCTGGGCGGCAAGGGCGAGATCCTGGGCTACACGCTGGCCAACGATGTCTCGGCCTGGGATATCGAGCGCGAAAACCCGCTCTATCTGCCCCAGTCCAAGATTTTCTGCGGCTGCTGCGCCCTGGGCCCCGTCATCGTCACCCCGGAGGAACTCCAGGATCCTTACCGGCTGGAGATGACTTGCGTGATCCGCCGCCAGGGCGCCGTGCTGTTCGAGGGCGCGGTCTCGACCGCCGCCTTGGCCCGCAACTTCGAAGACCTGATCGGCTACCTGCGCCGCGCCAATCGCGTGCCCTCGGGCGCCGTGCTGCTGACCGGAACCGGCATCATCGTGCCGGAAGAGGCGGCCTTGCGTCCGGGCGATGTGGTCTCCATCCGGGCCGAGGGGATCGGCGAACTGTCCAACCCCGCCGCCCTGGTCGAGTGAGTCCCGCCCGGCCTACCGCACCGTAATCGTCACCGCGCGGCTCTCCGTGCGGCCGTCGGGGGTGGAAGCGGTCAGCGTGTAGGTGGTGGTGCGCAGGGGCGCCGCCGCGAAGCAGGCTCGCGATCCCGCCGGACGTTCGACCTCGGGCGCCAGCCGGATCTCGGCGCCCGGGGCCGCCTGGTAGCACAGCGTCACCGGCCGGCCCGGGGTCGTCTCCGCGGCGGTGGCGGCAAACTCGCTGATCAAAGGCGCCGGCTCAGGCGTCCGCTCGGCCCGAGCGGAGCGAAGCACTTTCACCTCCAGGCTCTCCGACACCTGGCGGCCGTCGAAGCCTTCGGCCGTCAGCGTGTAACGGGTGTCGCGCGCGGGCGCGATCGCCAGGCACCGGTTGTAAGCAGGCCACACCCGATCCAGGGCCGGATCCAGCCGCACCGCCCGGGCGTTTTCCACCCCATAGCACAACAGCGCCTGCCGGCCGGCTTCGAGCACCCCCGGGCTGGCGTAGAAGTGCACGATGCGCACCGGCCGGGCGGCCTCCTCCTTCTTCGCCGCCGCCTTCTCGGCGGCCGGCCTGGTGGGAGGGCCGCAGCCGGTCGCCCACAGCGCCAGGACGATGGCCGCGCTTCGCACCGAGGCGTCCCTTCAGCGGCGGCCGGCCGGCGCCGGCGACTCCAGGAAGGCCAGCGTCTTGATGCCCGAGACCTCGAAACTCCGGCGGCAGCGCGGATTGCGGCAGACCACCTTGTCCTCGAGCAGCACCATGTAGCTTTGCGATTTCTGGAATTTCTCCCGGTCCCGCTCGTCCGCCCCGGGCGGCAGGCGCTCTTTTTTCTTGCGCACCAGCCAGCGCAGCTCGTAAGTCTCGAGGGTCCGGCAGAACGGGCAATTCAGCGTGGCCCGCCGGGTCGTCTGCGACTCGGTAAAGAAGGCTCGTTCCTCCACGCTCCCCTCACACTTTCGGGTATTGCCAGGGCGGGCGGTAGGCGCGGCGCAGCAGCCGGTCGGCTTCCGGATCGCCGATCACCCGCTCCTTCTCGCCGTCCCATTCCAGACTGCGTCCCAGCTTGAACGACAGCATGCCCAGCAGGCTCATGTTCGTCGAGCGGTGACCGTTCTCGATGTCGCAGACCGGACGCCGCCCGCTCTGGATCGCCTGGAGGAAATCCGCCCACAGCTCCCGGATGTTCTGATCGTCCGGCTTGCCCAGCTTGGGCTCCTCGTGAATGGGCGGCCGCTTCTTGTTCGCCGGATAGAACGTCCAGCCGTCCAGCCAGCCCAGGTGGAAGGTTCCTTCCGTCCCGTAGAAGTAGCAGCCGATGTTGGTCTTCTCCGCCTCGTTGCCCGCATAGGTGCGGTGCTCCCACACGG
This sequence comes from Solibacteraceae bacterium, assembly GCA_037444625.1. Taxonomy (GTDB): domain Bacteria; phylum Acidobacteriota; class Terriglobia; order Bryobacterales; family Bryobacteraceae; genus DTHT01. The sequence goes on from JBBIMA010000023.1 coordinate 56,645, forward strand.
CGGTGAAGGATTCGAACTGGAAGACCGCAGTCTGCGTATCGGGGGCGTCGGTGGAGTCTCGCCGGATGTACCGCCCGCCCGTCGAGAACACCTTGCGCGGGTATTTCTCCTCGGTGATCCAGAGAATCTGGTCCATCCAATGCACGCCCCAATCGCCCAGGGTGCCGTTGGCGTAATCCAGGAACTGCCGGAAGCCTCTCGGGTGGATGGCCTTGTTGAAGGGGCGCTTGGGCGCCGGCCCGCACCAGAAATCCCAGTCCAGGCCGGGCGGCGGATCCGAATCCGGCGTGGGCTGGCCGGGGCCGCCCGCGTAATGCACGAACGCCCGCACCATTCCGATCTTGCCCAGCTTGCCCGAGCGCAGGAACTGCATGCCCGAGACGTTGTGCGGCGAGACCCGCCGGTGCAGCCCCACCTGCACCACGCGGTTGTTGGCGCGCGCGGCGTTCACCATGGCCCGGCCTTCCAGGATGGTGTGCCCGACGGGCTTCTCCACGTACACGTGCGCCCCCGCCTCGATGGCGGCGATGGTCGCCAGCGCGTGCCAGTGATCGGGCGTCGCCACGATCGCGATCTCGGGCTTCTCCCGGGCCAGCAGCTCGCGGTAATCCTTGTACCGCTTGGGCTGGTCGCCGGTCAGTTCCTGCACCTTCGCCGCGGCCGCTTCCATCTGCTTCTCGTCCACGTCGCACAGCGCCGCCACCTGACACTGGCCCGATTCGATGGCCCCGCAGGTCAGGATGTTCATGCCCCACCAGCCGCTGCCGATCAGCGCCGTCCGGTACTTTCGCGCCCGCTGCGCACCCAGGATGTGAAAACCCAGCCCGCCCGCCAGCGAGCCGCCCAAGAACCTTCTGCGATCCATATGGCTACCCGTGATTCAAGGCAATGATAGCGCACGGCCCGCCCTGCCGCGCGCCGCCGAGGTTTCAGCGCACCGCCAGCGTCACTCCGGGCCGGCTGCGGCCGCCGCCCACCGCCAGCTCGACCGGAAGCCGCCCGGCGGCGGCAAAGCCCCCCGGCACGCGCGCGTTGATCTGAAGGACGCCCACCATGCCCGGCGCGCTGCCCGCAAACAGAATCTCGGCCGGGTGCACGCCGATGGTCAGGCTCACCGCCTGCACCGGCCGGGGCAACGGCGCGGTCGCCGGACGGCCTTCCGTGGCCGGGGGATCCGTTCGGCCTTCACCCGTGGCGAACAAGGTCACCACCGAACCGCGCGCCGCCGGGTTCTCGGGCGAGTTCAGGCTGCCGTCTTCGTTGAGGGCGGCGAGCTGCCCGGCGCCGCCCTCCCGGGTAAACAGCGCGGGCGCGGCCTCCGCCACCGGCAGCGTTACCAAGGCTCGCAAGGCGCCGTCCCGGCGCACCTCGAGCTGCGTTTCCTTGACCGCCGCGACAGCGTAGGGAACCTGCACGTTGATCTGGTCCCGGCCGGCGTAAAGCAGCGGGGCCGGCCGCCCGTCCCAAAGCACTTCGACGCCGCCCAGACGCGTTTCCAAGCTGCCCTCGGCGGTCAATCGCGGTCCCTGCGCATTCTCCGGGCCGATGTCCGCACCCAGGATCGAGACGATCTGCCCCGGCGCCACCGGCCCGGGGAGCAGACTGGCCGCGTTGACCACCGAGACCCGGGCCGGCTCGCTGACCGCCGCCTCCAACGCGGGCGTCAAGCAGCGCACCCGGTGGTTGTCCTGGTCCGCCACGAACAGGTTTCCCTGGGCGTCGGCTGCCACCGCGGCCGGAAACCGAAGGCGCGCCTGCGCCGCCGGTCCCCCGTCGCCCTCGAAGCCCGGCACGCCGTCGCCCGCGATCGTGTTGATCACGCCGTCCGGCGTCACTTTGCGCAGCCGGTGGTTCTGCGTGTCGGCGATGTAGAGGTTTCCCTGGCGGTCCACCGCCACGCCCATCGGGTGGTTCAGCCGCGCCTGGCGGGCGGGTCCCCCGTCCCCGCTGAAGCCGGGCAAGCCTGTGCCCGCCACGGTCAAAATCACCCCGGACGGCGTCACCTTGCGGACGGCGTGGTTCATCCGATCGGCCACGTAAAGGTTCCCCTCGCCGTCCACGGCCAGCCCGGCGGGGGAATCCAGCAGCGCCTCGACGGCCGGAGAACCGTCCCCTTGGTAGCCCCGGATTCCGCGGCCGGCGACGGTCGTCAAGACGCCGTCCGGGGTCAGTTTGCGCACGCGGTGATTGTTGGTGTCCGCGATATACACATTGCCCGCCGCGTCCGCCGCCAGCCCGCTCGGCAGGTTCAACTGGCAGAGGGTTCCGAAGCCGTCCCCGTTGTAGCCCGCCTGCCCCGTGCCCGCCGCGGTCGTGATCCAGCCGCCCGAACTCACCCGCCGCACGCGCGCCGCTTGCGAATCCGCCAGCCATAGGTTCCCGGCCGCATCCAGCGCCACCGCCGCCGGCGCCAGCAGGCGCGCCGTCGCGGCCGCGATCGCTTCGCCCACCAGCCCGCCGCGCCCCGCTCCCGCCGCCGTGAAAATCAGACCCTCGGTGCTCACCCGGCGCACCCGCCCGTTGCCCGTGTCCGCGATCCACAGCGCGCCGTCCGGACCCAAGGCCAGCCCCTGCGGGCTTTGGAGCCGGGCCGAGACCGCCGGCCCTCCGTCGCCCCAGAACTGCGGCTCCACGGTCGCGCCCGCCGCCACGCTGAGCGATCCGTTCGCCGCCCGCCGCAGGATTTGCGGCCCGCCCGAGGCGATATAGAGATTGCCCGCCGGGTCCACCGCCGCCTCGCGCGCCGCCGTGTTGAACACCGACGCCCCGCCCGCGGCGGCCAACCGCACGATCCGCGCCCCGTCGGCCACGTAAAGATTCCCCGCCACGTCCAGCGCCACCCCGGTCGGCAACTCCAGCGCCGAGGGAATGGCCAGGGTGCTCAGCACACCGCCCGCCAGCCGGCGCACGCGCCGGTTGCCGCTGTCGGCAATGTAGAGGACGCCCGCGCGGTCCACCGCCAGGCCCGCCGGGTAGTTCAACTGGGCGTAAAGGGCAGGTCCCCCGTTGCCCCCCAAACCCGGCGCACCCGTGCCCGCCAGCGCTTGGATGCGCCCTCCGAGCGTCACCTGATAGACGCGGTGATCCAGGAAATCCGAGATCAGCAGGTTCCCGGCGGCGTCCAGCGCCACGTTGCGCGGCCCCAGCAGGCGCGCCGCCGTCGCCTCGCCGCCCACGACCGCTTGGGCCGAACCGCCGCCCGCCACGGTGCGGATCGTCCCGTCCGGCCCCACCCTGCGCACCCGCCCGTTGCCGAAGTCCGCGATGTAGAGATTGCCCGCCGCGTCCGCCGCCAGCCCGTAGGGGCGGTTCAAGCGAGCCTGCGCCGCCGGACCCCCGTCGCCCGTGAAACCGGCGTGCCCGTCGCCCGCCACCGTGCTGATGATGCCCGCGGGCGTGACCTTCCGCACCCGGTGATCGGCCGGGTCCGCGATGTAAAGATTGCCCGCACCGTCCAGAGCTACGCACTCGGCGCCGAACAGCAGCGCCGAGGTCGCCGGACCGCCGTCACCCACGAAGTCGCTGCCCGCCACTGTGCGGATCAGGTAACCGGCGGCGGCCGGCGCCGCCCAGCAGGAACCCGCCAGAACCAATGACAATGCCCCGCGCAAACTCGCTCGCATGGTCGGCCCGTAATTATCTGGTGGTCGCGGCTCGCGGAAGCTCTCCCCTCCGCGCCGGCTCAAATCCCGGCCGTCCGGAGCGATAAGCCCCAATGTGGACCTTCGATGGAGCCTACGCGCCGGGACGTTGTTGCTGGCCGCCGGCCTGGCCTTCCCCCAGCAGCGGCTCCAGTTGAAGAACCGTCCGGCGGCCGTCGCGGACGATCCGTTGGAATACCTGGCGGCGCCCGTCAAGCGCCGCAGTGCGGATCGTTCCCACCTGCTCATCGAGCTCCGCGAACCGCGCGCCGAGACGCTGCGCGAGCTCGAGCGGCGGGGCGCGCGGATCCTCAGCTACGTTCCCGACGCGGGCTTCATGGTCTCGGCCCCGGACGGGCTGCGCCTGGACGGCCTGGAGGTGCGCTGGGCAGGCAGGCTGCTCGCTCCCGACAAGCTAAGTCCGCTGCTGGCTTCGTCGGGCCGCCTGCATTGCCTGGTGGAGTTTCATCCGGACGTTCAACCCGCCGAGGCTCGCGCTATGGTGGCCGAGCACCTGCTGGAGCTGATCGAGCACCCCGACTTGCGCCCTAACGAGCTGCTGGTCGCGGGAGACGCCGCGCGCCTGCTCCGGCTGGCCGAGTGGGACGAGGTCAGCTACGTTTACCCGGCTTCGGAAGACCTCCTCGAGGGGCGGCCGGTGGAGGCATGCAGCGGCGCCCTGACGGCCTGGGGCCCCTTGGCCCAGTACGTGGCCCGCGCCGGCGAAGGCTGGGACGGCCCCGGACGCAACCCCGCCGAGCTGGGCTATTTCCTCGCTCAACCGGCCCGCCTGCTGCCGCGCGAGCGCGTCCAGGGAGAGATACTCCGCGCGCTGGAGGAGTGGGCGCACTACGTCCAACTGCACTTGGCGCCCGCCGCCGACGAGTGGGGACCGCGCACCTTGCGCTTCCTGTTCACCCCGGGCGCCCACGGCGATCCGTACCCCTTCGACGGACGGGGCCGCGTGCTGGCCCACGCCTTCTATCCGCTCCCGCTCAATCCCGAGCCCATCGCAGGCGACATTCACCTCGATGACGACGAGCCTTGGGCCCTGGGCGGCTACCTGGACGTCTTCAGCGTGGTGTTACATGAGATCGGGCATGCCCTCGGCCTGGGACACTCCGACCGGCCCGGCTCCGTCATGTACCCTTACTACCGCCAAGTCGCGGGTCTCAGCGCCGATGACATCGCGGCCATCCGCGAGTTGTACGCCGCCCGCGAGGAGCCGCCCGCACCCCAACC
>JBBIMA010000024.1:0-230 GCA_037444625.1 Solibacteraceae bacterium
GAGGCGTGCCTTGTCGCCCTCGTTGTTTTTGTCATGGACGCGGACGGTATCGCGGGGACGGAAAGCAGGGATATCCTGGCGCTTGTGTTTGCTAACGAATTTTGTCAACAACGCTTGAGTCATGGATTCCTTCCTAAGTTAACCAAATCCGAGGGGCAAGCGGGCGGCTCCGGGCGAGCCTGGCGAGCGAGGAGGTCGGGGCGGAGGCGGGCGGTCTTGAGCAGGGCGGC
>JBBIMA010000024.1:308-12419 GCA_037444625.1 Solibacteraceae bacterium
CGGCCGGGCGGGTGTACTGGGGGCAGTCGAGGATGCCGATGTCGGGGCCTGAAGAGCTGAAGGACTCTTCGGTGGCGGAGGCCTGGTTGCCGAGGACGCCCGGCAAGAGGCGGGTGACGACGTCAATGAGGAGGGCGGCGGCCAGTTCGCCGCCGCTGAGGACGAAATCGCCGACGGAGAGCTCGTCGTCGGCGAGGTGCTGGGCGACCCTTTCATCCACGCCCTCGTAGCGGCCGCAGATCAGGAGGAGTTGCTGGAGACCGGCGAGCTGCCGAGCGATGAGCTGGTTGAAGAGGCGGCCCTGGGCGGAGAGCAGGATGACGCGGCGGTCGGGGGAGCGCTGGGGCCAGATGGATTCGACGGCGGCGAAGATGGGTTCGGGCTTGAGGACCATGCCCTCGCCGCCGCCGAAGGGGCGGTCGTCCACAGTGCGGTGGCGGTCGTGGGTCCAATCGCGGAGGTTGTGGATGAAGATGCGGACGAGGCCGGTCTGGCGGGCGCGTGCGAGGACGCCGCAGTCGAGGGGGCCGCGGAAGAACTCGGGGAAGATGGTGAGGACGTGGAAGGTCATGGGCGGTTAAGGTCCTCCAAGCCGTCGGGCAAATCCACGAGGATGCGGCGGGCCTGGGGGTTGATATCGGGGCAAAGGGAGCGGGCGAAGGGGATGAGGATTTCGTGACCGCCGTCGAGGGCGGCGACCTGGAGGAGGCCGACGCCGGGGGTGTCGAGCCAGTCGGTGACGACGCCGATGGTGCGGCCGGAGCGGCGATCGAGGACCTGGCAGCCGAGGAGGTCGTCCTGGTAGAAGCGCCCCGGGGGAGGCTGAGGCCGGCGGTCGGTCGGGATGAGGAGCCGGGCGCCGGCGAGGGCCTGAGCGGCGGCGATGCAGTCCACGCCGCGGAGTTTGAGGATGATCCTGCCGCGATAGGAGCGGGCGGAGTCGAGGCGGACGGGGTGCGGGTCAGCGGCGGCGCCGGGGCGGGCGAGGTGGAGGAGGCTGAGCTGTTGGAAGCGGTCGGGGGAATCGGTGAGAGGATCGGCGAGCAGCTCGCCGCGATTGCCCCAGGGGCGAGCGAGGAGGGCGATTGTGGTCCAGTGTTGGTCCGGCATAATCGGATCGCAAAGGAGCGAAATGAAGGGGCCGCAGCGAACGTGGGCGGGCGAGCGGGGCGAACCGGGGCCGCCTACTCGAGGATCTCGAGGGTGAAGCGGCGGTTCAGTTTCATGCCCGCGGCGCCCAAAATGGTGCGGATCGAGCGGGCGGTGCGACCCTGCTTGCCGATCACTTTACCCAGGTCGCTGGGAGCCACCTTGAGTTCGAGCACGGTGACCTGTTCACCTTGCACCTCGCGGACGGACACTTGGTCGGGGATGTCGACCAGAGCCTTCGCAATATCCTCCACCAACTCTTTCATTCCGGTCATCCCCTGAGCCTCCTGTACCCTGCCTCCATGATAGCATTGCGGCGGCCCGGGTTGAATTGGGGCCGGTTCAAGCGGCCGGCGGAGAGGGCTGGGCGGGGAAGCGGGCGAGCAGGCGGGCGACGGTGTCAGAGAGTTGGGCGCCGTGCTTGCGCCAGTGCTCGATGCGGTCGTAGTCGAGGCGGACGGCAGGGGGGTCGGAGCGAGGGTTGTAGCTGCCGACGACCTCGACGGCGCGACTATCCCGCGCCCTTTCCTTTTCGATGACGACGACGCGATAGACGGGTTTCTTTTTGGCGCCGAAGCGTGCCAGGCGAATCATGAGCATAGGGATCGGTACCTCATAGGGATGTCAGACGGGCGGTTGGAGGCCCGGGAATTGGGGCCACTTGAGCTTGCCCATGCGCTTGCCCAAGAAGCCGCCGGAGAAACTCTTCATCATCTTGCGCATTTGGGCGTACTGTTTGAGCAACTGGTTGACGTCCTGGACGGAGGTGCCGCTGCCGCGGGCGATGCGACGGCGACGGGCGCCGTTGATGATCATGTGGTTGGCGCGCTCCTGCGGAGTCATGGAGTCAATGATGGCGACGACGCGGGTGATTTCCTTTTCGTCCACCTCGAAGTTCTTGAGGCCCTTGAAGGGGCCGATCTGGGGCATCATGGCGAGGAGGGAATCCAGGGGACCGAGCTTGCGCAAGTGGCGGAGCTGATCGCGGAAGTCCTCGAGGGTGAACTCGTTCTCGATGAGCTTGCGCTGCATTTCCTCGGCCTGGCGCTGGTCGAGGGTCTGCTCGACCTTCTCGATGATGGAGAGGACATCGCCCATGCCGAGGATGCGGGAGGCGATGCGGTCGGGGTGGAAGGGTTCGAGGGCGTCGAAGCGCTCGCCGGCGCCGACGAACTTGATGGGCTGGCCGGTGACGCTGCGGATGGAGAGGGCGGCGCCGCCGCGGGCGTCGCCGTCCATTTTGGTGAGGATGACGCCGGTGATGCCGAGGCGGCGGTGGAATTGCTCGGCGGAGCGGACGGCGTCCTGACCGGTCATGGCGTCGGCGATGAAGAGGATTTCGGTGGGGTTGAGGAGTTGCTTGAGCTGCTCGAGTTCGAGCATGAGCTGGTCGTCAATGTGTAGGCGGCCGGCGGTATCCACCAGGAGGACGTCGCGGCCGGAGAGGGCGGCTTCGCGGCGGGCGGCGCGGGCCAGATCGAGGGGATTGCCGGCGTCGCCTTCGAAGACGGGGAGGCGGATCTCGCGGGCGATGACGCTGAGCTGGCGCCTGGCGGCCGGGCGGTAGACGTCCACGGAGACCATGAGGGGGCTGCGGCCTTCCTTGCTGAGGAGGCGGGCGAGCTTGCCGGTGGTGGTGGTCTTGCCGGAGCCTTGCAGGCCGACGATGAGGATGGAGGTGGGGGGATCGTTGGAGAAGCGGAGGCGGGCGTGATGACTGCCCAGGATCTTGACGAGTTCGTCGCGGACGATCTTGACGACCTGCTGGGCGGGAGAGAGGGCGGTGAGGACCTCTTCGCCCAAGGCCTTGCGGCGGATGTCCTCGATGAACTGCTTGACGACGCGGAAGTGGACGTCGGCTTCGAGCAGGGCGATGCGAATCTCGCGCAAAGCGGCTTCCATGTTGGCGGGGGTGAGCTTGCCCTCGCCGCGGAGGGTTTTGAAGACCCGCTGGAGCTTTTCCGATAGGTTGTCGAACATGGCAGCAGGCCGTACTTGCCGGATTCGGGTGCGCTCTGAAGGGCCGAGCGCGCCGCGCCAGTGCGGTTCTTTCCATTATAGGGGAGCGGGGCGCGGGTGCGGGGCGGAGGGCAGAACCTGGCGCGCGGCCGGGGGTTTATTATAAGCTGTCAGAACGGCGCCGCCCGGGTCCGGCGGCGGGAGGTTTTTCGGCAGGAGACGGCGATGAGCGAGCTGATCAGCAGGTTAGCGACGGTGGCGTTGCTGCTGCAAGAGGCGGAGACGCCGCAGCGAGTGGACGATACATGGGTGAAAGTGGTTTCCGGGGTTCTGGCGCTGATCCTGGTGGTGATCATTATAGTGAGGCGGAAGCGGAAGAAGAAGGTGGAGGAGGAGTTTTAGGCGGCTGATGACGGCGAGGGGCTGAAAACCTCGGGGGTGCTCTGGGAGTGGGGGCCGGGGTCTGTCGAGAGGGGTCCTGGGAGTTCCGTTACTGTGGATGGATAACCGACGGCAGTTGACTTTTCCCAATCTTGACCTTTGAGAGGGTCGTGTTACCCTCAAGAGGGGCATATGATCCCCGCAGTGCAAACCCGAATCCGAGGTGAGCGCGTGCGCGGCTGCGGGGCACTCAATCTTGCAGGAAGACCCGTGAAGATGGCGGTGGTGTGGTTGGCGCCTGTGGTGGGTCTGCTGGCTGGGACGCCGGGTCCGGCAGTGGGAGACCGGGCCGCAGACCGCTTTGTTGCGGCCCCGTTGGAGAGGCAGCGAATAGGAGGCGTGCTGGGAGAACGGTTGAAACTGCACGTGGAGGAGTTGATCCGGCAGTTGGAGCGGGGGGTGCGGGAAGGCAGCGGGGATTTGGGGACGCTGTTGGAAGCAGGGGCGAGGATCTGGCCGCAGTACCGCGATGAGCGCTTGAAATCGGCCATGGATCGAGCGTTCGGGGCGATGGCGGCCGAGGGGGCGGCCGGCCAGAGGGGAGATGCGGAGCACTGGCGCAGGCAGTTGTCGGGGCTGCTGAGCTATTACGGGGCGAGCGGGGAGGCGCGGGCGCTGACGGCGGCGCGGAGACTGGCCGACGCGCTGAGCCGCAACGGGCATCCGGCGGCGGGTGGGGAGGCCGGTGTGGCGCCGTTGCTGGAGCCGGCGTGCGTGTTGTTCCGTTACACGGGGGAGCGGAGGCAGCTCACGCAGAGCGTGACGCGGGGGCTGGAGGATCCCGGCGCGCCGCGACTGCTACGGTCGCTGGCGGAGACGGGGAGTGTATACAAAGCGAGCCGGGGGCGCGCGGAGGATACGCTGAACAGCCTGGCGGGGCTGGTGGAGCTGTATCGGCTGACGGGAGCGGAGGGCTTCCTGAAGCCGGCGGTGGCGGGCTGGGAGGACATCGCAAGACGGCGGCTGTACGTGACGGGTGGGGTAAGCGCGGGGGGACGATTCTTGGAGGACGGAGTGCTGCCGGGAGAGGCGAGCGCGGCGGTGGGGGAGGCGGGAGCCACAGCGGCGTGGTTGAGGCTGAACTGGCAGCTTCTGAGGTCGAGCGGGGAGGCGCGATACGCGGACGAGATCGAGCGGACGGTTTACAACCACCTGATGGGTTTGCAGGAGGCGCGGAGCGGAGCGCTGGCGAGTTATGGGCCGCTGGCGGGGCGGAGGAGATACGCGCGGCCGGGGGAGGGGCCGGCAGGGGCGTCGCTGGCGTGGAGCCTGGCGGCCGGGGCGCTGTGGGGCGCGATGGACGGAGGCGTCGCGGTGGCGCTGTACGCGCCGGGTGAGGCGACGATCAGCCTCGGGGAAGGGTTGGAAGTGCGGTTGGAGATGGAGACGCGCTTTCCGCAAGAAGGGAGGGCGGTGCTGACGGTGCATCCGACGCGGGAAGCGCGGTTTCCTTTGTATCTGCGAGCGCCGTGGTGGGCGAGGAGCTACACGGCGCGGGCGGGAGGGGCGAGCGCGGCGGGCCAAGCGGGGCGATGGCTGAAGCTGGAGAGGAGGTGGCGGCCCGGGGATCGGGTGGAGATCGAGATGGAGATGACGGTGCGGGTGCTGCGGGGCGATCCGAGCTACCCGAACCAGATAGGGATCCAGAGGGGGCCGCAGGTTCTGGCGCTGGAGCGGGAGGCGAATCCCGGGGTGAGGTACTTGCATCGGGCGGCGCCGGTATGGGCGGGGGAATTGAGGTTGACGGAGACGCCGGGGAGGCTGCCGCGTGGCTGGCCCGGGTCGCAGGCTTACACGACGGAAGGGATGGCGGTGAGCCAGGCGGGGGGCAAGCAGTCGGTGGTGCGAACGCGGCTGGGACTGATCCCGTTCGGGGAGGCGAGGGAGTACCGGGTTTGGATGCCGATGGCGGAGAGGCTGCCGGTGGGGCCGGTAGCGGTTACGGCCTTCGGGGAGGAGTCGTGGTCGGAGGGAGGGGGCGAAGGGGGTTCGATCTGCGACGAACGGGCGGACACGTACCGGACGGTGAGGCGGAACGGGTCGGGGGAGCACTGGTATGCGGTGGAATGGGGGCGGCCGGAGCTGATTCAGCAGGTGGTGTACCGACACGGGAAGGTCCTGCCCGGAGGAGGCTGGTTCGACACATCGCGAGGCAAGCCGAAGATCCAGATCAAGCGGGAGGCCGAGGGGCCGTGGGAGACGGTAGCGGTGCTGGACAGTTACCCGGAGGCGACGTCGGCGCGGGCGCCGGCTCTGGAGGACGGGCAGGCGTTCGAGGTGAGACTGGCGGCGCCGGTGAGGGCGGTGGGGGTGCGGGTGGTAGGCCGGGCGGGGCAGGGGTTTTCGAGCTGCGCTGAACTGGCGGCGTACGCGGCGCCGCTGGGGAGTGTTCGAGCGGGTTCTGGGGGCGCGAGCGGGGCCAAGACGCAGTTGGCGCGGTCGCAGCGCTAGGCGGGGTGTGCAATCCGGGATAGAGCCGAGGGGGCGGCGGTGTGCCCGTGGGTGGGGCGGCAGGGGGCGCTCCGCGGGGGGGGGGGGGCTGGCGCCCCGGGGGGGGGGGGGGGGGGGGGGGGGGAATGGGCCGGCATCCCGGGGGCGGGGGCGAGGGAAACGGCGAGGATTTTCAGGCGAGTAGGGAAGCAGGAGGCAGGCGTGGCGCCAGGAGGGTGCTAGTTTCGGGGCAGGATGTGAGAGCTTGCCGGGCGTGACCGGCTGAGGGCCGCCGAAGGGAACCGCGCGGGGGCGAAGGCGCGGGGCCTGCGGGCGGCCCTTTGTGTATAGCGAGGACTACCGAATGGGAGAGACAAAGAAGGCGGCGAGTGGGGGAGAAGTCGGCGGCGAGGGAGGAAAGAGGAGACGAAGCCGGAGGAAGGTAGACAAGGCGGCGCTGGTGGAGGAGGTGATCCTGAGCCTGGAGAAGCGGCTGAAGAACGAGGAACTGAAGGCGACGGTGGGGGACTTCATCCGGCTGATGCAGTTGGAGAAGGAGCTGGAAGAGGAGGCGCCGAAGGAGATCAGGGTGAGATGGATCGAGCCGGAGGAGGCGAGCGGGAGCGAGCGATAGCGTACGCGCCGCTGCCGTCGCAGGCCCGGTTCCACCGTTCGACGGCGCGATTCAAAGGGTTCTCGGGCCCGATCGGGTCGGGGAAGAGCCAGGCGTTGTGCCAGGAGGCGATCAAGCTGAGTTACCTGAACCCCGGGCGGCTGGGCCTATTAGGGGCACCGACCTATCCGATGCTGCGCGACGCGACGCAGACGACGCTGCTGGAGATTCTGAGCCGGAACCGGATTCCGTACGAGCTGAACAAGGCGGAGAACATTCTGACGCTGAAGGATACGGGGTCGAAGGTGCTGTTCCGGCCGGTGGAGGAGTTCGAACGGCTGCGGGGGACGAACCTGGCGTGGTTCGGGTTGGACGAGCTGACCTACACGCAGGAGGAAGCGTGGGTGGTGCTGGAAGGGCGGCTGCGGGACCCGCAGGCCGGGCGGTTGTGCGGCTTCGGGGTGTGGACGCCGAAGGGATACGACTGGGTGTACCGGCGATTCGTGTCGGATCCGGTGGAAGGTTACGAAGTGGTGATCGCGCAGCCGTTCGAGAACCGGTACTTATTGGCGCGGGTGCCGGATTTTTACGAGCGACTGAAGAGAAGTTACGATGCGAAGTTTTACCAGCAGGAGGTTTTGGGGGAATACATCAACATCCACGGGGGACTGGTGTACCACGCATTCCGGCGGACGGAGCATGTGAAGGAAGTGGGGGTACGGCAGGGGCGGAGGCTGCTGTGGGCGCTGGACTTCAACGTGGATCCGATGTGCTCGGTGGTGGCGCAGATCGAGGGGGAGACGGTGTACGTGGTGGACGAGATCGTGCTCAGCCGGGCGACGACGGAGGAGGCGTGCGAGGAGTTCTGCGCGCGCTTTCCGCAGCACGAAGGAGGGATCGGGATTTACGGGGACGCTTCGGGGAGCTACCTGAAGACGAGCGGGTGGAGCGACTACCAAGTGATCCGGGAGTACTTCCGGCGCGCGGGCTACCGGGGGGTCAGCTACCACGTTCCGAGGATGAATCCTCCGGTGAGGGAGAGGGTGGCGCTGGTGAACGCGAAGCTGAGGAGCGCATCGGGAGAGAGGCATTTGTTCATTGATCGGAAGTGCCGGGAGCTGATCAAGGATCTGGAAGAGGTGAGTTACAAGGCGGAGAGCACGGTGATTGACAAGGAGAAGGATCCGCGGCGGACGCACCTGTCGGACGCGCTGGGGTACCTGATCTGGCAGGAGTGCCGTCCGGGGCGGGAGGCCGGGGAGCGGAGCGAAAGGCTGCTGTGAGGGGGAAGGAAGGGGCGAGCGGGAGGAAGAGGCATGCGGGACGTGGAGAAGGAGCACCCGGAGTATCAAGCGCGGCGTGCGATGTGGCAGACGTACCGGGACCTGTACGCGGGAGGGGAGCAACTGAAACAGCGTGCGGGGGCGTATCTGACGCCGAGGCAGAAGGAGCCGCTGGGAGTGTATCAGGAGCGGCTGGCGCGGGTGTTCTACGAGAACTACATCGGCTCGATCATTGACTGGTACGCGGCGACGCTGTTCCGGCGGGAGCCGATATTGAGCGTGGAGGGGGAGGACGAGAGGGGCAAGGCGTTCTTCCAGGAATTTGCGGAGGATTGCGACCGGCGGGGGACCGGGCTGAGCGACTTTTTCCGGCGGCTGTTCGTGGATGCGCTGGTGGCGGGGGCGGGGCTGGTGGCGGTGGACTTTCCGCGGTGGGAGGGGCGAGCGGCGCACCGGGGAGAAGAGGAGGCGCTGGGGCTGTCGCGGGCGTATCTGGTTAGGTACGCGGCGTAGGATCTGATCACCTGGTGCTGCGTCGAGGCGGGTAATTACGAGTGGGTGGGATTGCGGACGACTAATCTGAAGCAAGAGAGGCCGGGGGAGGGGGACTGGTACAAGGAGACGCAATGGATCTACTACGACCAGGAGGGGTACGAGATCCAGCGTGCGGTGGAAAGGGAAGGAAAGCGGGGAAAGCGAGAGCTGGTGGCGGAGGGACGGCACGGGCTGTGGAGGCTGGGACAGACGCCGCTGTTCGAGTTGAAGGTGAGCGAGGGGCTTTGGCTGATGAACAAGGCGGCGCTGTTGCAGTTGGAGCATTTCAACAAGTCGAACGCGCTGTCGTGGGCGCTGACGATGGGGCTGTTTGCGATGCCGGTGGTGTACTCGGAGCGGGACTTCAAGCAGGTGGTAGGGGAGTCTTACTACATCCAGTTGGGGCCGGAGGACCGTTTCGGATGGACGGAGCCGGAGGGGAAAGTGTATCAGATCGCGATGGACAATCTGATCCGGCTGAAGGACGAGATTTACCGGGTGTGCTACCTGATGACGCAAGCGGGGGGAGGGCTGTCGGTGACGGCGCCGCAGTCGGGGCTGAGCAAGCAGCGTGATTTCAGCATCACGCAGGAGGTGTTGAGGGCGTACGGGGACGCGGTGAAGGACGTGCTGAAACGAGTGCTGCGAGCGGTGGCGGAAGCCAGGCAGGACGAGGTGCGGATCGGCGTGTCGGGGCTGGAGGAGTTCGACATCGGGGACTTTGCGGGGGAGCTGGAGGAGGCGGAGCGGCTGTTGGGTCTGGGGATTCAATCGAAGACGCTGAGGAAGCAGATCTTCCAGAAGCTGGCGTTCAAGTATCTGTGCGACGTGAGGCAGGAGATCAAGGACCGGATCGCGCGGGAGATCGAGGAGTCGGAAGGGGTCTAGGGGCGAGGGTTCGAGGAAATCAGAACGAGGGGACAAGGAGAGATGGAGGAAATCAGGAAGGAAATGACGGAGCCGAGGGAGGCGGAGGAGAGGAAGGCGATCATCCGGGAGGTGATCGAGGAGTTTCTGAAGAGGGAGCAGAGCAAGAGGGAGCCGGCCTACCAGGCGGAACTGGCGGAGGAGAGGAAGAGACGGGAGGCGCTGGAGCGAAAGCTGAACGAGCTGGTGGAAGAGAACAAGCGGCAGAGGCAGTTGAGGGAGGAGGCGGAGAGGAGCGCGGCGATCCGGGCGGAGTTGCAGCGGCTGGGGGTGTCGAAAGTGGATCTGGCGTTCCGCGCGGTGAAGGAGGACATTTACCGGACGGAGGACGGCCGGCTGGCGGCGCGAGGGGAGCAAGGGGAGGTGAGCCTGAGGGAGTACCTGACGCGGTTCGTGCAGGAGAACCCGGAGTTCCTGCCGGCGCGGATCAGCGGGGGTTCGGGAACGGCGGGAGCGCAGCGCGGGGGGACGTTGACGAGCGCGGGTGTGGAGCTGGAGAAGATCCGGCCGGGGATGAGCCGGGAGGAAGCGGAGCGAGCGCGCGAGGAGATCGTGCGAATCGCGGCGCAGATGCTGGGCGGACGCTAGAGCGAGGGGCGAGTCGAGGGGTTGACCGCGGGGGCCCCGGGGGTCCAGCGCGGAAATGAACGCAAGGAGAGCAGATGCCTGCAATCACATCGCAGAACGTGGCGAACGCGATTGTCAAGCTGGTGGCGGTGGATGCGCTGCCGACGCTGATAGGGAACCTTGTCATGGGGAACCTGGTCAATCGCGATTTTGAGCCGACCCTGGCGCAAGCCGGGGACACGGTGAACGTACCGATCCCGCCGACGCTGGTGGCGAACAACCTGGCGGAAGGGGGCACGGTGCAACCGCAGAATCCGAGCCTGGGGAACGCGCAGATCGTACTGAACACGCATGCGGAGGCGACGTTCCAGGTGCCGGACGTGACCAAGGTGCTGGCGGTGCCGGACCTGCTGAAGCTGTACATGCAGCCGGCGATGGCGGCGCTGGCGGAGAAGATCGAGACGGACCTGTTGAACCTGTACGCGCAGTTGACGGCGAACGCGCCGGTGGGCACGCCGGGGACGCCGATCACGGAGGCGGTGGTGGACGCGGCGGAGACGGCGCTGTTCGAGGCGCGGGTGCCGGCGAGCGAGCCGAAGTACCTGGTGGTGGACGCGGCGACGTACTCGCAGTTGCGCCAGATCCCGCGGTTCAGCGAGTACCAGACGGCCGGGGAGGCGGGTCTGCGGGCGCTGGTGGACGGGACGGTGGGGAAGATCAAGGACTTCTACGTGTTCCGTTCGCAGTTCGTGGCGAAGACCGGGAGCTCGCCGGTGACGACGCACAACATTGCGTTTGCGCGGAGTGCGTTCGGGCTGGTGACGAGGCGCCTGCCGCAGCCGCTGCCGGGGACGGGAGCGATTGCGGAGTACGCGGAGTTGGGGAACTTCGGGATGCGGATCGTGATGAGCTATCAACCGAACACGCTGGCGCAGCAGTTCACGGTGGACGTGCTGTACGGGGTGGCGGTGTTGCGGAACAACTTCGGCGTGCAGGTGAACAGCTAGAGGAGGAGTGCGCGGGTTGTGGGCGGCGTCGCTTCACAACCCGCGTGCGAGAAGGAGGGAACGGATGGACTTGAAAGTGTTTTACCGGAAGGTGCGGGAAACGGAAGCGGGGATCGGGGAGGCGTACCCGGTGGTGGTGAGCGAGGAGACGGCGGACGGGGGCCGAGCGGGGGTGAGGAGCGAGGTGAGCCGGGAAGTGGCGGCGCGGATGATCGTGGAGGGACGAGCGCGGCTGGCGACGGCGGAGGAGGCGGCGGAGTTTCGGGAACAGGTTCTGGAGGCGAAGAGGCAGGCGGAGGCGCAGGCAGCGGCGAGCCGAGTGCAACTGACGGTGGTTTCGGAGGCGGAGCTGCGGGCGTTGAAAAGCGCGTTGCGGCCGGCGAAGGGGTGAGGAGCAAGGGGGATGGCGCTATTCACGGACGGGTTGCTGACGACGATGGAGGGGCTGCTGGCCTACGAATCGTCGCTGTTAGAGACGGCGCGCACGGAGGGGATTGACCTGGGCGTGAAACTGAGGCTGGCGCAGGAAGAGCTGGGGATGGAGCTGAGAAGGTTTCTGGTGCAGCAGGGGGCGGCGAGGCTGGGGTTGAAGAACGTGGTGGTGAGCGAGGGGCTGAAGAAGTGGCACACGTTCCGGACGCTGGCCCTGACCTATCGGGACGCCTACAACAGCCAGTTGAACGACCGGTACCTGGCGAAGTGGAAGGAGTGGGAGCGGATGGCGGAGTGGGCGTGGCGGGCGGCGATCGAGGCAGGCATAGGGATCGTGGCGGCTCCTGGCGGCAGTGCGGAGCGGCCGGCGTTGCTCTCGGGGCCGGCGGCGGGTGCTGGGGCGAGTTTTTACGTTCGGGCTGCCGGGGGGAGCGAGATCCGCGCCGAGGGAGCGGCGAGCGAGGCGGCGGTTCTGACGACGGAGAACGGGGAGGGCCTGGTGGCGCGGGCGGTGAAGCCGCCGGAGGAAGCGGCGGGCTGGAACGTGTACGCGGGCTACTCAGAAGAGGAGACGTGGTTGCAGAACGCGGCGCCGCTGGGGCTGGGGGAGGCCTGGAGCGGCGGGGAGCCGTTGGAGGGCCGGGGTCCGGGAGACGGACAGGCCCCGGACTACTATCTGCGGCGAGGGTCGAGGCAAAGGGACACGGAGGAGGGGGAAGCTCCGGGTTTGCTGCTGCGGGGCTGAGGAAGGGGGCTCGGGGAGATGGCG
>JBBIMA010000024.1:12429-60090 GCA_037444625.1 Solibacteraceae bacterium
ACGGCCCCCGGCGCCGGGGCCCCCCCGGGGTGGCCGCCGGCGGGCCGCCGCCCGGGGGCGCGGGGAGATGGCGGCGGGAAGCACGGCGACGAAGAAGGCGGTGGAGTTACTGAGCGGCGAAGGGGGCCTGGCGCGGGCGGTAGCGGCGATCGCGCAGTGGGAGGGGACGGAGCTGGCGGGGATTGCAGCGGAACAGGTGATCGCCCAGAACGTGGCTTACGAGACGGCGGAGCGGAGCGCGGGGGTGAAATACCCGGCGGTGTACGTATATTGCGAAGGGGAAGCGAACTTACTGAAAGAGAAATTCCGGAGGTTTTCGGGGAAGATCTACATGGCGGCGGAAGTGAGAGTAAGCCACGACCGTCTGGAGGAAGTAAGCGGGCGGTTGCAGCAATATGTGGAGGCGGTGACGGAGGTGCTGGACGGGAACCGGGGGGAGTGGGCGCCGGGTGTGTATTACACGGGGGGGTACAAGGTGGAGTACGGAGCGATCCGTCACGGGGGCCGGAATTTTTTGCAGAGCGGGAAGATCCGCTTCGAGCTGGAGGCGAGTCTAGGCTGAGGGGTCGAGAGGGGCAGGAGGAGAACAGAGAGGAGGAACATGGCGTCCTACATTTCATCGAACGCGAACCGCTGGTACGTGGCGCTGGAAGAGAGCTACGGGCAGGTGCCGAGCATCACGAGCCGGAACCGGATTCCGGCGGTGAAGCTGACGGCGCGGCAGGAGTGGGAGAAGCGGGAACGGCGAGACAAGACGGGGAGCAGGACGTTCGCGGGGCTGCCGCCGGGCCTGAGGAAGCGGACGAGGTTCGTGCTGAGGACGTACATGACGTCCTGGGGGGAGCAGAGCGAGGAGCCGGGCTACGGACCGCTGTTCCGTGCGGCGCTGGGAGGAGCGCCGGCGCTGTGGAGCGGGGGGACGGCGGCGGAAGGATGCACGGGGATGACGCTGCGGTTCACGGGGCCGCACGGACTGTCGGCGGGTCAGGCGGTGAGGAGCGGGGAGGAGCTGCGGTTCGTGGCGTCGGTGGCGGACCCGACGACGGTGACGCTGAACGCGCCGCTGAGCGTGACGCCGGCGGCGGGAGCGCCGATCGGGGGGACGATCACGTACGGGCCGGGGCTGGAGACGCCGAGCGTGAGCATCTTCGATTACTGGTCGCCGGCGACGGCGGTGCAGCGGATCGTGTGCGGTGCGGCGGTGGAGAAGCTGCGGATCCGGGTGAACGCGGACTACCACGAGTTCGAGTTCAGCGGGCCGGCGCGGGATGTGATAGACAACGCCAGTTTTGCGACGGGGCAAGGGCAACTGGTGAGCTTTCCGGAGGAGCCGGCGCCGGGGGAATTCGACTACAGCATCATTCCGGGGCACATCGGGCAGGCGTGGCTGGGAAGCATGCCGGAGCGGTTCTGCACGCTGACGGAGGCGGAGGTGATGCTGGACAACCAGATGGAGGCGCGGGACCGGGAATTCGGGTGCGGAGAAGCGAAAGGCATCTGGGCGGGGATGCGGTCGGTGACGGCGGATGTGGAGCTGTACGAGCTGGACGACGAGGCGACGAAGGCGCTGTACCAGGCGGCGCGGCAGCGGTCGCCGATCAGCGTGATGTTCCAATTGGGGGCGGGTGCGGGGCAACTTTTCGGCGTATACCTGAAGGCGGTGACGCCGGAGACGCCGGAGTTCGACGACGGGGAGGCGCGGCTGCGCTGGCGGTTTTCGGGTTGTCGGGCGCAGGGGACGGCGGACGACGAGATTTACGTGGCCTTCGGATAGAGGCAGGCAAGGGGAGAGGCAGTGGACTACCAGAGTTACAAGGTGGTGCATTCGAAGAAATACCCGGGCGTGAGTTTGAAGGTGAGGCGGATATCGTTCGGGCGGCGGCTCGAGTTACTGAGGCAGGTGCGGGAGGCGGCGGCGAAGGCGGAGTATCTGGGGGCGAGCGAGGACCCGCGGGAGAAGCTGGAGGCGAGCCTTCTGGCGTGCGAACTGGACCGGCTGTATCTGCTGTGGGGGCTGGAAGGGATCGAGGGGCTGGAGGTGGACGGAAGGCCGGCGACGCCGGAGAGTCTGGTGGAGGCGGGACCGGAGGGGCTGTGCGGGGAAGCGTTGCAGGCGATTAAAGCGGAGTTCGGACTGAGCGAGGACGAAGAAAAAAACTGATACTCGCCTTCCATTTTCAGATGACGGACCAGGCCGGGTGGAAGTGCGAGGACTGCCGGCGGAAGGGCCTGGAAGCGAAGCGGCGATGCGGGTGGTCGGAGAAGGGGGGGCAGAGCCGGCCGAAGACGGTGTGGGCGCGGCCCGGGGCGGCGGCGGAGAGGTGCCCGAAGTCGGTGATCACGGGGGAGAGCGCGGCGCTGGTGGAGGCGTACTGGGCCTGGAAGAGGCTGGGAGGCCGGCAGCTCAGGGAGATGTCGGCGCGGGAGGTACAGGCGTTCTTGATTCTGGAACGGGAAGCGGCGAGGATGCATGGCGAGGAATGAGGCGGGGCAGTGGTGGATCGAGTTCCGGCTGGGGGGCGGAGGAAGCGGCGGAGCAGGCGAGGTGTTAGGGACGGCGACGAGGGAGCTGTGGCCGCCCGCCGGCGAAGGATTCGAGGAGGCGGTGAAGGAGCTGTCGTGGCAGCTCGAACAACTGCGCGGGGCGAGCCAGGCGCAGGCGGAGGCGGTGAGCGAGAACACGGCGGCGGTGATCGAGAACACGGCGGCGCAAGCGAGGAGCGGAGGAGAGAGCAGGCTGGCGACGGCCGGGCGGACGGCGGCGAGCGTGCTGGCGAGCGGGCTGGGGCTGTCGCCGCTGCTGCGAGGGCTAGTGGGGCTGTTCGGGGGCGGCCGGCAGGAGAGCGCGCCGGTGCTGACGCCGTACGCCTGGCCGCCTTCGATCCGGTTCGAGGGGGAGATCCGGAGAGGACAGAGCGGGGGCCCGAGCGGTTCGGGCGGATGGGAGCCGGAGAGGGACGCCGGCTTGCGGGGAGCGAGCGGGCCGGTGAACATCACGGTGCAGGTCCAGGCGATGGACAGCCGGTCGTTCCTGGATCACAGCGAGGAGATAGCGCGGGCGGTGCGGGAAGCGATGCTCCATTCGCACGCGCTGAACGATGTGGTGAGTGAGTTATGAGCGAGTACCCGAAACTGAGGACGGGGGGAGCGGCGCAGTATCCGTCGGTGAAGACGATCGGGTACCGGACGGAGGTGTTGCGGTTCGTGGACGGGAGCGAGCAAAGGTACCGGGAGTGGGGAGGGCCGGTGCGGCGCTGGGAGCTGAGGCTGGATCTGATTGACGAAGAGGAGTGGGGGCGGCTGGAGCAATTCTTCGAGCAGAATCAGGGGAGCTTCGGCGGCTTTCGATTCGAAGATCCGGGGGACGGGACGGGTTACGAGGATTGCAGTTTCGGAGGGGACGAGCTGGAGTGGGAGCTGGAGGGGGAATCGCGGGGTCGGACGGTAGTGGTGGTGGAGGAGAACAGGACTTAGGATGCCGTACTTTCCCCAGTTGCAGAGCGGAGCGACGAGCCAGTTTCCGACCAGGAGGAGGATTGAGAAGCGGACGGTGCGGGCGGAGTCGCCCGAGGGGCGGGAGTGGAAAGCGGCCGACGGGTTGTGGCGGCGAGTGGAGTGGCGGCTGGAGCTGGGAGGGCTGACGAGCGCGGAGTGGGCGGCGGTGGAGGGATTGTTTCACGAAGTCGAGGGGCGGCGAGGGAGTTTCACGTTCTTGGATCCGGTGGGGAATCTGCTGGCCTGGAGCGAGGAGCTGGAGCGGGAGGCGTGGACGAAGGATCCCTATCTGGAGATCACGCGGGAGGTCGAGGACCCGTGGGGGACGCGGCGGGCGACGCGACTGCGGAACACGGGGCCGGTGCCGCAGAAGATCGAGCAGGCGCTGGGGGCGCCGGGCTGGTTTCAGTACTGCGTGAGCGTCTGGATGCGGAGCGAGGTGTCCGGGGAGGCGACGGTGTTTGCGCGGACGGGGACGGCGGCCAAGAACGAGACGGTTCAAGTGGGCGGGGCATGGCGGCGGATCGTCAGACCGGTGAAGCTGACCTGTGCGGACGAGTTAGTGAGATTCGGGATAGAGCTGGGGGCGGGCGGGGAGGTGGAGGTGTTCGGGTTACAAGTGGAGGCGCAAGGGGGAGCGTCAAGATACAAGAAGAGCGGAAGCCGCGGAGGGGTTTACAGGGAAGCGCGGTTTGCCGAGGACACTCTGGCGGTGAAGGCGGAAGGGCCGGAGTGTTATGCCTGCACGGTGAGGGTGGTAGCAGGATTGTGAGGGGCAGGGCGTGGGGACGATCGCGGAGTTGAAAGAGCTGGGGATCACCGAGACGCCGCTGCTGCTGTTCGAGTGCGAGTTGGCGAACGGGCAGGTGGAGCGGTGGAGCACGCACGGGGTGGAATACGAGGGGCAGAGTTACGAGGGGCGGGTGCTGCGGCACAGCGCGTTCGAGATCCGGTCGGCGCCGGAGGAAGGCATTGACGCGGCGGCGCGGGTGACGGTAGTGCTGGCGAACACGGATTCCCGGATTTCGCAGCTCGAGAGGAACGTGGGCTGGAAGGGCAGCCGGATGACGGTGCGGTTCGTGTTCTTCGATTTGAAGAACGGGGAGGCGGCGTCGGAAAGCAAGGTGGTGTTCCGGGGGGTGACGAACGCCCCGGAGGAGATCACGGAGGCGAGCTGCCGGCTGACGGCGATGAGCAGCCTGAGCCTGCAACGGATATGGTTGCCTGAGGTACGGGTTCAGAGGCGCTGCCCGTGGAAGTTCCCGGCGACTGCGGAGCAGCGAGAGGAAGCGATCACAGGGGGAGAGCGAGGGGAATACTCGCCGTTCTTCCGGTGCGGGTACTCGGCGGGGCTGCCGGGAGGCGTGGGCAACCTGAACGCAGGCGAAGCGTACACGAGCTGCGACGGGAGCCGGGCGCAGTGCGAACAGCGGGGGATGTTCCGGGAGGACGAGCAGAGCAACCCGACGCGCCGTTTCGGAGGAATCGAATATGTGCCGCCGAGCACGGTGGTGAGGAGTTACGGGGAGAAAGGGTACCACGTATCGGAGGCGCTGGAGAACACGGCGAAGTACAACGACTTTGTGCCGCTGATTTACGGGACGGCGTGGTGCGCGCCGCTGATCGTGTTTGCCAAGAACGACGGCAATCTGACGCGGATGGAGGCGCTGATCGGGATGGGGGAAATCCAGGGGGTGCTGAAGGTGTTGGTGAACGACATCGAGATTCCCCTGGGGCAGGCGGGGGCGGACATGACCGGGACGGGCTGGTACAACGTCGTGAGTCTGGGAAACCGGACGGGGGCGTTCAACCTGGACAACGCGGACGCGGCGGGGAACCCGCTGGGCGACTGTTACGGGAGCATGGCGGTGCTGTCGGTGGTGACGCCCAACCGGGTGGCGGACGGCCGGTCACTGCCGAAGATCCAAGCGCTGGTGGAAGGATTGAAGCTGGCGGAATACGGAGCGGACGGGACGTACCTGGGGCACCGGTTCACGAACAATCCGGCCTGGGTGATCCTGGACATTTTGCGGCGATGCGGATGGGGCCTGGAGGAGGTGGACATCGCGAGCTTCGCCGAGACGGCCAGTTACTGCGGGGAACTGATCGAGGCGCGGGATCTGTACGGGAATCCGGTGAGCATTCCGAGGTTCCAGTGCAACCTGGCGCTGCGGAAGAGGCGGAGCGCGGCGGAGGTCATCCGAGGAATCCGAACGGGGGCGAGGCTGTACCTGACTTACAACATGTCGGGGAAGCTGGAGCTGCGCTGCGAGAACAGTTTGGCCCTGCAGCAGGCGGAGAAGCCGGAGGGAAGTAACAGCCGGGAAACGCTGAACGGGGGATGGCCGGCGTACGAATTCGGGGACGGGACGGAGGGGTATTCGGGGATCCTGCGGAAGGAGAACGGAACGCCGGCGATGCGGGTGTGGTCGAGGAGCGCGGCGGAGACACCGAACCGGGTGACGGTGGAATTCCAGGATGCGTTCAACGCCTATCAGCAAGACAGCTTTTCGCTGGCGGATGTGGACGACATACTGAGGACGGGGCAGGAAGTGAGCGCCACGCTGCCTGCGCTGGGGATTGCGAACTTCGATCAGGCGGCGCGGATCGTGAAGTTCTACCTGGATAAGTCGGTGGAGGGCAACACGTATGTAGAATTCGAGACGAGTGTGAGGGGATTCGGCCTGAAGCCGGGGGATCTGATCACGGTGACCTACCTGAAGGAGGGATTTCAAAGGGAGCCTTTCCGCGTGTTGAAGGTGTCGCCGGGGACGAACTACGGGCGGGCGCGGATCACGGCGCAGATCCACCGGGACGAATGGTACCGGGACGACAATCTGGGGGAGGCGGGGCAGAGCGGACGGCGGGTGGGGAGCGCCCGGGGTCGGCTGCCGAGGCCTTTGGGCGGGGCGGTGCTGAACGAAGAGGGGATGCCGGAGTTCGAGATCCGGGAGAAGCTGAGGGAGAATGCGGAGGGGCTGGGAGAGGTAAGCCTGGAGGTGGGTTTCCGTGCGCCGGCGGCGCCGGGGGCGAGCCGAGCGGACGTGCCGCTGGTGGGATGGGGGGCGCGGGTGGAGACGACGGGAGGGGGGCTGAAGGGGGGCCAGACGCTGTATTACGCAGTGAGCGCGCTGGATGAGTCGGGGGCGGAGAGCGGGCTGTCGTTCGTGGTGCGGGCGACGATACCGGAGGGGACGGACACGAACCAGGTGCAGTTGGAGGGCCTGAGCTTTTCAGCGGGGACGTCGGGGTACAACGTGTACCGGGGTCCGAGTCCGAGCCAGCTTTGGCGGATCGCGGAGAATCAACCGGTATCGGAGACGTTCACGGACGGGGGCCTGCCGTACGGAGGGGAACTGCCGCCGGACGAAAACTACGATCACGCGAACTTTTACTGGCGATTCGAGCTGCAACCGGAGTACGCGGCGAACATTTATGGGGCGGATCGGATCGGCAACACGGAGGCGCAGATGCCGCCGGACGCCTACGCTGGGATGGCGTTGCGGATCACCAGAGGCAGGGGGGCAGGCCAGGAGCGGGCGGTGGCGGCGAACGATGCGACGACGCTGATCGTGAGTCCACCCTGGAGCGTAACGCCGGACAGCAGCAGTTACTTTGTGGTGGCGGAAGCGGGTTGGCATGCCGGGGCGAGCGGGCGGACGAGCCCGGTGGAATTCGTGGTGCCGAACCGGGTGGGGGCTACGGTGCAAGTACAGGGCCGGTCGGCCAACGCCAGGGGCGAGGAGTGCGGGGCCGAGCTGTCGCCGGTGACGCGATGGCAGCTTACGGGAGGAGGGGCGGGTTACGACCTGGAGGCGCCGGGGAGGCCGTCGTTCGGGCTGGGGCTGAAAGGCGAGGGGACGATCGAGCTGGTGGGGATTTCCTTCGAGCAACTGGAGAACACGCGGACGATCAGCGCGGGGACGCTGACGGCGCACTACTGGGACGAACTGGGCGGCCCGACGGCTTACGCGTTGAGCCAGGCGGTGGGTGGGGAGGACAGCACGCTGGAGCTGAATTCGGCCGGGCCGGGCGAGGCGGGTGATCTGGTGCAAGTGGACGGAGAGCTGATGAGGATCGTGGAGAGGGCGGAGGGAGGCCTGCGCTACACGGTGGAGCGGGGAGTGCTGGGGAGCGCGCAGGAAAGCCACACGGCGGGCGCGCCCGTGTACCACCTGAAGCAGAAGGTGTTCGTGGTACCGTTCGTGCGGGGGTTCTTCGGAAGCCGGGCGAGCGGGAATTACGCCTATCCGATCTATTTGCCGGACGTGCGGATCGCGGCCGCGGAGTTATCGGTCAGCAACGTTCACGGGGAGAGCGAAGCGGGGGCGGTGTGCTTTACCAACACGAGCGATCGGGGATTGAGGACGCTGTCGGGGGGGCAGATCGCGATCCAAGTGGAGGGATTTCTGGCGGTGCAGAGCGACGCGGCGCCGGCGCTGGTGGCGGAGGAGGCGCACAGCGTGCGGGATGTGTTCGCTGTGGTGCGAGACGCGCCGAGCGGAGGGGCGGTCGAGCTCCGGCTGCGGCAGGACGAGGAGACCTACTGCACGCTGCGAATCGAGGAGGGAGAAACGACATCGAACGTGGCGGACGGGTTCGGGTTGGGGCCGCTACGGGCGGGTGCGCAGCTCAGGCTGGACGTGCTGGCGGTAGGGGAAGTCACACCGGGGCGCGACTTGACGGTGACGCTGCGGCTGTGAACGGGCGGGCGGCGGAATGGGGGAGACGCTGGAGAAACTGAGGCCGGACCGCGACCTGCAATGCTATTTCGAGCGGCCCTCGGCGGTGGCGGCGCTGAGCGAGACGAGCGCGAGCGGGTTCACGATTTCCGGGAGCTTCCGGCAGCAATTCGACTGGGTGGTGCTGGAATGGAACCGGGACAACACCTTCGAGCATCCCGCCTTGCGGTACCTGCCTGACGGGGATCTGAGCGGGCTGACGCTATCGTACGAAGAAACCCGAACGAACTGCCTGGCGCTCGATTCAGACGTTTATCCGACGGTGGACTGGCCGTATCTGCGGATCTGGACGGAGGAGGCGGGGGGCGCGGGATTCTACAAAGTCCGTTTGAAGGACTATGCGGAGCCGGCGGAGGGGTCGTACGTTCCGGCGTGGGCGGAATTCGAGTTATGCGGTTCGATCACGCCCGGGGATTACATAGGGCTGGCGTGGTTGTGGGAGCACCACACGTATCAGGCGGTGGAGGGGGACACGCCGGAGAGCGTGGTGCAGCGGCTGGTGGAGAGCGTGGAAGCGTTCTCGACGACGATGAGGGCGACGCGGACGGGGGCGCGGATCCGGCTGACCTACGTGGGGCAAGGGCAGACGCCGGAGAACAGCACGACGGGAGCGAACGGGAACCGGCTGGGTGCGTACGGGTTCACGGCCGGTGCGAAGACGGAGTGGTGGTCGCCGTGGGCGCAGCGGTTTCAGGGGGGTGTTTCGCCGAGTAAGTGGAGGATCACGCTGAATTTCGGGGCGCTGGTGGACATCCACGGGGCGGCGGTGCCGACGCAATCGGTGCGAAAGATGCGTTGGACCTACGCGGCGGACTTACAGGCGGGCGCGTTCGAGCGCCGTGAGTTCGAGGTGCGGGTGAGTAACTGGACGGTGAGCGGCACGGGCAGAGGGTACGAGGTGGCCGGACCGGGCAGCCGCCGGATCGAGGATGACGCGCCGGAGGTGCGGTACACGGGGGAGTGGAATGCGGCCAGGGGGAACTTCTCGGGAGGATCCATCCACTACACCAGCCAGGCCGGGGCGGAGCTGTCTTGCGAATACCGTGCGGGCGGGCAGCACAGGCTGTATCTGGGAGTGAGGCGGGCGTTCAACGGGGGGCTGATCGAAGCGGCGGTGGACGAAGGTCCGAGCCAAACGCTGAATCTGGCGATCCCGGGGGAGGACGTGCTGGTACGGGCGCCGTTGGGGGAATACGGGGCGGGCCTGCACAGGGTAAGGGTGAGGAACCTGGGGCCGGAGGGATCGTACTTCTACTTTGACTATCTGGAGCTGGCGAAGCCTGCGACGACGACGGCCGAGGCGAGGGGTGAGGGGAGAGTATCGCTGGCGACGGACTGGGACACGGATCATTCGATGGCGCTGGCGCCGGAGCGGACGGCGTGGATGATCCATTCGCTCGGGCTGCGGGGGCGGGTGAACCATTACGTGGGCGCGTTGTGGTTCTACGAGCTGAAGGCGGCCGGGCAGCAGTACGCCTCGGGGACGGTGACCTTCACGGGGACGCCGGTCTTCAGCGAGACGACGGAGCTGCGGATCGGGCGGACGGGGGAGCCGCCGGAGAACGACACGGTGCTAACGCACCTGAACCTGATCGGAGACACGGCGGAGACGATCGCGAAGGCGTTCGAGCTGGAGATCAACCGGGGCTGCACGGCGGTGCGGGCGGAGGCGGAGGGAGCGAGGCTGACGATCCATGCCCGGATGATGGGAGGGGAGGGCAACCGGATTCGGGTGTCGGGGAGTCCGACCTCGGGGCCGTTCGTGGTGGAGGTGAGCGGGCCGACGCTGGAAGGGGGGACGGACGGGGAGTGGAGGACGGACCTGGAGGCGAGCCCGCGATTGAACCGCGCGGCGCGGGACTGGCACCGGAGTTACTTCCGTGCGCTGAAGAATTACGGTCTGGATGCGACGGCTGCGCTGAGCATGGAGCTACAGCACGGGGATCCGTCGGAGGAAGCGGGGATAGCGCAGCGCTACCCGGACGGCGCGCCGGTGGTGCTGAACACGCCGGCGGTGCAAACGAACTTTTCGCCGACGAGTCAGGCATTCTGGAAGGAGGCGTACCGGGAGCTGGCGAGTTTGATGGCGGAAGCGGGGTTGCGGCCGTACCTGCAATTCGGGGAAGTACAGTGGTGGTATTTCCCGAACGGGAGCGGCATGCCGTACTATGACAGTTACACGCGGGAGGCGTTTCGGAGCGCGCACGGGCGCGAGATGGCGTTGATCGCGAGTAACCAGACGCCGCCCGAAGAGCATCCGGAGGAGGCGGCCTTTCTGGCCGGACTGGTGGGGGCATTCACGGGGGCTGTGATGGCGCACGTGCGGCAGGCGCATCCGGAGTGCCGGTTCGAAGTGTTGTATCCGACGGACGTGAACGAGCCGGCGTTCAACCGGGCGGTGAACCTGCCGAGGGGGAGCTGGACGCCGGAAACGCTGGATTGTTTCAAGACGGAGAGTTTTCTGCACACCTATGCTCGAAACCTCGACAAGGCGCGGGAGTCGGTCGGGGTTTCCCGCCAATTGGGATTTCCTGCCGAGAAGAGGGCCCACCTGGTAGGCATCAGCGACTACACGACGCCCTGGCTGAAGGAGACGCGGCTGGCGCGGGGGGAGGGGTTGGAGTCGGTGGTGCTGTTTGCGCTGGACCAATTCAGCTTGATCGGGTATGCGACGCCGCTGCCGGAAGGGATGCGGCGGGCGGTGCGGCTGAAGTAGGGCGGGCGCCCGAGGAGCCGCCGATTGAGATATCCTGCGGACAGCAGGCGTGGTCTGGATTCACAACGTTTCGAAGATGTTTCGTTTATACCGGCGGCCGTCGGACCGGGTTCTGGAAGCGCTGCCCTTCTATCCGAAGCGACATCACGTAGATTTCTGGGCGCTGCGGGACATCAATCTGACGGTGGAGCGGGGCGAGATTCTGGGGATCGTGGGGCCGAACGGATCGGGCAAGAGCACGCTGTTGCAGATCGTGAGCGGGATTCTGCGTCCCACGACGGGGCGGGTGGCGGCGGAAGGGAGGATAGCGGCGCTGCTGGAGCTGGGGGCGGGCTTCAACCCGGAATTCACGGGGCGAGAGAACGTGATCATGAGCGGGGAGATCATGGGGCTGACGCGGAAGGAGATCGAGGCGGCGCTGCCGCGGGTAGAAGCGTTCGCCGAGATCGGGGATTTCATGGGTCGGCCGGTGAAGGAATACTCGACGGGGATGTACGTGCGGCTGGCGTTTGCGACGGCGATACATGCGGAGCCGGAGGTCCTGGTGGTGGACGAGGCGCTGGCGGTGGGGGACGCGATCTTCGCCAGCCGGTGCGTGCGGAAATTCGAGGAGCTGAAACAGAGAGGGGTGACGATCCTGTTTGTGTCGCACGATTTGGGGTTGGTGAAGCGGCTGGCGCACCGGGCGATCCTGCTGGTGGAGGGGAGGGTGCAGGCGGAAGGGAATCCGAGCGAGGTGGTGAACCGCTACGTGGGGATGGTGCTGGCGCGCCAGCAAGCGGAGGGTGAGGAGGAACCGAGCGAGGGGCTGAGAGCGAGCTACCGGCACGGAGACGGGACGAGCAAGATCGAGCGGGTGGAGTTGCTGGACCAGTGCCTGCGGCCGACGCGGACGGTGACCTGCGGCGAAGTGGTGACGGTGCGGGTGAGGGCGCTGTTTCGAAGGGACTCGGGGCAGCCGGTGGTGGGGGTGCTGGTGCGGAACCGGCAGGGCATGGATGTTTACGGGACCAACACGCGGCTGGAGGGGCGGCACTTGGGCGTGTTCCGCAAGGGGGACCGGTTGCAAATCGAGTTCCGATTCGAGTGCCGGCTGGCGCAGCAGGAGTACACGCTGACGGTGGCGACGCAACACTGGGACGGTGCGAGTCAGGACTGGCTGGATGACGTGCTGAGCTTTCGGGTAGTGGACGAGAAAGGGGGAGCGGGGGTGGTGAACTTCGAGACGGATATCCGCTGGTGGCGGGTGGCGGGATGATTTACGCGCTGGTGATTGCGGCTGTGACGGCCGTTCTGCTGGGCGTGAGCCTCTGGCGGGCGCGAAAGGTGCGCAACCAGGCGGACTTTCTGGTGGCGGGCCGGAAGCTGCCGTGGTACGTGCTGGTGTTCACGCTGCTGTCGTCGTGGATCGGGGCGGGGAGTCTGTTCGCGGGGGGCGAAAACGCCTACCGGCACGGCTTTGCGGCGCTGTGGCAGCCGGCGGGGGGATGGCTGGGGCTGTTGTTGATCTGGAAGATCGCGGGACGGGCGCGGCGTTTTGCGCAGTACACGGTGCCGGATTTGCTGGAGCTGAGATACAACGCGGCGGCGCGGGTTCTGGCGACGGTGGCGATCGTGATTTCCTACACGATGAGCACCAGCTACCAGTTCAAGGGGGGCGGCGACATTCTGCATCTGATTTTTCCGGAGCTGGAGCGGACGACGGGGATGTACATCATCGCCGGTTTTGTGATCGCGTTCACGGCCCTGGCGGGAATGGCATCGGTGGCCTATCTGGACCTGGTGATCGGCTGCCTGGTGACGGGGATCGTGCTGTACGCGGCGCCGTCGTTGCTGGCGAACGTGGGGGGCTGGGCGGCGGTGCGGGGGAGCCTGCCGGCGACGCATTTTCAGGTGCTGGGAGAGCTGAAGCTGACGCAGGCGCTGGGATTTACGCTGCCGACGATGCTGCTGCTGGTGGGCAATCAAGGGATGTATCAGAAGTTCTTTTCGGCGCGTTCGGAGCGGGACGCCCGGCTGGCGGTGACGGGCTGGATTTTCGGGACGGTCTTGCTGGAGACGCTGATCGTGACGATCGCGGTGGTGGGCAGCGCGAAGTTTCATCCGGACAATCCGCGGGAGATCATTCCGGTGAGCGCGCGGCTGGGGCTGGCGGCGCCGGCGGGGGCGTTGCTGCTGGGAGGAATCTTCGCGAAGATCATTTCGACGGCGAATAACTATTTGTTTTCGCCGGCGAGTAACATCATTCACGATATTTACGACCGGTTCATAGACCCGGGGGCGCCGGAGCGGCGGAAGCTGGCGGTATCGCGGCTGGTGGTGGCGTTGCTGGGGATTTTTGCGCTGTTGCAGGCGGCGCATTTCGAATCCATTTTGCGGGCGGCGCTGTATGCCTATACGGTGTACGGGGCGGCGGTGACGCCGGCGGTGATGGCGGTGTTTTTCTGGCGGCGGGCGACGAGCGCGGGGGCGATCGCCTCGATCGCGGCGGGCACGGCGGTGACGGTGGCGTGGAACGTGGCGGGGATTCGGTATCTGGACGCGGTGTATCCTGCGCTGGGGGCGTCGCTAGTGGGGTTGGTGGCGGTGAGTCTGGTGACGCCGGCGCCGGCGGCGGAGCGCGGGGAGGAGCGGGCGGCGCCGGCGGAGGCGGCGGGCGTGGGAGAGAGGCCGCGGGGCGGAGCGAGCCGATGAGGCTGGAAGAGATCCAGAAGGCGCTGGAGGAACAGGGGCTGGACGGGTGGCTGTTCTATGATCACCACCAGCGCGACCCGCTGGCCTACCGGGTATTGGGTTTGACGCCGGAGCGAGCGGTGACGCGGCGCTGGTATTATCTGATTCCGGCCAGCGGCGAGCCCAGGGGTCTGGTGCACCGGATCGAGGCGGGGGTGTTGGAAGGGCTGCCCGGGTCGCGACGGGAGTATGCCAGCTGGCGGGAGCTGGTGAGCGGGCTGGCGGAGTTACTGGCGGGCCGGCGCCGGGTGGCGATGCAGTACTCGGCCGAGTGCGCGCTTCCGCAAGTTTCCCTGGCGGACGCGGGGACGGTGGAGCTGGTGCGGAAGCTGGGGGCGGAGGTGGTCAGTTCGGCCGATCTGATCCAGATGTTCGAAGCGCGCTGGACCCAGGAGAACCTGGCCTGCCATCTGGAGGCGGGGCGGCGAGTAGACAGGATCAGGGCGGAGGCGTTCGATCGGATCGGAGAGAAGCTGCGGGCGGGCGCGACGGTGCGCGAGTACGAGGTCAAGGAGTTCATCCGGGAACGGTTTGCGGCCTGCGGGTTGACGAGCGATCACGGGCCGATCGTGGCGGTGAACCAGAACGCGTCGAATCCGCACTACGAACCGCGGGCGGGGCGGGACCGGGAGATTCGGCCGGGGGACGTAGTGCTGATAGATCTTTGGGCGAAGCTGGCGGAGCGGGAGGGAGTCTATTACGACGTGACCTGGATGGGATACTGCGGGGCGGCGGCGCCGGCGGCGGTGGAGGAGGCCTTCCGCGCGGTGGCGGGGGCGCGCGATCGGGCGCTGGAGCTGGTGCGCGAGGGGGTTTCGGCGGGACGTGCGCTGCGGGGCTTCGAAGTAGACGACGCGGCGCGCGGGTACCTGGCGGCGCGAGGCTACGGAGATTACTTCACTCATCGGACGGGTCATTCGATCGGCCGGGAGGTTCATGGGGCAGGAGCGAACATGGACAATCTGGAGACGCACGACGAGCGGCGGATCATACCCTGGACGTGTTTTTCGATCGAACCGGGAGTCTACTTGGGGGAATTCGGGGTGCGGTCGGAGGTGGACGTCTTTGTAGGGGAGAGGGAAGCGCAGGTGACCGGGGAGATACAAAGAGAAATCGTGAAGATCAGGGTCGGCTGAATGGGACGGAAGCGATTGTGGATGGCGGCGCTGGCGGTCGGGGCGGGGAGTCTGGCGGCGGGGGTCTCGTACCATCGCCAGGGCGATGTGTTCGTGGTTCCGCTCGGTGAAGGAAGAGCGGAGTTAGAGTTTCTGAGCGCCTCGACGTTTCGGTATCGCCGGTGCTGGGAGGGTTGCGCGGCGGAGGGGAAGGCGAGGCGCGGGGAAGGGGTCGGGGTGCAGGTCCGGGAGGCTCCCGGCGAGCTGGAGTTCGCGACGAAGTATCTGAAGGTGAAATTGAGCCGTGTGTCAGGGCGGCTGCGGGTGGAGGAAGGCGGCGGGGCGGTCCTGCTGGCGGATGCGCGGGAGCCGCGGCGGCAGGGGCGGATGGTGATTCTGGAGCGGCGGCGGCCGGCGGCGGAGCGCTTCGCCGGTTTGGGAGTGAGGGCGGAGCTGGAGAGCGCGGGCGAGAACGGGACGAGGGTGGAGACCGAGACGCCGTTCTTGATGTCGAGCCTGGGATACGGAGAGTACTTCCGGCGGGCGGGGCGGTACGCGTACGATTTCGGGGGCGTGCGGCGGATCGAGGCGGCGGGCGAGAGCGAGGTGGAGTACTTTTTCTATTACGGGCCGACGCCCAAGGAGATTCTGGAGGAGCACCTGGCGGTGTCGGGAGGGTTGCGGGAAGTGGACTGGAGTATGTTCCGAGTGGGGGCGCGGCCTCCCCGGGAGGCGGTCGCTTTGCCTGCGCCGAAAGTATCGTGGGAGGGCCTGCGGGAGACGCTGCGCCAGGTTTTTCGGGCGAGTTACTCGGCGATCCTGTTGCCGGCGCTGGACGTAGCGGGGTATGGCGCGAACGGGGGAGAAGTCGCGCGGCGCGCGATGCAGGCGGCTTGTTATCTGCCGGCGGTTTATTGCGCGGCGCCGAGCGAGGGATGCGGACGGATCGAATGGTTGAGGAAAGAGCGCGGGAGGTGGACTCCGTACCTGACGAGTTACGGCTACGAAGCGCAGGAGCGAGGTTTCCCGCTGGTGCGGCCGCCGGCGATGCAATACCCGAAGGACGAGGAGGCGGCGCACTACGAGGATGAATTCTTCCTGGGGGATGAACTGCTGGTCGCGCCGGTGCTGGGACCGGAGGCGCGGCGGCGAGTGTATTTGCCGATGGGGATCTGGACCGAGCTGCACACCAACCGGCGCTACCCCGGACGGCAGGCGGTGGAGGTGGAGGCGGGAGGGGACTGGATCCCGGTATTCGCCAAGAACGGCAGCATCGTGCCTCTGGCGGCGGCGGAGGGTGAGGGGGCGATGGAAGCGCACTATTTTCCCCGGCTGGGGGCCGAGTTTTTTCTGTACGAGGAGGGGAGCGGAGCGCTGACGCAGTTACACGCCGCGCCGGCGGGCGATATGCTGCGCCTGGAGGTCACGCCGGCGGTGAGGCGCACCTTCGAGTGGGTGGTTCACCACGTCGAGCGTTGCCGGCAGGTGAGGCTGGGAGAGCGGGAGTACGCCGAGGTGTCCTCCCGGGAGCGGTTGAGTCCGGGGGGCTGGTGGTACGACGCCGAGAGGAAGAACCTGCACGTTCAGACGACGGCCGTCCCGGGGAGCGATCACATCCTGCACGTGTCTTTCTGAGAGGGGCGGCCGGGACGGGCCGAAGCGGGAAGCGAGGCTGCGGCATCTAAGGGGGCAAGGGGGTGTAGTCATGAGAATGGGACTGTACATGGCGGCGGGGCTTCTGGCCCTGGCGGCGCGCGGGCAGAACAAGACGAGCCTGAAGCCGGGCGATGCGGCGCCCGATTTCACGCTGCCTTCCACCACGGGCAAGGAGATCCGGCTTTCGGAGTTCCGGGGGGTCAAGACGGTGATTCTGGCGTTCTTCCCGGCGGCCTTCACGGGAGGTTGAACCAAGGAAGTCACCGGATACCAGGCTGGTATCGAGAAGATTGCAGGGCTGGAGGCGCAGGTGCTGGCGGTGAGCACGGACAACTTGCCGAGCCTGCGGCACTGGGCGGAGGAGTTGAAGCTGGACTATCCGTTGCTGAGCGATTTCATGCGCAAGGTGAGCGCGGCCTACGGGGTGCTGAACGAGGCGCGGGGCACGGCCAACCGGACGACGTTCGTGATCAACAAGGAAGGGCGGATCGAGTACGTCGAGGAAGGGTCCGGCGCGATAGATCCCTCGGGCGCGATCCAGGCTTGCAGCCGGTCGGCTCGGCGGAAGTGAGAACGGGAGAGACGGACTGCGGTATATTGGTCTGCGGACAAGCAGACCATGAACCGGAGGCGTTTCTTTCTGATGGGCGCGACGGCCGCGGGGGGAATGCGCGGCCGGGGGCAGGCCGGCCCCAACGACCGGGTGCGGGTGGCGGTGGTGGGCACGCGGCGGCAGGGCGGCGTGCACATCCGCATGTATCTGGCGATGCCGGATGTGGAGGTGGCCGCGCTGTGCGACGTGGACGAGTCGGTCCTTGGGAAGGCGGTCGGGGACGTGGAAGCGGCGGGCCGGAAACGGCCGGCGGCTTACATTGACTACCGGAAGCTGCTGGAGGACCGCTCGATTGACGCGGTTTCGATCGCCACGCCGGATCACCACCATGCCTGGCAGACGATCCGTGCGCTGGAGGCGGGCAAGGACGTCTATGTCGAGAAGCCGTGCTCGCACAACATGTTCGAGTCGCAGCAACTGATCGCGGCGCAGCGCAAGTATCCGGAGCGGATCGCGGCGCACGGCACCAACAGCCGCTCGAGTCCGGCGCTGAAGGAAGCGGTGGCGAAGCTGCGGGAGGGGCTGGTCGGGGAGGTCTACATGGGGCGGGGGCTGTGCTTCAAGTGGCGGGACACGATCGGGCGGGCGCCGGTCGAGCCCGTACCGGCGGGGGTGCACTACGATCTCTGGCTGGGTCCGGCGCCCAAGCGGGAGTTTACGCGCAACCGATTCCACTACAACTGGCACTGGTTCTGGGATTACGGCACGGGGGATTTGGGCAACCAGGGCATCCACGAGCTGGACGTGGCGCGCTGGGGTCTGGGCGTGAAGTACCCGAGCAAGGTGAGCGCCCTGGGCGGGCATTTCATGTTCGACGACGATCAGGAGACGCCCAACACGCTGACCGCCCTGTACGAGTTCGACCAAGGGGGCCGGAAGAAGCTGCTGACGTTCGAGGTGCGGCACTGGATCAGCAACCATGAGGCGGGGATAGGGGAGGGGGGCAAGAAGGACGCCAACACGGTCGGCAACATTTTCTACGGCTCGAAGGGATACCTGGCGGTGGACGGTTACACCAAGTATTACAGCTTTCTGGGCCGGCAGCAGGAGCCCGGGCCGGGCCGGCAGGAAGGGGGCAACAACTGGGCTAACTTCATCCGGGCGGTGCGGAGCCGGAATCGGGCGGAGCTGAACGCGCCGCTGGAAGAGGGGGCGATTTCCTGCGTGCTGGCGCACCTGGGCAACATTTCCTACCGGCTGGGCCGGACGTTGCATTTCGACGGAGAGAAGTTCCAGTGCGTGGGGGACGAGGAAGCCAACCGGATGTTCACGCGGGATTACCGGCCGCCGTTCGTCGTGCCCAGGCTGGCTTGATGAACCGGCGGCGCTTTCTGGCTGCGGCGGGCGGAGCGGCGGGGGCGGAGGCCTGGGGTCAGTCGGGCGGCGGGCCCGAGGAGGGCTTCGTCTCGCTGTTCGACGGGCGGACGCTGGCGGGCTGGCGCGTGCGGGAGGGGCCGGAGTCGGCCTTCTACGTGCGCGACGGGGCGATCGTGGTGCACGAGGGCTCGAACTTTCCGACCTGGCTGTGTTCGGAGCGGGAGTACGAGAATTTCGATTTTCGCTGCGAATTTTTCTTGCAGGGCTGGATGGACTCGGGCGTGTATCTGCACGCGCCGGAGCACGGGCGCAACGCCTGGGCGGGCTTCTACCTGAAGCTGTTTCACAAACAGGACGCCCAGCCGCTGAAGGAATCCGCCGGGGCGATCTTTCCCCTGATCGCACCGCGCAAGGTGAACGTGCGGAACCGGGGCGAGTGGAACACGCTGCGGGTGTTGATGGACTGGCCGCTGCTGCGGGTCTGGATGAACGAGGAGCTGGTGCAGGATCTGGACGTGGAGAGCGTGCCGGAGCTGCGCCGGCGGCTGCGGCGGGGCTATCTGGGGCTGGAATCGCTCTCCTATCCGATCCGCTTCCGCAACCTGCGGATCCGGGAGCTGCCGGGCAAGGAGCGCTGGGAGACGCTCTACGAGTCGCCGGAGGATCTGGAGCGGAACTGGTTCGTGGCGGAGGGCAAGCCGAAGGTGGAGGCGCTGGGCCGGGTGCTCCGACTGGACAATGTGGGACACCTGGCGACGCGCGAACAGTATCGCGATTTCGAGCTGCAACTGTATGTGCGGGCCAGCCGGTGGTCCAACGGCGGGGTGATTTTTCGGGCGGACAAGGAGCCGGGCAGCAAGCGGCGTTACGAAATCCAGTTACACGACGTGGAAAACGCGGTGTATCCGACCGGCTCGCTGTATTACTATCGGCGCTCGATCTATCCGCGGATCGAGGCGGAGCAGTGGTTCCTGATGCAGCTCGTGGTTCAGGGACGGGATTGTCTGGTGCGGATCAACGGGGAGAACGTGATGGAATACCATGAGCTGGAGAATCTGGAACCCGGCCATCTGATGCTTCAGGCGCACCAGATGAACCGCTGGATCGAATACAAGCGGATCCAAGTGAAAAGGCTCTAAGGGCCGGAAGGCGGGAGAAGTTTGATGACGGCGGGAGTGCGAAAGAATCCCCTGGCCTATCTGAGCGAAGAGCTGGAAGGCTGGAGACGCGAGGGCACTTATCAGCGACTGCGGGAGCTGGAGACGGCTTGCGGCCCGGTTTGCCGCTTCGACGGCCGGGAGGTGATCAATCTGGCCTCCAACAACTATCTGGGACTGGCCGACCACCCCAAGCTGAAGGAAGCGGCGATCGAGGCGACGCGGCGCTTCGGGGTGGGTTCGGGAGCGGTGCGGACCATCGCCGGGACGATGTCGCTGCACCTGGAGCTGGAGCGGCGCATCGCCGAGTTCAAGCGGGTGGAGGCCTGCGTGGTCTTCCAGTCCGGCTTCGCGGCCAACGCCGGGACGGTGGCCGCCATCCTGGGGCCGGAGGACCACATCATTTCCGACGAACTCAACCACGCCAGCATCATTGACGGCTGCCGGCTGTCGAAGGCCAGGATCCACGTCTTTGCCCATCGGGACGTGGAAGCAGCCGAGCGGATCCTGGTCGAGCTGGCTGAGACGCCCGGGCGGAAGTTGCTGATCACCGACGGGGTGTTCTCGATGGACGGGGACATCGCGCCGCTGCCCGAGCTGGTGGAGGCGGCCGAGCGGCACGGCGCCATCATGATGGTGGACGACGCGCACGCCTCGGGGGTGCTGGGGCGGGCGGGGCGCGGCACGATTGACCATTTCGGCCTGCACGGGCGGGTGGACATCCAGGTGGGCACGCTCTCGAAGGCGATCGGGGCGCTGGGGGGCTACGTGTGCGGCAGCCGGGACCTGATCGAGTATCTCTACCACCGGGCGCGGCCCTTTCTGTTCTCCACCTCCCATCCTCCCTCGGTGGCGGCCACTTGCCTGGCGGCCTTCGAGCTGCTCGAACGGGAGCCGGAGCGGATTGAGAATCTCTGGCGGAACACCGAGTATTTCAAGGGCCAGCTCAAGGCGGCCGGCTTTCAGACCGGATCCAGCCAGACGCCCATCACGCCCATCCTGGTGGGCGAGGCGGCGCTGGCCCACCGGTTCTCGGCCGCCTTGTTCGAGGAAGGGGTGTTCGCCACCGGCATCGGGTATCCCACGGTGCCCAAGGGGAAGGCGCGCATCCGGACGATCGTGACGGCGACCCACACGCGCGAGCAGCTCGACCGCGCGCTGGAAGTTTTGGCGCGGGTGGGGCGGCGCATGGGACTGATAGGCTAGCGGCGCCCGCCCGCCGCTGCTCCGGCTCGCTTCAGGTTTTCTCCGGGCCCAAGTTCAGGGCCCTTCCTCTGCCCTGCCGGCTCAAACCGCCAAGGTCCTGACCGATGAGCGAATAAGCCGGACGGCCATTCCGGCGCAGGCGAACGGGCGTTCGAAGGCGCCGGGCGGCAGCCGGTGAGACCAGCAAGCGAAAGAGGAGAAGGAAATGACCAGTCTGTTGCGTCGTTTCTGGAGGGAGACCGAGGGCCAGGACCTGATCGAGTACGCCTTGATGGCGGGATTCGTCGCCCTGGCTGCGGCCGCCCTGATGCCCAACGTCACCAGCAGCATCAGCACGATCTTCAGCAAGATCAACTCGCTGTTGAGCAGCGCGGCCGACACCTAAACCGGGTTCGAGTTGCGCGACAGAGCCTTGTCCCGCTGAAGCGGCAGTCCGGCTGCGCGACTTCGAGCGCGCCCTTCGACGGTCTTGATCGGCGGCGCAGGCGACTCCGGCACCCGAATAGCCCGCGGCGGCGCCGGTCCCACAACAATCCCGCCGCGGGTGCGCCCTGCGTCCGGCCGATTCGGCGGGCCGGCCGTCCGGCCCGCTTTTTTTATCGCGCCGGGGCGAGCAGCGCGTCCTCGGCCAGGGGGGAAGCGAGGTTTCCGTCCGCGTCGAACTCCCACTCGCGCGGCGGGCCGAGCACTTCCAGGGCGGGGTTGGCGCGGATCGCCTCCAGCAGGTTTTCGCTGAGGGCCAGCAGGTTCAGCCGCATGGTATTGCGGATCCACCCGATGGTCACTTCCTCCTGGCGGAACTTGCCCACCGTGGGCCAGATTTTCTCCAGGCACTCGCGGTCGCTCGGAAAATGGATGGGCGTGCGGATGGCGGCCGGGGTGGAGGCGGTGAGCGAGTTGATTTGCGTGGGCGCCCAGTCAATCTTGGCCAGCAGGCGGTCGTGGATGACGTCGGCCATGCCGATTCCCACGCCGTTGCCGTAGCTGAGCTCGGCCAGATCGCGCACGAAAATGCGCTCGATGCGCGGCAAGTCGGGCCAGGGGTTGTAGGCGGCGTTGATCGAGCGGTTGATCACCTTGGTATCCATGCCCGCGCCGCTGATGTGCTTGCCGATTTCGTCCACGATGAGGATGTCCAGGTCCACCGGGATGCGGCCCATCCAGGACTTGGCCAGGGCCAGCAGCTCCTCTTCCTTCTGTTCGATTTCCTCGACCGGCACGGCTTCGAGCTTGCCGGTGGAATGGTTGGCGTCCTCGACGATCGCCAGCCCGCCCAGGATCTTGCCCGAAGCCAGCACGACGCGACCCACGCGGCGCACCATCTGCTCCAGCCCGATCTTGTAGGCCCAGGTGTGATAAGTCTGCGCGCCCGCGAACTTACCCACGCCGATGGCCATCATCTTGAACAGCCCGCTTTCGATCTTGCCCGCGAAGTCGGTATGCCACTTGACGCGGTTGACCAGGAACACGCCGTCGCTCTCCCAGGCATGGCGGTCCATGTAGATGCGGATGCCTTCCGGGGTCTGGCCCAGGGGAACCACCTCGAGCGAGCTGACGATCGGGCATCCCATGGCGGACTCGGTGATGCCATAGTGCCTCAGGACGTCGGCCTGGCCTTCGGCGGTAGCCGCCCCGTGGCTGCCCATGGCCGGGAAGATGAACGGCTGGATGCCGTGGGAACGAAAGTAATCCACTACCGCCCGCACGATGACGGCGACGTTGGCGATGCCCCGGCTGCCGCAGCCGATGGCCAGGCGGGCGCCGGGCCGGAGCCGCGCGGCGAAGTTGACCCGCTCGAGTTCGCGGCGGACCTCGGCGGGGATGTCCTTGAGGC
This sequence comes from Solibacteraceae bacterium, assembly GCA_037444625.1. Taxonomy (GTDB): domain Bacteria; phylum Acidobacteriota; class Terriglobia; order Bryobacterales; family Bryobacteraceae; genus DTHT01. Next base: position 35,014 of record JBBIMA010000024.1, read on the forward strand.
CGCGATCCGGGAAGTGCTGGCGCACCAACAAAATACGGGAGAAGGGCATACCGTCATTATAGCAGTGCGCCGCCTGGAGGCCCCAGCGACGCGGGAGCTGGCGGACTTACAAGTCTTCCTCCCACTGGCGCTCGAGCATGCGCGCATATTCGCCCGAGGCGTACAACTCGAAGTCAAACTGGGCGGCGCGGGCGGCAGTGAAGGGCGCAAGCTGCTGGCGGCAGGCGTAGAGATGATCGGCGTAGCGGTGGTAATTGCGGAAGAAGTCCTCCGAGAGCAGCTGGGCGGGGGGCAGTTGACTGAAGACGGCGTGCAGGCCGACGGCGCGGGAGAAGATGCGCTTGTACTCCTGCACGCCCCAGGCCCGCAGCTTCTGATCCACCTTGGCGGGCGGATCCTCGATCAGCAGGGAGACAAAGCTTTCGCTCCGGTAGCCCGCCTCGCGCAGGCTCTCCAGGCGCAGGACGACTTCCAGGCTCTGTTCGGCCCAGCGCAGGATGTCCTTGCCGACGTAGAACAGCATGGAGAGCTCGCAGTAGCGGCCTTCCAGCAATCGGCGTTCGAGCTGCTCGGTGGTGAGTTGCTGATCGGGCAGGAGTCCCTGGAGGGCGAGGTTGGCCCGGGAGCCTTCGATGAGCTTGGCGGGCCCGGAAGGTTCGGCGAAGGGGTGCAGGATCAGAGGCGGCAGCCTCAGGCTGGGGCCGGGCTCGGGTGCGGGCGCTGGCATTTCCTCATTTACAGATCGGCCGGCGGCGGAGCCCGTCTTAGCAGGCGGCTCATTTTCGCTCGCCCAGCACGACGCGCGCCTCCAGGACTTGCCCGGCCCGCAAGACCTTCACCTTGACCTGCTCGCCCGGCTTCTTGCTGCGCAGGGCGTAGGTGAAATCGTAGAGGTTCTCGATGGGCTTGCCGTCGAACTCCACCAGCAGGTCGCCGGCGCGCAGGCCGGCCTGGTAAGCGGGCGAGCCCTCGCGCACGTCGGCGAAGCGCACGCCCTTGCCGGACTGGCTGAAATCGGGGACGCTGCCGAACCAGGCGCCGTAGCCGGGGCCTCCGGCGGCGGGAGGGGTTGCGGCGCTTCCCGTGAAGCGGGGGCGCTCCTGGTCGTTGAGCAGCGAGAGGGCGGCCTCGCCCACGGCGCCGAGCAACTCGGCCGCTCCCTGGGCGTTGATCTTGTCCCAGGTGTCGCTGGGCTTGTGATAGTCGGCGTGCAGGCCGGTGAAGAAGAACAACACCGGCACGCGCTTGCTGAGGAAGGAGGTGTGGTCGCTGGAGCCGGCCTCGAAGCTGCCGGAGAGATCGGCCGTCAGGTTGTGCTTGGGCGCCACGCGCTCGAGCAGGGGGCGGAAGCTCGACCCGCTGGCGGCGCCGCCGATGTAGACCTTGCCGTCGCGCAGGCGGCCGATCATGTCTAGGTTGATCATGGCGACGGCGTTTTCCAGGGGGAGGGGAGGATGGTCCACCCAGTGGCGGGAGCCGAGCAAGCCCACCTCCTCGCCCGCGAAGCAGAGGAACAGAACGCCGCGCTTTTGTTTGGGCTGGGAGGCCAGCCAGCGGGCCAGCTCGAGCACCCCCGCCACCCCCGAGGCGTTGTCGTCCGCTCCCAGGTGCGGTTTGCCCGCTTCCCCGGGAGCCATGGAGAACTGCTCGCCCAGCCCCAGATGGTCGTAATGCGCCCCGATCACCAGATACTCGGCCGTCTCGCCGGGCAGATAACCCGCCACGTTGTTCACCGTCTTGAGCTCGCGCTCCAGGTCGGCCTTCAGGCTCACACGCAGCTCGGCGGGCAACGGGAAGGACCGGGGCGCCGGCCCCTGGTCCATCGCCGCCTGGAGCTGCTCCAGCTTGCGCCCGGCGCGCTCCAGCCACCGCTCGGCGATCTCGGCCCGCACTTGCACGAACACGATGCCCGCATCCGCCGGTCCGGCCGTGCGGCCGAAGCGCTCGAGCTCCTCGGGCTGGCCGGGATGGTTGGCCCGGTCGTGGATCAGGATCACCCCGGCCGCCCCGTGCTGCTTGGCGTTCACCGCCTTGCTCCAGAGTTGGGCGTGGGCGGTCAGCAGCTTGCCGGCGAACACGCTTTTCTCATCGGACTCCTGCGGTTCGTGCCGCAGCACGAGGACCAGTTTGCCCTTCACCTCCAGCCCGGCGTAATCGTCGTAGTTGTACTCCGGGGCCGTAATGCCGTAGCCGGCGAAGACCACCCCTCCGGAGACTTCCCCGGCGGAGGAGAAGTTCAGGGGGAGGAAATCGCGGTTGGGCTCCAGGCGCTGTTCCTGATCGCCCAGGCGGAACTCGAAGCGGTTCTGCGCTCCCAGCTTGGCATTGGTGGTGAGGGAGAACGGCTGCAAGTAGCCCGAGGGGCCGGGCGCCTGCAAGCCGAAGGCCTGGAATTGCCGGGCGATGTAGTGCGCCGCGCTCTCCAGCCCGGGCGATCCCGCGCCCCGGCCCGCCAGTTCCGGGGAGGCCAGGAATTTGACGTGCTCCAGGTAACGCTGCGGGTCAATGTCGGCGGCCAAGGCGAGCGCGAACGTCGCCAGCAGCGCCGCCGCTTGCAAAAACGCCCGTCGGCTTTTGGTCATTGCAACCGTCCTGTCAATCCTTCACCGGCGAAGGGATCTCGACCGTGCAGCAGTGCGGATCCGCGTTGCCCGCCGCCTTCTGATAGCCGATTTCGTACTCGATGATCTGCCGGAGATTGCTCCAGCCGAGATTGCCCACCAGCCGCCGCCCGTTGACGAACAGCGTAGGGGTGGAATTGACCTGCAACGCCTTGCCGTCGGCCACGTTGCGGTCCACTTCGCTCTCGGTGGCCCGGGCCTCCAGGCAGCGCTGAAGCTGGAGGGGGTCAATCTGTTGCTCACGGCTGCGGGCGAACTCCATGACTTTGGCCTTCAGATTTTCGGGTGTAATCTCGCCTTGATGCGCGTAGATCCAGTCGTGGTACTCCCAGAAAGCGGCCGGGTTCTGGCGGAAAATGCAGCGCCCGGCGATCGAGGCCGACTTGGCCCAGGGATGGATGGCGTCCAGCGGAAAGTCCTTGAAGTAGACCCGGACCTGTTTCGGGAAGGCGGCCGGAACGTTCTTGCGCAGCGTTTCGGCCTCCTCCTTGCAATAGGCGCACTGGAAGTCGCTGAACAGCACCAGGGCAACGGGAGCGTCCGGAGGGCCGAAGGCGGGCTGGGATTGCGTGTTGAGCTTGGCCAGCTCCTCCTGGAAGGGATGCTGCGCGACGTCGAAGACCATCGCCTTGAGGATCTTCCTGCCGTCCTTGGAGACGTAGAACAGTTCCTCCTGCGCGGCCGCGCCGGCCGAGGCGCGCACCTGCACCTCCCAGAACCCGGGCAGGCGGGCGGAAAGCCTGGGCTCGGCGATCTCGACCTTCACCTGCGGCCCCCAAACGAATAGATGGCGGACGTAAGCCTCCAGCGTCGCCTTATCCAAGGCGGACTTGCGAGCCGGCTGCGGCGCGCTTTTCCGGGCCGTCGCCGGAGGGGGGGATTGGCCGGCCGCCAGGGCCGCCGCACAAATCCACAGAGCACAAAGGCGAGACATGGACGCTATGTCTCCATTCTAACGGAAGGGACCCGCGCCGCCCCCCGCCGCGGGCGCTCGCCTAACGCCCGCGGGCCGCTTCGATCTCCAGCCTCTGGCGCAACAGGCGGTTGAGCTGCTCCAACTGCGCCGTCCGCGCCCGCTGGCTGCGCAGCTCCCCTCGCACCCGCTCCAGTTCCGCCGCCAGTTGATCCCGCTCGCGCAATGCCTCCCGCAAAGCTTCGGCTTCCGGGGGTTCCTCGAGCGGCGGCAGCTCGCCCACAAACAGCACGGCCTCTTCCAGGGGCGCGCCCCACCAGCGTTCCAGCCTCAGGCGCACCTCCACGCGATCCGACAGCCTCGAACGGCTGTAGCGGCCTGCGCGGATCTGGGCGGGGCTCAACTCCAAGCGGGCGTTATCGGGGCCGTCCGCGATTTCCAGAATCGCGCGCCTGGCCCGGCGGACGGCCAAGGCGTTCGGATCCCAGCGGACCTCCAGCCGCCCCTCGGATTCCGCCGCCCTCAGCCCGAGGGGCGCGTCGCGGCCGGAGTAATAACTCCAGGCCGCCAGGCCGGCTGCTTCCAGCAACAGCGCGGCCAGGACCAGCGGACGCCACCCGCCGCCGCGCCGGCGCGCGGGCGGCGAAGGCGCGCCGGCCGCCTCCCTTGCCGGCGCTTGCTCGGCCGAGTCAGCCGGCTTGGGCCGCGCGGTGGGGAGCAACGGGGTCAGGGAAAACTCCTCGACGGCCGCCGGCCGGCCGCTGCGGCCGGCGTCCCGGCAGAAGAAGGCCGCCCGGACGTCGTCGGTCCGATAAGGGCGCACCAGCAGGGCTACCTGCCGAGGCTGAGGAAAATGCCGCTGGTGAACGGCCCAGTCCTCCGCACTCAGCATGAGCCCGCCGCGGGTGTGAGAGTGGTACCAGCCGACCGCATGCAGACCCTCGGCGGCCGCCGCCTCGAGCATCCCCGCCAGCGCCGCATGGTCGGACTCCGAAAGGATGAATCCCGGCCCGCGCGCATGCTCGCAGGCCAGCGGCCGCTGCGCGCTGATGCGCACCGCGCCCTCGCGGAATTCGCCCAACAGCACGCCGCCCACCTCGACGCCGCCGTGGGGCGCCGCCAGGAACCCCTCGAGGGCCGCGCTGCGAATCTCCTCCAGGACGGCGCGCGAATACTCGATGCGCAGTCCCCCGGGCTGCGCCTCCCGCACTTCCCATTCCGCCGGCGCTGGATCCTTGGGCAAGGCTTCTTTTCCAGCTTAGCCGCTCGGGGCGCCGGCGCGGGTCGCCGTGCTTACCGAGGGGCGGTGCGGGGGACGGCGCGCTCGGCCGTCAGCCCGCTGATGACGTCGCGCGCCCGCACGCGCCAGAGGCCCTCGGGATCGTTGAGCGCCCAGGGGATCTGAAAGGCCGCCCGGCCCTTATGGATCGTCACGTTACGGCTGTAGTGGCGCACCGGCCGGCCCGAGGGGTCCAGCACTTCCACCCGCGCGACGGACCGGTCCACCGGCCGGCCGTTCTCGTCCGTCAGCCAGAGCGAAAGGTCGTTGGCGATCTCCAGCCGTTCGATGCGCGTGGGGCGCACCACCAGCAGCACCGGCCGATCGGGCCCGGCTTCGATTCGCGGAGCGGCCGGGCGGCTGCGCAGCAGGTCGTAGACCACACCCTCCAGCTTGGGCAGCGTCACCTCCACCGGCGCCTTGGGCAGCAGGCCGATTAAACGGGACGCGCCGAAGTCCCGGATGGTGGTAAGGAACTCGCCGGGGATTTTCCAGGGGCGGTCCACCTCGATCGGTCCCGGAGCCCGCCGCACCAGCCCGGCCCGAGGCTCCGTCCACAGCGGGCGCGCCCGCCAGCGGCAGCGCTCGTCCATCCGGCCGGTCTGCTCGTCGGCGTAAACGATCCCCCCGCGATCCAGAAAGCGCTCGATGGCAGCCGCCTCCTTGTCCGAGAGGGCGATCGAGTAGGGCAGGATCAGCACCCGGAACTTCTCGAGCGCTCCCTGCTCGATTTGGGGCGTGGCCAGAAAGCGGAACTGCACGCCCTGCCGCTCGAGTTCCTTCACCCAGGCGTCCCGCCGGGCCATCAACTCGGCGAAATTCTTCGAAGTGCGCTGGGCGTAGCCCATGCCCGCCGTGATGCGCCCGTCGGTGATCCAGGCGCCCCGGATGCTGGCGGGCGAAAAATGGATCGCCACTCCGTCCTCGCGCACGCTGGAGTTCATGAACACCCGCCCGATGCCCGCTTGCAGCCGGCCGAACGCCTCCGCCAGCGCCCGGCCCTGCTCGCTCAGCGTCAGATCCGGATTGAGCAGCGTGTAATGCCAGAAGATCGAGGCGCCCGTGTGCCCGTAGAACAATCGCTGCCATTGCTGGTACTGCGCCTCCTCGCCCGTCAGTCCGTAGCCGGTGAATCCCGTGATGGGCAGGCCCGGACGAAACAGGTGATGCATGGCGTCCTGGTTGCCCCCCGAGTAAGGCTGCAAGTAGTCAATCGCCTGGTCTATCTCGTACCAGTTGCATCCGTTGTGAGGCGTGGGAATCTGAGTGCCCGAGATCGAAGCCCGGCCGCCGGGATCCATCTCGTGCACCAGCGAGCGCGCCAGCCGGAAGGCGCGCACGAACTCCTCCTCCATGTAGGCCCGGTGCTCCGCCCAGGGGGCGAAGTTGCCGTGTTTCTGGGCCTCGGCCGTGGTCATCGGCACAACCGCGTCCCACTGCCGGAAATCGGTTCCCCACGCGGCGTTGAGCGCCTCCAGACTGCCGTAGCGCTCCCTGAGCCAGGCCCGGAAGCCGGCCAGCGCCTCCGGGGCCCAGTCCACGTCGAAGGCGTCCGCGTAACAGGTGAGCGAGGATTCGTCCGCCAGATAGACAGCGAAGGGTTTCAGCAGGGCCAGCGGGCGGTAGCTCTTCTCCAGTTGGGCGCGCAGGCCGCGCTCGAACTCGGGCGCCTGAAGCGTCACGTCGCGCGTCAGGTATTTCTTGTCGCCGGTGGCCGCGTAGGCATCCTTGCGTTTCAGGTAGGCGTCCCGGCGGTACCAGTAAATGCCGAAGCCGGGCAGGTGCGCGCTCACCATGAGCTTGAAGTTGCGTTCCGGCCGGGCCAGCACGGTGACGCCGATGCGCCGGAATTGCTCGTCCAGCGCCGGAATCCACGGCTGGTAGCCGCGCGGTCCGGCCCAGGGCAGCAGCACCTCGTAGTCCTCCCACTCGCGCGAGGAGGCGCTGAAGCGGACTTCCCGCCGGGCGACCGCCCCTCCGGCCGCGACCTGTACGTAGCCGGAGTGGGTGAGCGGCCGGCCGGCGCGCAAGCGCACCCCTCCGGATCCTTGCCCGCGCGCAATCACCCGGCCGAAACCATCCGCCAGTTCCACCAGCGCAGGCTTCTCGCCGCGCCACTCCACTTTGACGCCGTCGCCCTCCGCGATCACGCCGGGCGTGACCGTCAGGTTCTCGATCCGGTCCGGTTGCGGCACGTCAATCACGGAGACCTGCCAGTCCTCCCCGGCCTGCTGCTCCAGGAAATGGCGCCCGGGCGGCAGATCGTTGAACTCGGGCGGACGCCCGCGCCCGGAGCGGCGCACGCGCCCCTCGGAGTCCCGCAGCCGCCAGACGGCCTCCGCCGCGTTGAAGTCCGCCGGTTCCGGCTCGCGCCCGGCCGCCCAGATCAGCGCCCGCGCCAGCAGCGCGTAGAAATACTCCCAGTAGACGTCCACCCGGTCGAATCGGGCCGCCATGGGCATTCGCCAGCTCAATCCGTCGTTGCGGTAGGCGAAGGCCGCCACCCGGCCCTTCCCGTAGGGTCGAACCGCCAGCACGGGGTGTCCGCTTTGCGTCTCGACGAGCGCCGTGGCCCCCTCCGCAGTCCGGTAGACGTAGTTCTCCACGTACTCGAACGGAAAATGCTCGACGGGCACCCCGCGCGTAATATAGTGCGGCGTCGTGCAACGCCAAGGCGATTTCTCGGGCGGACCCGGTTCGACCGGGGCCGATTCATCCGCCGGCCGGGCGGGCGGCGCCGCCGGCGCCAGCGGGGAGAGCTCGCTCTCGAAGGGCCGGATGAGCACCAGGCCCGCGCCCTCCCTCACCCGCCGCATCAGCGCCTGGCGCGAGGCCGGCGTGAGCCGCTCCCAGCCGTGATTGAGCGGCAGCAGGATCGCATCGAAGGGCTTGTCGCCGGTCAGCTCCGCCTCCAGGTACGAGTAGATCAGTCCGAGATCGCCCCGCTCGGCACGCGCCCCGTAGTCCCGGCCGAAGGCCATCGTCCACTTGTTGACGTCCCAGGCGGGGTCAATGCTCACGGTGGTCAAATCCAGCGAGAGCCGCTGAGCCAGCTCGACCACCGTCCGGCCCTCGCTCACGCTGGGCACCGCCAGCAGCCGGATCGGCCCGCCCTTCAGCGGCCGCGCCCAGCGGACGTGCGGGGTCTCGATCTCCAACGTGTAAGGGGCCTCGAAGCGGCGGCCTGAACCGCGCCGCGCGCCCAATCCGACGTCCTGTGCGGCCGCGGAGCATAAGCCGGCCGCCGCCGCCACCGCCAGCCAACGCAGCCTCATGAGATGCACCTTGCGGTATTGTATGCTGGCGGGAGACTTCATGCGGGAACCTGATTCGCTCATCCGCCGCCTGCTGGCCGAGGCGCCGGTCCCGACCGACGGCGCTTGGGGCACTCAACTCCAGGCCCGAGGCTTGACTCCGGGCGAGTGTCCGGACGCCTGGAATCTCTCCCACCCGGAGCGGGTCGAGCAAGTGGCGCGCTCCTACGTCGAGGCCGGCAGCCGCATCATCCTGACCAACACCTTCCGCGCCAACCGCCTGGCCCTCGCCCGCCACAACCTGGCCGAGCGCGCGGCGGCCATCAACCGGGCGGGCGTCGAGATCTCTCGCCGTGCCGCCGGTGCCGACGCCTTCGTGTTCGCTTCGATCGGGCCCAGCGGCCGCATGCTCATGACGGGCGAGACCAGCGAGGACGAGCTGGCCGAGGTCTTCGCCGAGCAGGCCCGCGCCCTGGCCGAAGGCGGCGCCGACGGCCTGGTCGTCGAGACCATGGCCGACTTGCGGGAGGCTTCGATCGCCGTCCGGGCGGCGGCCGCCACCGGCCTCCCGGTCGTCGCTTCCATGGTCTTCGACTCCGGCCGGAACCGGGACCGCACGATGATGGGCGTCACCCCCGAGCAGGCGGCGCGCGAGCTCAGCCAGGCCGGCGCCCACGTCGTCGGAGCCAATTGCGGCCAGGGCGTGGCGGGCTACGTCGAAATCTGCCGCCGAATGCGCGCCGCCGCCGACCGGCCGGTGTGGATCAAAGCCAACGCCGGGCTGCCCGAGTTGGTGGACGGCGCCCCGGTCTACCGCATGACCCCCGAGGAGTACGCCGCCCACGTGCCCGCGCTGGTGGACGCCGGCGCTTCCTTCATCGGCGGCTGTTGCGGCACCGGGCCGGAGTTCATCCGCGCCATCCGCCGCGCCTTGGGCCGGTGAGCGGCGCCGGCCGCGTTGCGGCGCTACCGGATCTGCCGTTATACTACTCCCACGCCCGGCGTGGACGCGGTCTTCGATCAGCAGTACCTGGAGCGTCTCATTGCGCGCGATCCCGGCGTCGAGGAGCACTTCGTGCGCCACTTCGGCGAGCTGATCCGCATGGTCGTGACGGCGCGGACAGGCTCCCGGCGGCTGGTGGAAGACGTGCGCCAGGAGACCTTTCTGCGGGTGCTGGAAATCTTGCGCAAGCAGGGCGGGCTGGAGCGCCCCGATCGGCTCGGTTCTTTCGTCTACTCGGTCTGCCGGCGGGTGCTGGCCGAGCAGCTTCGCCAGCAAGGCCCGACCTCCGAGGGCAGGGGGCTGGACGGCAGTCCTGAGCCCGCCTACCGGATGCTGATTGACGAGCGCCTGGTGCGCCAGGAGCACAAGCGGCGGCTGGAGGGCCTGCTCAAGGAGCTCACTCCCGTCGAGCGCAAGGCCCTGCGGATGGTTTTCTGGGAGGATCGCGACCGCGGCGAGGTCTGCGCGGAGCTGGGGCTCAGCCAGGATTACCTGCGGGTGGTCTTATGGCGGGCCAAGGCCCGGCTGCGCCGGGGCCTCGGCGCCCTGGAAAGAAGATTTCGTTCAAAATCAAACGCTTACCGGCCCCAGGCCGCCCGGGGTGAAACGCTCGGGGGGCCGAAAATCACGGGGCTATAGGAGCCTGATGGAGCACCGGGAGGCTGTCGAAATTCAGGCCGCCGAGCGGTATGTGCTGGGCGAACTGCCGGCCGAGCAGCGGGAGGCCTTCGAGGAACACTTTTTCGATTGCCCGGAATGCAGCCGGGAGGTCCGCTCCTGCGCCCTCCTGCTGGCCAATCTGCGCGCCGCCGTGGCCGAGCAGGTCGAACGGGAGAGCTGGAGCCCGGTGCAGCGCTTGCTCGCCTGGCGGCCGTTGCTGCCGGCCGCCTTGGCCGCTTGCCTGCTGCTGGCCCTCGCCGCAGGGTATCTCGGGATCGTCGCCCTGCCCTCCCTGAAACGCCAGATTGCCTTGCGGACCGCTCCCCAAGCCTACCCCGCGGTTTTCTTGCGCCCTCTGGTGCGGGGCGAGGAGCAGGCTATACGGATACCGCGCGGCGCCGCCTTCCTGGGGCTCTGGCTGGATGTTCCGCCCGGTGCCGCCTACCCGCGGTACGACTGCGAGCTGCGGCGCAATTCCGGCACTCCTGTGGCCCTCATCCAGGCCCCGGCCCCGGCGCAACCCGGCGCGCCGTTGAACTTACTTCTGGATGCCTCGCGCCTGGCGCCCGGGCGCTACCTCTTGCTGCTGCGCGGCGAGGACAGCCGAGGCGCCCGCCGCGAGATCAGCCGTTTCTCTTTCCTGATCCAGTTCGAGTGAGGGACTCAACGAGCCCATGGCACGCTTCTTCTATCACGCCCAAGCTCTGGCCGTCGCCGGCCATCTTCGCAAGCCGATGGAATATTCGCTCGACCCGACAGCGGCCTGCGTGCTCCCCTCGCTGGGAGGCCAGGTCCGATCCCGAGCCGAGAACTTCAGCCTCCGGCACCCCGCCACCGACGGTCTGCTGGTGGCCTTCTCCTCCGCCGAGACCTTCCTTCAGGGAGTGCAGAGCGGCCCCGGGCTGTACCGCACCGAGTTGCGCGCCGGCGTCCGCGGGCTGAACGTGCTCAATCTGCTGCGCGCCGACGAGGTGCTGGCGGTGATGGTGCTCACCTACGACCGCTCCGGCCATTCCCTGACCGTGGATACCACGGGCAGCCGGTTAGCCGGCCTCCGGCTGGCCGGGCAGCCCCTGGAGATCTCCCTTGACCACACCCTCAGCCGGGATGCGGCTGACTACGCCGCCTTCCGCAACCGCCACCCCGAGTTGCTGGAAAGTCGCGGCGTCACGCGCCATTCCCTGGCTCGCCATCCCTGGCTGAAGTTCGAGCCGGGCGAAGCGGGCTACTTGGACCGGGCCGACTTCGGCCGGATATACTTCTGCGAGTGGGCGGCTTCGCCTTACAGGCAGGGTCTCACGATGCTCCGCCTGCGGTTGGGGAGTCCCGCCGAAGGCGAGTTGGAAATCGGCGCCATCGAGGCCAACGGCAACGATTATCCCTAAGATCCTCCGCGGCCCGCGCCTCGGCCGCGCTGCTTGCCTTCTTGATCGCCTGTGCGCGCCCGGCCCTCGAGTCGGACCGGGCGCTGGCCGAACGAGTCCGCCGACAGATCCGGGACGGCGATCTCCACCAGGCTCTGGCCCTGGCCGATCGCGGCTGGGCGCGCTGGCAAAGGCGGCCTGATTCCGAGACCCATTGGGAGTTCCGACTCCTGCGCGCCCAGGTGCTCATCCACCAGGGCAAAGCGCCCGAGGCTTCCGCACTGCTGGCCGAGGAACTCCCGCCCGGGGACCGCTTCGCAAGCTTGCGCGTGCGCCGGCTGATGTGTCTCGGCCGGGTTCACTTCCTCCAGGCCGACTACCCCGCCTCCCGCCGCCTGTTGGAGGAGGCCTTGCGCCTCGCCCGCCAAAGGTCCGATCCCTTGCTGCTCGCAGAGGTGCAACTGTGGCGCGGCTCGACCCTGGCGCGCTCCGGCCAGTTCGACGCCGCCGACCAGGCTTACAGGGAAGGCCTGGAGTTGGCCGCTCGCCACGGCGATCTGTATCTGGAAGCGGCCGGCTTCGGCAATCGCGGCTTCGTCCGCCTCAACAGCTCCCGATTCGACGAAGCCATCCCCTTCTTCCAGCAAGCCCTGCGCCTGGCCGAACGGGCCGCAGCCCGCCGCTTCCACGCCAATACCTTGGGTAACTTGGGCCGCTGTTACGCCGGCTTGGGAGATTACGCCAAGGCAGCGCCCCTGTTGCGCCAGGCCGCCGCCCGACTGGGCGAGCTGGGCGACGCCAACGCCGAGCAGATCTGGCTGGGCAACCTGGGCGAAACCTACCATCTGGAACGCGACTACCCCGCCGCCGCCTCCTGTTACCTCCGCGCTTTGGAAATCTCCCGCCGCCTGAGCAACTCCTACTTCACGCTCATGTGGCTGAACAAGCTGACCGAGCTCGGCCTGGAGGCCGGCGACCTCCGCCAGGCCGAAAGCTGCAACCGGGAGGCGCTCGAACTGGCCCCCCGCGTCGCAACCCGCGACGCGGGCATCTGGTCGCACCTGTGGTCGGCCCGCTTGCTGGCGGAGCACGGGCGCTGGGCCGAGGCCGAGGCCCGCTACCGTCAGGTGCTGGCTTCCGCTTCCGCACCCGAGGAGTTGGGCGTCACCTGGGCAGCCCATGCCGGTCTGGCCGCCCTTTACGCGGCCGCCGGCCGCCCCCGCCAGGCCGAGGAGCAGTTTCGCCGCGCCCTGAGCAGCCTGGAGGCCACCCGCAGCCGCCTCAGCCGCGACGAGTGGAAGCTCAGCTTTCAAGCTCGCTCCCTCCGCTTCTATCAGGACTATGTGGATTTCCTCATGAGCCGGGGCGCCGCGGAACGGGCCCTGGAGGTCGCTGAAGCCAGCCGGGCTCGCGTGCTGATGCAGAAGCTGGGCCTGGGATCGGACCTGCTGCGGACCGTCTCGGCCGGCCGCTTGCGCCGTACCGCGCGCGAGTTCGGCGCGGCGCTGCTGTCGTTCTGGCTGGCGCCCCGCCGCTCGTTTCTCTGGGTCGTTCAGCCCGGCGCCGTTCGCTGGTTCCCGCTGCCGCCGGAAGGCGAAATCCGCCCTCTGATCGAAGCCTTGCGGGGCGCCACCGAAGGCTTGCAGGACTTGATCGCCACCGACAACCAGGCCGCCCGGCGGCTCTATGAGATCCTCCTGCGGCCGGCGGCACCCCTGCTCGGTCCGCGGGCGCGCGTCATCGTCGCGCCCGACGGGCCCTTGCACGAGATCAACCTGGAGACCTTGCTGATCCCTTCCCTGCCGCGGCGCTACTGGATCCAGGAGGCCACGGTGGCCATCGCTCCCTCCTTGGCCCTGTTGGCCGAAGGGCGATTGCCCGCCCGCCGGGGACCGGATTCGCTCTTGCTGATCGGGGATCCTTCCCCCGCCAGCGAGCAGTTCCCCCGCTTGCCCGAGGTCGAGCGTGAGATCCAAGGCATTCGCCGCCGCTTTGCGGGCAGCGGGCACAAGGTGCTGACCGGGCCCGCCGCCCATCCCGCCGCTTACGCTCAGGCCGACCCGGCGAATTTCTCCCTGATCCACTTTGCCGCGCACGCCGTCGCCAGCCCGGACAACCCGCTGGATTCCGCCGTGATCCTGGCCGCCCGCCCCGAGGCCGGCAAGCTGTACGCGCGCGATGTGGTCGCTATCCCCCTGGCTGCCCGCCTGGTGACCCTTTCGGCCTGCCGGGGCGCGGGCGCCAGGCTGTACTCCGGCGAGGGCCTGGTGGGCTTCGCCTGGGCTTTCTTGCAGGCCGGAGCGCGCAACGTCATCGCCGGCCTTTGGGACGTGCACGACAGCTCGACCGCCGCCTTGATGGAGGGGCTCTATGAAGAGCTGGCCGCCGGCCGGCCTCCCGCCGAGGCCCTGCGAACCGCCAAGCGCGCTCTGATTGCGAGCCGCAGCGCTTGGAGCAAACCTTTTTACTGGGGCGCCTTCCAGCTCTATAGCCGCGCCGAGCCGTTCTAGCGTTCACCTCAGGCGCCGCGGCCCGCACCGCCCCGCCGAGCCCGCCGCGGGCGGCGAGTGCATTTTTTCTTGTAACGCTCGCCGCCGGCGATTCACTGTGTAGTGAACACCCTTTCTCCAAACCGGGCTGCGGCCCGCCCAAGCGGTCGGCAGCGGGGAAACCGCGGGCGGCGCCGCCGGGACGCCGCACGCCCGGTGGTCGAGACAGGGGCGGCAGACCGGGCGGGTCGGGCGCCGCGCCAGGCCGGCTGTGCGGGCGGCAAGGCTGGCGCGGTCCGCCCGGTTTTCCCGCCCCGGCCTAAGGCCGGGGTTCTCGAGGGCGTCACCTGGAGGGGCGCGATGAGGTATCCGCCGCCGGTAACGGCGAGCCATGAAAGTTTCCCGATGAGCACGGAAGTGGTGCCGACTATCCTGGTGGTGGACGAGGAGCCTCAGCTCCTCCGCCTCATCCGCCTCATTCTCGACCGCGACGGCTATCAGGTCCTCCCAGCCCGCTCCGTTCGGGAGGCGGTCCGCATCTGCGAGCGGCACCCCGGGCCCATCCATCTGGTCCTGATTGACACGCTGATGCCCGAGGCGCAGAACCCCGAGCTGGTCCAGCGCCTCCTCTCCCGGCCCGGAATGAAGACCATCGCGATGTCGGATGCCGGTCCGGAAGGCTGGCCGGGCCCCCTGGCCGGCTACTTGGGAAAGCCCTTCAGCCCCGAAGCGCTCCGGCGGGCCGTGTGCGCAGCCTTGGGCCTCGCCGATCCCGCCTTCCAGTAGTACAATACCCCGGAATTGCGTCCCGCCCGGCCCCCCGGGCGGCCGCCGGAGTCAACCGATGGATCGCTGCACGCGCAGGAGCTTCCTTGGTCGCGCCGCCGGGTCGGCCGGGGCGCTCAGCCTCCCACGCCTCTGGGCCGCCGTGCAATCGTCCGCCTCTCCCTACCGGCGTCCCCGGCTCAAGATCACCGACGTGCGCACCGCCGTGGTCCGCGCCCACGGCCTGCAACTGCACGTCCGCCTGTACACCGACCAGGGTTTGATCGGCCAGGGCGAAGCCACCGACGCCGTCGCCGGAGGCGTGCCCTTGGTGGCCGGCTTCCGCAGCGCCCTGCTCGGCCAGGACCCCCTCAATGTGGAGTTCCTGTTCGAGCGCCTGCGCACGGCCGGGATCTTCGCCGGGGCGCAGGCCGGCCAGTACGTGGCCGCCCTCTCGGCGGTCGAAATCGCGCTCTGGGATCTGGCCGGCAAGGCTCTCGGCCTGCCTGTCTGGCAGTTGCTCGGCGGCCGCGTGCGCGAGCGCATCCGCCTGTACTGCGACTCGCAGACCAACCGCCCGGACGATCCCCAAGCGGCCGAGAAGATCCGCCGGATGCTGGAGCTGGGGTTCACCGCCGTCAAGATTGACTTGGACGATGCCGCCGACCCCATGCGCTGGGACCGCGTCAACTGGACCGCCTCCAACGCCGAGATTGACGGCATGGTCCGGAAGGTCCGCTTCATGCGCGAGTCCCTGCCGGCCCGCGTGGATCTGGCCGCCGACATGCACGGCCGTTACGACCTGGTCACAGGCAAGCGCGTGGCCCGCGAGCTGGAGCCCTTCCGCCTGCTTTGGCTGGAGGAGCCGGTTCCGCCGGAAAACGTGGACGCCCTCCGCGAGGTGCGCGCTTCCACCAGTACCCCCATCTGCTGCGGTGAGAACCTCTTCCTTCGCCACGGCTTCCGCCAGGTCCTGGAAAAGCAGGCGGCCGACATCCTCATGCCCGATTTTCAAAAGTGCGGCGGCTTGCTGGAGGGGCGCAAAATCGCCGACATGGCCCACACCTACTACGTCCCTGTGGCGCCCCATTGCGTGGTCTCTCCCATCGGCACGATGGCCTCCTGCCACGTTTGCGCCGCCATCCCCAATTTCCTCATCCTGGAGTGGCACTGGCTGTCGCGGCTCGAGTTGTGGCGCAACTTCGTGCGCGAGGGCGACATCATCGAACAGGGCTTCATCCGCCTGCCGGAGCGTCCCGGGTTGGGGGTCGAAATGAACGACGAGGCGGCCCGCCGCGCCCAGCTTCCGGGCACTTCCTGGTTCGGCCGGTAGGCGATCCGAAGCGGGAGCCCGGCCGGGGCCCCGCTATAATAGTTGTCTCCCCTGGAACATGCAACCCGATCGTGTGGACCTGAAGAAAACCGTCAACCTGCCGCGCACCGCCTTTCCCATGAAGGCGGACCTGCACAAGCTCGAGCCCCGGATGCTCGCCCGCTGGGAGCAGCAGCGGCTCTATGAGAAAATCCGCCAGGCGCGCGCCGGTCGGCCGCTCTACGTCCTGCACGACGGGCCGCCCTACGCCAACGGCACCATCCACGCCGGCACCGCCTTCAACAAGATCCTGAAAGATTTCATCGTCAAGTCCAAGAGCATGGCGGGCTACGACGCCCCCTTCATTCCGGGTTGGGACTGCCACGGCCTGCCCATCGAAATCAAAGTGGACAGCGAACTGGGCCCCCGCAAGGCGCAGATGAGCCCGGTCGAGATCCGCCGGGAGTGCCGCCGCTACGCCCAGTACTGGGTCGAGGTCCAGCGCCGCGATTTCAAGCGCCTGGGCGTCTTCGGCCGCTGGGAACAGCCTTACCTCACCATGAGCCCGGATTACCAGGCCGCCATCGCCCGCGCCTTCGTCGAGTTCCTGGATCGCGGCTACGTCTACAAGGGCCTCAAGCCGGTGCACTGGTGCATCCACTGCCGCACCGCTCTGGCCGAGGCCGAAGTCGAGTACGAGGATCACGCCAGCCCTTCGATTTGGGTCCGCTTCCCGCTGGCCTCCGATCCCGCCCGCCTGGACCCCGCCCTCGCCGGCCGCCGGGTCTTCGTCCTGATCTGGACCACGACGCCCTGGACTCTCCCGGCCAACATGGCCGTCGCCTTCCACCCCGCCTTCGAGTACGTCGCCCTGGAGGTCGCCGGCGAAATTTACATTGTGGCCGCCGAGCTGGCCCAGGCGACGGCCGAAAAGTGCCGCTGGGAGGCGCCCCTGGAGCGGGCGCGCTTCAACGGGCGCGCTCTGGAAGGCGCCGTCTTCCGCCACCCTTTCCTCCAGCGTGACTCGCTGGGCGTGCTGGCTGACTACGTCACGCTCGATCAGGGCACCGGCGCCGTGCATACCGCTCCCGGCCACGGCCAGGAAGACCACCTCACCTGCCGGCAATACGGCATCCCCACCTATTGCCCGGTCGGACCGGCGGGCGAGTTCTTCCACGCCGAAGGCGCCGCCGGCAGGCTGCCCGACTCCCTCATCGGCAAGACGGTCTGGGAGGCCAATCCCCTGGTGCTGGAGATCCTGCGTTCAGCCGGCGCTCTGCTGGCCGAGGAGCAGCTCCGCCACAGCTATCCCCACTGCTGGCGCTGCCACAACCCCACCATCTTCCGCGCCACCGAGCAGTGGTTCATCGGCATGGATCGGCTGGCCTTGCGCGAGCGCGCCCTGGAGGCCGTCCGGCAGGTGCGCTGGCTGCCCTCCTGGGGTCAGGAACGCATCGCCAACATGATCGCCAACCGCCCCGACTGGTGCATCTCGCGGCAGCGCATCTGGGGCGTCCCCATCGTGATCTTCTATTGCGAGGGCTGCGGCGAAGCCCTCACCGATCGCAAGACCCTCGACCGCGTGGTGGCTCTGTTCCAGCAGCATGGCGCCGACGTCTGGTACGAGCGCCCGGCCGAGGAGCTGGCCGGCCCCGAGGCTCGCTGCGCCCGCTGCGGCGGCGCCTCCTTTCGCAAGGAGAGCGACATCCTGGACGTGTGGTTCGACTCGGGCTCGAGCCATCTGGCCGTGCTCACCGAGGCGAATGCTCTGCCCTGGCCTTGCGACCTCTACATCGAGGGCGGCGATCAGTACCGCGGCTGGTTCCACTCCTCCCTGCTGGTCGGCGTCGGCCTGCGCAACTCCGCCCCCTACCGCCATTGCGCCAGTCACGGCTGGACGCTGGATTCCGAAGGCCGGGCCATGTCCAAGTCCCTGGGCAACTACATCGCCCCCGAGGAGATCATCTCTCGTTACGGGGCCGAAGTGCTCCGCCTGTGGGTGGCCTCGGTCGAGTTCACCGACGACGCCCGCATCTCGGAGACCATCCTCACCCGCCTCTCGGAGGCCTATCGCAAGCTGCGCAACACCTTCCGCTGGGCCCTGGGCAATCTGGCCGACTTCGACCCGGCCCGCGACGCCCTGCCCGCCGCCCAACTGCTCGAACTGGACCAGTGGATCCTGTTCCGCGCCGAGGAGCTGGTCCGCGACTGCCGCGCCTGGTACGAGGAGTTCGCCTTCCATCGCGTCTACCACGCCGCCTACGATTTCGCCACCGCCGACTTGAGCGCCCTGTACTTCGACGTGCTCAAGGATCGCCTCTACACCGCCGCGCCCCGTTCCCGCGCCCGGCGCAGCGCCCAGACCGCCCTCTGGAGGCTCACCTACGCGCTGGTCCGCCTGCTGGCCCCCATCCTCACCTTCACCGCCGAGGAGGTCTGGGACCACTTCGCCAAACCCCAGGGCGCGCCCGAGAGCGTCCACCTGGCGCTGCTGCCCGAGCCCGCCGAGCTCAGCGGCGGCCTGGACGAGGAATGCCGCCGCCGCGCCCGTAACTGGGACCGCCTCCTCGCGGTCCGCCAGGCCGTGCTCAAACGCCTCGAGGAAGCTCGCCGCGAGAAGGCCATCGGCGCGCCCTTGGAGGCCCACGTGCGTTTGCGGGCCGACGGAGACCTCTACCCCCTGCTGGCCGACTACGCCGCCGAGTTGCCCGCCCTCTTTATCGTTTCCCAAGTTTCCCTCGAACAGCAGCCGGGCGAACTGGCCGTCGAGGTCGAGCGCGCCGCCGGGAGCAAATGCGAGCGCTGCTGGAAGTACTCGACCGAGATAGGCGCCGACCCGGCCTGGCCCACCATCTGCCCCGCCTGCGCCCAGGCGGTCAGCGAGATCCTGAAGGGCTGAGATGGACGCCCGCGTGCCGGCCTTCGCCTTGGCGGGCGCGGTTTTCCTGGCGGACCGCGCCAGCAAATGGATCATCCAGGACCAGGTCTCGCCCTGGCAGATCGTCCCTGTGATCCCCGGCTTCTTCAACCTCGTCCACACCCGCAATCCGGGCGCCGCCTTCAGCTTGCTGGCCGCCGCCGATCCCGGCTGGCGCACCGTGGTCTTGTTGGGACTTTCTCTGGCGGCCGTCGTCTTGGTGACCTTCCTGCTCTGGCGCTCCCCCGGCGCCGGGCGCGCTCTGCGCGGGCCTCTGGCCCTCATTCTGGGAGGCGCGCTCGGCAACCTGTACGACCGCTTGCTGCACGGCCAGGTCACCGATTTCCTGGAATTCTATCTGGGCCGGTTCCGCTGGCCGGCCTTCAACCTGGCTGACGCCGCCATCACCGTCGGCGCCCTGCTGGTGGCCCTGGATCTGTTTCGCTCGCCCGAGCCCGCCGGGAGCCGTTGAATGCTGCCTTCGCTCGTCCGCATCGGCGACTTCTTCCTGCCCACCTACGGCTTGCTGGTCACCCTCGGTTTCTTGAGCGGCCTCTGGCTGGCCGCCCGCCTGGCCCGCCGCGCCGGACTCGACAAAGACGCGGTGCTGAACCTGGGCATCTACTCCGCCCTGGCCGGCATCCTGGGCGCCAAGTTGCTCATGGTCTTGTTGGACTGGGATTACTACCGCGCCAACCCGCGCGAGATCGTCTCGCTGTCCACCCTGCAAGCCGGCGGCGTCTTCTTCGGCGGCCTGATCGCCGCCCTGCTCGCGGCCGTTTTTTACCTGCGCCGCAAACGCCTGCCCGGCCTGGCGACCGCCGATCTGTTCGCCCCCTCCCTGGCTCTGGGGCACGCCATCGGGAGGCTGGGCTGCTTCGCGGCGGGCTGCTGCTGGGGCGTTCCTACGCACCTGCCCTGGGCGGTCACCTTCCGGAATCCGACCTCCCATCAGCTCTTCGGGACCCCGCTCCACCAGCCCCTGCATCCCACTCAGCTCTACGAGTCCCTCACCGAAGCGGTCATCTTCCTGCTGCTGTACCGCCGCTACGCGCGCCCGCACGCCCCGGGCGCGATCCTCGGCTGGTATCTGGTGTTGTACCCCGGCGCCCGCTTCCTGATCGAATTCGTGCGGGCCCACGATCAGGCCAACCCCTCTTGGGGACCGCTCTATCTGGAGCAATGGCTGGCGCTGGCCCTGGTGCTGGCCGGCCTCTGGCTGATCCGCCGGGCTCGCCGCCTCAGTTCGGCCGCTCCAGATGCTCCAGCCAACCGACGTTCATCTCGACGTGCTTGATCGAGTAGCGCCGGAAAGTGTAGCTGAGGTGAATCAGCCCGTCGGCGCTTTGGATCAGGCAGGGGTAGGAGTATTCGCCCGGGTTGGATTCCAGCGCCAGCGGCGCGCCCCAGCTACGCCCGCCGTCCTTCGAGCGCGCCACCACCAGCGGCGTGCGCGCCTTTTCGCTATCGTTAAAAGCCGCCAGCAGACTTCCGTCCCTCAGCCGGAGCAGCGCGATGCCCGCGTTGGGATTCTTCAACGACGTGGGCGCCGGCGCGCTCCAGCTCACCCCTCCGTCGCCCGACTCGCTGGCCAGAATGCGCGGCGCGGCGCGCAGCAACGCCAGCAGCGACCCGTCCTCCCGCGCCGCCACGGCGGGTTGGCCGCCCCCGCGCACCGGAGGGGAGGCCGTCCAGCCCGCCGCCGGGTCCGCCGAACGCAGAACGAACCAAACGCCCCGGCCGCTCATGGGCAGGACCAGCGTCCCGTCGGCCAGCAGCGCGGGCGGATTGCGCGGCAGCCAGCCCATGGAGTCCGGCCATTCCTCATCCCGGCTCCAACCGGCCCCGTCATCCTCCGAGTAGCGGCGGAACAAGCGGCACTCCGACCAGCCGCCCCCGCGCCGCAGCGGGCGCCGGGCCTCCATCCGCGCCCACACCAGCCAGATCCGGCCCCGCCCGTCCCGGAACAGCACGGCGTTGCCCGGGGGTTGCAGCGTATCGCGGATCAGCGCCTGCGGCCGGCTCCAGGCGCGCTGCCCTTTCGGCCGCCGCGCCAGATACAGCGTCTGGTCGTCGGAGGATTCGTAACTGCCCCCGTACCAGGCGGCCAGCAGATCGCCGCCGGCCGTCTCCACCAGGCTCGAGGCGTGGTGGGCCGCCGCCCCCGGAATCTTCTCGAAGATCAACTCGGAGGAAAACCACACCGAGCCGTAGGGATCTTCCGGCTCGCTCAGCTCCGCCGCGCTGCCGATGGGCGTTCCTGAGGGCGCGGCCTCACCGCGCGGTACGGCCCTCCCCGCCGCCAGCGCCGCCACGGCCTCCTCCAACTCCGGGCCCACCGCGCCGCGGTAGACCACCGTCCCGGCCGAGTCCAGCAGAAACGCCTCCGGCGTCACTCGCGCGCCCAGCCGCCGCGCCGCACGGGCATCCGGGTCGCGATACGCCGGGAAGGCGAACCCCATGCGCTGCGCGAAGCGCTGGATCTCGGCTCCGCTCTCCGCGCGGTTGGGAAACACGCCCACCGGCAGAACGCCTCGCAGCCGGTACTCCGCGTTCAGCCGCCGCAGCCGCTCGGCCGCCGCACGGGTCGCTTCCGACCGCGTGGAAAGAAACACCACCAGCGTCCCCTTCCGCTCGCCGTAGTTCGCCGGCGCCAGCGGCCGGTCATCCAGCGTGCGCAGCTCGAGGGCGCCCGGCCCGGCGGCCTGCCCCAGGGCCAACAGCAACCCGATCAGCGCTCCCATCCGCCCTCCTTAGCGAAACACGACCAGCCCCTCGAGTGCGACTGCGCTCCCCGGGCAGACGCCGTAGGGCTCGCCCCGCACCACCAGGCGCAGGCTGTGCCGGCCGCGCTTCAATCCGAAGGCGTGCCAGACCGCCTCGCCGCCTTTGTCGGCCTTCTCGTCCGAGCAGACGTCCACCGTGCGGTGCAGCCTGCCGTCCAGATACACGTCGGCCTTGCCTCCCTGGGCCAGATAGGGCCCCGTCAGGATCGCGCCCGTGCCCTCGAAGCTGATCTCCGCCTGAGCGTCTTTATGGTCCGTGAAGCGCCGCGTCTCCTCCGTGCGCCACGGCCCGCGGAAACTCCAGCGCGCATCGCCCGCCGCGATGCGCTCCGCCGCCACGCCGTAGTTCCATACCTCGAGTTTGGGCGGTTCGGGACGCTCCAGGCGCACCAGCACTTTGTCGCCCTCCCGGCGCCCGCCCGCGCGCTCGATCAGGGCCAGCGCCCGCCGGAGAGTGCTCTCGACGATAGAGTGAAACGAGTAATCGGTGTAGCGGAACTTCTCTTCCGCGAGGGCGGGAATTCCGCTCTTGAATTCCTCCGGCAGGCCCGCGTAACCCAGCGCCACCCCCAGAATCCCGCCCGCGCTCGCCGGGTTGCAGTCCGAGTCCTGCCCGGCCCGGGTGGCGATCTCGATGGTCCGCCCGAAGTCTCCCTTCCCGTAGAGCAGCCCCAGCGCGATGTAGGCTCCGTTCAGCTTGGCGTCAATGTTGAAAGGCTCCAGCGCGCCGCTCGGGCAGGGATCGTTGGCGTCCCACTTCTCTTCGATGAGCTGCCAGACCTTACGCCAGTCCTCCGGGTACTGCCGATGCCAGGCCAGCACGTCGGCGATCAACCGGCCGTAAGGGCTGGCCGCCGGGATCGCCCCCAGTCCCGTCTCGACGATCCGCCGCGGATCGTTTTCGAAAAACGCCGCCGCGTACATCGCCGCCACGAACATGCCGCCGTAAATGCCGTCGCCGTAGTTCATCACTCGCCCGGCCCGCTGCGCGATGCGGTTGGCCGAGCGGTACAGCCCCGGCGCCATCAGCCCGATGAAGTCCGCCTCGATCTGGAAATCAATGTCGTTGGCGTGCGCGTTGTAGCGCGGATGCCCCGCCAGCTTCGCCGGAATCCCCCGGCGCAGGTTCCGCCGCGCCGCCAGATTGGCGTGCCAGAGACTGTATTGCGTCCCCCGGAACATGGCCCCGAAATCCTCCGTGCTCGCATCCAGGCCCTTCTCGTCCAGCACGCGGGCCAGGGTCATGTCCACGTACAGGTCGTCCTGATTGAGCGCGTTTCGGACCCGTTCCGGCCTCCACTTCGGCAGCTCCCCCTCGTTGATCTTTCCCCGGAAGCGGAACTCGGTCGGCGCCCCGAAACTCACCCCGATCATCTGGCCCGCCCAGCCGCCCGCGATCTTGTCGCGCAGCGCGGCCATTGAGAGCTCGCGGTAGGGGGTCTTCTGCGCGGCGGCGGTCGCCGCCCACGCCAGCACCAGCAGCATCGCGTTCCTCATGATACCCTCGATCCGGTTCTCGATCATCTTACTGCACCGCCCGGCGCGGCTCCGCTCCGCCCGCTATATTTTAGGAGGAAAGTCTCTTGATTCAGGAGCACCGCATGAACCGACGATCGCTCATGAAGACTCTGCCCGTTCTGGCCGCACTGCGCCCTGCCGCCCGCGCCTCGGCCCCCGAGCTTCAACCCATCACTTTGCCCAAGCCGGAGACCGACGGCGGCAAGCCTCTCATGCAAGCCCTGCGGCTGCGCAGGACCACGCGCGAGATCGCTCCGGACAAACTCCCCTGGCAGACCGTTTCCAACCTGCTCTGGGCGGCTTTCGGGGTCAATCGCCCCGAAGGCCCCATGGGACGGCCCGGAAGGACCGCGCCTTCGGCTATGAACCTCCAGGAGATCGAAATCTACCTCGCCTTGCCCGAGGGCGTTTACCGCTACGCGGCTCTCACCCACCGCCTCGATCCGGTTCTCGCCTCCGACATCCGCGCTCAGGCCGGGCGAAGGCCCGCGGTGGCCGCCGCGCCTCTCACCCTCATCTACGTCAGCGACACCGGCAAGTTCGCCAAGGTGCAGCAACCCGAGCTTCAGATCGCCTTCACCAACGCCGATGTGGGCTTCATCGGCCAGAACGTCTACCTGTTCTGCGCCTCCGAAGGGCTGGCCGCCTGGTTCCACACGCCGGACCGCGAAGCTCTGGCCAAGACCCTGCGCCTGGCGCCCGAGCAACGCGTGCTCTACGCCCAGACCGTCGGCTACCCGGCCAAGAAATAGGCCTCGCGCGGGCCGCGTCGGGGCGGCGCCCGTGGTCTCTGTCGGGCGTGCGCCTCAGGAGTCGAACCGGAAGGGCGTTCCCACGGCGGATTCGGTCACGCGCCCGGGGAAGCGCGCCGCCAGCTCGCTGGTCCCCTTCCACCCCGTGCAGTGGCCCGGCGCGATCAGATCCGGCGCGTAGCGCTCCAGCGCCTCCAGGGTTCGCCCGATGCGCTCCGGGCGAGCGCGCACCAGATGCATCCCGCCCAGCACCGCCCGGATGCGCCGGCCGCCGCTGAGCCGCGTGATGTAGTCCAGCGTGTTCACTACGCCCGAGTGGGCGCAGCCCAGCACCACCACCAACCCTTCGGGGGTTTCCATCCACAGCGCCTGATCATCGGTCAGCGGATCGGGCAGGCGGCATTCTTCGTCCAGGAAAAACGGTCCGCCGGTGTCCTCGAAGTCGTTGGCGCGCGGAATCTGGCCCGTGATCCAGATACCTTCGGCGATCTGGGCGGGCCCCTCGGTCCAGTGCAAGGCGCGCGCCCGCATGCGCACGCTCTCCTGGTTGAGCTCGGGCAGGCCGATCGAGCGGGCCGGCCCCTGCTCCCGGCGAGAGTACTTGGCCTGAAAGGCCGCCGGATGCACCCACACCTCGGGCCGCCGGGCCCGGCTCAGAACCGCCGCCAGCCCGCCGCTGTGGTCGTAGTGGCCGTGGCTGAGCACCACCGTCTCGGCCGTTTCGATGGGCGCGTGCAGGTGGCGCGCATTGTGTTCCAGGACCCGGCCCGCGCCGGTGTCGAAAAGGATGCGCCGCCCGTCGGCCTCGATCCAGAAGGCCAGGCCCCACTCGGCCAGCAGGTCGGGCTCGCGCACTACGTTGTCGGAGAGCGGCGTGATGGCGATGCGCCTGATCATGGATGCGTCCCGGGCGCTCCGCCGCCCGGCTTCGCGCCGGCATTGCCTTGCGCCCCGACCGCCTTATAGTATAGGTCTTTGGCAGTTCCGCCATCAGGGAGAGACGCCCGCATGTGGACCAAGCGCAAGGAAGAGGAATTCGCCCCGAGGCCCCCGTCGCCGGCCCCTTCCATCCCCGAGCCGGTTCGGGAACCGGCGCCGCCGCCGGCCCCCAAGCCCGCTGAGTCCGAGCTGCCTCGCGGGGTGGCCGCCATCGGCAAGTCCGTCATCATCAAGGGCCAGATCCTCAGCCGCGAGGATCTCTATCTGGACGGGGAGATCGAGGGCACCGTCGAGGTGCCCGAAAACCGCCTCACCATCGGCCCCCACGGCCGCTTGCAGGCCAGCATCAAGGCCCGCGAGGTGGTCGTGCTGGGCGCGGTCAACGGCAACGTCGAAGCCACCGAGCGGATGGATATACGCAAGGACGCCAGGCTGGTGGGAGACATCAAGACCGGGCGCATCATCATCGAGGACGGCGCTTACTTCAAGGGCAACATTGATATCG
>JBBIMA010000025.1:0-55310 GCA_037444625.1 Solibacteraceae bacterium
CGCCCCCTGCTGCTGGGCTGCGATTTCTGCCGCCCCATGCTGGCCCGCGCCCGGCGCAAACTGCCGCAGGCCCTCCTGATCGAGGGGGACGCCCTCCGCGTTCCCCTGCCCGAGGGCTCCCTGGACCTGATCACCGCCGCCTTCGGCTTCCGCAACCTGGCGGACTACCGCGCCGGGTTGCTCGAAATGCGCCGGCTGTTGCGGCCCGGCGGCGCGGCGGCGATCCTGGAGTTCTCTCATCCGCCGGGGCGGCTGCTGCGGGCCCTTTACGGCGCCTACTCGCGCCTCTGGCTGCCCCTGCTGGGAGGCCTGATTTCGGGCGCGCCCGATGCCTACCGCTATCTGCCCGAGTCGGTGCGCCGCTTTCCTTCCGCCGAACAGTTCAGGGAGGAGATGCGCCGGGCGGGTTTCTCCCGGGTGCACGTCGAGAGACTGAGCGGCGGCATCGTCACCCTCCACGTCGGGCTGGTTTGAAGCCGGCCGAGCGCAGAGGGAGCCCGGCGGGTGGGGTGAGGGACGCTCTCTTATAGAGCGGGTGGGATGCCGCTGAGGAGTTCCAGGCAGGTCCGACGCAGGGTGGTCAGAAGGGCCGGGCTCTCTCTGCAATCCCAGGCTAGCCGCCCGGGCGCCGCAGGCCGGCGACCCGAGATCCCCAGCTCGTTGCAGGCGCTGGAGAAATTCCTCCTCCCGTGCGGTCACCGGCCCTCCGCGAGGCGGCTTGGGCGATAATGCGCTGAAGGCGGCCTCGCGCCCCGCCGAGCCCGCCCGGAGGACTCCGAATATGGCGCCGACCGACATGATCAACCTGCTGATGACGGCCATTCAAGCGGTGGTCTTTTACGCCGTGCTGGCGGTGGTGATCTGGAAGGTGATTCGCATCGAGAACGACCTGCGCCAGATCAAGAACCTGCTGGAGCTGATCCGCCTGCGGCTCGAGCGGGAGCCTTGAAGCGCACCGCCCTCAAGCTTGCCCTCCGGCCGCCGATGAGTTGGTCGAGGCGGCTGCGGACGTGGAACCCTCGGGGAAGATCCTGGACCGGGAGGAATTGCTCGACCGCATCGGCGAGGATGCCGGTTTCCTGCGGGAGCTGGCGGAGATGTTCTCCGATCAGCGGCAGCATCTGCTGGGCGAGATCCGGTCGGCGGTCCAGACCGGCGACGCCGCGGCCCTGGCGCGCGCCGCGCACACCTTGAAAGGCTGCGTGGGCAACCTGGGCGCAGGGACGGCCTTCGAAGCGGCCCGGCGCCTGGAGCTGCTGGCGCGGGAAGGCCGGTTGAGCGAGGCCCAACGGGCGGCGCTCGAGCTGGAGTCCGAGGTGGCGCGCTTCGAGGCCGCCCTGCTCCGGCTGGCCGACGAGCTGGGCCGCGGCTGAAAACCCGTCTCGCCCCCGCCGGCCCAAGGGCCGGGGCGCGGCGGGCGGCCCCGAAGGACTTGTTTTCCCCCGCGCGCGCCCTGCTATAGTGTTGGGATCGGTTCGCCGAGACCCATGTCTGCGCCCCCCGCGATCCCCATCACTTGTGCCCATAGCCCGGACTCCGACGACGCCTACATGTTCTACGGGCTGGCCACGCGCAAGATTCGCTCGGGCCGGGTAAGCTTCTCGCACGTGCTGGCCGACATCGAGACCCTGAACGCCAAGGCGCAGCAGGGCTGCTACGAGATGACCGCGCTGTCCTACCACGCCTATCCCTACGTGGCCGACCGCTATGTGCTGGCGGCCAGCGGCTCCAGCGTGGGCGACGGTTACGGCCCGTTGCTGGTGGCCAACACCCCTTGCTCGCCCGAACAGATACGCGGCCGCCGGGTGGGGGTGCCGGGCAAGCTGACTACCGCCTACCTGGTCCTCCGATTGATGGAACCCGATGTCGAGCCGGTCGTGGTTCCCTTCGACGCGGTCTTGGAAGCCCTGCGCGAGCGCTCGGTGGATCTGGCCCTGGTGATCCACGAAGGGCAGTTGACCTACGCCCGGGGCGGTTTCCACCGGGTGGCCGATCTGGGCGCCTGGTTCAAGCAGCGCTTCCAGCTTCCCCTGCCCCTGGGGGCCACCGCCCTGCTGCGCTCCCTGCCGCCCGAGGTCCAGGCCGAGTGCTGCCGGCTGCTGCGCGAGAGCATTCGCTACGCCTTCGATCACCACGAGGAGGCGCTCAACTACGCCATGCAGTTCGCTCGCGAGATGGACGCCCGCCTGGCGGAGAAATTCGTCGGCATGTACGTCAACCAATACACGCTGGACTGCGGCGAGCAGGTCGCGCAGGCCGCCCAAAAGCTCCTCGACCTGGGCTGGGAGGCGGGGTTGATCCCCCGCCGGGTCCGGCTCGAGTTCATCCGCTAGGCGCTGAGGCCCGCAGCCGTTCGACCGCCTCCTGCAAGGCTCGCAGGTAACCCAGTTGCTCCTCGCGATCCCGGTAGCTTTCCCGGGGCCAGAAGAATCCTCGCAAGCCGTCCTTGCGCCGCCGGGGCACTACGTGGATGTGCAGGTGGGGCACGCTCTGGCTGACCCGGTTGTTGATCGCCACGAAGCTGCCCTCGGCCCGCAGGCCCTCCTCCAGGGCCCGGGCGATCAACTGCGCGGTCCAGAACAGCGGGCCGAGCAGCTCCCGGGGCGCCTCGGCCAACGTGGCGTAATGGGCGCGGGGAACCACCAGGCAATGCCCCGGCTTCAGCGGGCGGTGGTCCAGAAACACCACCGAGACTTCGTCCCGGCAGACGATATCGGCCGGCAGCTCGCCGGCCACGATCTGGCAGAACTTGCAGCCGGTCATGGCCCGGAACGGCCGGGCGGCCTCAGCGCCGGGCGGGCGTCGGCTCGGGGCTGCTCACCACCGCCGCGGCCCGCTCCCGCTCGCGCATGGGCAGCAGCGCGATCGCCACCCCGCTCATCAACGCCACGCCGAAGACCACCACCCCCATGGCCACCGAATAGGAGCCGAAGCTCTCGCGGATCACCGACACCAGGTAGGGGAACCAGGTCTGGGTGATGGTGTTGACCGGCAGGATGATCGCCATGCAGCGGGCCAGCGAGTTCACTCCGTACAGCTCGGCCGCCATCAGCGGAATCAGCATGTAATCGGCGCCCATGGCGAAGCCGAACAGCAGCGCGAACACCCAGGGAGTCTCCGGCGGCCGCACCGTCAACAGAATGGGGATGGTCAGGGCGGACAGGAAGTAACTGCCCATCATCACCAGCTTCTTGTTCAGCTTGTCGAAGAGCAGGCCGATCACCAGCCGCCCGGCGATCGAGGAGGCCAGGATGATCATCGAGGCCGCCCGCCAGGTCGAGTTCAGCAGCGGCTGGAACTGGGGATCCTGCGGGCTGACGGTCATCTGGTCCAGAAACACGAACTTCATGTGGAAGTTCACCGCCCCGATCGAGCCGATCGAACAGGCGCTGCCCACCAGCAGCAGCCAGAAGGGATAGCGGCTCAGAAGGAAGCGGAAGCTGTGCGAGCGGACCGAGATCTCCGCCGGCGGGGAAGCCGCCCCGTCCGGGTAGAGGCCTTTCTCCGCCGGACGGTCGCGATGCACCAGAATCGCCAGCGGCCAGGCCAGCAGCAGCGCCAGCCCCATCACCATCAGGGCGGTGTGGAAGTTCGTGCTCTCGGTCAGCGGCTTGACCACGAACGAGCCCAGGAAGCCGATCAGCCCGACGCCGACATACAGCACTCCCATGGCCCGCCCGCGCTTGGCCCGGAACCACTGGGAGACGATGATCTGGTGGGGAATGGGACCCGACAGCAGGTAGCCCACCGTGTAAAGGAACCACAGCGCCCAGTACACGTAAATGTTGCCGCCCATGTTGCCGAAGCCCAGGAACGTCAGGCAGGTCAGCCCGGTGCCCACCACGAT
Organism: Solibacteraceae bacterium; assembly: GCA_037444625.1. Taxonomy (GTDB): domain Bacteria; phylum Acidobacteriota; class Terriglobia; order Bryobacterales; family Bryobacteraceae; genus DTHT01. The sequence continues at coordinate 3,848 of JBBIMA010000025.1, forward strand.
CAGCTTGCGCGGACTGAAGCGCGGGATCAGCACCGGCCCCACCCACAGCGTCAGCAGCGCCGCCAGCGGGAATCCGAAGGTGATCTGCGCCTTCGACCAGCCGTAGGTCTTCTCGAAATAGTCGTAGAAGAACGAGATGTTGTAGTAGGGCCAGCCCACCGCCAGGCCGAAGGTGAGAAAGGCGGCCGCCACCACGTACCAGCCGTAGAAAACCTTTTTCATGACCGTCCTCGCTCCCGAACCGATCAGTCCCTCTAGTCTTATAGCACGGCGCAGCCCCGCGCCTAAGGCTCACAGCGAGCGCAAGTGGAAGCCGCCGTCCACATTGAGCACCTGGCCGGTCGAGTAATCCAGCAGGCCGTCGGCGATCGCCCGCACCGCCCGCGCCACGTCGCGCGGCTCGCCCATGCGCCGCTGGGGCAGCAAGCCGGCCGCGATCCGTTCCTCGTACTGCTTCTCGACCGCAGCGATCATGTCGGTGCGAATGATGCCCGGCCGCACCTCGAAAACCTGGATCCCTTCGGCCGCCAACCGCTGGGCCCAAAGCGCCGCCGCCATGCTCAAGCCGGCCTTGGAAATGCAATACTCGCCCCGGTTCACCGAGGCCGTGTAGGCCGAGATCGAGCTGACGAAGACGATTCTGCCGCCGCCCCCCTGCTCCCGCATCCAGCGCGCGGCCAACTGGGTCAGGAAATAGGGGCCTTTCAGGTTGGTGGCCATCACTTCCTCGAAGCTCTCCTCGCCGGCCTCCAGGATGTCGCGCCGCTCGCGCGGCGCCATGCCCGCGTTGTTGACCAGCAGGTCGAGGCGCCCGAACCGCTGCCGGGCGAACTCGATCAGCGCCTGGCGATCGGCCGCCGAGCGGACGTCGCAGCGGAAGATCTCCACCCCCGCCTCGGCTTGAAGCGACTGGGCCGCGTCGCGCCGCCCGCGGTAAGTGCCGATCACCTGATGGGTGCGGGCCAGCTCCAGGGCGATGCCCCGGCCGATGCCGCGGCTGGCCCCCGTCACAATCGCCGTGGGACGCGCCGCGTTCACCACCGCACCGCCTGTTGGAGCGTGAAGGTCAGCCGGGTCTCCGAGGGAATGCGCACCCGCGGCCCCGAGGTCAGCACCTGGATGGCCGTGCCCGCGCCCGCCCCGGAGGCCGCTCCGATGGCCGCGCCCCGTCCGCCGCCCGCCACCGCCCCGATGATGGCGCCCAGGGCGGCCACGCCCCCGATGACTTTGGCCGACTGCCCGGTCCGGGAGCGCCCGGCCTGGGTCACCTCCCCGGCCGAGATCGCGATCTTGTTGCCCCCCACCGTAACGGACTCCAAGTCCAGGGTAAGCTGCCCGCCGCCGGTCAGCCGGCCGGGCTCCTTCAACTCGACCAGCTTCACCGTCACGTCCGCTCCCGCGGGGATCAGGGTCTTGCCCCCCGCGATCACCGGCTCATCCAGACTGGCCCGGAAGGTCTCCCCCACCCGGTTCACCTCGGAATCCACGCTGTCAATCATGCGCACCACCAGCGTCGTGCCGGCGGGGATCTCGGCCGCCTCGGCCGCCGGCGCCGCGGGCTGGACCGCTGCAATCGTCTTGGCCGGGGTCGAGGCGGGCGGGACCTCGAACTGCAGACCGGCCACCTCGGAGACGTCGTAGGTCTCCACCCGGTCCCCTACCGCCATGCGAATCTGACGCGCCGTGCCGCCCAGGTACGTGCCTTGGACCGTCTTGCCGTTGCGCAGGGTCAGCGTGTCGGCGGCGGCCAGGCCGCCGATGGCCAGCAGTGCCCACATCGCGCGAACCAACATCGCCGTGCTCCTCGAACCATTGTGGCATGACCGGACCGCCCGGCTAATGCCCGGCTTGACCGGCTTGCCGCCCCCGTTGTAACCTCGGCATTCTGCCCAGGAGGAACCGTGGTCCTGCCGGATAGCTACACCAGCGCGCTGCTGCTGACCCTGCTGTCCATGCTCTGCTGGGGATCGTGGGCCAACACCTACAAGCTGGCCGGCAAGTGGCGCTTCGAACTGTATTATTACGACTACGCCCTGGGGGTGCTGGCGGCCGCCGTCGCAGCCGCCTTCACCTTCGGCTCGCTGGGCTTCGACGGCTTTCTGTTCCTGGACGACCTGATGCGCGCCGGCCTGCGCAACATGGCCTTCGGCCTGGCCGGCGGCGTGGTCTTCAACCTGGCCAACATGCTGCTGGTGGCGGCCATCTCGGTGGCCGGGCTGGCGGTGGCCTTCCCCGTGGGCATCGGGCTGGCGCTGATCATCGGCGTGGTCTGGAACTACGCCATCAATCCGCAAGGCAATCCCACCCTGTTGTTCGCCGGCGTGGCGATCGTGGTGGCGGCCATCGTGGTGGATGCCGCGGCCTATCGGACCCACGCCCTGGCGCTGGCCAAACAGCGCATCAAGGCCGGCCTGAGCCGCAGCACGATTCCGAAAGCGAGCTGGAAGGGCATCCTGCTGAGCCTGGCCGCCGGGCTGCTGATGGGCTCCTTCTATCCCCTGGTGGAGCTGGGCAAGCGCGGCGAATCGGGCATGGGCCCTTACGCCATCGCCTTCATCTTCGCACTGGGCGTGTTCTTCTCGACCTTCGTGTTCAACCTGTTCTTCATGAACCTGCCGGTCGAGGGCGAGCCGGTGGAGATCCTGGACTACTTCCGGGGAACGCGCCGCCAGCATTTGCTGGGCCTGGCCGGCGGGATGATTTGGGCCACGGGGACCATCTCGAACTTCGTGGCCGCCAGCGCCCCGCGGGAAGTGCAGGTGGGCCCGGCGATCAGCTACGCCTTGGGGCAGGGCGCCACGCTGGTCAGCGCCCTCTGGGGCCTGCTGGCCTGGAAGGAGTTCCGGGGCGCCTCCGGTCTGGTGAAGATGCTGCTGGCCGTGATGCTGGCGCTGTTCGCCATCGGGCTGGGTCTGGTTTCGGTGGCGCCGCTCTACGCGCGCTGAGGGCTCAGGGGGCTTCCGGAGCCGAGGGCCCGGCCGCGACCGGTTCGGGGGCCGGCTTGCGCCGCGCGCGCAGCGATTCGGAAATCACCGGGATCAGCGACAGCGCGATGATCAGCAGGATGACCTTCTCGAAGTGCCGCCGCACCAGGGGCACACCCCCCAGCGCGTAACCGAGCGTCGTCACGGCCGCCACCCAGCCGACCACGCCGCACACGCTGAAGATCACGAAGCGCCTGTAGCGCATTCCCGAGACCCCCGCCAGGAAAGGAACGAAGGTCCGCAGGATGGGCAGGAACTTGGCGTAGACGATGGTGCGCCCTCCGTAACGTTCGTAAAACTGCTGCGAGCGCACCAGGTGCTCGCGTTTGAAAAAGCGCGAGTCCGGGCGGCGGAAGATCATCCGGCCGGTGCGCCGCCCCAGCCAGTAGCCGGTGGAATCGCCCAGGATGGCCGCCGTCATCAGCACCGCCCACACCCAACCCAAGCTCAGTTGGCCCGCCCCGGCCACCACGCCGACCGTGAAAAGGAAGGAGTCCCCCGGCAGGAAGAACCCGGTCAACAGGCCGGTTTCCGCGAACACCACGCCGAACAGCAAGGCGTAGCCCAGCCAGCCGGTCAGCACGGTGGTGAGCAGGCGGATGAGCCGCTCGGGCGTGGTCAGGGTCCGCAAAAACTCGATCAGGGCTTCGAGCATCCCGTCATCCCGGAGAACGGGGGGCCGCCTCAGCCGGCGTAAGAGGAAGCCAGCCGGCGAATCACGTCCTCGTGGATCTTGACCTTCCCTTCGCGGACCAGCCGCGTGCGGATCGAGTCAATGAACAGCTCGTTGCGCTCCCGGGCCTTCCGCCCTTTCAGTTCGGTGAGGATCGCCTGCCGCTCCTGGGCCAGCTTGCTCATGTCGGGAGTGGTGCGGGCCGCCACCTTGCAAATGAAGCGCTGATCCCCCAGGGCCACCGGGCCGAACAGTTCGCCCACCTGCTTGGTGAAGCCCTCGGCCACCGAGCTGGCGGGGCCGATGCCGTCGGCCGCCCCGTCCGGGCCGAATTCCTGCGTGCTCCGGAACTGGAAGCCGGTCGCCTGAGCCACTTTCTTCAAGTCGCCCCCGGCGGCCTGCGCCTGCTCCATGATCTCGCGCGCCCGCCGCTCCAGCAACTCCTGCACCTTCTGGTTGATGAACTGCTCGCGCACCCGGCTCTCGACTTCAGCCAGCTCGGCCGGGCGCGCCGGGAAAACCTCCCGCAGCACCGCTACCGCCAGCTTGTTGGCTTCGATCTGGATCGGGGGCGTAGCCCGGCCCTTTTGCAGCCCGGCCAGAGCCTCGTGGATCTGCTGGCTGCCCGAGGGCAACCCGGCGATGGGCTCGCCCGCGCTCGCCTTCTCCACCCGGATCAGAGGCAGGCCCAGACGCGCCGCCACCTCGGCGGCCTGCTGCGGCGTCTTGTTCAATTCCGCGGCGGCCTGATCGGCCAGACTCTGCATCAGCTCGAAGACCCGCTGCCGCTTCAGCCCGCGGGCGATCTCGTCCTTGACCTCCGCGAAAGGCTTCAGCCGGGCCTGTTCCTTGTCCAGCACCTGGAGGATGTGAAAGCCGTACTCGGTGGCGATCACGCCGGAAAGCTCTTTGGGCTTGAGCGAGAAGGCCGCGTCCTCGAAAGCCTTCACCGCCTGGCCGCGCACGATCCAGCCCAGATCGCCACCCTTGCCGGCCGAACCGGCGTCCTCGGAATTCTTGCGCGCCAGCTCGGCGAAATCCGCCCCGCCGCGCAGTTGCTTGAGCAACTCCTCGGCCCGGGCCCGGATCTTGGGGATTTCCTCTTTGGGCTTCTCGGCGGTCTTCAGCAGGATGTGGCGCACCTGGACGCGTTCGGGCGTGCGGTACTTTTCCAGGTCCGCCTGGTAGGCGCGGCGCAGCTCGGCTTCGGGAAGCTGGATGCGCTCGCCCACCTTGAGCTCGTCAATCACCAGCAGGTCGAAGCTGCGCTGTTCCGGGATCTGGAAGGAGACCCGGTTCTGCTGGAAATAGGTCCGGAGATCCTGGTCGGTCGGCTTGATCTCCGCCCTCAGCTTGCTGACCGGAATCGCGATGTAGTCCAGCTTGATCTTCTGGAAGCGGCGGCGGTACTCGCGCTCGACCTCCTCGGGGCTGACGATGGCGCCCTCGGCCGCCAGGTTCTGCAAGCGGGTCAGCAGCATCTGCTTGCGGACGTTGGCCTCGAACTGGGGGATGGTCAGATTCTGCTGCGCCAGGTAGTTGGCGTAGAATTCCTGGCCGATGAACTTGCCGTCCTGATAAAGCTGGGGCAGCAGGGAGCGGATGGTCTGGGCCAGCTCGGCTTCCGTGACCCGGAAACCCAGCCGCTGGGCTTCGTAAGCCAGGGCCCGCTCGGTGATCATCTGATCAATCAACTGCGGGATATAGATGTAGGCCAGCTCCCTGGGGAAAGCCTGGTTGCGCATGGCGGCCTGGATCTGGAGCTGCGCTTCGCGCTGGGTGAGCACCTCGTCGCCGATCTCGGCCACCGGCTGGTCCCGCTCGGTCGGGATGCTGCCCCAGCCGGGGATCAGAGTGACCACCATCGAGATCGCCACCAGCAACAACAGGGCGCCCAACCCGTAGCGCACCAGCCGGGCGCGGCTGCGGAAAAGATCGAACATAGAGCCGGGAAACTCCTGTAGTTCCCAGTATAGCCGAGGGCCCGCGGGCCACGCCCGCCTCAGGTCCGCATGCGGCTCATCAGATACACGCCCGCCAGGCCGAACAGAGCGTCGGGCGACCAGGCGGCCAGCGCGGCCGGAAGCTGGTTCAGGTTGCCCACTTGCTCGAAGAGTTTGCTCACCGCCCAGTAGGCGATGGCGATGCCGAAGCTGACTCCCACCCCGGCCATGGCGCCCCGCGGGCCGGTCAGGAACGCGAAGGGAATCGAGATCAGCGCCATGATCAAGGCGAACAGCGGCACGGCGAACTTCTGGAAGAACTGCACCCGCAGGCGCGTGGTGTCGAAGCCGCTCTGCTCGAGTTCGGCGATGTAGGCGGCCAGCTCGCGGAAGTTCATCTGCTCGTCCGGTTTGAATTCCTTCAAGAAGTAAGCCGGCGGCTCGTCCAGCTCGGGAAAGGTGGCGGCCTGGAAGGCGAAGAAGTTCGTCTCGCGGATGCCCCGGATGTCACGCGTCCAGCCGTCCTCGAAGATCCAGGTTTTCAAGGCGGGGGACCAGCGGGCCCGCTCGGCCCAGATGTGCCGGCGCAGCCGGAAAGGCTCCCACTCCAGTTCGTAAACGGTCACCCCGGCCATCAGGCCCTCGACCTGGTCGAAGTACTTGTAGTAGTAAATCCGCGGCCCGTGGCCCATGATCCACTTGCGATCCGGCCGCAGATAGGTCTGCACCGGGCGGCCCTTGATCTCGTTGCGGATGGCGTGCTGCACGCGGTTGGCCTTGCCCACGTGATAGTGGTCGAAGGCGAACAGCCCCACGCTGAGCAGGGCGCTGGCCGCCAGTACGGGCCAGGCCAGCCGGCGCAGGCTGATGCCGCAGGCCTTGAAGGCCGTCACCTCGTTGTGCTTGCTGAGCACCCCGAAGCTCGCCAGCACCGCCGCCAGCACGCTCACCGGGGCGGCGTCGTAGATCAGCTTGGGCGTCAGAAAGACGTGGTAAGTCAGAACGCGCGACATGGGGATGCGGTGGCGGATGATGTCGCTCAGCAGCTCGAAAAAGGTGAACACGTGCGTCATCAGCACGAAGCCGGCCAGCAGCACGGCGAAATAAAACAGAAAGGAGGAAAGAATGTAGGTGTCCAGGATCTGCGGGACCGAAGCCAGCCGGCTCAAACCGAACCCGTTCCGCCGGGCGGCCGGAGCGGCCTGCCAGAGACCCCCCAGCCGCGCCCGCCAGCCTTCCCACCGGCTCGCGATCGCACGCACCCAGTCCCGCTCCCCGGGCCTCTCCAACCGCCCGACCCAAACCGTGCCGGCCGCCGCCAGCACCGCGTTGGGAGTCCACACCGCCGCCTCCACCGGCAGCACCCCCTGCCGGGCCAGCCCGATTAGGCTGATCAGACCCATGTAATAAAGGAACGCCAGCCCGGCCGTCAGCACCACGGCCGAGGAGCGGCTCCCCTTGCGCGAGGACACGCCCAGCGGCACCGCCACCAGCGCCAGCAGCAGGCAGGCCGGCGGCAGCGCCAGTCGCTGGTGCAGCTCGATGCGCGCCTCCAGGGAACGGCGGGCCTCGGCCCACAACGGCACGGTGTCCATCTCGCTGTAGGTGCGGGCCCGCAGCTCATCCGGACGGGAGGCGACCAGCGTCTGTTCGCCCCGGGGAAACACCGTGTTGTAGTACTCGGCCGGGCTCTTGCCCACCTCGTGCGTGCTGCCCTGTATCATCGCCAGTTGCAGCCGCTGTCCCCGGTGGTCGGCCACCGCCAGCGCCTCTTCGGCCAGCGTGATCCGCGGCAGCTCGCCCTTTTCCTGCCCGCCCGCGCTGCGTTGCTCGGGCGGACGCTGGTCGGCGATGAAGACCTTGCGCCAGCGCACCACCGGGCCGGGCGCTACGTCGGCCACGTAAAGGATGGTGTCGGGAAACTGTTCCTCGAAAACCCGCGGCCGGATCTCGGCCGTCAACTGCGCCCCCGCCAGGCGGTTCAGCACGGCGTAGGTCTCCCGGATGGACAGCGGCGTCAGCCACAGCGAGCAGGCCGCCGTGGCCGCCATGCCCAGCAGGGCATACAGCAAGACCGGCGTCAGGATCCGGCGGCCGGGAATTCCCGCCGCGCGCCAGCCGGTGATCTCGCCGTCGCCCGACATCCGGCTGAGCACGATCAACGTGCCCACCAGCACCCCCACCGGGGCGGTGAAGGTCAACACCGGCGGCAGCGCCAGCAGGAACAGATAACCCACCGTCGAGGCGGGCGCCGAAGCGCGCACCAGCAACTCGAACAGTTTGCCGCTGCCCAACCTTTGCAGGAACAGCACGAAGGTGAACAGCGTCACGCCCAGCAGAGCGCTCGAGCTGATCTCGCGGAAAACCGCCCGGGCCAGAATTCCCATCAGCGAAGCAGCGCCGAGACCGACAAGGGCGGGGGCGGCACCAGCGGCGGCCGGGTCAACTCCTCCCTCACCGGCTCCAACTCCAGATCGTCCACCAGCACCGAGGGCGCGACCACCGTGCACTCGGCCACGTAGGAACCCGCGCCCATCAGGGCGAAGGGCGCGCCGTTCTCCATGTAATCGAAAACGTGAACTTGCTCGGAAGCGGCCAGGATGTCGCGCAGCGAGCGCGTGTTCAAGCCCCGGAAGCGCAGGCCCCGCACCAGCTCCTCCCGCCCGTCGGCGTACAGGCGGTAGACCAGCAGCGGCCGGCTGATGGGAAACGACCCGCCCGCCGCCCCGGCCAGCTCCCGGCGCGCCTCCTCGAGCGATGCCGACGAGGGGAAATCCATCTTGCGCACGATCACCCCGTAGGCTTTTCCCCGCCGCCCGCACAACTCGATCAACTGCCTTTTCAGTTCGGCCTCCGGAACGGTCTGCGAGGCGCGCACGAACAGGTTCGAGACGGCGGCCGCCTTGGCCCCGAAAGGCCCCGGCAGGCGCGCCCGGCCGTTGGAAGCCCCGAATCCTTTCACCGGCTGGCGGGTCAACAGCAGGTTCTTGAGCACGCCCTGCTCGATGAGAACCAGAGGCTGCGGGCGGACACCCTCCAGATCCACCCGGTAGCTGCCGAACAGCACGCGGCCCCGCCATTCCTTCTGGGTCGGATCGTCCACCACGTCCATCCACTCGGGCAGGATGCGCACTCCCAGGCGCCCTTCCAGCTCGCCGGCGCGCAACGGCAGGCTGCGCCCGGGAGGGGTCACCGGCCGGCGCACGGCCGCCAGATTCCGCCCCAGCACCTCGGCGAAAAGCTGGGCGGCGGAGGCGCCCTCGAACAACACCGGGCCGCTGTAAGCCTCGCCCCGGGGCGCCTCGGCCAACGCGCTCAGGTTCTCGGCCACCTGCCGGGCCGCCCGCTCCAGCTCGGCCTCCGCCGGCAGCCGGCTCAGGTCGCGCGCGTGCAGCACGGCGGCGTCGTGCAGCAGCATGCCGTCGGGCGCCTGACTGAGGGCGCGAATCCGCAGGAACATGACGCCGGAGGGCTCGCGCACGCAGGCGCCTTCGGAGTTCACCAGATACAAGGCGTCGCGCGCCGCCGTGTAATCCACCAGCGAGCCCACCAGCTTGGGGTAGCCCAAAAACAGCGCGCTCAAGCGCCGCACGCGCTCCCGCCAGGCGTCGGCATCCACTTCCGGCAAGGGCGTAAAATCCACCAGCTCCACCGGCTCGGCCCGCCAGAAATCCGGCAGGGGCTCGCTCTGGGTGACGCTCGCGAGCACGGCCCGCTTGCGCGAGAAGGCTTCCACGGCCGCCTTGTAGGCCATGTCGGTCGCCAGCCAGAGATGGCGGCGGAGCGCCGGATAGGAATCCTCCAGCGGCAGGCGGTCCACTTCATAGCGGACCCCGGAATAAAAATCCGTGCCCACGAAGTTGGTGTTGTCGAGCTGGTAATCGCCCACTCGGACCTGAACGCGCGGGATCCGAAACCGCGACCGCCCGGAGCCCAGCAGCGCGCCCAGGGTGGCCGAGGCCGAGACCTGATCGCCCTCGTCCACGGCGTACTCGATGAAATAAGGAACCTGGATGATCCGCAAGGCGCGGGCCCGGCCGAGCTCGTCCTTCATGGCGCGCAGCAAGGCATCCGGGGGCGGGGCCTTAGGCTGCGCCGCCGCGGCCGCCGCCCATAACAGGGCCGCCAGCGCCGCACGCCGGCCGCTCACGGGCCCTCCTCCGGCGAGGGGGGCGGCAGCAGCGGCGGGCGATCGAGCGACTTTTCCTGCTTCTGGATTTCGATTTCCGAAACCAGCACCGCCGGCGCCACCGCCGCCACCGGCACCGTACCCGATTCCGCGCCGCAGTATCCGTTGAAGACCTCCGAGCGGTCGGCGGCGGCCACGATGCGCGCCAGGCCGGCCAGCGGAGTGCCCACGATGTCGGCGCCGCGGATCAGCTCGTCCGGCCGGCCGTCGGGCCACACCCGGTAGACCAGCACCGGGATGACTTTGAAGGCCTGCACCCCGGCCCGGGCCGTGGCGGTCAAGCCGCCCCGCACCTCGCGGAAGTACAGCCCGTAGGGCTTGTTCTGCCGCCGGATCTCCTCGATCAGCATCTCGCGCAGGCGTTTCTCGGAGACCCGCCGCGCGGATTCGACGAACATGTTGGACTGCCGCGAGACCACCTCGTAGCCCGGCGCGCGCCGGCCGTGGCCGTTCGAGCGGTCGAAGCCCCGCACCGGCGAGCGGCTGAGCAGAAAGTTCTTGAGCACGCCGCCTTCCACCACCGCCACCGGGCGGGCCTTCACCCCCTCGTCGTCGTAAAGGTAGGAACCGTTCAGGTCGGTCCCTTCGAATTGCCGCCGGGTGGGGTCGAAAATCACCGACAGGAACTCGGGCAGCACTTTGCTGCCGACGCTGTTGGCGAAGGTCTGCCCTTCGGTTTCGTCCTTCTGGCGATGGCCCTCGATGCGGTGCCCGAAAATCTCGTGGAAGAACACGCCGGTGGCGCGCCCGGAAAGGATGGCCGGACCGGCAAAGGGCTCCGCCGGGGGCGCCTTCAACAAGGCCTCCAGATCACCCGCCAGCCGCTCGATGCTCCGGCGCAAAGCCTGCCGGCCGGGAAGGCGCGCGGGATCCTCGGCGTCGAAGGCCTCCTCCAGCACCAGATCCATGCCGTCGGAAGCCTTGGCCCGGGCGCTGATCCACAGGCGATTGAAAGCGCGGCCGTGCGCCAGCCGGGAGCCTTCCGTGTTGACCAGATAACGGATCTCCTGCCGGAGCGTGACGGCCACCTGGGAGGTAAGAATCCGGGGATGGCGCGCGAACTCGGCCGAGGCCTGCCGGGTCCGCTCGATCCACTCGGTCTGGCGGAAGTCGGCCGGAGCGGGCGGCGCCAGATACGTCGCGGGTTCCTCGGCGGAGAAATCGCCCGAGGCGTCTTCTTCGGCCACCTTCACCTGGCGCTGGGTGCGGATCTTGATCAGCCGCTCGGCCGCGAGCCGGTAGCAGCGATCGGTCTCGCGCCACAGGCGCTGCCGGATGGCGGCCGGCTGATCTTCCAGAGGCAGCGGCACGGCGGCGGTGAACTGGGCTCGCTCGCCCGCAATGCGGTGGTAGTTGTCGAGCTGGGGACTGCCCACCCGGACGCTGACGTCCAGCAAGCGTACGTGCTGCTCCTCGACCGCCCGCAGAGCCCCCAGCGTGGCCGCCACGCTAAGGCCGCGCCGTTCGGTGACCGCGTAGCTGATGTAGTAGGGCGCCGGATCGGCCTTCTCCTTGAGAACGCGGAAGTTGCGCTCCAGCTCGTCGCTCAGGATGCCCACCAGAGGCGGGCTTTGCGCGCACAGCCAACAGGCCAGGGAGGCCGGCCCGGCCAACCGCAGCAGCCCCGTCACGCCATCAGCATAGCATGCGCCTGCGCGGACGGCCCGCTGTGTCGGCTCGACCACGCACTGTAGCAGGATGCGCCGGCGCCGGAGGGGAATTTCGGCTATACTGGCCGCTCGGCCGTCCGCGCAGCCATGCCCCAGCCGGGCGCAGTCGTCGTCAGTTGGAACTCGGCCGCCGACATCGGCCGCTGCCTGGATGCTCTGCTCGGCCAAGGGCTACGAGAGATCGTGGTGGTGGACAACGCTTCCCGGGACGGCACGTGCGAACAGGTGCGCCGCCGGGGCGTCCGCCTGATCGCCAACCCTTGGAACCGGGGATTCGCGGCGGCCGCCAATCAGGGCATGGCGGAGCTGAATCAGCCCCTGGTCCTGCTGGTGAACCCGGACACCGAGGTGTTGGAAGGCTTGGGGGCGATGGCCGAAGCGTGCCGACCGCCGGAGGTGGCCGCCGCCGGCGGCAAGCTGGTGGACGAGCGCGGGCGGCCCCAGGTGGGCTTCATGGTGCGGCGTTTTCCCACGCCCTTGAGCCTGGCCTTCGAAATGCTTGGAATCAACCGGGCGTGGCCGCGCAATCCCGTCAACCGGCTCTATCGAGCCCTGGACCTGGACCCGGACACCCCCGCCGAGATCGAGCAACCGGCCGGGGCGTTCCTGATGATCCGGCGCGAGGTCTGGAGGCGGCTCGGCGGCCTGGACGAGAGGTTCCACCCGCTCTGGTTCGAGGATGTGGATTGGCTGAAGCGAGCCCGGCAGGCCGGCTACCGGATCCTTTACGAGCCCCGGGCGGTGGCGCGGCATCGGGGGGGGAGCTCGGCAGCCGCATTGAGTTGGGAACAACGCAGGCTTTACTGGTATGATAGCCTTCTTAGGTACGCCGCCCGCCACTTCAGTCCCGCCGCCCGCGGGCTGGTGGCGGCGGCGATCCTGCTGGCGGGTGGCTTGCGCGCGACGGGGGAGACCTTCGGCGTGGGCGGCAAGGCTTTGCGGGTCTACGGTAGAATAGTCCGACTGGCCGTAAGGCGGCTGGTCCATGGCCGTAAGGAGGGTGAGAGGCTGACGCTCGGGATGACCCGGCCCTGAGGCGCCGAGGAAAGCGGCTTACCGGCACAAGCGGAGTGGAATGTCGCGCGAGGAGCTGGTTTCGGTCACCATCGTCACTTACAACAGCCGCCGGTTCATCGGCCGCTGCCTGGAGTCGGTGCTCGCCCAGAAGTATCCCTGGGTGGAAGTGATCGTCGTGGACAACGCCTCCGGCGACGGAACCCGCGAGGTGCTCGAGGGCTTCCGCGATCGCTGCCGGATCGTCTACAACGCCCGCAACGTCGGCTTTGCGGCCGCCCAGAACCAGGCCATCCGCATGGCTCGGGGCCGCTGGATCCTCACCCTCAACCCGGACATGCTCCTGCTGCCCAACTTCATCCAGGCCCTGGTGGCGGCCGGCAGGCTCGATCCCCGCGTCGGCTCGGTCTGCGGCAAGCTGCTCACCATGCGCCCCACCTTCGATTTCCCCGAGCAGCCGCTGGTGGATTCCACCGGCATCTACTTCACCCCCATGCTGCGCCACCTGGACCGGGGCAGCCAGCAGGTCGAGAACGGCCACTTCCTCCGTTACGAGTACGTCTTCGGCGCCACGGCCGCGGCCGCGCTCTATCGCCGGGAAATGATCGAGGACGTTTCAGTGGACGGGGAATTCTTCGACTCGGACTTCTTCGTCTACCGCGAGGACGCCGACGTGGCCTGGCGCGCCCAACTGCTGGGCTGGCGCTGCCTGTACACGCCTTACGCCCGGGCCTACCACGTGCGCAGCGTGCGGCCGGGCAATCGCCGGGCCCTGCCGGCCCTCATCAACATGCATTCGGTCAAGAACCGCTTCCTGATGCGGATCAAGAACATGACCGCCGACCTGTATCTGCGCAACTGGCTCTCGATCACCGCCCGCGACCTGGTGGTCATCGCCTGCTGCCTGCTGCGCGAGCAGACCTCCCTGAAGGCTTTCTGGTTTCTGATCCGCAATTGGAAGCGGGCCTGGGCCAAGCGCCGCCAGATCATGCAGCGCAAGCGGGCCGACGACGCCTACATCGCCGCCTGGTTCCGTTACCGCCCGGTGGCCCTGCCCTTCGCCGACGGCCGCTCGCCCAGCCCGGCCGGGGCGCCCGTGGCCGAACCGGCCGAAAGCACCTGAAAGGCGGATCGCGTCCTGCGGTGAAGATCGCCCTGCTCGGCACGCGAGGCATCCCGGCTCGCTACGGCGGATTCGAGACCTTCGCCGAAGAACTCTCGCGCCGCCTGGCGGAGCGCGGCCACCAGGTCAGCGTCTACTGCCGGCGCCGCCATCCCGAACCCTACTATCTGGGCGTGCGGCTGCGCTACCTGCCGGCCGTGCCCCACAAGTATTTCGAGACCCTCACCCACACCGCGCTGGCCACCCTGGACCTGCTGGCGCACCGCCCGGACGCCGCCCTGTATTGCAACGCCGCCAACGCCCTGTTCACCTTGCTGCCCCGCCTGGCCGGCATTCCCGTAGCGCTCAACGTGGACGGCATCGAGCGCCGCCGCCGGAAATGGAACCGGCTGGCCCGCGCCTGGTACCGCTTCTCCGAGCGCCTGGCCACCTGGCTGCCCCACGCCGTGGTGAGCGACGCCCGGACCATCGCCCGCTACTATCGCGAGCGCTACGGCAAGACGACCCACTACATTCCTTACGGCGCCGAAGTGGGCAAGGTCCCGGCCGGCGAGACCCTGCGCGCTCTCGGGCTGGTCCCCGGCGGCTACTTGCTCTACGTCAGCCGCATGGAGCCGGAAAACAACGCCTTGCTGGTGCGCCAGGCCTTCGAGCGCGTCACAACCGATCTCCGCCTGGTCATGGTGGGCGATGCGCCCTACGCCCGGCGCTACATCGCTCGGGTGCGCGATACCCGCGACCCCCGCATCCTGTTCCCGGGCGCCATCTACGGCCCGGGCTACCGCGAGCTGGGTTCGCACTGCTTCGCCTACATCCACGCCACCGAAGTGGGCGGAACCCATCCGGCCCTGGTCGAGGCCATGGGACGCGGCGCCCTGGTGCTCTACTTGAACACGCCCGAGAACGCCGAGGTGGCGGGCGAGGCCGGCATCCCGTTCGAGCCGCAGGAGCTCACCGAAAAAATTCGCCTCGCCCTGCGGCTCAGCCCGGACGAGCGGGAGCGCTACGGCCGGCGCGCCCAGCAACGGGTGCGGGAGCGTTACGACTGGGAGCGCATCACCGACCAGTACGAGCGCCTGCTGGCCGGCCTCAGTAACCGGAGCTGAGCGATGGAATTTGCCGGGCGCACCTGGGTCGAGATCTCGCGCTCGCAGATCGCCGCCAACTTCCGGGCGGTGCGCGCAGCGGTCGGCCCCCAGGTCGAGATCGCCGCCGTGGTCAAAGCCGACGCCTACGGCCACGGCGCCGTCGAAGTGGCCCGGGTGCTGGCCGGCGAGGGCGCCCGCTGGCTGGCGGTGAGCTCGGCCGAGGAAGGCGTCGCCTTGCGGCAAGCGGGCCTGCAAGCTCGCATCCTGGTGATGGCCGACACGTTCCCCTTCTCGCGGCCTGCCCTGCTCGAATACCGGCTCACTCCGGTGGTGCATTCCCTCGACGAGCTGCGCGATCTGGACGACTGGGCCCGGACGCGGCGCTTCGAGCTGCCCTATCACCTCAAGCTCGATACCGGCATGGGCCGCCTGGGCGTGCGGGAAGACGCGGCCCAGATCGCCGCCGCGGTCCGCGCCGCTGAGGGCCTGCGGCTGGAAGGGCTGATGACCCACTTCGCCAGCGCGGCCGATTTCGCCGGCCCGCAGACCGACGAGCAGATCCGCGCCTTCCGCCGGCTGCTCGAGCAGTTGGCGCAAGCGGGCGTCCGGCCGCCCTACCGGCACGCCGCCAGCACCCACTCGATCGCCTATGCGCGCCGCGATTGCTGGCACAACATGGTGCGCCCGGGGCACGCCCTCTACGGCTACGTCTCGCCCGCCCGCGGCCCGGCGCCCGCCTCCATCCTGCGCGTCGCCCCGGCCCTGAGCTGGAAGGCGCGCATCCTGGCGATCAAGCACGTGCCCGAAGGCGCCCTGATCGGCTACGGCGGCATGTTCCGCGCGCCCCGCGCGATGCGCATCGCCGTCCTGGCGGTGGGCTACGCCGACGGGCTGCCGCACAGGCTTTCCAACCGCGGGCAGGTCATCGCGGCCGGGCGCCTGGTCCCCATCCTGGGCGCGGTCTCGATGGATCTGACCACCATTGACGTCAGCCCCTGTCCCGAGCTTCGCCCGGGCGACGCCGTCACCCTGCTCGGCCGCGAGGGCCAAGCGGCCCAGGACGCCCAGCAGATGGCCCGCCTGGCCGGAACCATTTCCTACGACGTGCTCTGCGGCATCCGGGCACGCGTCAAGCGCCTCTACCTGTGAGGCCGCCGGGCGCGCCCCGCCGAGCGGCGGTCGTATTATGCTGGCCGGTATGACTCGTGAGGAAGCCTGGCGCATCCTGTGCGAATTCACCCGCTCGGAAAACCTGCGCAAGCACGCTCTGGCGGTCGAGGCCTGCCTGACGGCCTACGCCCGCAAGTTCGGCGAGGACGAGCAGAAGTGGGCGGTCACCGCCCTGCTCCACGATTTCGATTACGAAATCCACCCTCAGGCGCCGGACCATCCTGTGAAGGGCGAAGCGATTCTGGCCGAGCGCGGCGTCAGCCCGGAGATTCGCCGGGCCGTGCTTTCCCACGCCGCCTACACCGGCGTGGAGCGGCAAACCCTGCTCGAGAAGGCTCTGTTCGCCTGCGACGAGCTGGCCGGATTCATCACCGCCGTGGCGCTGGTCAAGCCCCACCGCAGCGTGGCCGAGGTGGACGCCCGCTCGGTGCGCAAGAAGATGAAGGACAAGGCGTTCGCCCGCTCGGTGAGCCGCGAGGACATCCTGCGCGGCGCCCAGGAGCTGGGCGTGGATCTGGACGAACACATCGAGTTTTGCGCCCGGGCGATCGAGCAGCGCGCCGCCGAGCTCGGCCTGGAGGGTTCGGCGTGAGTCGCCCGAGCTGGGACGAGTACTTCCTGGAGCTGGCCGCCCAGGTGGCCAAGCGGGCCACCTGCGATCGCGGGCGGGCCGGTTGCGTGGTGGTGCGCGACAAGCGCATCATCGCCACCGGCTACGTCGGCTCGCCGCCCGGCCAGCCGCACTGCGACGACGTAGGCCACCTGCTGCGCAAGGTGGTGGACGAGGACGGCACCCTGCGCCAGCACTGCGTGCGGACCACCCACGCCGAGCAGAACGCCATCTGCCAGGCGGCGCGCTACGGCATCGCCCTGGAAGGCGCCACGCTGTACTGCACCATGGAGCCGTGCCGGGTCTGCGCCATGCTGCTGATCAGCGCGGGCATCCGCCGGGTGGTGGCCCGCCGGCGCTATCACGCCGGACAGGATACGCGCGAATTGTTCCTGGCCGCCGGCGTCCAACTCGCCGTCCTCGAGGATGAGATCGAGCAATACCCGGCTCAATGAGGGCGGGCCCAGCGCGCCCGCCCCGCCGTCAGGAGGTTGCCATGCCAGGCTCCAAGGCCCTCGCTTGCCTGCTGCTCGCCTACGCCTCGGCCGCCGGCCGGCCGCGGCCCGAGTGGGATAACCCGGCCGTCGTCCAGCTCAACCGCGAACCGCCCCACGCCACCATGACCATCTACCCGACGGCGGAGCTGGCCCGCCGCGGCGACCGCGCCCGCTCGCCCTGGTATCTGTCGCTCAACGGCCGCTGGCGCTTCCATTGGGCCGCCCGTCCGGCGGATCGGCCGGCGGACTTCTTCCGGCCGGATTTCGACGACTCGCGCTGGGCCTGGATCCCGGTGCCTTCCAACTGGCAGCTACACGGCTACGACATCCCCATTTACACCAACATCCTCTATCCGTTCCCCGTGGACGTGAGCGGCCCGCCCGTCGTCCCCAAGGACCGCAATCCGGTGGGATCCTACCGCCGCAGTTTCACCCTCCCGCAGGCCTGGAAGGGCCGCCGCGTCCTGCTGCATTTCGAGGGAGTGGATTCGGCCTTCTACGTCTGGGTCAACGGCCGCAAAGTCGGCTACAGCGAGGATTCCCGCACCCCGGCCGAGTTCGACATCACGCCCTTTCTGCGGCCGGGCTCGAACCTGCTGGCCGTCGAGGTCTACCGCTTCCCCGACGGCGCCTACCTGGAGGACCAGGACATGTGGCGGCTCAGCGGCATCTACCGCGACGTGTATCTCTGGAGCACGCCCGATCGCCACGTGCGCGACGTCGAAATCCGCACCGAGCTCGACGAAGCCTTCCGCAACGCCGTGCTGCGCGTGAAGGCGGACGTCCTCCAGTACGCGGGCGCGCCCGGCCGGGCCTCCCTGACGCTGGAGCTCTCGGACGCCGCCGGGCGGGCGGTCTTCGCGCCCCAAAGCCGCCGCCTGGAACTGCGCCCGGGCGCGGAGATCTCGGTCGAGTTCGCCCTCCCGGTCTCCGGTCCGCGCCTCTGGAGCGCCGAATCGCCCTACTTGTACAGCCTGCTCGTCACCCTCCGGGACGCCTCGGGACGCACCCTGGAAGCGATCCCCTTCCCGGTGGGCTTCCGCCAGGTTCAGATCCGCGACGGGCGCCTGTTGGTGAACGGCCGGGCCGTGCTGCTCAAAGGCGTCAACCGGCACGAGCACAGCCCCGAGACCGGCCACTACGTGCCGCCGGAGCTGATGCTGCGCGACGTCCTGCTGATGAAGCAGCACAACATCAACGCCGTGCGCACTTCGCACTACCCCAACGCCCCGGCCTGGTACGAGCTGGCGGACCGCTACGGCTTGTATCTGATTGACGAGGCCAACATCGAGGCGCACGGCTACGGCAACACCCCGCGCAACCGCTTGAGCAACGATCCCGAATGGCGGACGGCCTATCTGGACCGCCTCCAGCGCATGGTCGAGCGCGACAAGAACCATCCTTCGGTGATCATCTGGTCCCTGGGCAACGAATCGGGCGACGGGCCGAACGTGGCGGCCGCCTATCAGTGGGTCAAGCGCCGCGATCCCACCCGGCCCTTCCATTACGAAGGCAGCACCGCCAACGGCGGATCCAACGCCGACATCAACTCCTTCATGTATCCGCCGCCGGCCGCCCTGCTCGAACGCGCCCGCCG
Organism: Solibacteraceae bacterium; assembly: GCA_037444625.1. Lineage (GTDB taxonomy): Bacteria > Acidobacteriota > Terriglobia > Bryobacterales > Bryobacteraceae > DTHT01. The sequence goes on from JBBIMA010000025.1 coordinate 22,406, forward strand.
CCGTCCCGACATGCCGCTCATCCTGTGCGAATACTCGCACGCCATGGGCAACAGCAACGGCGGCCTGAAGGAATACTGGGACATCTTCTACGCCGGCGCGAACGCTCAGGGCGCCTTCGTCTGGGACTGGGTGGACCAGGGCCTCCGCCGGCCGGTGCCCGCCGAGTACCGCGCCGGCTCGGGCAGGGAGAGCTTTCTGGCCTACGGCGGCTGGTGGGAGGACAAGGCGGGCTTGCACAACGACAACAACTTCTGCATGAACGGGCTGGTGGCCGCCGACCGCACCGTGCGCCCGGGCCTGCTGGCCCTCAAGTACGTCTACCGCTACCTGCATGCCGCCCTGCTGGATCCGGCGGCGGGCAAGCTCCAGGTGACCAACTGGTTCGATTTTCTCAACGCCCGCGAAATTGCCGAAGGCCTCTGGACGGTGAAGGCCGACGGGCTCCCCCTCGCCTCCGGCCGCTTTCCCGAACTGGACATTCCGCCCCGCCAGGCGCGCCAGTATGCCTTGCCTCTGCCTGCACTGCGGCCCGAGCCGGGCCGGGAGTACTGGCTGGAGGTCAGCTTCCTCACCCGATCCGATCTGCCCTGGGCCCCCAAGGGGCACGAGCTGGCCTGGGACCAGTTTCGGCTGCCCCTGAGCGCGCCCCCGCGCCCCTTCGATCCCTCCGCCGCGCCACCCCTGGACATGGACGAACAGGGCGACGAGGTGCGCTTTTCCGGTCCTGACTTCCAACTTCTCTTCGATCAGCACGCCGGCGTGTTCACCGGCTTCACATACCGGGGCGTCAAGCTCCTCGAGCGCGGCCCCTCGCCCGACTTCTGGCGAGCCATGACCGACAACGATCGCGGCGCCTGGAAAGCGGTCGGGCGGAGCTGGGCCAAAGACCCGGCCCGAAACCTCATGGTTTGGCGCGAAGCCGGCCCGGGCTGGCAGCCCCGGCGGGTCGAGGTGCGGCGCCTGGACGAGCGCCGGGCCCTGATCCGGGCGGAGGGCGTCCTGCCGGCCGTCGGGGCAAGTTACAACCTCACTTATACGATTTACGGCAGCGGGGACATCATCGTCGAGGCCGATTACCGGCCCGGGCCGGGCCCCCTGCCTATGATGCCCCGCTTCGGCATGGAGTGGGTGGTCGCGCCGGGCCTGGAAAAGATACTCTGGTACGGCCGAGGACCGGCGGCCACTTATGTGGATCGTAACTTCGAGCGCGTGGGAGTTTACTCCTCCACCGTGGACGCCGAGTGGGTCGAGTATTCCCGCCCGCAGGAAAACGGCAACAAGAACGAAGTGCGCTGGGTGGCTCTGACCAACGATCGGGGCGTCGGCCTGCTGGCCGTGGGGCTGCCCGAGCTCAGCGTGAGCGCCGCGCATTATCCCAAGGCCGAAATCGAGCAGGCCGATTACTCCTTCAAGCTGCGCCGCCGGCCCGAAATCTATCTCAATCTGGATTACAAACAGATGGGAGTGGGCGGGATTGATAGCTGGAGTCCGAACGCCTATCCCATGCCCGCCTACCGCCTGCCCGGCGACCGGCCCTATTCCTACAAGTATCGCCTGACGCCGCTGGCCGGCGACCCTGCCCTCAAGGCGCGGCAGGGGTTTTAGGGGCGGCGGGGGGCGCCGGGGGAAGGGCGCTCGGAGCGCCGGGCGGCGGGGCCGGGCGGAAGAAGCTGAGCGCGTTGCCCCCCTGCGCCAGCGTGCGCACCAGCCGCAGCGCGCCGTACTCGCTCCCCGGCGGCCGGCGGCGGTCGTGCTGGAGCACCGCCAGGGAGGGAGCCAGGGCGCCCAGCAGGCGCAGGGCGGCCTCCGCCTCCCGCGGCTGGTCGTAGGGCGGGTCCAGAAAGACGATCCGGGGCGCATAGTGCGCCAGCCGCTTGAGCACCTTTCCGTGCACCACTTCGGCCCGCGCCTCCAGGCCCAGCGCCGCCAGATTCTCGCGGATCAGGCCGGCGGCCGCGCGGTCGGCCTCGATGAAAATCGCCCGGGCCGCCCCGCGGCTGAGCGCTTCGATGCCCACCGCCCCCGATCCGGCGTAGGCGTCCAGAAAGACGGCGCCCTCGATCTCCGCCCCCAGGACGTCGAAGAGCGTCTCCCGCAGGCGGTCGGGCGTGGGCCGCAGCGCCCGCGAGGGCGGCGTCTTCAACCGGCGGCTGCGGAACTCCCCGCCGATCACCCGCATCAGCCCACCTCCGCCAGGCCGTAACGCCGCTGCCAGTGCCGGCGCACGTAGGCCAGCGCCCGGCGCTGTTCCTCCTCGGAACCGGAGGCCAGCCACTCGGCCGCCTCGCGCCGGGCCAGCTCCAGAAGCTCCCCGTCGCGCAGGATGTCGGCCACCCGCAGCGCGGGCAGCCCGGCCTGGCGCGTGCCGAAGAACTCTCCCGGACCGCGCAGTTTCAGGTCCATCTCGGCGATGTAAAAGCCGTCGCTCGATTCCACCAGGGTGCGGATGCGCTCCCGGCTCACCTCGTTCAGGCGTCCGGTCACCAGCAGGCAGTAACTTTGCTCCGCCCCTCGCCCCACCCGCCCGCGAAGCTGATGCAGTTGCGCCAGCCCGAAGCGCTCGGCCTGTTCGATCACCATGACGGTGGCGTTGGGCACGTCCACGCCTACCTCGATCACCGTGGTGGAAACCAGGATCTGGGTCTCGCCGCGCTTGAAGCGCTCCATGGCCGCCTCCTTCTCTTCGGCGGGCATGCGGCCGTGCAGCAAGCCCACGCGCAGCTCGGGGAAAACCTGCTCGGCCAGATGCCGGTACATCTTCTCGGCCGCCTTACTGGCCTGCGACTCCGATTCCTCGATCACCGGATAGACCACGTAGGCCTGGCGGCCCGCCCGGATCTGCCCGGCCAGGAAGCTCCAGACCTGCTCGATCCGGTCCTCGCTCACATGCCGGGTGATGATCGGCTTGCGCCCCGGCGGCAGCTCGTCAATCACCGAGACGTCCAGATCCCCGTAGAGCGTCAGCGCCAGCGTGCGGGGAATGGGAGTGGCGGTCATCACCAGCACGTCGGGATGCTCGCCCTTGCGCATGAAGCGCAGCCGCTGGAGCACGCCGAAGCGGTGCTGTTCGTCAATCACCGCCAGCCCGAGGCGGCGGAATTCGACGTCCTCTTCGAGCAGGGCGTGGGTGCCCACGGCGAACTGCACCAGGCCTTCGGCCAGCAGTTTTTTCATGGCGCTTTTCTCGCGCTTGCCGGCCGAGCCGGTGAGCAGTCCCACCGTGTAACCCAGCTTGCCTAACAGTCCCTTGAAGTAATAGAAGTGCTGCCCGGCCAGGATCTCGGTGGGCGCCAGCAGGGCCACCTGGTAACCGTTCTCGATGGCGATGATGGCGGCCTCGGCCGCCACCAGGGTCTTGCCGCTGCCCACGTCGCCTTGCAAGAGGCGGTGCATGGGGTGGGGGCGGGCCATGTCGGCGGCGATCTCGGCCAGCACGCGCTTCTGGGCGGCGGTGGGCTTGAAAGGCAGCATCCGTTTGACCCGCTCGCGCACGCGCTCGTCCAGGCGGAAGGCGATGCCCGGCTGGCGGCCGGCCTGGCTGCGTTTGAGGGCCAGCCCGTATTGCAGCCAGAAGAATTCCTCGAAGATGAGGCGGATCTGGGCCGGGGTGCGGAAGGCGTTGAGCAGGCGGAGGTCCTCCTGCTCGCCCGGAAAATGCAAGCCGCGCACCGCGCTCCACAGATCGGGCAGGCCCAGCCGGCGGCGGATCCCGGCCGGTAGCGGATCGGGCGGAGGCGGCAGGCTCTCGAGCACGGCGTTCAGCAGGCGCCGGAAGACGCGCGTGGTCACCTTGCCGGCCGCCTCGTAGACCGGAACGATGCGGCCCACGTGCAGGGCGGCGTCGGCCTCGTCCTCTTCGCCCAGAATTTCATATTCCGGATGGAGCATGCTGAGCCGGCCGGCGTAACTGTCGTACTCGACCTTGCCGTAGAGGGCGACGCGCAGGCCGGGCGCCAGTACGTCGGCCAGATAGGCGGCGTGGAACCATTTGGCCAGCAGCACGGCGCGCGAGGCGTCCGTGAAGGTCGCCTCGAACAGGCCCAGATCCCGGCGGCGGAAAGCCGAGAGGCGTGCGCTGCGCACCTGAGCGATCACGGTGGCCGTCTCTCCCGGCGCCAGTTGGGCGATGGTCTTGACGTTGCGCCGGTCCTCGTAGCGGAAGGGCGGGTAGGCCAGCAGATCCTCCACCGTGGCCAGCCCCTTTGCCTCCAGCATGGCGGCGCGCGCCGGCCCGACGCCCTTCACGTAGGTTAACGGAGTGCTCAGCTCCACCGGAGAACACCAGTCTAGCCGCAATCCGCCGCCCGAGGCCGCCTCAGCCGATCTCGACCAGCTTGCTGCGGCCGGTCCGCCCGGCCCGGATGCGCACCCGGGAGCGCGGCGTCCCGAAGCGCTGCGCCAGCAGCTCGATCAGTTCCGCGTTGGCCCGGCCCTCCACGGGCGGCGATTTCAGCCAGGCGATCAAGCTGCCGTCGGGCGCCGCCTCGATGCGCGCCTGCCGCGCGTTCGGTTTGACCCGCACACGCACCAGCATGCATTGATTCTGCCAGATCCCCTGCGCTACATTGGGCCCGCTCGAAAGGAGGTCCGCCGTGAAAGACGAACTCAGCCGCCGCAGCGTGACCGCGGGCGCGGTCGCCGGCCTGGGTTTGCCCGCCCTGGAGCCGGAAACCAGGCAGCGCCTGGAGCGGCAGGCCCCGCTGTCGCCGCGCGAGAAACTCACCGTCACCAGACTGGAGACCCTGCTGGTCAAACCGCGCTGGCTGTTCTTGAAGGTCCACACCGACGCGGGCATCGTGGGCCTGGGCGAACCCGTCCTGGAAGGCCGCGCCAAGACCTGCGCCGAGGCGGTCAAAGAGGTCGAGCCCTACCTGGTGGGTAAGGATCCCCGCCGCGTGGCTCACCATTGGCAGGCCATCTATCGCCACGCCTTCTACCGAGGCGGCCCCATCCTGACCAGCGTGCTGAGCGGCATTGACATGGCCCTGTGGGACATCAAGGGCAAGGCTCTGGGCGTGCCGGTCTACGAACTGCTCGGCGGACCCACCCGCAGCCGGGTCCGCGTCTACGCCCACGCCGGCTCGCCCGAGCTCATCCGCAAGCGCCTGGCCGAAGGCTTCACCGCTTTCAAGTGCGGCCCGGCCAAGCGCCGCCCCTCGCGCTATATCGAGACCCCGGCCGAGATACAGTACGCCGCCGAGCGTTTCGCCGAACTGCGGCGCACGGCGGGCAACGACGCCGATATCGCCTGCGACTTCCACGGCGCTGTCAGCCCGGCCACCGCCAAGCTGCTCATCAAGGCCCTGGAACCCCACCAGCCCATGTTCATCGAGGAGCCCTGCCAGTGCCAGAACCACGACGTCATGGCCGAGATCGCCCGCTCGACTCATCTGCCCATCGCCACCGGCGAACGCGTCTTCACCAAATGGGGCTTCCGCGAGGTGCTGGAGAAGCGGGCCGCCGCCGTCCTCCAGCCCGATCTCTGCCACGCCGGCGGCCTCACCGAGGCGCGCCTGATCGCAGGCATGGCCGAGGCCTATTACGCCGCCATCGCGCCCCACAACCCGCTGGGGCCGATCTCGCTGGCCGCCGGCATCCAGCTCGCGGCCTCGATCCCGAACTTCCTCTGCCAGGAGCAGGTCAGCCTGGGCGAGGGCTATCTCAAGCAGCCCTTCACCGTCAAGGACGGCTACGTGGATTTGCCCACCGCTCCCGGGCTGGGCATCGAGCTGGACGAGCAGGCCCTGGCCGACAAGATCGGCCACGACTGGCGCAATCCGGAAACCTACGACCGCGACGACGGCTCGGTGGTGGACTGGTGAGTCCCCGCGCCCGCCGCGCGGCCCCCGTTGCTAAGATCAGAGCATCATGACCAGGCAGCAGATCCTTTCCTTCATCACCGACGTCGGCATCGTCCCGGTGGTCCGCGCTCCCAGCGCCGAGGCCGCCGTCCGCGCCGTCCAGGCGATCTACGAGGGCGGCATCCGTGCGGCCGAAATCACCATGACCGTCCCCGGCGCCCTGCGCGCCCTGGAGAAAACGGCCGACGCGCTGGGCGACAAGATCGTGCTGGGCGCAGGCACCGTGCTGGACGCCGAGACCGTACGGGCCGCCATGCTGGCCGGGGCCGAGTTCTTCGTCTCCCCGGGCCTGAAGCTCGCCGCCATCGAGATGGCGCGCCGCTACTCGAAGGTCTCCATCCCCGGGGCGCTGACCCCCACCGAAGTGCTGACCGCCTGGGACGCAGGGGCCGACATCGTGAAAATCTTTCCCTGCGGCAACGTGGGCGGCCCCAAGTACATCAAGGCCCTGAAGGCGCCCTTCCCCCACATCGAAATGATCCCCACCGGCGGCGTCAATCTGGAAACGGCCGGAGAGTTCCTCAAAGCCGGCGCCTGCGCGGTGGCGGTGGGGGCCGAACTGGTGGACGCCAAGAGCATGAAAGAAGGCCGCTACGAGGTCATCGCGCAGAAGGCGCGCCAGTATCTGGAAGTGATCGCCCGGGCGCGCCGCGAGATGGAAGCGGCGGCCTGAGGCAGGTAGCGATGTCCGCCGGCGCTCTGTTCCGCCTGACCGCCCGGCTGCTGCTGGCGGCCCTGAGTCTGGGCGCGCTGCGGGCCCAACCGGCCGGCGCGCCCGTCTATCCGGGCCGGGACTGGGAACGCATCGGCGCCCCGGAATCGGCCGGCTATTCGCGCGCCCGGCTGGAAGTCCTGCGCGGCTATCTGCGTACGCTGGACACCACCGCCATGATGGCCGTCGTCGGGGGCCGCGTGCTGTTCGAGTACGGCGACACCGCCCGACTGAGTTATCTGGCCAGCGTGCGCAAGAGCGTGCTCGCCATGCTCTACGGCAACTACGTGGCCTCCGGTCAGATCCGGCTGGAGCGCACGCTGCGCGAGCTGGGCTTCAGCGACGTGGACGGCCTGCTGCCCGTCGAGCAGCAGGCCACCATCGAGCACCTGCTCACGGCGCGCAGCGGCGTCTACCATCCGGCCTCCAATCCCGGCGATTCCACCGCCTTGGCCCCGCCCCGCGGCTCGCAGCAGCCCGGCCGTTACTTCCTCTACAACAACTGGGACTTCAACGCCGCCGGGGCCGTCTTCGAGCAGCTTACCGGCAGGGACATCTACGACGCGCTGGAGACCGATCTGGCCCGTCCCATCGGCATGCAGGACTTCGACCGCTCGCGGCAGAAAAAGTCCGGCGACGCCCGGCGCTCGATCCATCCCGCCTATCACATGTGGCTCTCCACCCGCGACATGGCGCGCTTGGGCTATCTGATGCTGCGCGAGGGCCGCTGGGGGGGCCGGCAGGTGATCCCGCGCCAGTGGGCGCGCAAGATCGTCTCCCTGGTCACGCCGCTGGCCGAGCTGAATCCCCTGCCCCAGCGCGAGCAGGCCTACGGCAGCGGCCAACTCTGGGGCTACGGCTACATGTGGTGGGTGTGGGATTCCCCCGGCCGCCGCGGCCCGATGGCGGGCGCTTACACCGGCATGGGCGCCTACGGGCAGTACATCACGGTCCTTCCCGCCCTGGATCTGGTGGTGGCGCACAAGACCGATCCCCAACAGCCCCGCACGGCCGCCTCGGGCGGCAAGCCGGAAGCCCGCCCCCGGGCGGTGTCCGGCGCGGAGTACTTCACCGCGCTCAACCTGTTGATCGCCGCCCGCTGCCCGGACGGCTGCCGCTGATCGGTCCTCAGGCGCAGCGCAGAATCGCCTCCACCAAACCCTCGGTCGTGTAGCGCTCCGCTTCCGCCGCAACCTCCAGGCCGCCGGCGCGCGCCGCAGCCGTGGTGATGGGGCCGATCGAGGCCACTCGCACGCCCGCCAGAGCCTGCGCGCCCACCGCCGCCAGCAAATGCGCCACCGTCGAGGAGCTGGTGAAGGTGACCCAATCCGGCTTGCGCTCGGCGCCGAAAATCTCCCGCGCCCGCCGGGCCAGATCCTCCGGGGCCGCCGTGCGGTAGACCTCGACCACGTCCACCACCGCGCCCCGGCGACGCAGCTCGGCCGGAACCAGGTCCCGCGCCGCGGCCGCACGCGGCAGCAGGATGCGCGCCCCGGCCAGCTCGTAAGGCGCAAAGGCTTCCAGCAGGCTCTCGGCCACGTATTCGCGCGGCATCAGGTCCACCTTCAGCCCCGCCGCCTCCAGGGCACGCCGCGTCGCCGGCCCGATGGCGCAAATGCGCGCCCGCAGCGGGCCCATCCCGCCCGGGCCGGCCCCCCTCCGTTCCAGGAAGAAGCGCACCCCGTTGGCGCTGGTGAAGATCAGCCAGTCGTAGCTCGCCAGCCGCGCCAGCGCGGCCTCCAGCGGCCCCGGGTCCGCAGGCGGCAGGAACTCGATGGCGGGCAGCTCGATCACCTCCGCGCCCAGCGCGCGCAGTCGGGCGGAAAGCTCGGGCGCCTGCTCGCGGGCCCGCGTCACCACAATGCGCCGCCCGCTCAAAGGAGTCGGATCGCGGCCGCTCATCGGCCGTACACCGCCTCCAGCACGGCCCGCGCGCCCGACTCCAGCAAGCGCCGCGCCAGCTCCCGGCCCAGCTCGGCGGCCTGCGCGGCCGGCCCTTCCAGCTCCGCCCGGATCACGCGGCTGCCGTCGGGAGAAATCACCGCCGCCCGAATCGCCAGGCGCCCCTCTCGGACCTCGGCATACGCGCCGATGGGAACCTGGCAGCCGCCGCCCAGGCCCGCCAGCACGGCCCGCTCCGCCGTGACTTCCGCGCGCGCGGCCGCATCCTCCAGCGCCGCGCAAATCCGCGCCGCCTCCCCGTCCGCCCGCGTCTCGATCGCCAGCGCTCCCTGACCCGGGGCCGGACAGACCCACTCCGCCGGCAGGCACTCGCTGATGCGCTCCTGCCAGCCCATGCGCTTCAGGCCCGCGGCGGCCATCACCAGCGCATCGTAGCGGCCTTCCTCCAGCTTGCGCAGGCGCGTGTCCAGGTTGCCGCGCACCGGCTCGATGCGCAAGTCCGGACGCAGGGAACGGAGCTGCGCCGAGCGCCGCAGGGAGCTGGTTCCCACCCGCGCCCCCTGGGGCAGCTCGGCCAGCCGCCCTCCCACCATCGCGTCGCGGGGATCCTCGCGCGGCGGAACGGCCGCCAGCCGCAGCCCGGCGGGCAATTCCGTGGGGAGGTCTTTCAGACTGTGCACCGCCAGGTCAATCCGTCCTTCGAGCAACGCCTCCTCGATCTCTTTGGTGAACAGCCCCTTGCCCCCGATGCCCGCCGGCGGGGCGTCCCTGAGCTTGTCACCCGTAGTGCGGATGATTTCCAGGCGGCTTTCCCGGCCCGCCTCGGCCAGCCGTTCGGCCACCCAGCGCGCCTGCCGCAAGGCCAGTTGTGAGCCGCGCGTGCCGATCGCCAGCATGCCTCACTCATCCAGCCGGAACGCCCGCCGGATGGTCTCGATGACCTCCCACCCCCCCGGACGGCCCGCCTGGCGGCGCAGTTCGGCGATCGGGCCGTGCGCCACCTTGTTGAGGATCCCGCGGGTGAGCGCTTCCAGGGCCTCCTCCTGCTCCGCCGTCAGCCGGCCCAGCCGGCTGCGATGGCGCGCCAGCTCGGCCCGCCGGATCTGCTCGAGCTGCTCCTGAATCTCGACGATGGTGGGCGCCAGCTCGCGCGCCTTCAAGCCTGCCAGCGTGCGCTCGATCTCCTCGGCGATGATGCGCTCGGCCTGCCGGGCACGGCTGCGCCGTTCGCCCAGGTTGGCCTCCACCACCCGCTGAAGGTCGTCAATGTCGTAGAGGAAGACGTTGTCCAGCTCGTTGACCGCCGGCTCGATGTTGCGCGGCACGGCGATGTCAATCAGAAACATCGGGCGGTGGCGCCGCGCCTCCAGCACCCGCCGCATCTGATCCTTGCGCAGCAGGTAAAAGGGAGCGCCGCTGGAGGTGATCAGGATGTCCACCTCGGGCAGCACGCTCAGGAAGCGGTCGTACTCCACCAGCACGCCTTCGAACAGCTCGGCCATGGCCCGCGCCCTCTCCCGGGTGCGGTTGGTCACGTAGATGCGCGCCACCCCAGAGCGGCGCAGGTGCCGGGCCGCCAGCTCCGACATCTTGCCCGCCCCGATCACCATCACCCGCCGCTCGGCCAGCGAGCCGAAGATCTCGCGCGCCAGCTCGACCGCGGCCGAGCTGACCGAGACCGGGTTCTCCCCGATGCCCGTCTGGGCCCGCACCCGCTTGGCCACGCTGAAGGCCCGCATCAGGATCGCCTCCAGCCAGCCGCTCACCGCGCCCTGCGCTTTGGCCGCCGCGTAGGCGGCCTTCAACTGGCCCAGGATCTGCGGCTCGCCCACCACCATCGAATCCAGGCTGGCCGCCACCCGGAACAGGTGCCGGATGGCCTCTTGATCCTGGTAGCGATACAGGTAGGGCGCCAGCCAGGCCCGCTCGACCCGGCGATTCTCCGCCAGGAACTCCTCGACCGCACTCTGCGGGTCCGCGCCGTTCTCCGCCGCCACCGCCACCTCGACCCGGTTGCAGGTGGAAAGAATCAGCCCTTCGCTCACCCCGGGCCGCGCCGTCAAATCGCGCAGCGCTCCCGGCAACGAACCGGCATCGAAGGCCAGCCGCTCCCGCACCTCGACCGGCGCCGTCCGGTGATTCAGGCCTGTGATGAGCAGCTTCATCGCGCCAGGAAAGTGCGCAGACTGGTGTGCGCCGCCCAGGTCAGCGCCGAGCAACCCACCACCGAAAGCACCATGAGGGCCGCCTTGCGCCCCCGCCAGCCGGCCGTGGCGCGCAGGAACACCATCACCAGGTACACCCCCCAGGTGGCCAGCGAAACCAGGATGCGCGGGTCGCCGATCCAGCGCGCTCCCCACTCGATCGAGGCCCAGGCGCTGCCCGCGATCACCGCCAGCGTGATCAGCACGAAACCGGCCGTCATGCCCCGCCCGATCAGCTCGTCCAGCGTTCCCAGCGCAGGGCCGCTGCCGGCCTGCGGCCGGAGCTGCTTGTTCTTGAGCTGCCGCTCGCGAATCAGATAGGCGATCGAAGCCACCGCCGTGATCAGCAGCGCCGCATAGCCGGCCAGCACCAGGGTCACGTGCAGCACCAGCCAGGCGTCGCGCACCCGCTGATCGCCCCAGCGCGACAGCGGACTGCCCAGCGCCCCCACCAGGCTCAACACGAACACCAGGGGAAACACAAACAGGCTCAGGCTCTCCAGCCGGTAGCGCCACCACACCGCCAGATACAGCAGGGCGCTCAGCAGCGCGCACAGCGAGGCCGACTGAAAAAAGTTGTTGGCCGGGAAATGGCCGCTCGCAGCGGTCTGCTCGACGATCGAGACCGTCTGAAGCACCGCTCCCAGCGCGAAGGCTCCCAGGGCGGCCGTGAACCACCGCGTGCGGCGGCGCATCGCGGTCAGCAAGGCGTGCGCCAGCCCCAGAGTGTAGAGCACGGCCGCCGCGCGCAGCCACAGGATGCTCATCTCAGGCATGACAGCAACAGGCCGCCCCGGCAGAGGGTAAGCTCCTATTATACCCCGCCCCGGCCGGGCTCCCCGCCGGCGGATAATCGCCTTATGGAGCAGCGTTTCCTGGAAGGCAAGATCGCTCTCGTCACGGGCGGCACGCGCGGCATCGGCCGGGCTATCGCCCGCGCCTTGCTGGGAGCGGGCGCCGGCGTCGCCCTCTGCGGGCGCGATCCGCAGGGCGTCCGGCAGGCCCTGGAAGCCCTTTCGGCCGAGGGGCCGGTGGCCGGCTGCGCGGCCGACGTCTCGCGCTGGGAGGACGTCGAGCGCCTCTTCCAATTAGTGGACGAACGCTTCGGCCGCCTGGACATCCTGGTCAACAACGCGGGCGTGGGCGCCTTCGCTCCCGTGGCCGAACTCAGCCTGGAGGACTGGCGGCGCACCATCGAAACCAACTTGACGGGAGCCTTCTACTGCTCGCGCGCCGCCCTGGCCAGGATGCGCTCGGCCGGCGGAGGCTTCATCATCAACATCTCCAGCCTGGCGGGCAAGAATCCCTTCGCCGGCGGCGCCGCCTACAACGCCTCCAAGTTCGGGCTGAACGGCTTCAGCGAGGCCATGATGCTGGACCACCGTTACGAGGACGTCCGCGTGTGCGCCATTCTGCCGGGCAGCGTGGCCACGCGCTTCGCGGGCGAAGGCGCCGCGGATTGGAAGATCGCCCCCGAGGACATCGCCGAGATCGTGCTGGCCGTGCTGCGCCTGCCGGCGCGCACGCTGGTCAGCCGGGTGGAAGTGCGTCCCAGCAAGCCGCGCAAGTAGCCGCCCGGCGGGGGCTGCGAGAATCCCCGGAATCCGCCGATAAGAACAAGCGAGCGAACTGTTGGGCGCAGCGCCGGGCCCCGGCCGCGGGGCCCAGGCCCGGCGGGCGCCGGCTCACCAGCATGATGCGCCGCGCCATAGCCCTGGATCCCGAGCGCACCGGCCGCGATGCCGAGACGCTGGAAGCCTCCCTCCGCCGCCTGATCGTCGGGCAACAGGAGGCCATCCAGCAGATCGTCAACATCTACCAGATGCATTTGACCGGCATGGCCCCGCCCGGCCGGCCCGTGGGCAACTTCCTGTTCCTGGGACCCACCGGCTCGGGCAAAACCCGCATCGTCGAAGCCACGGCCGAAACCTTGCTCGGCTCGGCCCGCGCCCTCATCAAGATTGACTGCGCCGAGTTCCAGCACAGCCACGAAATCGCCAAGTTGATCGGCTCCCCTCCCGGCTACCTGGGACACCGCGAAACCCATCCCCTGCTCAGCCAGGAGATCCTCAATCAGTACCACACCGAGAAGGTGAAACTCAGCTTCGTGCTCTTCGACGAGATCGAAAAAGCCAGCGACGCACTCTGGAACCTGCTGCTGGGCATCCTCGACAAGGCCACCCTCACCCTGGGCGACAACCGGCGGGTGGATTTCTCCCGCGCCATGATCTTCATGACCAGCAACCTGGGCGCCGCCGAGATGAGCGCCCTGATGTCGCCTCGCCTGGGCTTCCACCGCCCGGCCGACGGCAAGGCGGACGCCAGGCTCCCCGGCAAGATCCTGCAAGCCGGCCTGGAGGCCGCCCGGCGCAAGTTCACTCCCGAGTTCATCAACCGCCTGGACAAGATCGTCGTCTTCAACCCTCTGGGGGAAGCCGAGCTGCGCCAGATTCTCGACATCGAGCTGCGCATGGTCCAGCAGCGCATCTTCCTGTCCTCCTCGCGGCCCTTCGTCTTCAGCCTCACTCAGCCGGCCAAAGATCATCTGCTCGAGCAAGGGGCCGACCTGAAATACGGCGCCCGCCACTTGAAACGGGCCATCGAGCGGTTGCTCGTCCAGCCGCTCTCGAACCTCATCGCCACCGAACAGATCTCGGGCGGCGACTGGATCCGGGTGGACTTGGATGCGGCCGCCGGCCGGCTGGCGTTCTTCAAAGAGGCCGAAGGGGTCCCCGTGGCCGAAATGGCCGCCTGGGCCGATCCTCCCCTCACTTTAGCGGCCGCCGCCGAGGTCGGCCTGCCGGCCGCCGAGGCCGGCCGCTCCAGCAGCGCGCGCACCTCACGCCGCGCTTGAGCCCCATCAGGCCGCGCACTCGCCCCGGCCCAGCTTCACCGAGAAATCCACCTCGTCGCCCCAGTCGCGGAACAGCTCGGCGTCGAAGGCCGCCGGCACCGCCAGCTCGCGCGTGAGCCGGCGGAAGTGATCCAGGCCCCGCCGCCGCACATAGTCCCCGAAGGCCTCCCCGGACAGGCGCTCGGAGCGGAAGTCCTCCAGAAGTCGGCGCACCGCCGCCGGAACCAGCCGCCCGGCCACGCTGTGTACTTGCCGGGCCAGGCGCAGGCCGGCGCCGTCGCTCCCGCCGCCCAGCACCAACTGGTAGTAGGGAGCCTCCCGGCCCTGGAATCGGCGGGCGTTGCCATAAAAGCCGATGTCCGCGACCCAGTGCTGCGCACAGGCGTTCGGGCAACCGCTGATCTTGATCGTCAGCCGGCGGATCTCCGGCTCCTCGAAGGCGGCCGCCACCTCCCTGACCGCCTCCGCCAGCTTCATCGCTTTCGTCAGCCCCAAGCTGCACGTGGCGGAGCCCGGGCAGGCGGTCACGTCGCTGATCTCGCCGGCGCCCGGCGCCCCCAGACCCGCCCGCCGCAGCTCGTCCCAGAGCGCCCGCAAACGCCCCCCTGGAATCCAGGCCAGCATCATGTTTTGCCTGGGCGTGTTGCGGATCAGACCGTCGCCGTAACCGGCGGCCGCCCTGGCCAGGGCCCGCATCTCGGCCGCGCTCAGTTCGCCCTGCTCTATGCGCACCGTCACCAACTTGTAACCGGGCTGCTTCTGGGCGCGCACGTTGCTTTCCAGCCACGCCCGGTATTGCTCCTCCGCCGTCCCGTCCTTCTCCGCCGGCGGCATCAAAGGCGGCGGCGAACCCCCGCAGGCCCAGCCGCCGAAACCCTCCGGAACCGACTGCGGCCACTGGATCCCACCTTCGCTCAAGATGCGCCGGTGCTCGCCCTCGACCGATTCCCGGAACCAATCCCATCCTCGCTCCCGCAGCAGGAATTTCAATCGCGCCTTGTGTTTGTTGGCCCGATTGCCCCAGAGGTTGAAGACGCGCAACACCGCCTCGACCTTCCCCAGCAACTCCTCTTCGGCCACGAACTCCTCCAGCAGGCGCCCCTCGACCGGCAGCGGCCCCAGACCGCCTCCCACCGTCATGCGGAAGCCCCGCCGACCCTCGCGCAACAGTGCCCGCAGCCCGATGTCGTTGATCGCCGTGTACACACAATCCTCCCGGCAGCCGGAAAAGGCGATCTTGAACTTTCGGGGCAGCTCGCCGGTCAGGGGATTTCCCAGCAGGGCGAAAGCCAGCCGCTGCGCGCAAGGGCGCACGTCGAAAGCCTCGTCCGCCTCCAGGCCGGCCGCCGGGCAAACGGTGACGTTGCGCACCGTGTTGTAGCAGGCCTCGCGCGTCGTCAGCCCCACTTCCGCCAGTTGCTCCAGCACCGCGGGCACACGCTCCAGGGCGACAAAGTGCAGTTGTATGTCCTGCCGTGTGGTCAGGTGCGCCCGGCCTCCCGCGTATTCCTCGGCCAGGCGGGCCACCCGCTCCAACTGCTCCGCCGTGAGCAGACCTCCGGGCACCTTCACCCGGACCATGTACACGCCCCCCTGCCGCTGCGCGTAGATGCCCAGGCGCAGCCGTCGGGCGCGAAAGACTTCCTCGGGGAGCCGGCCGGCGAGGAAGGCGGCCAGGGAGTCGCGAAACTCTTCGATCGGGCCGCAGGCGGGGCGGGAGGGAAGGGTGCGGGCTATCATAGCTAACTAGATAGAGATTAGCATGTTTCGCCCCGCTTCGCAACCGCCCCTCCCTCTTGCCTCCCCGAGCCTCCCCCCTCGACCGCCCCCCGGCCGCCGCGCGCTTGCATCGCCGCCCGTTTTGTGATACAGCATTGCTGCGGAGGCATATTCATGACCGTGCGGCACAAGCAGGCTCTCCTGATTTCCACCCTGATCGGCCTTGCTATCTGGGCGCTTTCTTGCACCGGCGGCGCGCCCCCCACGCCCGCCAAAGGCACCCCGGCCTTCTACTGGACCGCCGCCCAGGAGACCTTCCGGGCGGGCGATTACGTCAAGGCCAGCGATCACCTCGAACAGCTCTCGAAAACCGACAACGAATACGTGGCCCGCGCCCAGCCCTGGAAGCTCGTCCTGGACACCGGAATGGCCAAGGCCTATATGGAGCTGGCCGATCGCTTCGAGCGCGGCGGCCACGCCAATCGCACCAATCCCACTCCCTTCCGCCGGCAGATGTCGCAGTACAGGATTCTGGCCGGCCAGATGGCCGTGCAGGCGGCCGAGACCATGTTGCGCTTCCGCGAGAAAAACAAGGATCCTCAGGTCACCTTGGACTTCATCTATCCCACCGGCAGCGCAGCCGAGATCCCGCAGCTCAACAAGATCGCTCAGGGCATTCTCATTCAGGACGCCGAGCTGGAGGCCGTGGAACGCCGGTCCCTCCAGCGCGAAGTGCTCATGATGGCCTGCGCCGCGGCCGGCGCTCCCGAGGACACCGCCAAGACCCAGGAGCTGTTCAAAGCCGCGCCCGTTCAAGTGCCCCGGCCGAGCTTCATGCTGGCCTTCGCGGAGGCGTTCT
This sequence comes from Solibacteraceae bacterium, assembly GCA_037444625.1. Taxonomy (GTDB): domain Bacteria; phylum Acidobacteriota; class Terriglobia; order Bryobacterales; family Bryobacteraceae; genus DTHT01. The sequence goes on from JBBIMA010000025.1 coordinate 38,518, forward strand.
TCGATCTCTCCAAGCTGTTCGCGCGCGAGAAACTCGACCAGCCGCAACGCTTGGGCGCGCTCTGCAAGGAGGCCTTGGCCGCCCTGGAGGGCGTTCCCGAAAGCAAGAAGACCAAGGACCTGAAGGCCAAGATCGAGAAAACGCTGAAGGCCGCCAAGCTGGCCTGAGAAACAGGGCGTCTCAGGGAGCCGACAGTTCGAGGCTTCCGTCGCGGCCTTCCCGAATGCGCAGCGGCAGCGGCCGGACCGCGCAATCAGGCAGCGGCGCCCCCGCGTAGTAGGCCAGACCGTAGCGCCGCTCCCGATCCGCCTGGACAATGCAGACCTGGGAAGCGGCGGGAATCCCGCGCCAGAAGGCTCGCACGGAGACCCGGCGGTCCAGTAAGGGGAAGGCCTTCACTTCCAACAGCAACACGGCCGCCGCCACCCCTGCCGTCAGGGCGCCCAGCGCCGCCTCCCGCCGCCGGTCGGCCCACCACCAGCACCACAGCGCCAGGGGGGCGGCCGCGGCCGTCCACGACCACCCCCAGCCGGTCCAGTGCGCCTTCCGCAGGCCGACCACCAAGGCGTCGGGCAGGATGTGGATCGCCGCCGGCGCCGCCCCCAGCAGCAGCCCGCAGGCTCCCAACACCCAGCGCGCCCTGGGCGTCTCGGTCAGGGCCAGCCCCAGCAAGGCCGAGGCGGCAGGCAGCAAAGGCAGCAGGTAACCCGGCAGCTTGTTCAGCGCGGCCGAAAACAAGGCCAGCCCGAACAGCGTCCAGGCCAGCAGGAATCTCACGCGCCCGTCGCGGTAAAGCCCGCGCCGCAGCGCGAGCACGATCAGCGGGGTCCAGGGATACAGCCCGGCCGCCAGCACAGGCAGGTAGAACCAGAAAGGTTGCACGTGCTGAAGCTGATCGGCATACAAGCGCGCCAGGTGGTGCTTGAGGAAGAATTCCTCCAGGAAGCGCCCGCCGTGGCGCAGCGTCATGACCAGATACCAGGGCGCCGCGGTCGCCAGGAAGGCCGCCAGCGGCGCCGCTCTGAGCCAGTCGCGCAGCCGCTGCCGGCCCGCCAGCAGCAAGGGGAGCGCCAGGGCCAGCGGCACCAGGCCTTTGGCCAGCACGGCCAGACCCAACAGGAACGCCGCCCACGCCAGCCCGCGCCTTTCTCCCCGCGCCAGCCAGGGCAAGCCCAGCAGCATGGCGGAGGAGAACGCCGCCGCCATGGGCAAATCCGTCACTCCCACGCGGCTGAAGACCAGCCAGCCCGCCGACGTGCCCAGAATCAGCGTGGCGGCGGAGGCCGCCCTCGCGCCGAACTCCTCCCGCAACCGGCGGTGGTAAAAGATGAGGAAGGCCAGGCTCGCCAGCGCCATCGGCAGGCGGGGCGCGAGCTCCGCACCCAGGCCCAGCCGGAAGGCCAACCCCATCATCCAGTAGGCCAGGGGCGGCTTCTCGAACCACGGCTCGCCCCACAGCCGCGGCGTGATCCAATCGCCCGAGCGCGCCATCTGGCGCGCAATCGCCGCGTAGCGCGGCTCGTCCGGCCCGAGCAAGCCGACCGCACCGAGCCCCGTCAGATACAGCAACACGCCGGCCGCGGCCGGCGCCAGGTGCGGCCAGAACCGCAGGCGAGCGGGCGCCACTCCTCAAGTATAATGAGCGCAAATGAGCGGGTTGTGCCTACTGGCTGGTTGGCTGCTGCTTCAGGTGACGCGCATCGCCGAGGTCGGCTGCCCTTGCGATCCCGCCCGGCCGGCCACTCTCGAGGCCCGCCAGTGCAGCTTGTGCCGGGAGGCCGAGCGCCGGACGTCGGAGGGCGAGATTTTCTTTGTCCCCGACGCCAACCCGCGCAAGCCGAACCGCTGGCTCCTGCTGGTGCGCACGCATGCTTACGACGGCCTGCGTCCCTTCGAGCGTATGCCGCGCGCCGTGCGCACCCGCATCTGGCAGGCGGCCATCGCCCGGGCCCGGCAGCTCTGGGGCGAGCACTGGGGCCTGGCCTACAATGGAGATCAGGTGCGCACGCAGTGCCATTTCCACATACACATCGGCCGGCTGCTCAAGGGGGTCGAAACCGATCGCGCCCGGCGCGTCGTCCGTTCTGCGGCCGAGATCCCGGTTCCCAAGGACGGCAGCGGCCTCTGGATTCACCCCGTGGGCGACAAGCTGCACGTGCACCTGGACGAGCAGATCTGCGAAACGGTGCTGATGCGCTGAAGGCGCAGGCGCGGCTTCGATGAGCCTCATAGAGATCGAAAAGCCCTCGGCCTCCGAACGGCCGGCCTTGCGGCTCCACCCGGCCGACAACGTGGCCGTGGCGCGCCTGCCGCTTCAGCCCGGCCGGCGACTGCGTTTCGGCGAGCTGGAGGTGACGGTGCGCGATCCGGTGCCCGCCGGCCACAAGGTGGCCCTGCGCAGGATCGCCCGCGGCGAAGCCCTCCTGCGCTACGGCGAGCGAATCGGAAGCGCGGCCCGAACCATCGAGCCCGGCGAGCACGTCCACCTGCACAACCTCAACTTCCAGGAAACGCCCCCCGATTACGAGTTTCCCCAAGGGGAGATCCCCCGGCCCGAGCCGCCGCCCGAGGTCCCCACCTTCCTCGGCTACCTGCGCCCGGACGGAAGAGTCGGCACGCGCAACTACATCGCCGTCGCGGCGGCCAGCAACTGCGCCGCCCATGCCGTCGAGCTCATCGCGCGCAGCTTCGAAGCGGAACCCCTGCCTGAGACCGTGGACGGCGTGGCGGCCTTTCCGCACGGCGAGGGCTGCGGCCACGCCATCGGGCCGGACACCGAGCTGCTGCGCCGCACGCTGGCCGGCCTGCTGGATCACCCCAACGTATCGGCCGCGCTCCTGATCGGGCTGGGCTGCGAGGTCAATCAGATCGCCGGTTACTTTTCCGGGGAGGACCTCCGCAGCGAGCGGCTGATCGGGCTGACGCTGCAATCCTGCGGCGGCACCCGCGCCACTGTGGAGGCGGCGCGGCGGGAGATCCGGCGCTGGATCGAGCGCGCCGCGGCCGAGCGGCGGCAGCCGGCGCCGGCCTGGAAGTTGGTAGTGGGCTTGAACTGCGGCGGCTCGGATTCCTTCTCGGGGATCACGGCCAACCCCGCTCTGGGGCTGTGTTCGGATCGCCTGGCGCGGCTGGGCGGAACCCCGGTGCTGGCCGAAACCCCGGAGGTCTTCGGCGCCGAGCATCTGCTGGTCCGCCGGGCCCGCAACCGGACGGTGGCCGAGAAGTTCCTCGGTTACGTCCGCTCTTACCAACAGTACCTGGCCCGCTTGGGAGCGACCTTCGACGACAATCCCTCCCCGGGTAACAAATCCGGCGGCCTGACCAACATCCTGGAGAAGTCCCTGGGCGCGGTGGCCAAGGGAGGAAGCACGCCCTTGACGGAGGCCGTGGACTACGCCGAACGCATCGCCGGGGGCGGTCTGACCTTCATGAACACGCCGGGCTACGATCCGGTCTCGCTGGCGGGCCTGGCGGCCGGCGGCTGCACCCTGATCGCCTTCACCACCGGGCGGGGCAGCGCCATCGGCTTCCCCACCGTACCGGTCATCAAAATCGCCAGCAACAGCCAGACCTTCCGCCGCATGCGGGACAACATGGATGTCAACGCCGGGCGCATCGCCGACGGCGAGGCGGAGCCCGAGGAGGTCGCCGGGGAGATCTTCGAACTGCTGCTGCGGGTGGCCTCCGGCGAGCGCACCGCGGCCGAACGCCTGGGCCATCGCGAGTTCGTTCCCTGGCGGATCGGTCCGGTCATGTAAGGACCCGGCATAGAATAGGCATCATGACCCACCGCCAACGACTGCTGGCCGCCCTGGAACATCGCGAGCCCGACCGCCTCCCCATGGATCTGGGCACGGCTCGCTTCACCGGCATGGTTGCGCCCGCCTACGAGAAGTTGCGCGCCCACTTGGGGTTCGGCCGGCCGGGCGCCGTCATAGACCGCATGCAGCAGCTCGTCGAGATGGACGAGGCGATTCTGCAAAGGCTGGACGTGGACGCCCGCGCCTTCAGTTTCGGGACGCCGGAGGCCGGGGGCGACGTCGAGTTGGGCAACGGCCGCTATCGCGACGAGTGGGGCGTGGTCCGGCGGCGGCCGCCCGGCTGTCACTATTACGAACTGGAGATCTCTCCCCTGGCGGGCGAACTCACCGCCCAGGCGATCGCCCGCTATCCCTGGCCCGATCCCACCGATCCCGGCCGCACCCGCGGCTTGCGCGAGCAGGCTCTCCGGCTCCGCCGGACCGACTACGCCGTGATGTTCAACGCCCGCTTCAATCTGGTCCACATGACCCAATACCTGCGCGGCTTCGAGGATTGGTTCCTGGATCTGGCCGGCAATCACCAACTGTTCCAGACCCTCATGCACGCCGTGCTCGAGGTCATGATCGAGATCAACCGCCGGGCGCTGGCCGAAATAGGCGACCTGATTGACATCGTGGCTTTCGGCGACGACATCGGCATGCAGGACCGCCCGGTCTGCTCGCCCCCGCTCTACCGCAAGCTCATCCGGCCCTTCCAGGAGCGCATCGTGGCCACCATTCGCTCGCACACCCGCGCCAAGATCCTCTACCACACCTGCGGCTCGGTCTATCACTACATGCCCGACTTCATCGAGATGGGCATTGATGCGGTCAACCCGGTCCAGGTCAGCGCGCGCTACATGCAGCCCGAGAGGCTCAAGCGCGAGTTCGGCGACCGGATCGCCTTCTGGGGCGGCATAGACAGCCAGCGGCTGCTGCCGCAGGGCGCGCCCGAACAGGTGCGGGCCGAGGTCCGCCGCATGTTCGAACTGATGGGGCCCGGAGGCGGCTGGGTGCTGGCGGCGGTCCACAACATCCAGCCCGACGTGCCGCCCGAGAACGTGCTGGCGATGTTCGAGGCCGGCCGCCAATGCCGCTACGCCCCGCGCAGCGAAGGCGCAGCGCTGTGAGTCCGCGCGCCGGCCGGCGGCGGAAGCCCCTCTCAAGGCGTGCTGCCGGAGGCCCGGGTTGTCGCCGGCCGCGACGGCGACTTGCGGATCTCCTCGAAATAACGCCGGATGTAATCGTGGTACAGCAAGGGGACTTCGTCGCGATGGATCTCCCCGCCTGCTTCGGCGTGCTGCGCCTGCTGCAAGCTGTAGGGCGTGCGCAGCTTCTGATCGCCGGAAGCCACCTCGATGGTCACCTCCCCGGTCAGGGTCGCCTGGCGCCGTCCGAACAGCTCGCTGATCTTGCCCATAGCGGCGAGCTGCTCGGCCTCGCGCGCTTCCTTGCGCCCGTCTTCCTTGCCGATGCCGCTGCGGCCCTCGCGAGCCGGTTCGAGCTCGGCGTCCCGCCCGCCCGGTTTGCCCGAAGCGCTGCGCGCCTGCTCGGCGGCCTGCGCCTGTAGGTCGCCGTCGGATTCCGAAGCCTCCCCCCGACTCTGGCTGCCCGGTCCGGACTCGCCCTTTTCGGAAGCCTGTCGGCGCGAGCGGGCCGATTCGCTCCCCCGGCGGCCGCTCTCGGCGGCGAGCTGCGAATTCCCGCCGGCCGGGCGCGACTTCAGCCGGGAAAGCAGGCTGGCCAGCGCCTCGCGGAATTGCTCCAGCAGGCTGCTGTTCTCTCCGGGCGCCTCCGCCGGCCGGCGGGCTGACGCCGCCTGGGAGCTCTCGGCGGACGGATTCTCGCCGTCGCCCGCGGCCGCATCGGAAGCCTGCGCAGCCGGGTCCGTCGCGCCGTCATCCCCGCTCAGCTCCTCGCCCGCAGTGAGCGGCACGGGGCGGGAAAGCTCCGGCGGACGGACAGCGGCCGCCTCTCCGGCGGCCGGCGTTTCCACCGGAAGGGTCTGGCCGCGGCTCTCACGCCGGGTCGGTTCCTCCTCCAGGGGAAGGCCCAGTTGCCTGAGCGTTTGCTTGAACCGCTCGCGCCAGCCGTCCTTGCGAGCCTCGGCAAGCTGCTTCGGGCGATGCCAGGCGCCGGGGAACAAGACGGAAGCCAAAGGAGGGCGCAGGTCCAGGCGGCGGCTGGCCCCGTAGCGGACGGCGAACAGACCGCCGGCGAGCGCCGCCAGCGCCGCCAGTGCCCACAGCGAGCGAGGGGCGGCCAGCGGCACCGCCCGCCGGACATCCACCTCCTTCGCAAGGCGCTCGGCCTGGCTCAGCAGGCCCGCGCGCATGGTTGCGGAAAGCGGCCGCAGCCCGTCGCAGGCTTGAAAGTAATAAGCGGTCGAGAGCGTGTCGCGCAGGCCGAGCCGGCGATCCACAAGCTGGAGCAAGACGTAAGGCTCGGGCGCACCCCGCAGGGCCCGCACGCCGCACGCGGCGAGCGTGGCCGCAAACAGCGCCGCGATCCAGCGCCAGTCCAGAACTTCCGCGCCCAGGATGAGCAGCGCCGCAAAAGCGGCCGTCCCCGCCGCCAGCGCAAGCACCGCTTGGGCCAGCGCGCGGTTGGCCACATGGCGCCGGCGCACTTGCCGGGCGAGTTGCTCGAGTGATCCGTCCGCTGTCACGCCGGCACCATGGTCGCCCGCCCCGGCTCGAGTCAGGGGCGCTTCTCTTTATTATCACGCGCGCCCGGTCATCGCACCACTGCGCCTGTGAGGCTCCGGTCCGTGCCGGCCCTCCGGGCGGTGCTACAATCAGAAGGCGATCCCCATGCCGCTCTTGGAAAACCGGTTCGAGCGCAACGTGCTGGTGACCACGGTGGACTACGTTTTCAACTGGGCGCGCGAGTCCTCCCTGTGGCCCCTGACGTTCGGGCTGGCCTGTTGCGCCATCGAAATGATCGCCGCCAGCGCCTCCCGTTTCGATATTGCGCGCTTCGGCGCCGAGGTCTTCCGGCCCAGCCCCAGGCAGTCGGACCTGATGATCGTCGCCGGCACCGTGACGCTCAAGATGGCCCCCGTGCTCAAGCGGCTTTACGACCAGATGCCCGAGCCCAAGTGGGTCCTCTCGATGGGCGCCTGCTCCTGCGTGGGCGGGCCGTTCAATACGTATGCGGTGCTGCAAGGCGTGGATCGCATCGTGCCCGTGGACGTCTACGTCAGCGGCTGCCCGCCCCGCCCGGAGAACCTCTTCTACGGCTTGCTCAAGCTGCAAGAAAAGATTGACCGGATGACCACCCTGGCGCGCCGGCCGACTCAGGTGCGCCTGGACGAGAGCATGCTCGAGCAGTTCAAGCGCAGCGTGCGCATCGCCCAGATTCAGAACCCGGCCTGAAACGCCCCGCCCGTCCCCGATGTTTTACAAGGACCAGCGCGGCCTGTACCGCTGCTCGCTGCTCGACGGCCGGCCCTGGCTGGAACACGGCTTCGGCACGCGCCACACCGCCGCTTGGGTTCAGGGGCCTTTGGCCACCCTGCGCCAGATTCACTCGGATCGCTGGCTGTGCGCCGACGGGCGAGCCGGCTGCCTGGGCGAGGGCGACGCCCTGCTGTCGAGCCAGCCCGGCTTGACGGTCGGCGTGCGTACCGCGGACTGCCTGCCCATCCTGCTGGCCGATCCCGTGCGCCGGGCGGTCGCCGCCGTGCACGCGGGTTGGCGCGGACTGGCGAGCGGCATCCTGGGCCGCGTCGTCGAAGGGATGCGCCAGTGCTTCGGCAGCCGGCCCGAGAACCTGCTGGCCGCCATCGGCCCCGGCATCTGCGGCGCTTGCTATGAGGTGGGCCCTGAGGTGGCGGAGCGCTTCCGGCCCTGGCTGCCCGAGCTGCCCCCCGGGCCGGGCGCAGTGCGGCTGGACTTGGCCGAGGCGGCCCGCCGGCAACTTCTCCAGGCGGGGATCGAACCCTCCCGTCTGGCCCTCAGCGGGCTGTGCACCTTCACCGGCGGCGAGGAGTTCGTCTCTTACCGCCGAGGGACGGGACGTTCGGCCAGGATGCTCTCGGCCATCGGCATCCGCCCGGCGGAAAGCCCGTAAGAACACGACGGGGCGCGGGCCGAAAGCCCGCGCCCCGCCAAGGTTTCCGAGGGCCGCTCAAGCGGCGTTCATAAGGATGTCGTTCAGGATCTCCACGGGCTCCTGTTCGTGACGGTCGGCCGCCTCCTGGCACTTGATGCAGAACGGCGTCCAGGGAACCGCCGCCAGGCGTTTGGGACTGATCTCTTCTTCGCAGCGAACGCAAATGCCGTAGGTGCCTTCATCCATGCGGGCCAGCGCCGCCCGGATGTTCCTCAGCAGGTGGGACTCGCGGTCCAGGTTGCGGATCGCCAACTCGCGCTCGGCGGCCCGCTGCACTTCGTCAATGGCGTCGGCGCTTTTTTCGATGGCGATTTCATCGCGCCGGCGGAGCGTTTCCGAGAGTTCGGCTCGCTTGCGTTCGAGGATCTCACGGTACTTTTTCAGGTCGCTATTCGTCATTGGCTCACCCCCTGGTGGGACGTCTAGGTGCGTCCTCCATAAAGTTTCCTTCATGCCGATGTTGTCTTGCCCGATCATACTATACGCGGATCTTCGTGAAAAAGTTGCACACAATCTCAGCCCCTCTCACTAAAATCCGCCTGGTTATGGGCTTCAACGACCCGACCAACCGACAGCATGGCGCAGGCCGTCGGCGAGTCATGAGAGTCACCAGCAACTCTGGTTCCATTTCCGCCGCCTTCCCGGGCCCGACCGCATCCAGCGCCCAGATCTGCTATTAGACGCCCATATCGGCCGGAAGTTTCACTTCTCCAGTACATTTTCGAGCCCCCGCTGGGCTGGACCAGCCTGCAACCACCCTGCGGTGGGTGTCCTGACACCCCTTAGATGCGCCCCGCCCCGGCAGGTTTCAAAATCAGCTCTTCCTTGATTAAGGAAAGTTTACCTGATCGAGAACGTCCCGAACGCCAGCCCCAAATCCCGCCCCTCTTTGGGAACCCGGAAGGTCCGGTCCACCTCGATCGCCACCTCGATGCTTTCCCGCCCCACCGCCTGCGCCGGCAGTTCCAGCACCGCCTGGAATCGGGCGTTCGGTCTGTGAATCCGGACCGCGGGCAGCGCCGTCCCATCCACGCTGATCAGCATCTGCACCGGCCCGTCCCTGACCCGCTCGGCCGGGCAGTAGCCCTCGACGTACAGCTTCTCGGAGGGCGTTCGGGGGCCGCCCAGTCGCAGCGTGGCCCGCTTCGCCGTCCAGCGATGGCGATCCTGGATCGAGTACCAACCCCGTCCGAGCTGGCGCGAAAAAATCGGCTCGGCGACATCTACCTGGCGCGGCTCCCCCGCCTGCCATCGAAGCCGCGCCAGGGGCGCGTAGACCTCGGTGACGTTGCGCAACCGGTCGGGCTCGACGGCATAGATCACCAGCCGCCCTTCCTCGAGCGCGCGCAGCGCGGGACCGGGCGGCAGCACGAACCGGCCGACGTCCCCGAATTCCGGGTGCGGCTCGATCTCGGCCTCCGAACCGGGCGCCAGGAAGACCGAATTGCGGCCCACCAGGCGGAAGGGTTCGTCGAACACGCCGGTCCAGAACAGATCGCTGTCCACGCCCACCAGCAGGATCACCTTGCCGGGGTGAAGCTGGTTGGCGCGGGCCACCCCCCGCACCATGCCGCGGACCGCCCGGCTCCGCTCATAGTTCCACCGGGTGGCGGTGCGGGCGGCCGGTAGCGCCACCGCCAGGTGCGCCGCCCCCAGCAGCACGGCCGCCGCCTTCCACAGGCTGCGACCGCCGAGGCCGCGAGCCACGGCGTATCCGCCCAGCATCGCCAAGCCCAGGGTGGGCAGCGTCAGGTAGTAGTCGGTGATGTGCTGCCGCAAGGGCAGCACCGGCGCGATGGCGATCAGGAACCAAAGGGCGAAGAACGCCGGCCGCCGGTCTCCGCGCCGCCACCGAACCAAGACAAAGGCCCCCAGAGCGAGGCTGAGGATCGCCGCCAACGCCGCCGTTGCGGCCGAAGTCGAATAGGTCGCGGTCAGGGCCCATCGCCAGTAAGTCGCCAGGGTGAGCGGCAGGCGCCGGTCGAAGTACAGACCGTAAGTGCCTCCGGAGGGCGGCGGGGCCAGCAAGCGGTGCAGCACGGCGTAGACCAGGGCGGGCAGCCAGAGCGCCAGGGCCTGGCGCAGACGGCTGCGAGCGGCAATCCACAGCCAGGCGGTTGCCAGCGCTGGATAAACCACCATCCACTCCTGCGCGCCGAAGCCCGCCAGGTAAGCCACCCACTGAGCGATCCAATAGGACCGGCGTCCGGACTCAACGTAGCGCACCAACAGGTAGAAGCCCGCCAGCACGAACAGGGCGCACAGCGCCTGGTTATAAGCCGAAGTCCAGGACATGACCTTAGCCAAACCGCTGCCTGATATCCAGAAGACGGCCGCCAGCCAACCCGCCAGGCGCGAGCCGGTCACCCGCCACCCGATCGCGCCCACCAGCGCCAGGTTGGCGAACTGCGTCAGGAAAACCCATATGCGGAAGGGCAGCGCGTCCAGGCCGAACAGGGCTGAGAAGGCGATGAAGAACAAACGCTCGCTCAGGGGGCGAATGGTGCCCTGGGCCCGCGGCTCCACCAGCAGCCGAAAGAAATCCCGCCAGCCGTCAATCTCCAGGCGGAGGTGCAGCCAGGCGAAGTCGTCCTGCTGGAACCAGGCTTTCAGGCCCAGCCAGTAAACCGCCAGGCAAACCAGCGGCGGCGTGATCCAGAAAGCGATGCGCGCCGTATTCTTGCTCAAAGTCCCAGTCAACTATACCATCAAAGCACAAGGCGGCCGGCGCTCCCGGCCCGCGCGGCTGCGCTATGATACGCACTTTGTGATCTCCCCTATCCGCCGCCTGATCAAGCGATTAGGCCGCCCGCGGGGGCCGCGGCGGACCGCGGTTCCCGGGCTGCTGTTCGGGCTGTTATTCGCCTTGCAAGGACTGCTTCTGCTGCCTTATCCGGGCCTGCAAACCGACGAGGCGCTGTTCGGCTCGGTCATCTACGAGCCCAGGAATCTGGAGCTTTCGGTCCAGGTCTTCAGGCACAAGATCCCCTTGATGCTGATCAGCTACCTGGGTTGCTTGAAGGCGGCCGTGTACGCCGTCCTGTTTCGCTTCTGGCCCCCCTCGCTTTATTCGGTGCGCGTACCGGTGATCCTGGCGGGGGCGGTGACGGTCTGGCTGTTTTACCGACTCCTGCGGGAGACCCTGGGGCGCGGCGCGGCCTGGATTGGCGCGCTGCTATTGGCCACCGACGCCACGTTCCTTCTGACCACCACCTTCGATTGGGGCCCGGTGGCTCTCCAGCATCTGTTGCTGATGGGCGGCCTATGCCTGCTGCTCCGCTCTTACCGGACCGGCGAGAGCGCGTCGCTGGCCGCCGGCTTTTTTCTTTTCGGTCTGGGGCTTTGGGACAAGGCGATCTTCGTGTGGATGCTGAGCGGGCTGTCGCTGGGCGCGCTCGCTGTGTTGCGCCGAGAGCTGACCAGGCTCCTCAGCCTGCGCCGTGCGGCGATCGCCCTGGCCGCTTTGCTCGTGGGCGCCTCGCCCCTGGTCCTCTACAACCTGAGGTCGGGCGGGGCGACCTTTCGCGGCGCCCGTTATACGGCTGCCGACGTCCCTGGGAAGGCTTCCCTGCTGGTGAGCAGCCTGGCGGGCTCTTCTCTGTTCGGTTACCTGACGCGCGAGGAGGAGGGACCCGCGCGCAGCGAGCCGCCCGGCCGCTTCGAGCGGCTTTCGCCGGCCGTGAGCGAAGCGGCAGGCCGGCCGAGGAGGAACTTGCTGGTTCCCGCCCTGGCGCTGTCGCTGGCGCTATGGCCGCTGTACCGGAGGACCCCTGCGGGCCGGGCGGTCCTGCTGGCGCTGGTGGCCGGGGGCGCGGCCTGGGCCCAGATGGCGTTCAATCAGGACACGGGCGGCTCGACCCATCACACCGTACTGCTGTGGCCCTTGCCCCATCTGGTGGTGGCGGCGGCCCTGGTGGAAGTCTCGCAGCGGCTGGGCCGCGCCGGCCGCGCGTTGCGGGCCGCGGCCGCGCTCGCGGTGGCGGCCTCCGGGCTGCTGGTCAGCAACGAACATCTGGCCCAGTGGATCCGCCACGGACCGGGTCCGGTCTGGACCGAAGCCGTGCAGGAGTTGGCCGTGCGGCTGGAGGGGACACCGGCCCGGAAAGTCGTGGTGGCCGACTGGGGCATCGTGGACAGCCTGCGTTTGCTAGCCCGGGGTCGGCTGCCGCTGTATCAGGCAATTGATCTGGCCTCTCAGGACTGGCTCACGCCCGATCAGCAACGCATGCTCGGCTGGCTGCTGGAGCCTGAGGACGCCGTGTTCGTAGGCCACAGCCCGGATCAGGAGGTCGTTCCCGGTTCGAGCGCCCGGCTGGAGGCGCACGCCGCGCGGGCCGGTTGGTCCAAGCAGATCCTCTATGTGGTCCGGGACCGCCATCGCCGGGCGGTCTTCGAGGTTTACCGCTTCCAGCCTACTTCGGCTCCAGGCCCACCGAGATCGCGATGATGCCCAGCTCGCGCTGATCCACGTCGCCCGGCGGCAGGGCCTTGTCGAGGGCGAAATTGATCGCCAGACTCGGCCCCCGGAAGGCGCGCGCGGGCACGTCCCGGGCGTACTCGTAATCGCCCGCCTGCGGGAAGGTTTCGGGCGGCAACGCGAGGCCGCCGGCCTCGGCGCTCAGCGTCAGCGCCCCCAGCTTGTTGGCGATGGGCTCGGGCACGTTCAGTTTGAGGCGCAGGGTGGCGCCCTTCTCGGCCGCGCCGGCCGGGGCGCGCAGCACGACCGAGAACTTGCCTGCCGTCCAGCGCCAGCTATTGCCTTCCAAGGCATAAAAGCCTTTGACCAACTGGAAGGAGGTCTTCGGATCGGCCACGTGCACCATGGCGGCCAGCTCGGGCGACTCCTCGACCGTGGCGCGCTCGATCGCCCGCTGCTCTCGCCGGCAGCCGCCCGAGGCCAGCAGCGCCGCCAGCAGCGCCCAACCGAAATTCAGCCTGCGCATTTTTCCACTTCCACCAAACAACTATAAAACGTCGCGCCGGCGCCCAGGTCCGTCAGGCGGTCGGAAGTCAGCGCGTTCACGTTGCGGCCCCCGGGCGAGCGCTTGGCCCAGCGCACCGAGCGCGCGCAGGCGGTCCCCTGGCGCACGGCGCTTCCCAAGGCCGCCCGCAGCTTCACTTCGCCCCGGTCGTTGAACACGCGCACCCAGTCGCCCGCACGGATCCCGCGCGCGGCCGCGTCGGCTTCGTGCAGCACCAGCAGGGAGGTCTCCTGGTCCACTTCATCGCGGTCGCCGAAGGTCGAGTTCAAGCCGCTGTCGCTTTTGGGCGTCACCAGCTCCAGCGGGTAGCGCCGGCGCAACTGCTCATCGCCCCAGCGGGACTCCTCCGGCGGGCGGTACTCGAGCGCCTCGGCCTGGAACCGGCAGCGGCCCGTGGGGGTGAGGAAGCCCCCGCGGGCGAAGGGCAGGAACGGCTCGCCTTCGGCCGACAGGCGCAGGCGCAGGAAGCGGCGCCGCTCGAGCTCCTCCAGACTGATGCCTTCCAGGAAGGGATGGCCGGAATCCAGCGCGGTGCGGATCAGATCGTCGTCGCTGTCCCGGAAGCAGGGCTCCTGGAAACCCAGGCGAGCGGCCAACAGGCGGAAGATTTCGGCGTTCGGTTTGGCCTCGCCCGGCGGAGAGAGCACCGGGCGGGCGAGCTGAAGGTAGTAATGCCCGTAGGGGACGTAAAGGTCGGCGTGTTCGAGAAACGTGGTGGCGGGCAGCAGAATGTCGGCGTAGTCGGCGGTGTCGGTCGGAAGCTGTTCGATCACCACCGTGAACAGATCCTCGCGCTGAAGCCCGCGCAGCACCAGATTCTGGTTGGGTGCCACCGCAGCGGGATTCGAGTTGTAGACGAACAAGGCCCGCACCGGGGGATCCGAGAGCTCGGTCAAGGCCCGGCCGAGCCGGCACATATTGATCGTGCGCGCCGGGCGCCCCAGCGCCGAACGCTCCTGAAGGTCGGGGCGTTCCAGGGCCTCCCGATTCAGGGCGAACGCGCCCGAGGTGGTCAGTAGCAATCCGCCGCCCGGCTCGCGCCAGGAGCCCGTGAGGGTGGGCAACAGCGCAATGGTTCGCACCGCCAGTCCCCCGCGCTCGTTGCGCTGGATGCCGTAGTTCAGGCGGATGGCCGCCGGGCGGGTAGCGGCGTACTCGCGCGCCAGCTCGACGATCTGCTCCGCCGCCAGTCCGGTCAGCCGCGCCGCGCGCTCGGGCGGATAGGTCTCGGCCAGCCGGGCCAGCTCGGGGAAGCCCTCGGTGTAGCGCTCGACGTAGTCGGCATCGTAGAGCCGCTCGGCGATGATGACGCGCATCATGGCTAGGGCCAGCGCGGCGTCGCTGCCCGGGTTGATGAAGTAGTGCCGGTGGGAAAGCCGGCCGGTGCGGTTGCACACCGGGTCTATGGTGTAGATCCTGGCGCCCTTGCGCACCGCCTCGACCAGGAAAGGCCACAGATGCACGTTGGCCCCCAGCACGTTGGCGCCCCACACCAGCACCAGTTTGGCCAGGCGGAACTGCTCGGGCTCGGTCCCGTAGCGGGCCCCCAGCGCGGCCGAAAGCGCCGCGCCGCCCGCCGAGGAACAGATCGTGCGTTCCAGGCGCGAGGCGCCCAGGCGATGAAAGAAGCGCCGGTCCATCGAGGCGCCCTGGATCAGGCCCATCGTCCCGGCGTAGCTGTAAGGCAGGATCGCTTCCGGGCCGCTTTCGCGAGCGATGCGCGTCAGCCGCTCGGCGATTTCCTCCAGCGCCTCGTCCCAGCCGATGCGCCGGAAGCGGCCTTCGCCCTTGCGGCCCAGGCGCCGCTGGGGATAGAGCAGCCTGTGGGGAGAATACTCCCGTTCCAGGTAGCGCGCCACCTTCTCGCACAGGAAGCCGCGCGTGATGGGATGCTCGGGATCGCCCCGCAGGCGAACGGCCCGGCCGTTCTCCACCGTCACCTGGATCGAGCAAGTGTCCGGGCAGTCCAAAGCGCAGACCGAGTAACGAATCTCAGGCACTGCTTGGATTATACCCGCCGCCCGAGGCGCATTATTCCGCCGCCGAAAACCCGGTCTCTTCCCGACACCCAAGCGTAAGACGAATCACAACTACCTGCAAAGATGGGGGATACGTGAGACCTGGCGGAGAGAGAGGGATTCGAACCCTCGATACGGTTTCCCGTATACACGCTTTCCAAGCGTGCGCCTTCGACCGCTCGGCCATCTCTCCGCAGCCGCGGTCGCCGGGGTCTACCTATCTACTCTAACACCGGCGCTGCCGGGGCATCATTCGGCCGCCCGCAGCAGCGCGTCGCGCACGCGCAGATACCATTCGGCGCCGCTGCCGGCAGGGGTCACGGGACGCCCGCACCACGAGGCGGCATCGGCCGCGCCGGCCGCCTCCAGAAGCCGCGCGCGCAGCGCGTCTTCTCCCAGGCGTTCGGCAAGCTGCCTGGCCAGCGCCATATCCTGCCGGGCGTTGCGCCGGATCAACCGCCGAATCGAGAGAGGAGCCGGACCGGAACCCTCGGCCGAGCCGCACAGGAACGCGAGCAAGGGGCCCAGTGCGGCGCGATCGGCCGGGGCCTCGGGGGGCGGCAGCGCCCCGCCGGTGTCGGCATGCCCCGGGATTCTCACCGGGCGGATGCGCACCTCCATGGGCGCGATCACCCAGTCCTCGCCCACGTTGAGCTGAGCTTCCAGACGCATGCGGCCCACTCGAGCTTCGGCAGGGGTCCAGAGGTCCAGCCAGAAGGCCGTGGCCCTCTGCCCCGGGATGGCCTGCTCCGGCCCTCGCGCCCGGCTGTCGTAAGGCGGCAGAACGCGCTCGAGCAGGTCCGGAATCCAAACCTGGCCCACTTTCACGAAGCGCTCCTTGTAAAGGGTCAGCTTCAGGGTGTCTTCCGGGTTCTGGCCGAAGTGCAAGACAAAGGGCGTCCGGGGAGGGACCAGCACCACCACGTGAAAGGAGGCGAAGCCATTGCGCGCCACCGCGGGAGAAAGGATCTCACGCGGCCGCAGGGCGCGGTCCGCCTCCACGATGCGACCGAAGGGGTCCACGCGCTGAAACTCGGAGTAGATGCGTAACTGGATGGGTTGCGCGCTCGCCCAGAGGCAAAACACACAGACAGCCATCGGGGCGAGGACTGTTGCCCGCCGCACGCTTCATTCTACCCGCAAGAGGGGGAGCGGCGGCCGGCGGCGCCTTCAACGGCCGTAACCGGGCCGCAGCGCGTGCCCGCTTGAAGCCCCCTCGCGAAGGTGCCATGATAAGGGCAGGGTCGCTCGGACCGGCACCATGAGCCTCACGGAAAAGTACGAACTGCTCGATCTGATAGCCGAGAACGAAACGCGTACGTACCTGGCCCGCGAGCGCTCCACGGTAAGGATGGTGATGGTTCACCAACTCCTGCCCGGGCCGAACCGCATCGGCCTGCTGGAGATGGTGCTCCGCACGCGAATGATCCCGGCCTCCCCTGGACGCCTGCAAATCCTGGATCTGGGCGAGCACGAAGGGATGCCCTTCGTGGTGACCGAGATCATCCCGGGATTCCACACCCTGCGCGAGTGGTTACAGGGCGAGTTGGCCTTCAGTGCACGGTCCGAAGCGGGCGCCAAGACGCCGCCGGTCGGGACCTGGCAAACGCCGGTCGCGCCCCAGCCGCCGGCCGGGCCCGGATTCCCCCCGCCATCGCCCCCGGCCGAGCTGCCGAAAGTCTCGCCGCCGTCTGCACCTCCCACGCCGCCGCCCGCTCAGCCGCCGCCTTCGCGCGATCCGGGCGAGTTCACGCAGTTGTTCCAGGCCGTAATGGCCGACATTTATCACGGCCCTGCGCCGCCCAAGCCCGAGGTCCAGCCGGCTCGGACCCCGCCGCCGGCAGCGAGCATCGCCCCGCCGCCGCAACCCGCCGCCC
>JBBIMA010000026.1:0-53313 GCA_037444625.1 Solibacteraceae bacterium
GTTGCCCTTCCTCCAGCCGTTGCAACATCACATACGGCGTCTCTCCGCTCCAGAAATGGTACTCCCACACCCCCCGCGCCAGCATGTACAGCGTGATCGCCGCCAGCGTCAGCCGCAGCCCTCGCATCTTCCCCACTGACCGGAAGTTGATCGCCGCCAGAAAGTACAAGATCCCCGCCGGCAGGAAATTGAATAGCCCCCTCTGCACTCCCCCCAGCCATCCGTGCGGCCACCAGGATGCCAGCACCACACCCGTAAATCCGGCCATCAGCCAGAAAGGCAGGTTCAGAACCTTCCGCCCGCCCAGCAACAGCCCCGGCGCCGAACCCATCGCCGCCAGCACGCCCAGCATCAGTTGCACCCGATACGGCGCCAGCGCCGGCAGCAATCCCGACACCGACAGGAACGTCAGCGCCGCGTAGATCAGCGTCAGAACCGAACCCATGCCGCCAGGCTTCCTACCCGCTTATTGCGCCCCGGCCCCCGCCCGCGTCAACCACCTCACAAGACCCTCCGCCCGGCCCCTCAAACCGCCCGGCAGCCGCTCCGCCGCACGCAGCAGCGGCCCGCGATCGCTCTCTTCGAGGATCCCCAGCGCCCGCACCATCCCCGCATACAGCGCCGCACCCATCGGAATCCCCAGCCCCAGTTGCACCGCCGCCGGCAGCGGTGTCCCGCACAGCAGCCATACCGGCGCCCCCATCGCCAGGCCGCTCGCCAGGATCCGCCCCACCGCACCCACCGGCGCCACCAGCGGGAAACTCCTCACCGCTTTCACCCAAACCCCGATTACCGCCATACCCTGCGCCAGCCCGTTGGCCAGCATCGCCCCTCGCGCCCCCCATACCGGGATCAGCGCCGCATCCAGCCCCACATTGGCCGCCGCGCATACCAGACTCCAGCGGATCAGGAAACCCTGCCGTTCCTCCGCCTGCATCAGACTCTGCGCCGGCGCCAGCAGCGGCTTCGCCACCGCCAGCGCCGCCCCGATCCACAGCACCGGAATCGTCGGCAGGTACTGCGCCCCGTACAACACCCGGATCAGCGGGCTGCTCACCGCCGCCAGCCCCAGCATCACCGGCGCCGACACCAGCAGCGCATACTTGGCCGCCCCCGACGCCACCCGGTACAGCTTCGCCCGGTCCCGCCCGTACTCCGCCATCACGCTGATCCCGATCATCGTGCTGAACGCCCGCGGCACCATCAGCACCCTCTCGGCCACGTTGAACGCCAGCACGAAGAAGGTCACCTGCCGTATGTCCTTGTCCAGCAGCTTCAGCAACACCAGGTCCGAGCGGTCCCACACCACCATGTTCACGCTCATCAGCGCCAGGCTTTGCGCCGAGAACCGCCACAGCCGCCGCCTCAACTCTTCCGGCAGCCCCGTCCCGGGCGCCGGCCGCAACCAGCCCCTCGTCATCCGCATCTTCACCGCCAGCTCCACCGTGTCCCCCGCCATGAAGCTGGCCGCTACTCCCGTCAGACCCCACCCCGCCCACAGGCTCAGATTCACCAGGCTCACCGTCACCACGCTGTTCAGCAACGCTCCCGGAAAGTTCGCCCGCATGTTCTCGGCCGCGTTGTTCGCGTTCGACGGGATGTACGCCAGCATCCGCGGCGCCACACCCATCACCAGCACCAGCGAACAGACCCGGTAGGACGGCTCCACCCAACTCCACACCAGCGCCGCCCCCGCCGCCGCCACACCCAGCGCAATGTAGCTCTGCACTCGCAGGCTGCGCCGGAAGATCGCCCAGGCGATCCTCGCCTCGCCTCGCCCCAGGTACTCCGCCATGTATTTCCGCGTGGCCGCCGGGATCCCCACCATCGCCAGCCGCCCGCTCACGCTCGTCAGCCACTGGACGTAGGCGAAGTAGCCCAGCCTCCTCGGCCCGATCACCCGCGCCACCGGAATCGAGGTCAGCAGCGCCGCCAGCGCCGATACCGCCATCTCCAGGCTGTACCAAAACGTGTTCGCCGCGACGGTCTGCGCCGTCCCTCGCGCTCGGCGCGCCCCGCTCACCCCAATCCCTCCTCCTCCTTCCCGCTTCCCGCCGCCCTCACCGCCTGCGCCATCTCCCACGCCGTCGCGTAGCGAAGTTCCCAGCCCCGCTCCTCGCACTCCGCCCGCAGCCTCCCCAAGGCCAGCTCCAGTCCCCCGCCCAGCAGGCAGGCTGCATTGCGCTCCTGCGCCCCGTGCGTGAACAGCTTCAGGAACACCTCCCGCCCGATCCGCGGCGCCAGCGCCAGCCACCGCTTCACCCGGTACGCCGTCGGCGGGTCGTAGCCGGCCAGCTCCCCGATCTCGAACCGCCGCTCCCGCCACCGCAGCCCGAACGGTCCCGGGATCATCAGCAGGTCCCCCTCCCGCCCCTCCTCCACCCGCACCCCCCGATCGTACGACTTGGGCCGCGCCGGATCGTCCGTCGCCCAATAGATCGTGTTGATCATCCGCGCCTGCATCGGCCGCGGCCCGCACGGCATGGTGAAATCAGCATAGCAGCCCAGTTCTCTCAGCAGCCGAATCTCGTTGTTCAAGCCGATCGACAGCCAGTCCGTCAGCGTATAGTCCAGCGCCCTGTAGCCGTGTTTGATCGCGAACTTTAACATTCCCCGCTCCTTCCGCAGCAGCCCGTGCCGGTAATGCAGCGCCTCTTTGAACCCTTCCACGCTCTCGATGAACGCCTGCTCCCCCTCCCCGTCGTGGTGCAGGTGGATTTCCACGTCCCCCAACCCCCGCCGAACCAGCTCCGCCAGACCCTCCACCAGTTCCGGCCGGTACTCCTCCGCCGGGTAAAAGAACGTGTACTGCGCCGGCCGGCCCCGCCCGTCCCGGTGAGCCTCCGCCAACCGCGGCCATTGCCGCCGCCACCTCTCTACTCGCTCCCGCGCGATCCCTTCGTCCCGCTCCCTCCACAGCGGCTCGTAATGGTCCGCCAAGGTCAGCCAGACCCGCCCGACGGATTCTCCCCGCGCCGCACGCCCCGCCAGACGCCGCGCCCGATCCTTCAGATAACCCGGCAGCCAGATCTCGGCGCAATAGGGCAGACCCATCCTGCTGTCGCTTTCTCCGCCCGCACCCCGCTAGAGTTTCAGCCCGCAGCGCTGCGCGTCCCGGTGGAACATCCGCACCGTCTCCAGCGAGTACTCCACCAGGTCCTTGCCCACCAGCGGCAGCTTCTTCAGAATCTCGTGCGGCACCGTGATGATCTGGCAGCCCGCCGCATCCGCCTGGAAGATGTTCAGCACCTCCCGCGTGCTGGCCCAGATCAGCTCGATCTGCCCGTGGGGCCGGATCAGCTCCGCCGCCGCCGCCATCACCGGCACCGGATCCCGTCCCGTGTCCGCGATCCGCCCCGCAAACACCGAGATGCAAGACGGCGCCCCGCCCGCCAGCGCCTCCGCCGCCTCCTCGACCTGCTCCAGCGTCAGCAACGCCGTCACGTTCACCTTCACCCCGGAATGCGAAAGCCGCCGCACCAGCTCGCGCGTCGTCTCCCCGCGCGTGTTGCTCACCGGGATCTTGACGTACGCGTTCCCGCCCCACTGGGCGATCCGCCGCGCCTGCCGCTCCATTTCCTCGAACTCGTCCGCCAGCACTTCCAGCGAAACCGGACGGTCCCCCACGGCCGCCAGAATCTCCCGCGCGAACCCTTCGTAGTCGCTCACCCCCGCCTTCCGCATCAGGCTCGGGTTGGTCGTGAAGCCCCGGATCAGAGGATCCTTCGCCAGCTCCAGCATCCCTTCCCGGTCTGCTCCGTCCGCGAAAATCTTCACCTTCAACCCGCTCAAGGACGCTGCCACTTCACGCTCCTGTTCGCAATTGCCCCAGAATCCATTCCACCGCCTCCTCCAGCGTCTTCACCCGCGCCGCAGGCGGCGCCGAAGGCCCCCTCTCCCGATAGCCGTAGTCAATCAACACGCAGGTGCATCCCGCCGCCTGTCCCGCCTCGATGTCACGCCACCGATCCCCCACCAGAAAGCTCCGCGCCGGGTCAATCCCATGCCTCCGCGCCGCCTCCTGGATCAGCCCCGGCTTCGGTTTGCGGCACGCGCAGCCGTCGCGGTCGTCGTGCAGGCAGACCAGAATGTCGTCCAGGGGTAACTCTCGGGCCAGCCGCTCGTGCATCCGGGCCACCGCCTCCGCCGTCTGCCCGCCCCGTGCTACGTCCGGCTGATTGGTCACCACCACCAGCCGCAGCCCCTGCTGTTTCAGCCGCTCCAGCGCCTCCCCGGCCCCCTCGATGATCTCCAGCTCCTCGACCGATCCCGGCGGATACGGCCGCCCCTCCCGGATCACCGGCTTCACCAGCACTCCGTCCCGATCCAGGAATACCGCCCGCCGCCCCGCCTCGCTCAACGCACCGACTCCCACTTGGTTTCCGCCTGCTTCAGCGCCGGATGCGACACCAGCAAATGCCAGACCACCGCCTGGAAGGCCTCCGTGTGCGGCGTCACATGCTGCGCGTTCACCGTCGGAATCACCACGCAGGCCTCCGCGACCTGCGCCGTGTAACCCCCGTTGCGCCCCACCACTCCCAGCACCGCCGCCCCTACCGTTCGCGCGTAGCGCAACGCCGCCACCAGATTCGGACTGACATTCCTCTCCAGGTCGCCCCCTCCCACCGAAAACACCAGCACCGCATCGCCCGGCCCCAGCCGGCTCGTCTTCAGCCAGCTTTCGAACACCGTCGCCCAGCCCTCGTCGTTGGTCCGCGCCGTCAGCTCCGATACGTTGTCGGTCGGCGCATAGGCCTCCAGCCCGGCGATCTTGCGAAAGTCGTTCACCGCGTGCGAGGCGTGCGCCGCTCCCCCGCCTACCCCCAGGATGAACAACCGTCCGCCCCGCGCCCGGGTCTCCGCCAGCCGCTGCGCCATCCGCTCGATCGCTTCCCGGTCCAATCCCTCCAGGATCGCCCTGGCTTCCGATAAGTAACTCTCGCTGAAACTCATGCTTGCTCCGTCTGGCGGCCGCCTTTCTCCAGATAGCCGGCCAGTTCCTCCATCGCTTCCCAAGTGCCGATATGATAGAAACGTTCTCGCACTTCCAGCGCCGCCAACTGCCCCCGCGCCAGAAGCTCCTGATACAGCCCGGCCAGGTCGTGAAACACGCCCGCCTTCAGGTCCTGAAAAACCGCCTGATCGAAAACCCCCAAGCCGTAGTCAATGTGCCGCATCCCCGCCGTCCGGTTCGCTTTATCGTAGGCCAGAATCCGCCCTCCCTCGAACTCCACGTTGCTGCGGTCCCAGCGATCCTCGTTCCGGTACACCGTCATCAAGGCGGGCTTCCCGCTGGCCAGAAAGGCTTGCTGCACCGCGCCGTAATCGCAAGGCAGGTAGGAATCCCCGTAGAGCACGAAGAAGCGCTCCCCCAGCAGCGGCAGCGCCTGCCTGACGGCCCCCGCCGTACCCAGCGGCGCCGGACCGTCCTCCGAATACAGGATGCTCAGCCCGAACCGCTCCCCGTCTCCGGCGAACGCCCGGATCTGCTCCCCCAGATGCCCGATGCACAGCACCACCCGCCGGATCCCCGCCCCCGCCAGCAGCCGCAGTTGGTGGGCCAGAAACGGCGCCCCGGCCACCGGCGCCAGCGACTTCGGCACACTGTCGCTCAAAGGCCGCAACCGGCTGGCTCGCCCGCCCGCCAGAATGGCCGCCGGAAACAACTCTTTCATCCTTGCGCCAGCACCCGCGTGCCCTCGAAATCGAATGCGAACCGGACCTCCCGCAGCCCCGCCCGGCTCATGGCGCGCCGCAAGCGCGTCTTCTGCTCAGTGTAGAACATCAGAAATCCGCCTCCCCCCGCCCCGATCAGCTTGCCTCCCAGTGCCCCGTGTTGCCGCGCAAGCTGGTAATATTCGTCAATCCGCGAGTTACTCATCCCCGGCGAACGCGCCTTCTTATGTTCCCAGTGCACGTGCATCAGCTCGGCGAAGGCCCCCAGATCTCCCCGCTCCAGCGCCCGCTTGCTTTCGTAGCCGAGCTGCTTGACCACATGCAGGTGTTCGATCATCTCCCGCTCTTTCTGCCGGCTCCGCGCGTCCTGATCCCGCAATAAGTCCGATGCGTTCCGGGTGAAACCCGTGAAGAACAGCGCCAGATTGTCCTCCAGATTGCTCAGCGTCTCCCCGTCCAACTGCAAAGGCTCGATCTCGACCTCCCCGTCCGGCTGGAAGGTGAAGCACGTGATGCCCCCGAACACCGCGATGTACTGATCCTGCTTGCCCACCGGCTCGCCCAGCCTCTCGATCTCGATCTGGCAGGCCTGCTCGGCCAGCTCCCGGCGCGAAAGCGAATTCCGGTTCAAGGCGTGCAGCGCCCGCAACAGCGCCGTCGTGAAGCTGCCCGACGACCCCATCCCGGTCCCCGCCGGAATGTCCGCCAGGCTGGTGATCTCCAGGTGCCGGCTGCGCGGCTGCACCAGCCGGATCGCTTCCCGGATGATCGGATGCTCGATCTCCTCCGCCCGCGAGATCCTCTCCATCCGCGAATACTTCAGCAGGATCCCTTCCGAGAACATCTCGTGGACCGTCACGTAAACGTACTTGTTGATCGCCGCCGCGATCACAAAGCCCGTGTGCTCGCGATAGTAGGTCGGCAGGTCGGTCCGGCCCCCGCCCAAGGAGATCCGCAACGGAGTGCGCGTGATGATCAAGCCGCCTCCCCGATCCTCGCTCTAAGCTCGCCCTCCGCTTCCCGCCTCCGGCGCCGCCCCCGAAAACGCCGCCTTCTTCAGCCGCGAGAGAGGTTCATAAAACAGCTTCCTCAACCCCAGCGGCAGCCGCGCGAAAACATAGTACAAAGCGGCCAGCGCAAACGCCCCCGCAAAACCCCGGTACGCCTTCCGATGCCGCCGCACGATCCGCAGCGCCGAGCGCGTGTTTTGCCTCTGGGCCCGGAACGACCCGCCCCCTTCCCAAAGCTGGTAGCACACCAGATAATCCGGAAAGTTGTACAGCTTCCCCTCGCCTCCCATCCGCAGCCAGAAATCCCAGTCCTGAAAGCCCGCCAGCGTCTCGTCGTACAAGCCGCACCGCTCGGCCGCCTCCCGCCGGTACACCGCGCTCGAATGCACGATCGGATTGGCGTACAGCGCCCGCCGCCGGATTTCCCGGTCCGTCTCCGGCTTCAGGTAGCGCAGCTTCTCCCGCCCCGCCGCATCCACTACGATCGCCCCGCCCCCGCCTGCCACATAGTCCGGATGCTCCTCCAGAAACCGCACCTGCCGCGCCAGCTTGTCCGGCGCCGCCCAGTAATCGTCGTCGTCCAGAATGGCGATGTATTGCCCCCGCGCCTGGCCCAGGGCGAAGTTGGTCGCCTCGGCGATGTTGCCTGCTTTCGGCCGCTGAAAGTAGCGGACCCTCCCGTCCCGCTCCTCCCATTCCGCCACCGCACGCGCGGTCTCCGGATGGCTGCCGTCCTCCACCACGATCAGCTCCCAGTCCCCGAACTGCTGCCGGTGCACGCTCTCGATCGCCCGGCCGATGTACTGCGGCCGGTGGCAGGTGAGCATCACCACGCTGACCTTGGGGCCTTGTTCGCCCATGCGCCCGTCTTCTCCGGGGCTCCCGCCTCAGCCCGCCCGCGAGCCCCTGCCCAATATAGTGCCCCCGCCCGCCGGGATCGCGCCCGAGCTCCCCGCCTCCGCCCCGAACGTCCGCGCCAGCCCCTCGCGCACTCCCACCCGGGGCCTCCAGCCCAGCTTTTCCCGCGCCGCCGTCGAATCCACCGCCCAAAGCGGCCGCAGCGACCGCACCCGATAGCGCGACAGCGGCAGGTTCCGCTTCAGCAGCCCGCCCAGCAGTTCCACCCCCGCCGCCATCCCCAGCAGGACCGGCTCCGGCACCCACCACACCCGGATCCTCCCGCCCAGGCGCCGCCGGCAAGCCTCGATATACTCCCTCTGCGTCACCGCCGCCTCGTCCGCCACGTGCAGCACCGTCCCGGGCGCAACTTCCGCCTCCGCCGCCAGCACCAGCGCCTCCGCCACGTCCTCCACGTACACCAGCGGCAAGCGCCTCCGCCCCCGCCCAGCCACGATCCAGCGGCCTGCCAGCGCGATCGTCCCCGAGGGCGCCACCGTCTCGGCTCCCGGTCCGAAGATCTGGCCGGGGCGCAGGATCACCGCCGGCAACCTCCGCTTCTCGACCGCCTCCGCCACCATCCGCTCGGCCGCCAGCTTGCTCTGCGTGTAGTAGCCTCTGCGCTCCGGATAAGGCTCCAGCGGCGCCGACTCCCTCACCGGCGCGCCCGGCCGATGCCCCGCGTGATCCAGCACGCTCAGCGAGCTGACGTAAACCAACCGCCGCACCCCATGCCGCAGGCAGGCCTCGATCACGTTCCTCGTGCCCCAGATCGTTCCCGCCTCGTAATGCTCCCGCCCTCCTTTGGTCGCCGCCCCCACATGGTAGACCGTCTCCACGCCCGCCACCGCATGGTCCACGATCTCCGGATCGCCTAGGTCCCCTACTACGACCTGAACCCCGGCATCCTCCCCGAGCTCCGGCGTCCTCCTCCGCACCAGCACGCGCACCGGCTCTCCGGTTGCCCGCAACCGCCGCAGGAGCGTTCCCCCCAGCAATCCCGTGGCGCCGGTCACCAGCACGCGCACCGGAGGCAACGGCTTCAGCGCCTCTTCACGCTGACGCTCCCGCTCCGCGTCCGCCCGCCGGCAGGCCTCCTCCATCCAGGCCACCGCCCGCCGCCCTTCCTCCGCGCTCACCGGCGGCGCCTGCCCCAGATACAGGCTGCGGGCGAACTCCGCCGCGCCCGCCTGGATCCCCGGCGAGGCCGCCAGCCGCCCGGTGGCGAATCGCACCACGTTCCGCGTCACCGCCCCGATCGTGTAGGCCGAGTTCAACACCGCGCTCACGATCATGTGCGCAAACTTCGGCCCCGGCCGCTGCCGCGCTCCCGTGCACACTTGCAGGAAGCGGTCCGCCTGCAACACCCCGCCGGTCCCCTGAATCACAAGCCGATTCTGCATCGGACGCACGTTCAGCGACAGGTAGATGCGCCCCACCCCCTTCTCGCAGCGAGCGGTTGCATACCACTCGTCGAAGGCCAGATTCGGATCCCGCCCCGTGCCCCGGTAGTCCACCTCGAGCTGCTCGATCGGCCCCAGGAACGCCTCCAGCAAATACAAGCCGTGAACCCCCAGATCCCGAAACGGATACGAGCCCTGCCGGTAGATCTCCGACATCGGCCCGCCCGCATACGGCGCGTAAGCCGAGCTGCGGATGAAATCCACCGCCAGCAGTTCCCCGCAGGCCCCGGCCCGCACCCGCGCCAGCGCCTCCCGCACGATCGGATCCAGCCGCGCCGAATGGTTCACCGACAGGACCACCCCCGCCGCCCGCGCCTTGGCGATCATCCGATCGCATTCCTCGCCGGTCGTCGCCATCGGTTTTTCCACCAACACGTGCCAGCCCCGCTCGATCGCCTCCAGCGCCAGCTCGCAGTGCGTCGAGGGCGGCGTCAGGATGTAAACCGCCTCCGGCCTGGCCGCCGCCAGTTCCCCCAGGCTCCCGCACGCGTACGGAATCCCGTGGCGCTCCGCCGCCTCCTGCGCCAGCTCGAGGTTGCGGTCCGCGATCCCTACAATGGCCGCAAAATCCAGCCGCTTCAGGGCCTGGATGTGGTACTTGCTGACGTAACCGGCCCCTACCAGGCCGATCCGCACAACCCGCCCCTCGCCCTTCATGCTTGCCTCTGGACTGCGGCCGCCCGCTTCCCCTCCAGCCTCCGCCCGACCTCCTCCAGAATCTCCTCCACTCGCGCCTCCCAGCTCATCCCCGCCACGCTGGCCAGCCGGGCCGCTCGCTGCTGGTCGGAATCCTCCCGCAAGGCCGCTTCGATCTGTTGCAGAAACTCCTCCGGCGTGCGCCCGATCCGCACCAGCTCCCGGAAGCGCTCCGCCTCCGGAATCGCCACTCCCACCACCGGCTTGCCCGCCGCCAGGTATTCCCGCATCTTCAACGGGTTCGCGCTCAGACCCTGACGGCCCCGCCGGTACGGCATGATCCCCACGTCCACGGCCTTCATCCACCCCGGCAGGCTTTCGTAAGGTTGCGCTCCGGCGAATACGAAATTGCCCAGGCGGCGCAACTCGCTCACCTCCGCCGCCACACGTCCCACGACGAGGAAGGTCCAGCTCGGCCGCGCCCGGCCCAGATGCGCCAGCAATTCCAGGTCGAACCGCTCGTCCAGCACACCCACCAAACCGATCACCGGGCGCGCCAGATCCGCCGTCCCCGGCGCCGGCGGCAACCCAGGATCCAGGGCCCGGGCGAAAAGCTCCACGTCCACCCCGTGAGGCGAGAACACCGCCGCCGGATTCAGCCGCTGCTTGGCCTCCAGTAGCGGGGGCGAAGCGGCGAATACCACGTCCGCCCGCCGGCTCAGCTCTTCGTCCATGCGCGCCACCGCGGCCGCATCCACCCCGGGCAGCCCTGCATAATCGTCAATGCAGTAATAGACTACGTACTCCTCGCCCAGCCGGCCGGCCATGAATCCCGGGTGCGGCACCGCGAACCACGACAGCCGGCGCCCGAACCCCAGTTGCCGGATCGCCCGTTTCACCGCCGCCCGGCTGAACCGCCGGACCCACGGCCCCAACCAGGGCCATTTGCCCGGCGGCAGTTGCGGCACCGTGCAGTGCCAGATCTCCTCGCCCAGGCGCCGCGGACCCCGTGTCGCCTCCCGGAGCTTGCGCGCCAGCCGGCGCAGATCCCGCCTGCCGGCCCCCGGCGCTCGCAACCCCGGGGAGTCCACGTACAGCAAGGGCAGCCGTTGACCCAGCCGCCGCGCGATGTGATGGCTGCTGGTGCGGTTCTCGGCAAACCAGTCGTTGCCGAAGTAAACCACCGCGCAGCCTCCCAGCGCCTCAGGTAGCGGAACCTTCGCGCTGCGCTCCCCGGTCCCGTTCAATCCCTCTGCTCCAACCCCACCGTGACGCGCCGCTTGCCCGAGGGATAGCGCGCGATGGATTCCACCCGCACGATCTCCACCCGCGTCCCTTCGCCGAACACTTTGCGGATCTCGCTTTCCAGCAGCCGCCGGCTCCTCTCCGATAGATCGGCCGAAAGCACCAGCCGCAGTACGATGTGCTCCAGGCTCTTCTGCTCGGCCTGGAATTCCAGCACCTCCGGCACGTCTTTCAGCATGTGGGGGAAAAAGATCCCTGAGACTGTTCGTCCGGAAGCGGTCCGCAGCATGTCGCGCTCGTTGCCCTCCACGCTCAGCCTGGCCAGGCCCCGCCCGCAGGGACAGGCCTCTTCCCTCAAGCTCCCCGCGTCCCCGATCTCATACCGGATGAACGGCATGCCCAGGTTGTGCAGATCCGTCACCAGCAGCTTCGACGGCCCCTCCCCGGCCTGCCCCACCGTCTCCACCAGCAGGTTCTCCATGTGGATGTGCAGCCCGTCCCGCCGCTCGCACTCGGCCGCGATGGACATGAACTCCCGCGAGCCGTAAGTGTTGTACACCGGCGCCCCCAGGGCCCGCTCGATCAACTCCCGCGTCGGGGCCGCCAGCGGCTCGGCCGCCGCAATCACCGCCCGCGGCGCCGGAACGCTCTGCCGCTTGTCCAGCAAGTAGCGGCTGAATTGCTCCAGGCTCGAAACGTAACCCACCACGAACCGCGGGCGAAAGCGCAGCGCCCGCCGCCGAACCCGCTCCCACAGCGCCTCGCTCTGGGAGAACGTGTTGATCATCAGCTCCCGGCGGATCCAGCGGAACAGGCTCATCTTCGCCGCCTGTCCCCGCGAGACCTCCCCCACCGGCCCGCCCCAAAGGTACAGGGTCCTCTCTCCCAGACGGCAGCCGCTCCAACTGTAGGCCCGGGCCGACGCCGCGCACCGCCAGTCGTAACTCTCCAGCGTGATGTAAAAGCGCGTGGGCCGCCCCGAGGACCCGCCCGTGGCGTGAGGAATCAGCCTGCCCCTCCAGGCCTCCGAGCGCATCTGCTCGCGCTGCTGGTTGACCTCCTCCCGCGTCAGCGCGGGCAGCCGGGCGAAATCCTCCAGGCTGCGAATGTCCTCCAGCCGCGCCCCGGCGCTCTCGTACTTGCGCCGGTAAAACGGTACGTGGCGAAAGGCCGTCTCCAGCAGCCGCCGCAGTTCCCCCCACTGGAACTCCCGCAGCCGCTCGGCGGACCACCACTGGCTCGCTTCCAGGAAGGCCCGATACCCGCCGTAACCGCGCCCCTTCAGCCGGTAGTAACCAGGAACCAGCGCTCCTTCCAGAATCTGGCTGTAAAGACTCAACCTTCGCTCGTCCCCCGGCTTACCACGCTCACCGCCCACTCCGCGGCTCGCGGCGGACAGCGCAATCATAACACAGCCTCCGCACCCCCTGCGGGCGGCCCGCCCCAACGCGTATGATAGGACTTACATGCCGGCCGCCGCGCCTGACTCGGTAATCCCATGAGCCCTCTAAGTCCTCCCGACGCCCCGGCCCTCGATCGCCCGCCCCAACGCTCCTTTAGCTGGGGCGCCCTGCTGTGGTTCTCCCTGCTGCTGGGCGCCCTGTACGCTCCCGTGCTGGCCGGCATGATCCGCGAATGGGCCACCGTCGAGGAAATGGGCCACGGCTTTTTCGTCCCTCCCGTGGTCGCTTACATCATCTGGCGCCGCCGCGAGCAGCTTCTGGCCACGCCCGCCCGCCCCGATTTCCGCGGCCTGCTCCTGGTCGTGTGGGGCTTCGTTCAATTGGTGCTGGGCACGGCCGGCGCGGACTTCTTCCTGGCGCGCACCGCCTTGCTGATCTCGCTGCTCGGCGTGCTGTGGACCTTGGGCGGCGCCCGTCTGCTGGCCCGCCTGGCCTTCCCCCTGCTGCTACTCCCCTTCATGATCCGCATCCCCCTGTTCATCTACAGCCAGATCACGCTCCCCTTGCAATTGCTCGCCAGCCGCCTGGCCGAGCTGGCTCTCATCACGCTAGGCATCCCCGTGTTGCGCGAGGGCAACGTGCTCGAGCTGGCCAGCCAGCGCCTCTCGGTGGTCGAGGCTTGCAGCGGCATCCGCTCCCTGCTCTCGCTGGCTTTCCTCGCCCTGGTCTACGCCTACCTGTTCGACCGCAAGGTCTGGATGCGGCCCGTCCTGCTGGCCGCTTCCGTGCCCATCGCCATCGTCGCCAACGCCGCCCGCGTCACCCTCACCGGCATCCTGAGCGAGTACCGGCCTGCCCTCGCCGGCGGCTTGTTCCACCCACTGGAGGGCGCCAGCGTCTTTCTGATCGCTCTGGCCGCCCTCCTGCTGACTCACTACGCCGTGAACGCCCTCTGGCGAGCGGCCCGTCCCGGGAGGCCCTCCGATGCCGGCTTTCCTGCGTAACCGCCACGCCCGGATCCTCAGCCTGCTTCTGCTGGCGCAACTGGCCGCCTTCCGGCTCATGCCCCGCGACGAAGCCGTGCCCTTGAACCGTCCCTTCCGGGAGTTCCCCACCGAGCTGGCCGGCTGGCGAATGATTTCCGAGCAGGAGATCGAGGCCGAGGTCCAGGCCTTGCTCAAAGCCGACGAAACCCTCAGCCGGCTCTACCTGGATCCCGAGGGCCGCCGCACGGTCGGCCTGTTCGTCGCTTTCTTCAAGTCCCAGCGAGCCGGCGTCACTCCCCACTCCCCCCGCGTCTGCCTGCCGGGCTCCGGATGGGCCACCACCCAGGCCGGCCTGATCTCCTTGAATCTGCCCGGTTGGCCCGAACCCGTCCGGGTCAACCGCCACCTCATCAGCCGCGACTCCCAGCGCAGCCTCGTCCTGTACTGGTATCAGACCAGCCGCCGCGTCGTCGCCAATGAGTACGCCGCCAAACTCTACTTGATGCTCGACTCGATCCGCTACCGCCGCAGTGACACCTCGATCGTCCGGATCGTGGTCCCGCTCGGCGACGATCCCGAGCCGGCGGCCGAGCAGGCCGCCGTGCGTTTCGCTCAGGCCCTCTCCGATCCCCTGCGCCGCTTCCTGCCCCGCTGAGCGGCCTGCCGCCCGCTCCCCGGCCGCGCCGCGGACGGGTCGGCTTGTGATAGCATCGAACCCGCCGGAGGCAATCCTCTCACCGGCACGCACATCGCGCAACGGAGCGCCTCAGCATGAAAGGCAAACTCAACGTAGGGGTCATCGGCTTGGGACGGCTCGGCCGCGTCTATGCCGCCGACCTGGCCCAGCGCGTTCCCAACGCCCGCCTGGTGGCGGTGGCCGACAAGCGCCCTGATCTGGCCCAGTCCTTCGCCGCCGAGTACGGCGTGCCCAACTGGTACCTCACTCACCAGGAGCTGCTGGCCGACGCCCGGGTGGAGGCCGTGGCGGTCATCACGCCCACCAATACCCACGCCGAGGTGGTC
Organism: Solibacteraceae bacterium; assembly: GCA_037444625.1. Lineage (GTDB taxonomy): Bacteria > Acidobacteriota > Terriglobia > Bryobacterales > Bryobacteraceae > DTHT01. The sequence goes on from JBBIMA010000026.1 coordinate 14,340, forward strand.
GTCCAGGCCGCCGCTCACGGCAAAGCCATCTTTTGCGAAAAGCCCATCTCCCTCTCCCTCCAGGAAGCCCGCCGCATGCTCCAGGCGGTCCAATCCAAGGGCGTCTTCTTCCAGATGGGTTTCCAGCGCCGCTTCGACGCCGGCTACCTGGCGGCCAAAGAGAAGATCGCCTCGGGCGCCATCGGCACTCCCGTCTTGCTCAGATCCACCTCCCGCGATCCTTTCCCTCCGCCCCTGGAGTTCTGCGATCCCAACGTCAGCGGCGGCTTGATCGCCGACATGGGCATTCACGATTTCGACGTGGCGCGTTTCCTGCTCGGCGAGGTCAAGACTGTGTACGCCGTCGGCGGCGCTCTGGCTTATCCCGAGTTGAACTCGGTCGGCGACATAGACAACGCCGTCATCAACATGGTTTTTGAGAACGGCGCGATCGGCGTGGTCGAACTCAGCCGCAACGCCGTGTTCGGCTACGACATCCGCGGCGAAGTCTGGGGTACGAAAGGCTCCTTGCAGATCGGCTATTTCCGCCACACTCCCATCCTGGTGATGTCGAAGGAAGGCATCAGCTACGACGTCGTGCCCCACTTTATGCAGCGCTTTGAAAGGGCCTACCTCGCCCAGATCCAGGACTTCGTCAACGGCGTGCTGGAGGCTCGCCGGCCCTCCGTCACCGGCGCCGACGCCGTCGCGGCCTTGCGCATCAGTTTGGCCGCCACCGCTTCTTACGCCCAGAAACGGCCGGTTGAGGTGCGGGAAATCCAGGAATGACCCCTCAGCCCGCCTGGCGCGTCCTGCGCCTCGCCCTCTCGGGCCTCGCGCTGAGCGCCTTGTCGCTGTTTGCGCCGGCCTGCGCCCCGGCGGAGAAGAGCAGGACGCTCCAGGTGGTTCTGGTCACCAAGGCCCTCGACAGCGAGTGGTGGCAGCGCGTCCGCGCCGGCGCTGAAGCCGCCGCCCGCGCCGATCGCCGCGTCAGGCTGGCGGTCCTGGCTCCCCAACGGGAGATCAACATTGATCAACAAGTCGCCATCCTGGAAGACCAGATCATCAAGAAGGTCGCCGCGCTGGCGGTGGCCCCCGCCGGAGTAGCCGAGATCATTCCCGTGCTCGACAAGGCCAAGGCGGCCGGCATCCCCGTGCTCATCTTCGACACCGACCTGCCTTGGCCCTCCAAGCTCAGCTTCATCGGCCTGGATAACCGCGTGGGCGGCCGGCTGGCCGGCGACTACATCGTGCGCGCCATCCGGGGCCGCGGCAAGGTGGCCGTGATCCGCGGCGTGCTCGGCGTGGCCACCCACGAGGAACGCGTGGCCGGCTTCCTGGAGGCCCTCGCCCGGGCGCCTGGCGTGCAATGCGTCGCCATCCAGCCTGCCAACAGCGAGCGGGCCTTGGGCATGGCCGTCATGGAGAATCTGCTCACCTCGCATCCCGATCTCAGCGCCGTCTTCGCCACCAACGACCAGATGGCCCTGGGCGCTATGGAGGCCGTCGCCGGCCGCGGCCTTACCGGCAAGATCGTCCTGGTCGGCTTCGACGCCACCTACGAGGCGGTGCGCGCCGTCCAAGCCGGCCGGTTGAGCGCCACCCTGGCCGGCCATCCGGAGTTGATGGGCAGACTGGCCGTCGAGCAGGCCGTCAAGGCCGCCAGATCCGAGCCCATCCGGCCGCGCATTGACATTCACACCGTGATCGTTACCGCCGACAACGCCGCCGCCTTCCTGCCCTGACCCGCCCCTGAGCCTTCCCCGGGGCTACAGTTTTGCCCCCCCTCGGCCGATTCCCGGCCTAGATGCAGAGCGCTACCAGCAGGGTGCTCGGCGAGCAGGCCCAAGAGCGGCAAGCCGAGCTGGAGCGGCTGAAAAGCCACTTCCTGGCCGGCCTCAATCACGAGATACGCACTCCCCTGACCGGCATTCTGGGCATGGTGGACTTGCTGATGGAGACCAATCTGGACGACACCCAGAGGGAGTATGTGGTCACCACCCGCATGTGCGCCGAGGAGCTGCTGGCCCTGTTGGATTCGGCCCTCGAATACTCCGCCCTCACGAGCGGCACCCTGCCGCTGGAACAGGCCGAATTCAACCTCCCGGAGCTCATCCAGGGCTTGCTCGATCAGCACCGGCTCAAGGCCCACGCCAAGGGCTTGAAACTTCTGGCCCAGACCGATTCGCTCCCCCTGGCCGTCATCGGCGATGCCGTGCGCATCCGCCAGATCCTGGCCCAATTGCTCGGCAATGCCATCAAGTTCACCGCTCAGGGCGAGGTCGAGCTGCGGGCCCAGGCCGAGCCCGCCGGGCCCGATCGCTGCCTGCTGAAGGTCACCGTGCGCGATACGGGCATGGGAATCCCTCCCGACCGGCTCGAACGCCTCTTTGAGTCCTTCGGCCAACTGGAAAGCGGTCTGGCGCGTCGCTACCCCGGATTAGGCCTTGGTTTGGCCACGGTGCGCCAGTTGCTCCGACTGATGGGCGGCGACATCCAGGTGGAGAGCACACCCGGTCGGGGCAGCCTCTTCAGCATCAGCATTCCCCTGCGGCTGGTGCGCGAGCTGGCCGGTCCCGAGCCTGCCAAACCCCCGGCCAAGCCCGAGCCCTCAGCCGGCCGGAAACGCATCCTGCTGGTCGAGGATGACACCGTCGCCCAGCGCATCGTGGCCCATATGCTGGCCCGGGGCAATTTCCAGGTGGACGCGGTGGGCAGCGGCGACGCCGCCCTCGCCGTGGCCGCCACCCGCCGCTACGACCTGATCCTCATGGACCTCCAGATGCCCGGCAAGGACGGTATCCAGACCGCCGCCGAAATCCGCCGGCTTCCCGGCTACCAGACGGTGCCCATCGTCGCCCTCACCGCCCACACCACCGAGGAGTTCCGCACTTTCACCCGCGAGCAGGGTCTCCAGGGCTTCCTGACCAAACCGGTCCGCTCGGAGGAGCTGCTGGCGGCGGTCGGCCAGCACCTCAGGGATGCCGTCCCCGCCGCCGATTAGCCCAACGCCCCCAACGCCGCCGGGCGGTATAATGGGCGGCGCATGGGCGGCAAGCGGAGCGCCTGGGCTCAGGTGGGCCGTTACAGCGGCTTGGCTTTCCTGCTGCCCGCCAGCAGTTTCGCCGGTTACGCCCTGGGCTGGCTGCTGGACCGCCTCTTCGACACCGGCTTCCTTTACCTTGTGTTTCTCTTGTTCGGCATCGCCGGCGGCTTTCTGGAGCTGATCCGCACCCTCCGGCAGGATCTCCGGGATGAGGAACGCTGAGGCGGCGTCAGTTGGGCGGGCGCTGGGGCGCATCCGCCGTCTGATGGCTGTGCTGGCCTTGGCCGGTGCCGCCGCCGCCTGGTGGTGGGAGGGGCCGGCTTGGGGGGCGGGCTTCCTGGCCGGGGCGCTGGCCGCCAGGCTGAACTTCCGCTGGCTCGAGCAGGTGGCGGCAGGGCTGGATCCCGCCCGGGGCGCGCGCCGCCTGAGGTGGGCGGTGCTGTTCGGCCTGCGCTACCTGCTGCTGGGCGCGGCCGGCTATGCTATAGTGAAGATCTTTGGATTCAGCGGGCTGGCTATCCTGCTCGGCCTGCTGGTGGCCGCCGCCGCCGCGCTGGCGGAGATGATCTACGAACTCGTCCATGCCGGAACATGAACTCTGGATCACCCGGTTGTTTAACGACCACTTGGCCGGTCTCGCCAACGCCGTGCTGAGCTGGTTCGGCTTGCAGGCGGAGAACCCCGCGCGCCCCTGGTCGAATTTCCTCACCATGCAAATCCTGGTGGCGGCGCTCATAGTGATCCTGTTCGCCCTGCTCAAAGGCCGGCTTTCGGTGGATCGCCCGGGCCGGCTCCAGCACTGCCTGGAGATCATTTACACCTTCCTGCGCGGACAGGCCGATGAAGTGGTGGGCCACGGCGCCCGCCCGCACGTGCCCTTTTTCGGCGTCCTGTTCCTGTTCATCCTGTTCTCGAACCTGATCGGGCTGATTCCCGGCTTCGAGTCGCCCACCATGTTCCCATATGTGCCGGCCGGCTGTGCCGCGGCCGCTTTCTTCTACTATCATTGGGCCGGCATTCGGGCCCTGGGGCTGGGGCGGTACCTGGCGCATTTCGCCGGCCCCGTGCCGCTGATGGCCCCCATCATGATTCCTATCGAGCTGGTGAGCCACCTGGGCCGGCCGCTTTCGCTCACCGTTCGTCTGTTCGCCAACATGTACGCGGGCGAACAGATCACGCTGGTCTTCATCAGTCTGACGTATCTGGTGGCGCCCGCCCTGTTCATGGGCCTGCACGTCTTCGTGGCCTTCCTTCAGGCTTACGTCTTCGCCCTTCTGACCATGGTGTACGTGGGCGGCGCCATCGCGCACGAGGAGCATTGATCGGGGCTTGATCGCTCTCCAGCGTGAGCCCGTCCGGCCGCTGTCGGCCAGGGCGGGAACCACCTCCTGGGAGCAATTTCATAGGCAAAGGAGAGACGCATGAGCGGGAAGAAAGTCTGGCTGTTGTTGGCGCTGCTGGCCTTCGCCGCGCCCCTGATGGCCCAGGGCCCGGGCGGGCAGGCCGACGCCAAGTGGATCTGGATCACCTCGGGCTTCTCGATGGCCATCGCCTCGGCCGGTTGCGGCATCGCGCAGGCCAAGGCCGTGGCGGCGGCGGCGGAAGCCATGGGCCGCAATCCGGGGGCGGCGGCCGCGATCCGTTTCGCCCTGGTGCTCGGCCTGGTGTTGATCGAGTCGCTGGCCTTGTACACCCTGGTGATCATCTTCGCCAAGGTGGTCGCCTAGTTTTCGGCGCGGGGAGCCCTGCCGCTCCCCGCCTTCCACCGCCATGCTCAAGTTGCACGGGATTTTCCCCCCCATCACCACCCCCTTCGACGCCCAGGGGGAGATTTATCGCGCCAAGCTCAAGCACAACCTCGAGCGCTGGAATCAGACCGGGCTGGCCGGCTACGTGGTCTGCGGCTCGACCGGGGAAAGCGTCCTGCTGACCATGGAGGAAAAGCTGCGGCTCTGGGAGTGGGCGGCCGAATACGCCGCTCCCGACAAGCTCCTGCTGGCCGGAACCGGCATGGAGAGCGTGCGGGAAACCGTCGAGCTGACCAACCGGGCCGCCGCGCTGGGCTATCGCGCCGCCATGGTGCGCACCCCCCACTACTACAAGAACCTGATCCACACCGCCGCCGCCCAGGCCCTCTACTTCCGCGCGGTGGCCGACCAGAGCCGCATCCCCATCATGATTTACAACTGGCCGCAGGCTACCGGCCTGGACATCCCGGCCGAGGCGGTGGCCGCCCTCTCCGAGCACCCCAACATCATCGCCATCAAGGAGAGCTCCGGCAACCTCGAGAAGGTCATGCGCATGATCCGCGAGGTGCGGCCCGGCTTCCAGGTGCTGGTCGGCTCGGCTCCGACCCTGTACCCCTCCTTGATGGTCGGAGCGGTGGGAGCCGTGCTGGCTTTCGCCAATGCCGCTCCCCTGGCCGTCCTGGCGGTCTTCGAGGCGGTCCGCACGCGGGAATACGAGGCGGCCCAGGACTGGCAGAACCGCATCGCGGACGCCGCCGTCCTGGTCACCACCCGCTACGGCATACCCGGCTTGAAGTACGCCATGGACCTGAAAGGCTACTACGGCGGCCCGCCCCGCCTGCCTCTGGTCCCGCCCACGCCCGAAGCGCAGCGCGAGATCGAGCAAGCCTTCCGGGACTTGAAAGGCTGAGCCCCGCCCCGCGGGGCAGGTTGCGACTCCCGCCGCGCCCGGCGCATCTAAGCGGGTATGAGACTCTCTCGCGGGGCTTTGCTCGGGCTGGCGCTCGCCGCCGGACTGGCGGCGCAGGACTGGGAGATTGACAGCGCTCACTCGGCCGCCCAATTCTCCATCCGCCACATGATGGTGGCCACCGTCCGCGGCCACTTCGGGAAACTGACCGGCGTGGCTCGCTGGGATCCGGCCAACCCGGCCGCCGCCTTCGTCCAGGCCCAGGTGGACGTGTCTTCCATTGACACCCGGGAGCCCAAGCGGGACGCCCACCTGAAGAGCCCGGACTTCTTCGACGTCCAGAAGTACCCCACCATGAGTTTCCGCTCCCGCCGGCTCTCCCCCGCCGGTGCCGGCCGCTGGATCCTGGAGGGCGATCTCACCATCCGGGGGGTCACTCGCCCGGTGAGCTTTGAGGTCGAGGGGCTGGGCCAACCCGTCCAGGGCCCCGGCGGAAGCCTGCGCACCGGCGCCACCGCCACAGCCCGCATCAACCGCAAGGACTTTGGCATGACCTGGAACCGGGTGCTGGACGCCGGCGGGGCGGCGCTGGGCGAGGAGGTCACCATCACCGTGGATGTCGAGCTGGTCCGCCGCGCCGGGCCCTGATCCCACGGGCGGAACCTTTTCCGCCCGGCCGGTGTCCAACTTGGTTGAAGTAGCCGCGGTTTCCTGTTACTTTGAAGGTGAGTTTGCCATCGAGGCGCGGCCGTGGCGGAGCGAATCCTTCAAGTGGACGGGCCGGACCTGACGGACTTCCCCCAGTCCGGCGAGCAGCTTGCGGAAGCCGAGGATCGGCGGCTGCTGGAGGGCCTCAGGCACGGCTCGGAGGAGGCTTACGAGGCTCTGATCCGCAAATTCCAGCAGCCGGTCTATAACTTGGTGGCCCGCCTGCTGAACGATCCGAGCGAAGCTCCCGACGTGGTGCAGGAGGTCTTCTTGAAGGTCTTCCGCAAAGTGGGTTCGTTCCGCGGCGACAGCACGCTGAAGACCTGGATCTATCGCATCGCGGTCAACGAGGCCTATAATCAGCAGCGGTGGTTCAGCCGGCATCGCCGGCAGGAAGTCGAACTGGAGGGCGCCGAGGCGCCCGGCCGCGGCTACAGCCAAAGGATCCCCGACCGGGGTCCCAGTCCTTACGATTACGCCGTTGAGAACGAGCAGCACGCCCTGATCGAGGCGGCGCTGGCCCGCTTGAATCCCAGCTTCAAGGCCGCTGTGATTCTGCGGGATGTCGAGGAACTGAGCTACGAGGAGATCGCCGAGATCCTGCAAGTAGCTCTGGGCACGGTAAAGTCCCGGATCCTGCGCGGCCGCGAGGCCTTGCGCCGGGATCTGGCCGATCGGTTGGAGCCCGAACCGAGCTTTAGCTGGACGCCCCAACCGGCGCAGTGAAGCTATGAACTGTCACAGCGTGCGACGTTCGCTTTCCGCTCACATGGATGGGCGGCTCTCGCAAGCCGAACGAGAGCACGTCTTGGCGCACTTGGAAGAGTGCCGGGACTGTGCCTTGGCGCTCGAGCAGATGCTCCGGGTCCGCAACGCCTTGCGCAGGCTCCCCGTGCTGTCCCCCCCGCCCCAGCTCGCCGGGGTGCTGCGCGTGATGGCCTCTCACGAGCGCATGCGCAGGCTGGCTTTCGGCAGCCCTGCCGCCGTCCTGGCCCACCTGGGCGAGCGCCTCCGGCTCTGGGCCGACAATCTCATGCGCCCGGTCGCCCTGCCCTTGGCCGGCGGCTTGATCTCGGCCATCGTCTTGTTCGCCATGCTGGTGCCCAGCATGCTCTTCCAGCGTTCGGTAGCCAACGACGTGCCCCTGGTCGGGCTGTACCGCGAGGCGGCCGTGGCCTCTCCGGCCCCCTTCGGCTTCGACGCCGACCACTTCATCCTGGAGGTGACCGTGGACCGGCAGGGCCGGATGGTGGACTACTCGATCACCGACGGCGACCGCCTCATCCACAACACCCGCCTGCGCCGGGCGATCGAGAACTATGTCTTGTTCACCGGCTTCAGCCCCGCCACCGCCTTCGGCCAGCCCATCTACGGTAAAGTGACCGTCTCCTTCAGCCGCTACCAGTACAACGTCGGGAGCTGAAGCAGGCGCCTCGCCCCGTGCCTCGGCGGCTCGGACAGCACTTCCTGAGGCGGGCCGACGTGCTGGAGCGGATCGCCCGGCTGGCCTGCCCCACGGTCGAGCCTCTGGTCATCGAGATCGGCGCCGGTTCGGGCTCCCTCACCCGGCGCCTGCTGCCTCGCGCCGAGCGCCTCATAGCCATCGAGATAGACCCGCGATTGGCCGCCCGCCTCCAGGCCCGCTTCCCGGAGGATCCCCGCCTGGAGGTGCTCGCCGCCGACGTGCTCGGGCTCGATCTGACCCAGTGGGGACCGGCGGTGGTGGCCGGCAATCTGCCCTATTACATCAGCTCGCCCATCCTCGAGCGCGTGCTCGCCCTCGGGCCGCTGCTCAAACGGGCGGTCCTGCTGGTCCAGCAGGAAGTGGCCGAGCGGCTGGCCGCCGCCCCCGGCTCGCGCGCCTACGGCCTGCTCAGCGTGCGCGCCCAGTTGGCCGCCACGCCCGAAATTCTCCTCCGCGTGCCGCCTTCGGCCTTCTCCCCGCCGCCCAAGGTCTCCTCCGCCCTGGTGCGGCTGGCGCCCCGCGCCGAACCCCTCTTGCCCTGGAGCGAACAGCCCTGCTTTGTCCGGTTCGCCGCCCGCTGCTTCCGCTACAAGCGCAAGACCCTGCGCAACAACCTCACCGCGCCCTCCGAACGGCGCCTGCTGGCCTGCTCCGAGGAGGCCTCCCTGCGCGCCGAACAGCTTCCCCTGGAGCGGCTCATCGCTTTGTACCGCCGCCTGCACCGCCGGGAGTGAAAGCCCGCCCGCTATACTGGAATCTTCATGCCCCGCTTGCGTTTCGCTCCCTCGCCCACCGGCTTCCTGCACATCGGCAGCGCCCGCACTTACGTCTTCAACTGGCTGTACGCCCGCCGCCATCGCGGCGCCATGGTCCTGCGCATTGACGACACCGACCTGGAGCGCAACACGCAGGCCTCCCTGGACTCCATCTTCGACGGATTGCGCTGGCTCGAACTGGAATGGGACGAACTCTATCATCAGTCCCAGCGGCTGGAGCTGCACCGCCGGCTGGCCGCCGTCCTCCTCGACAAGGGTTTCGCCTACCGTGACTTCACTCCCGCCTCCGCCGCCGAGCCCGAAGAGAAATCGCGCGGCGCCGGGCCCTGGCTGTTCAATCCCGGCATGCGGGAGCTTTCGCGCGCGGAAAGCGACCGCCGCGCCGCCGCCGGCGAACCCTTCGTGCTGCGCTTCCTGGTCCCCCGCGATCCGCCCCGCCTGCTGCGCTTCCCCGACGCCGTCTACGGCGAGCAGCAGAAATCCACGGCCGACATCGAGGACTTCGCCCTGCTGCGCAGCGACGGCACGCCCACCTATCATCTGGCTTCCTGCGCCGACGACATCGAGATGCGCATCACCCACATCGTCCGCGGCCAGGACCACCTCACCAACACCTTCAAGCATCTGCTCATCTTCGAGGCCGCCGGCGCACCCTTGCCCGAGTTCGCCCACCTGCCCCTGCTGGTCGCCCCCGACGGCTCCAAGCTCTCCAAACGCCGCCACGGCGCGGTCGTCAGCGTCACCACCTACCGCGAGGCCGGCTTCCTGCCTCACGCTTTCGTCAACTTTCTCTGCCTGCTGGGCTGGTCGCCCAAGGACAACCGCGAGCTGATGAGCCGCCGGGAGCTCATCGAGGCCTTCTCTTTCGAGGGCATCAACCGCTCCAACGCCGTGGTCAATTTCCGCCCGGACGATCCCTTCGATCCCAAGGCTCTCTGGCTCAACGCCCAGCACTTGCGCTCCATGCCGGTGGACGAGCTGGCCCCCTACGTACTCCGCGCCCTGGAAACGGCGGGCTTGAGCAACCCTTATCCCCCGGAGAAATTCCGCGCCGTCGTGGAGGTCATCCGCACCCGCTTCTCGACCCTGAACGATTTCCCCACCCGCGGCCGCGCCTACTTCAGCGACGACTACCCTCTCACCCCCGAGGCGCAACAGAAGCTGGATCAGCCGGGGGCCCGCGCCCTGCTGCGCGAACTGGCCGAGCGGCTGGAGGCCGCGGCCGAGTTCAGCGAAGCCTCCGCCGAGCATGAACTGCGCCGGTTGGCCGCCGAGCGGGGCGTCAAAGCGGGCCTGATCATCAATGCCGCCCGCGCCATCCTCACCGGCCAGACCGTCGGCCCCAGCGCCTTCGCCGTCTTCGCCGCTCTCGGCCGCGATCGCGTGCTCGAGCGCTTGCGCCGAGCCTGAGCATGAGCTGCCGGACCGCACCGGTCCGGGGCGGTGGGTCCGGGGGCCTCCCACCGGGGGCTGACAGGAGCGGCCCCGCCGGGGTATCATGATTTGGGATCTTCGCGTCCGAATGTCTGATCTGTTCGGACCGCGTTGCCACTATTGCTAGGAGGCCTTTGATGAGCAAACTGGTACCTCCCCACGGGAGTGCGGAACTCAAGCCCTTGCTGCTCCAGGGCGAGGAGCGGCAGCAGGAGCTGCGCAAAGCGGAGCGTCTCAAGAAAGTCCCCATGACCAGCCGCGAAACCAGCGACCTGATCATGATGGGCATCGGCGCCTTCACGCCCCTGGAGGGGTTCATGGGCTACGACGACTGGAAGGGCTGCTGCGAAAACTACGCCATGCCCAGCCGTAACGGCCTGTTCTGGCCCATCCCCATCACCCTGTCGGCCGCCCAGGATGTGGCCGACTCGATCGCCGTCGGCGAGGAAGTCGCGCTCTGGGATCTGGAGACCGAAGCCATTATGGGCACCATGCGGGTCACCGAGAAGTACAAGATTGACAAGGAGTACGAGTGCCGCCAGGTCTTCCGGACCACCGACCCGAACCACCCCGGCGTCAAGAAGGTCCTCGACCAGGGCCCGGTCAACCTGGCCGGCCCCGTCCGGGTGATCTCCGAGTCCTACTATCCGGAAATGTTCCGGGGCATCTATCAGCGGCCCGCCCAGGCCCGGCAGATCTTCCAGGAGCGCGGCTGGAGCACGGTGGCCGCCCTGCAACTGCGCAACCCCATGCACAACTCGCACGCCTACCTGGCCTGGGTCGCCATCGAGGTCTGCGACGGCGTCTACATCCACCAGTTGGTGGGCAAGCTCAAGCCGGGCGACATCCCGGCCGAGGTGCGCGTGCGCGCCATTGACGCCCTGGTCAACAAGTACTTCCGCAAGGACCGCGTCGTGCAGGGCGGCTATCCCATGGAAATGCGCTACGCCGGCCCGCGCGAAGCCCTGCTGCACGCCGTCTTTCGTCAGAACTACGGCTGCTCGCACCTGATCGTCGGGCGCGACCACGCCGGCGTGGGCGACTACTACGGTCCCTTCGACGCCCAGAAAATCTTCAACGAGATTCCTCAGGACGCCCTCCGCCTGCGCCCCCTCAACATGGACTGGACCTTCTACTGCTACGAGTGCGGCTCGATGGCCTCCATGAAGACCTGCCCCCACGAGTCCAAGGCGGTCATTGACGAGAACGGCCAGTACAAGGGCGGCGCCCGGCTGCTGCTCTCCGGCACCATGCTCCGCAAGCTGATGAGCGAGGGCAAGCCCGTGCCGCCGGAGTTCTCCAAACCCGAGGTGATCGCCATCCTGAAGGAGTATTACGACTCGCTGGAGAAAAAGCCGGAGATCCAACTGCACGGCTTCGCCACCGGCGAGAAGAAGTAACCGCGCGCGGTTCCCTCCCGGCCGGGGCCGCCCGGCCGGGAGGGAGCGGCGGGGAGGCAGGAATTTCGGGCCCAAAAGTCTACTAATATGATAGACTCGATGGTGACGGTGGTGACCGGATGAGAGTGAACACCCGCACCTGTTACGCCCTCACCCTGATGGCCGACCTCTCCCGCCAGTCCCCCGGCCGGCCCGCCCCCCTGCGCGAAGTCGCCCGCCGCCAGCGCCTTTCCCCCCGCTACCTCTCCCAGTTGACCATCCCCCTGCGCAACGCCTCCCTGCTCAAGAGCGTCTGGGGCAACCGCGGCGGCTACTTGCTGGCTCGCCCGCCCGCCCGCATCAGCCTGCTCGAGGTCATCGAAGCCGTCTCGGGCCCGGTCGGCCTCACCGACTGCGTGCTCGATCCCAACTATTGCCGGCGCTCCGCCTATTGCGAGTGCCGCAGGGTTTGGAAGCAGATCAACGACGGCATTGTGAAAGTCTTGTCCGGCTACACGCTGGCCGACCTGGCCCGCCTGGGAGCCGGCGACGCCGTTCAGGGGACCCCCGGCGGTCCCCAGGAGGACTCATTGACGTGCAGACCGCAGCCGCGGGCCTCGCGCCCGTCACGACCACGATCGGCCCCGCGCGGGTCCGCTTGATTCAAGGCGACCTGACCGCGCTGGAGGTGGACGCCTTCGTCTTTTACGCCCGCGAGGACCTCCAGCTCGGCTCCGGCTTCGGCACCGCCATCCAAAGCCGCGGCGGCGACGCCGTGCGCAAGCAGCTCGAGCAGATCGGCCGGCTGAAGGTCGGCGAAGCCGTCCTCACCACCGCCGGCGGCCTCAAGGCCGGCTTCATCATCCACGCCTGCGGCCCTAAGTTCCAGGAGCCGGATACGGAAGCCAAACTGCGCCGCACCATGCAGGCCGCCCTGCGGCTGGCCGACGCCAAGGGACTCAAGCGGATCGCTTTTCCGCCCATGGGCGCGGGCTTCTACGGGGTTCCCCTGGATCTGTGCGCCCGCCTCATGCTGGAAAGCCTGCGCGAGCACTTACTGGGCGGGAGCGAGCTCGAGGAGGTCATCCTCTGCGTCCTCGACCGGCGCGAGTATCTGGCTTTCGCCGACCGGCTTCGCAACCTTTAGGAGGAAGGCATGCACCCTGTCAGCCCGCAGTTGGCTTTCGTCCAAGATCAGTTGCAAATCGCCGCCCTGACGTTCATGGCGGCGGTCTACGCCCTCAAGATCCGCTGGATTCTCAAGTTCCCCGCCGCGCGCGACCGGCAGGCGCCCACCGGCGAGGCCGATCCCGCCCGCGGGGCGCGTTACTCGCTGGCCGCCATCGCCATGCCCTGGGCCATGCCCGGCGCCCGGCGGCATCCCCTGTTCTACCTTCAGTTCGTCCTGTTTCACCTGGCGGTGGCCGCCTCGATCGCCATGTCGTTCCTGATCCCCTATGCCCCGCAGGCGATCGCCCACCCGCCGGCCGTCCGGGCCTTGCAGGCCCTGTTCGCCGCCGGCCTGGCGGTAGGCCTGTTGCGCTTGCTGCGCCGGCTGCGCAACCCTTACCTGCGCGCCATCAGCACGCCGGACGATTATTTCTCCCTGGGTTTGCTGCTGGTCTGGCTGGCTCTGAGCATCCTGGCCGCTCCCAACCGGCCCGAGCAGGGCGAAGGGCCCCTGCTGGCCTACTTCCTGTTGACCGCCTTCTTCCTGGTTTACGTGCCCTTCAGCAAGATCTCGCATTACATTTATTACCCCTTCGCTCGCTGGTATCTGGGCCGGACGCTGGGCCATCGCGGCGTCTATCCGCTGAAGCGCAGCCGCCCGGCGCAGGCTTGAGGAGGTCGCCCATGGAGCCGGTTCGTTCCTGGAAAGCGCAGAAGGTAATCGAGCGACTCAACCAGAAACTCAACCGCCAGATCCTGCTTTCCCTGGAGGCCTGCGTGCACTGCGGCCTGTGCACCGACCAGTGCCACTACGTGCTGGCCAACCCGGACGACGTGACCTACGCTCCGGCCTACAAGGCCGACAAGATCCGCCGGTTCTTCAAGGCCCACCTGGACTGGACCGGCCGGGCCTTCCCCTGGTGGGTCGGCGCGCGCAGCCTGTACACCGACCAGGAACTGGAGGATCTCAAGGACACCGTCTTCGGCAAGTGCACCAACTGCCGGCGCTGCTCGCTGGCCTGCCCGATGGGCGTGGATATGGCCACCTTCAACCGCATGGCCCGCGGCCTGCTCTCCTGGGTGGGCGTGATGCCCGAGGGCGTGGCGGTGGTGGCCAAGGACCAGTGGGAAATCGGCAACCAGATGGGCGTGCTCCAGGAGGACTACCTGGAGACCCTGAAATGGATGGAGGAGGAACTCCAAGAGGAATACCACGACCCCGCCATCCGCATCCCGGTGGACCAGCCCGACTGCAACGTGGTCTACGCCATCAATCCCCGCGAGGTCAAGTACGATCCCCGAACCATCGCCGAAGCGGCCGCCATCTTCCACTTCGCCGGCGAAAGCTGGACCATGCCCAGCCAGGGCTGGGACATGACCAACTTCGGCCTGTTCAACGGCGACGACGAACTGGGGGCGGCCGCCGCCGCCCGGGTCTACGACGCGGTCGAGCGCCTGCGGGGCAAGAAACTGGTGATGAGCGAGTGCGGCCACGGCTACCGCTCCACGCGCTGCGAGGGACCCAACTGGCTGCGCCGCGAGGTTCCCTTCCAGATGGAAAGCTCGGTCGTGACCATGCTGGGCTACATCCGCGAGGGCCGCATCCGGGTGGACCCCGCCCGCAACCCCGAGCCCGTCACCTACCACGACTCCTGCAACAACGCCCGCAGTTGCGGCATGTTCGAAGAACCGCGCGAGCTGCTCCGCCTGGTCTGCCTGGACTTCCGCGAGATGTATCCCAACCGGGCGGAGAATTACTGCTGCACCGGCGGCGGCGGGGCGATGTCCATGTCCGAGTACGCCCCCCGGCGCCTGAAGTCCGCCCGCATCAAGGCCGAACAGCTCCGCGCCACCGGAGCCAAGATCGTGGCCACCTCCTGCCACAACTGCGTGGACGGGCTTTACGACCTCATCCGGCACTACAAGCTCGACATGCAGGTCAAGCTGCTGGTGAGCCTGGTGGCCAACGCGCTGGTCGTGCCGGTGCGCGTCCCCGTTCCGGCCGCCCGCCGGCCCCTGGAAGGGCGCTGCATCCTGGTGATTGACGACGAGCCGGACGTCCGCCTCTATCTGAGCAAGATCTTCGCCGAACAGGGCTGCGAGGTCATGGACGCGCCGGACGCCAACCAGGCCATGCGGGCCATCAAGGCCCGCAAGCCCGACCTGATCACCCTGGATCTGGTCCTGCCCCGCAAGACCGGCGAGAAACTGTACTGGGAGTTGCGCCGCGATCCCCTCTATCAGGATTTGCCCGTGGTGGTGGTCTCGGGCTATGCTAGCATCGAGTCGCCCAGGATTGACTTCCACGGCTTCCTGCGCGAAAAGGGCCTGCCCGAGCCCGAAGGCTTCATCGAGAAGCCGGTGGACGTCGAGAAACTGCTGGAGACCGTGCGCTGCGCCTTGCAGGATTCGCGCCGGGCGCAGGGCTGAGAGGCGGCGCGGCGCCGGGCGAGGGAGCGCCGCGCCGGCGAGCAAGAGCATGTCGGAGAACGCGCTCGTTTCGGCCGCCAAACTCCGGGCCGTCGAGCAAGCCTGCGGCCGGCTGTTCGACGAGGTCCCCTGCTATATCTCCATCCAGGACCGGGAGCTTCGCATCCTCACCGCCAACCGCAAGACCCTGGAGGATTTCGGCGACTGCCTGGGCGAGTTCTGCTACCGGGTCTACAAGGGGCGCGAAGCTCCTTGCCCGGAATGCCCCGTGGCCCGCACCTTCGCCGACGGCCGCGAGCACTCCAGCCAGGAGAAAATCTTCGATCGCCGCGGCCTGCCCCGCGACGTCCTGGTCAACACCCGCCCGTTGTGCGATCCCTCCGGCCAGGTCCTGGCCGCCATGGAGCTGTTCACCGACGTCACCGTGCAGAAGGAGTTGGAACACCGCCTGCACGACAGCCTCACCCGCTTCCAGAACCTGTTCGATCTGGCGCCCTGCTTCATCTCCGTCCAGGATCGCGAGTTCCGCGTCATCGAGGCCAACCGCCGCCTGATGGAGCATTTCAGTTGGCGGCTGGGCGGCCGCTGCTATCAGATTTACAAGGGGCGCAGCGAGCCCTGCCCCCAGTGCCTGGTCGCGCAAACCTTCCAGGACGGCAGGCCGCGCTGCGGCGAGGACGTGCTGCTGGACCGCAGCGGACGGCCGGTGCACGTGGTCGTGCACACCGCCGCCATCCGTGATCCCGGCGGCGAAATCTCCGCCGTCATGGAACTCTGCGACGACGTCAGCGAAATCCGCGCCCTGGAAGACAGACTGGCCTCCCTCGGCCGCCTGGTGGGCGGCATCGCCCACAGCGTCAAGAACGTGCTGGAGGGACTGCGCGGCGGCCTTTACATCGGCAACCTGGGCTTCCGCGACAACAAGCCGGAGGACATACGGGCGGGCTGGGAAATGGTCGAGCGCAACGTCGCCCGGCTCTCCCGCCTGATCATGGACATGCTCTATTGCGCCCGGGAGGCCTCCCCCCGGCGCCTGCCCGTCTCACCGGCCGCCCTCGTGCAGGAGGTTTTCGCGCTCTACGCCCAGCGGGCCCGGCAGGCCGGCATCGCCTTGGAGGCCGAGGCCGACGGCGAGCTGACTCTGCTGGCCGAACCGCGCGACATCCATTCCCTGCTCAGCAACCTGGTGGGCAACGCCATTGACGCCTGCTGCTCGGAGGAGAGCGAAGGCAAGAGCTACCGCGTGAGGGTCCGCGTCGCGCGCCAGGACGAGCAGGCCGTCATCCAGGTCGAGGACAACGGCGCCGGCATGGACGAGGAGACCCGCAGCAAGCTCTTCACCAAGTTCTTCTCCACCAAGGGGCCGTTCGGCACCGGCCTGGGCCTGCTGGTGGCGCAAAAGGTCGTCACCGAGCACGGCGGCACGATCTCGGCCCGGTCCAGCCCCGGGCAGGGCTCGATCTTCACTGTGCTCCTGCCTTTGCGATCCCCGGTCCCCGGGAACGCCCCGACTGTTTCGCGAGGAACGACGCCATGAGCAACGGCAAGAAAATTCTCGTAGTGGACGACGAACCCGACGTATGCACCTACCTCTCGCGGCTCCTGGAAGATCACGGCTACGCCGTGCGCTGCGCGGCCGACGGCGAGCAGGCCCTCCGGGCCGTCGAGCAGGACAAGCCCGACCTGATCAGCCTGGACCTCTCGATGCCCCACACCTCGGGCGTCCGCTTCTACCGGGAAATCAAGGCCCGCCCGGAGTTCAGCTCCATCCCGGTGATCTTCGTCACCGGCGTCACCGGTCCTACCGGCAGCCCCGCCGATACCGAGCGCTTCTACGCCAGCCGCCGGCAAATCCCGCCCCCCGACGCCTTCCTGGCCAAGCCCATTGACCCCGAGGAAATGCTCGGGCTGGTTCGCCGCCTGCTCGCCCAGGGAGGTTCCCAGTGACCGCCGCCCTCTACCTGCTCATCTACGCCTGCGCTTTGGTCTTCCTGGCCGGCTGCCTGATTCGCGCCGCCGGCTACGCCCGCATGCCCTTGCATTTGCGCTGGGAACTTTACCCGGTGCCCCACGAGGAACCCGACCGCGCCCGACACGGCGGCTCGTACTTCGAGGCGCCCGACTGGTGGACCCGGCCTTTCCGCTTCCACTGGTTGGGCGAGCTGAAGATCATGCTGCCCGAGATGCTCTTCCTGAAGGCTCTTTGGGAGTTCAATCGCCCCCTCTGGCGCGTCTCCTTCCCCTTCCACTTCGGCCTCTACCTGCTCATCGCCACGGGCGGGCTGGTGGGCTTGACCGCCCTCGCCGTCCTGTGGGTGCCCGAACGGCTGGCCGATGCTCACCTGCTCGCCCTGCACTACCTGTACACCACCACCGGCCTGGCGGGCGCCGCCCTGGCCCTGCTGGGCGCCGCCGGGCTGCTCGTTCGCCGATTGCGCGACCGCACCCTGCGCATCTACACCGCCCCGGGCGACTTGTTCAACCTGGCCTGGTTTCTGGCGGCCGTCGCTCTACTGGGGGCCGGCTACCTCACCCGCGGCCCCGGGGATCCGGAAACCCTGGAACTGGCTCGCGGCCTGCTCGCCTTCGACCTCAGCCTGCGACCCAGCCTGCTTGAATGCTCCGGGCTGGCCCTGGCCGCCTTGCTGGCCGCTTACATTCCCTGGACTCATATGTCGCACTTCATCGCCAAGTACTTCACCTACCACTCGATCCGCTGGGATGACCTGCCTCAGGCCCAGGCCCGGGAAATCCGGCAGAAAATCGCCCGCTACCTGGCCTACCGCCCAACCTGGTCGGCGCCCCACGTGATGGCCGACGGCCGGCGCACCTGGGCCGACATCGCCCTGAGCAATCCCGCCCGCCAGGAGGTGAAGCAATGAAGAAGATCGAACTCAACGACCTCGCCCGCACCGACGGCGCTCCCCTGATCCACTTGGACAATCAGGACCTGATGCCCCTGCCCCCGCCCCTGGACTCCCCCGAGAAGGACCACAACTGGACGCCCCTCTCCCAGCAGGTGCGCCAAAAGTACGAGTGCATCCTGGACGACACCTGCGCCGTCAACATCCCCCGCCCCCAATCCCCCGAGGAAGAACAAGAACTGGTGCGGAAGTTCCTCACCGGCCTGGACAAGCTCTTCACCGTCCACAACAACTGGACCTTCCTGCAACCCCTGGTCCTCACTATGGAGCACTGCGCCCGCTGCCAGACCTGCTCGGAGGCCTGCCACGTCTTCGAGGCCAGCGGGCGCAACGAACTCTACCGGCCCACCTTCCGCTCGGAAGTCCTCCGCCGCCTCTACTTCAAGTACGTCAAGCGCGGCGGTTGGCTCTCCGCCTGGCAGCACGGCGACATCCGTTTGAACTGGCCCCTCATCGCCCGCCTCATCGAGCTGGCCTACCGCTGCAATCTCTGCCGCCGCTGCGCCCAAACCTGCCCCATCGGCGCCGACAACGGCCTGGTGGCCCACGAGCTGCGCAAGCTCTTCAGCCAGGAGATGGGCATCGCCCCCAAAGAACTGCACGAAGCCGGCTCGATGCTCCAACTCAAGGTCGGCTCCTCGACCGGCATGAATCCCACCGTCGTCAAGGACAACATCGAGTTCATTGACGAGGACATGAGCGAAAAGACCGGCCTGGAGATCCACACCCCCTGGGACGTCGAAGGGGCCGACATCCTGCTCATCCACAACGCGGGCGAGATCCTGGCCTGGCCCGAAAACCCCGGCGCCTTCGCCGTCATCTTCACCGCCGCCGGCGTGAGCTGGACCATGTCCAGCGAACTGGCCGCCTACGACTCCATCAACTACGGCCTCTGGTACGACGACGCCCAGTTCGCCCGCGTGGCCGTCAAGCACGCTGAAGCCGCCCGCAAACTGGGCGTCAAGAAGATCGTCCTGGGCGAGTGCGGCCACGCCCACAAAGCCCTCTCGGTGGTGGCCGACCGCGTGCTCACCGGCGACTTGAACATCCCCCGGGAAAGCGCCCTCACCTTCCTCTGGGAGCTGATCCGCGAGGGCCGCCTCCGGCTCGACCCCGGCCGCAACGACTTCCCGGTCACCCTGCACGACCCCTGCAACATCGTCCGCCTCATGGGCGTCGTCCAGCCCCAACGCGAGATCCTCCGCCGCATCGCCCCCAAATTCCGCGAAATGCAGCCCCACGGCGTGGACAACTACTGCTGCGGCGGCGGCTCCGGCTTCGCCATCATGAGCGGCAATAACTTCCCCGACTGGCGCTTCCACGTCTCCGGCCGCAAGAAACTCCAGCAAATCCTCAACGCCTTCGCCGACTCGCTCGATCCCTCCGTCCCCAAGTATCTCTGCGCGCCGTGCAGTAACTGCAAAGGCCAGTTCCGCGACATGCTCGCTTACTACGACCTCTGGGAGAAACACCGCATCCTTTACGGCGGTCTGGTCGAGCTGATCGTCAACGCCATGACCGACGTCAAACCCGGCTTCCTCGAGTGGGAGTGGCGCTAACCGCCATCCCCCTGGGACCTCACGGTAGAATGGTCCGGCGGGGAGGTGAACATGACGCGCGCCGCCCTCTTGCGCAGCAAACTCGAACGCCGGCAGGCCCTGGTGGTTCCCGGCTGCCATGACGCCCTCAGCGCCAAATTGATCGAAAGCGCCGGCTTCGAAGCCGTCCAGGTGAGCGGCTTCGGGCTGGCGGGCAGCCTGCTCGGCAAGCCCGACGTGGGCCTGGTGGAGATGAAGGACATCCTGGACCACACCTGGCGCATCGTGCGGGCGGTGAGCATTCCGGTCATGGCCGACATTGACACCGGCGGCGGCAACGCGCTCAACGCGGCCGACATCACCGAGCGCCTGATCGCCATGGAGGCGGCGGGCGTCAACATCGAGGATCAGGTTTTCCCCAAACGCTGCGGCCACATGGAAGGCAAGCAGGTCATCAGCGCCGAGGAAATGGCGGGCAAAGTGCGCGCCATGGCCGACGTGCGCCGCCGCCTGGGTTCGGACCTGGTGATCAACGCGCGCACGGACGCCTTCGCGGTCTACGGCTTGGCGGAAGCCATCCGCCGCGCCAACCTGTACCTGGAGGCGGGCGCCGATATGGTCTTCATTGACGGCATCGCCCGCCGGGCGGACATTGAGCAAGCCGTGCGCGAGGTCCGCGGGCTGCTCTCCCTGAACCTGATGGACGCCGTGACCGGGGTGAAAACCGAGCTGATCCCCATCCCGGAGCTGGCTCGCCTGGGGGTGGCGCGGGTCAGCATCCCGGTGGCCTCGATCCTGGTCGCCCACCGCGCGCTGAAGGAGTTCTTCGAAGCGCTGCGCGCTTCCCCCACCGGCTTGCTGGAAGGCCAGACCCACTGGCTGACCGGCTTCGCCGAATACACCGAGTTCGTGGGACTCAAGCAGTACCGCGAACTGGAGAACCGTTATTTGCCGGCCGCGATGGTCGAAGAGAAATACGGCCCCGCGCGCCGAGCCCAGTCCTGAGTGCCCAGGGGGTCTGTCATGGCGATGACCCTAGCCGAGAAGATTCTGGCCCGGGCCTCCGGGCGCGAGCGCGTGCGCCCGGAGGAAATCGTGGTGGCGGCGGTGGACCTGGCCCTCTCGCATGAGAACGCCGATTTGGTGCGCAAGAGTTTTCTGGAGATCGGCGTGGCGCGGGTCTGGAATCCCGAACGGATCGTGATCATCCTGGATCACCGCGTGCCCGCCGAATCCGAGAGGACGGCCGCCACCCACAAAGCCATCCGGGAGTTCGTACACGCCCAGGGGATCCGGTATTTCTACGACGTCGGCCGGGGAGGCATCTGCCATCAGGTGCTGGCCGAGAACGGCCATGTGCTGCCGGGCATGGTGGTGGTGGGAACCGATTCGCACACCACCACGCACGGGGCTTTCGGCGCTTTCGCCACCGGCATAGGGGCCACCGAGATGGCGGGCGTGTGGACCGAAGGCTGCCTCTGGTTCAAGGTCCCTTCCACCCTGCGGATCGAAGTCAGCGGCCGCTTCCCGCCCTGGGTCTCGGCCAAGGACCTCATCCTGTACATCATCGGCCGGCTGGGGGCCGACGGGGCCGACTACCGGGCGGTGGAATTCGACGGACCGGCCGTACGCGCCCTGAGCGTGGCTTCGCGCATGGTGCTGGCCAATCTCTCCATGGAAATGGGCGCCAAGGCGGCCTTCACCCCGGTGGACGAGCGGCTGCTGGAATACCTGGCCGCGCGCACCGGCCGCACCATCCCCGACAGCGAAGATTTCGCGCCCGATCCCGGCGCCGACTACGAACGAGTGCTGCATGTGGACGCGAGCCGCGAGCTGGAGGAGCCGCAGATCGCCTGCCCGCACTCGGTGGACAACGTGCGGCCCCTCTCCCAGGTGCGCGGCGTCCCGGTCCATCAGGCGGTGGTGGGAAGCTGCACCAACGGGCGTCTGGAGGATCTGGAGGCGGCGGCGGAAATCCTGCGCGGCCGCCGCGTGCATCCCCGCACCCGCCTGCTGGTGATTCCCGCCTCGCAGCAGATCCTGCTGGAGGCCATCCGGCTGGGCTACATCCAGACGCTGATCGAGGCCGGAGCCATGATCAATCCCCCGGGCTGCGGCCCCTGCGTGGGCGTCCACCAAGGCATCCTGGCCGCGGGAGAGACCTGCATCTCCAGCACCAACCGCAATTTCATCGGGCGCATGGGCAGCAAGGATTCCCGGGTCTATCTGGCCTCACCGGCCGTGGTGGCCGCCTCGGCCGCGGCGGGCGAGATCGCGCACCCGGCGGATATCCTCCAGGAGGACGTGGCATGAGCGCCGTCAAACTGCGCGGACGGGTCGCCGCCAGACTGGGCGACAACATTGACACCGACCTCATCTACCCCGGCCGCTTCCTCAACATCACGGACCGCGAGAAAACCGGCGAACACCTGTTCGAGCTGGCCTTCCCGGAAATACGCTCCCGCATCCGCCCCGGCGATTTCCTGGTGGCCGGCAAGAACTTCGGCTGCGGCTCCAGCCGCGAGCAAGCGACCGCGGCCGTCAAGTACGCCGGCGTGGGCGCCGTCATCGCCGCCGGCTTCGCCCGGATTTTCTTCCGCAACTCGATCAACCTGGGCTTGCCTGCGGTCGTCTGCCCCGAAGCGGCCGCCCGCCTGGAGGAGAACGACGAGCTCGAGCTGGATCTGATCGCGGGGACCGTTACGCGCCTGGCGACCGGGGAGATCCTGCGCGCCGCCCCGCTGGATCCGCGCGCGGCCGAGCTGCTGGCGGCCGGCGGCCTGATCCCGTACCTCAAGAAGAAATACGCCCCTTGAGCGGACTATGAAAAACTATCGCATCGCCTGGTTGCCCGGCGACGGCATCGGACCTGAAGTCTGTCAGGCCGCCCGCATGGTGCTCGATGCGGTCGGCTTCTCGGCCGAGTACCTGCCCGGCGATATCGGCTGGGAATTCTGGAGGCGCGAAGGCGACCCCCTGCCCGCGCGCACCATCGAGCTGCTGCGCTCGACCGATTGCGCTTTCTTCGGCGCCATCACCTCGAAGCCCGCCGGCGAGGCCGCGCGCGAGCTGGCGCCCGAGCTCCAGGGCCGCGGGTTGAGCTATCGCAGCCCCATCGTGCGCATGCGCCAGATGCTGGATCTTTACATCTGCCTGCGCCCCTGCAAGGCCTTTCCCGGCAACCCCCTGAACTATCGCGAGGGCATTGACCTGGCGATCTTTCGGGAGAACACCGAGGGCATGTACATCGGCGTCGAGTTCGCGCGCCCCCCGGAATGCTTCTATCAGGCGCCGGGCTTCGCCCGCATCCCGCCTGAGGCGGCCGTCTCGATTCGCAGCATCACCCGGGAGGCCTCACGGCGCATCGTCGAGGCCGCCTTCCAGTACGCCGTGCGCCGCGGCCGGCGCAAGGTGACCGCGGTTCACAAAGCCAACGTGCTGCGCGTGACCTGCGGGCTGTTCCTGGAGACCGCCCGGGAGGTGGCGGCGCGCTATCCCCAGATCGCCTTCGAGGAAGCCAACATTGACGCCATTTGCATGTGGCTGCTGAAGAATCCGCTCAACTACGACGTACTGGTCACCACCAACCTGTTCGGCGACATTCTCTCGGATCTCTGCGCCCAATTGGTGGGCGGCATGGGCTTCGGCTACAGCGGCAACATCGGCGATCGCTATGCGGTCTTCGAACCCACCCACGGTTCGGCCCCCAAGTACGCCGGGCTCGACAAGGTGAATCCGCTGGCCGCCATCCTGGCCGCCAAGATGATGCTCGAGTGGCTGGGCGAGACCGAGCCGGCCGGCCGCATCGAGCGAGCGGTCGCCGAGGTGGTGGCGCGAGGGGAGGTTCGTACCTACGACATGGGCGGCAACGCCGGCACCCGGGAGATGGCGCAGGCGGTCTGCCGCGCTCTGCCCGCCTGAAGAGGCCGACGCACGCCGCGATCAACCCTGAGCGGGTGCGAAGTATCCCTGGGCCAGCTCGGGCTTGGCCTCCAGCGCCTTGCTCCAGCAGGCCCGCGCTTCCTCCTCCTGTCCCAAGGCGCGCATGACGTGCCCCAGATTCAGCAGGGCCTCGGCGAAATCGGGTTGCTCGCTCAAAGCCTCGCGGTACAGCTCGGCGGCCGCCTCCAACTGGCCGGCCTTCTGCAACAGCACGCCGCTGTTATAGAAGACCTCGGGCGAACGCTCGCCCAGATCAATCAGGCGCTTGTGGTACTCGAGGGCCTCCTCGAAATTCTTCCGCTCCAGGGCCAGGGCGGCCAGGCCGCGCACCGCATCCAGGGACTTGGGATCCGACTCGAGCGCCTGCTCGTAGGCCGCCTGGGCCAGATCGAGATCCCCCTGCTTCCAGTAAGCCAGCCCGAGGTTGAGTTGGGCTTCCGGCCAGTCCTTGCGCAGCCGCAGGCAGCTCTCGAAATTCTCCGCGCTGCGGGCGTAATCGCCCCGCTGGAGTTGCACGAAGCCCAGGCGGAAGCGGGCGTCCGCCGAGTTGGGGTTCTTCTTGAGGAACTCGCCGTAAGTCTTCTCGGCCTGTTCGAGGTCGCCGGCCTTCTCCAAGGCCAGGCCCAGGTTCCACAGGGCGCCGGTCCCGGCGGGGTCCGACTTGGCCGCCTTCTCGTAGGCCGCCCGGGCGGCCGCCATATCGCCCAGCTCCTGCCGCACCAGGCCCAGGTTGGTCAACGCCTGGGCGGCGTCCGGGCGCAGCCGCAGCGCCTCTTCGTAAGCCTGGGCCGCCTCCTGAAACCGCCCCGCCTTCTGGTGGGCCAGGCCCAGGTTGAACCAGGCTTCGAAATGCTTGGGCGCCGCCGCCGTCAGCTTGGCGCAGTACTCGGCCGCCAGCTCGTGGTCCTCGCAGGCGAAGGCCCAGGCGGCCATGCCTTCCAGCGCCGCCACCGACCTCGGATTCAAGCCCAGCAGCTTGTCGGCGCACTCCCGCGCCATCTCGTAGTCCTTCTGGGCCAGGCCCAGAGCGATCAGGTTGGTCAAGGCATCTTCGGACTTCGGATTGCGCTGGAGGATCCGGCGGTAGAGCGCCGCCGCTTCCGCGGCCTGCCCTTCCTGCTGGAGCGCCACCGCCTTGCCGAACAGCGCAGGCTCCGAGTCCCCCTTTTGCTGGAGCACCTTGTCGAAGGCGGCCAGCGCGGGCTTGGGCATGTTCAGGTGCAGCAGGCAGATGCCCAGGCCGAGCTGGGCCTCCAGGCGGCCCGGGTCGTGCTCGCTGGCCTTCTTGTAATGCTCGGCCGCCTCCTGCCAGCGCTCCAGCCGTTCCAGGCAGACCGCCAGGTTGAACCAGGCATCCGCGTTGGAGGCCTCCAGCTTCAACAGCTCGCGATAGCTGTTGGCGCTGTCCTCCCAACGCCCGAGCTCGAATTGGACCTGGCCCATCGCCTGGTAGATCTCCGGGGTCTTCTCTCCCTTGGCGACGGCTCTCTCCAACTCTCTCAAAGCTTCCTCGCGATTGCCGTCCAGGTGACGGGCGACCGCGCGCGCCAAGTGGCGCGAAACCGTCGGCGAATCGGCCGGGTTGCGCCGCGCGGCCTCAGCCGGCGCGGCTGCCGCTGACTTGCGTGCGTTCATGGCTTGGAACCCTCCATCTCTCTCGGCGCCAGATAAGCACAGAGTTTACCCAAAAAATCGTCCTGATGCGAGACCTTGATCCAGTAAATTTGCGGGCGATCCTCCGGCTCGGCGAACAAGCCGACGCCGCCCCTGCGGAACCGGTCGTCCCGCCAGAAATCCACAAGCTGGTCGGCGATCCAGGTGGTGAAGCCGTCGCCTTTGACCAACAGCCGCACTCGCACCGGCGCGCCGCTGCTGATCACAACCCTGACGGGAACCTGAACCCTTTGCTGCTCACGCCCCCCGACCACCACCGAGCGGACCAGCGCCACCGCCGGCAGCGGGCCGGGCTTGGCGATGGTTAGCTTCATCGCGTAGTAGTTCTCCAGGTCGGCCGCCCGGTAGACCCAACCCAGGCTCTTGCCCGTGATCTGGCCCAGGAACTCCAACTGGTAATCCGTCAAGTTCCTGGTCGGGCGCAGCAAGGCGAGCTGGCCCACCTGGACGTAACCGCCCGGACTGCGCGACCAGGTCTGCGACCAATCCCGGGGACCCAGCCAGGCGCTGAAGCCGCCCCGGAAGTCCTCCGAAATACTGATCGCGGCCCGCTGTTGAAGTTGCTCGCCGATCGCTTCCCCAGCCAGGATCCAGACCAGGAAGCTCGTCACGCCCACCACAGCCAGCGTCGCCAGGGCGCCCCGAACCAGCCCGGGCAGCGCCCTCCAGGCCTCTACCAGCGGAACCCAGAACGGCGGCGGAGGCGGCAGCTCGAATTGGACGGTGACCGGCTCGGTCAGCCCGGCCGGCCGGCGGAGCCTGGTCCGCCACAACGGCTCGCCCGCCGGCCTGCGGACGGTGGTCGCCGGCCCGCTGCGCGGCGCCGGTCCCACCGGCCGCACGGAAAACTGAGGGAAGCCCGCCCGGGCGCGCAGCTCGAGCTTCGACAGGCCCGTCCTCAGAGGACTGGCCATGGCGGGGCAAGCCGGCGCCGGCCGTTGCGTCCGCGCGTCGGAGAACATCAAGCGTTCCACCCGCGCCTCAACCGGCTCGTGCGGCCTCATTCCCGAGCCGGCCACAAACCCGGTACCGCGCGGGAACGCGGCCCTTGCGCTCGGACCCGCCGGAGGGCCGCTGTAAGTCCTCGGCGCCCGGAGTGCGGGCGCGACCGCCAGAGCGGCCGGCGGCGCAAGCCGGTCCAGGCCGGCGGGCCGCCCGGGTGCGAGCCTGCTCAGCGGCCTGATCACGTGCCCGGTCCAATCCGCCCAGGCACGGAATTCGGGCCGCCCCGCCGTTCCGGCCGGAGCAGGTGCCGCGGCCGCAAGCAAGCCGGGCTGGGGCAGGGCCGGCCGAGCTGCCGGTACGATGAGGGAAGGCTCGGGCAGCAGCGGCGGCGACTCGCGCTCCAGGTAGCCTCCCAGCTTGCGGCTCGGGCCGAGATCGGCCAAGGCCGGAGGCTTCGCCGCAGCCAAGGACGCGACCGCCAGCCTCCCGCCGCTCCGTATGCACGCCGATTCAAGCGCCGGCCCTATCCCCGCCGCGCGCGCGAACGACCATGCGGCAGGCGGCGCCGGCCGCACGGCCTCCGAACGAATCCCCGGCGGCGCGAGCGCGAGCACAGGTGCGGGCGGAGGCAGCGCGGTGGGAGCCGGCAGCCGGACGGGGGCAGGCATCCGGGCCCCTCCCGCAGGCGCCTCGGCAGGCGCGGCTTCCAGCTTCAGCCGCAGGGCGATTGCGCTCGGGGGCAGGGCAATCGGAGATGCCAGCGGAAGGCTCGCCGCGATCCCGGCGCCCGCCGTCGCCATCTCGCCCAGCGTTGTCGCCGGTCCGATATGCTGCCACTCCGATGGCGGGGGCAGCGCAATGCCGCCGGGCGCTTCAGGCACGGGCAGGGCCGCCGGCGGGGCCACCACTGGGAGGCCGGCTTTGGGGGACGTTTCCAGGCATGGCAGGCGCAAGTGGCCCGCCCATGGCGTTGCCGCCTGGAGGGATCCCGGCGCCGCCGGCGGCGCTACAGGCTGGGGCCGAGGCAGTTGCGCCCAGCCGGCCGCGCCTACCGAGCTCAAGGGCAACGGCGCACCCCGCGGGCGCGCCGGCGTCGGCCTCAGTGTTTGCTCGCCCGGCGCCGCCGGAGATGCCGGACCTGGGATTGCCGGAGGCGGAACAAGCTCCACCAACTCCGAGGCGGCCAGCCCAAGTGCGGGCGAGGGTGCGGACACCGAGATGGCCAGCACAGGCGTCAGGCGTGCGGGCAAGGCAGCCCGCCGGGGCGCGACCTGCTCCAGAGGGGCAGGAGGGGGCAAGAGGATGTGGCTTGCCGGCGGTGCCGGCGCTTGCAGGACTGGTTGCGGCGCAATCACGGCGGGCGCCCCGACCGGCGCCATCGCCAGGCTGAGAGGCGCCTGGCGTCCCGGCGGCAGGACCCAGCCGGCCGCTGTTGCCGCCCCAGCCCCGGGGCGGGGAGGGACCGGCGGTAGCGCTAACGGCGGCTCAAGAGCTAACTGGTGCGAGGCCTCCCTCGTTCCCAGAGCGGGCAGGCGCGACTGAGTGCGGCTGGTCCAAGTGAAGGCCTCTCGGGGCGCGTAGGGCCTCTGCCGGGGGCCAGGCGGCGGCAAGGGGATTCCCGAGGCAACGCTCAAGCCGCCGGCCGCCGGCGGCCGGGTCAACGGCGTGGGCGGCCTTGCAGTGGAGCGCAGCGCGATCGGCCCCGTCACCGTGCTTGCGGGCAGGATGCCCGAGAGCGGCTCAGGCAAGGCCAAGGGGACCGATTCCGCCGCGGGTGCCGAAACGCCGCAGCCCCGCCAGTCTGAAGAGGGCAGCCGGAGTTGGGGCTTGCCCAGGATCCATCCCGAGCCCGCCGGGCGGCGCTCGATCTGGCCGAGAGCGAGCAGGGTCCGGGAGGGCAACAGCGCCGCCTCCGGCACGCCAGCCGAGACCTCGGGTCTCGGCGTCGAGGGTAATTTCAGCAGGCGAGGACGCCCCACGGGGACGGACCGCACCCGCACGCCGGCCGGGCCGGAAGAGCCGGGGCCGGGCGGCCGTGGCAGCAAGGCCGCCACGCCGAGGCTGGGGGCCGGCCTGGCTGTCCCCGCCGAGGCCGGATAGCCCAGGCCGGTCCACCACACCGGCGTCTTCATCCAATGCGCAGGAATGGCGCGATCCAAGCCGGCCGGCGGCGGCAAATGCACAAGGTCGGCTTCAGGCGGCTGCCGTTGCTGCCCTGCGGCCGGTGGTGCAGGCCCGGGCCGGGGTTTCTTTGTAGGGGCGGCCTCGACCAGGCGGGTCAGCGCCAGCTTGGCCAGTTCGTGATAGCGCTCGCGGTGCTCGTCGCAGCAGAAGTCCGGATCGGTGAGCTTGCGCAGCACCGAGACGTTCTTGCCGCAGTAAAAGCAGGGCATGCGCCGAGCTCCGCTCTCCGCTCAATTATATTTTGGTCGGAACGCCTTTTCCAGCAGTAATTTCCCCGGGCCGGCCGGAGTAGTACCAGGGGCGGCTGAGTTCCATGCTTTGCCGCCGCCCCCCGGCTGTTACAATGGGGCTTCGAGCGCGAGGGGCGTCTGGAGGCAGCCCGAGTGAATCTGGAATCGGCTCTGTTGAACGTCGGGCTGTTCTGGGCGCTGACCACTCCCCATGAGTACGCGCACGCCTGGGTGGCGACGCGCTTGGGCGATGAGACGCCGCGCCGCCAAGGGCGCCTGACTTTGAATCCGCTGGCGCACGCCGACTGGTTGGGGACGGTAATTCTGCCCGCGATCACTTCCCTGATGGGCGGGGGCTTCCTGGGGTGGGGCCGCCCGGTGAGCACTGATCCAACAGCCTTGCGCGGCGGGTGGAACGGGATGGCCCTGGTGGCGCTGGCCGGACCGCTGGCGAACGCCGTGATGGCCGTCTTGCTGGGCGCCGCGGCGGCCGCGCTGGCTGCCGCCGCTTTGCCTTCGCCGGCGGAACTGGCCGCCCGGGGCATCGTGCTGAGCCTGTACTTGGGCCTGTTCAACCTGCTGCCCGTTCCGCCCCTGGACGGTTCGAAGCTCCTGCTGGCGCTGCGGCTGCCGCCGGCGGTTTATCAGG
The DNA here is from genome assembly GCA_037444625.1 of Solibacteraceae bacterium. GTDB lineage: Bacteria > Acidobacteriota > Terriglobia > Bryobacterales > Bryobacteraceae > DTHT01. The sequence continues at coordinate 43,471 of JBBIMA010000026.1, forward strand.
AGCTGGCGCGCTTCGGCTTGCTGCTGCTGATCGCCGCCATGACGATGTCGAACTTGGGGCGCTGGCTGATGGAGGGCAGTTGGCTAGGGGCGCGGGCGATTCTGAGACTGTTCGCCTGAAGCGCTTACAGAGGCGGCGGCAGGGTGAGGGAGGCCTTGGCCAGGGCTCGTTGAATCAACTCGAGGGCCTCGCTCTCCCGCAGGCCGCGGGAGAGGGCGATCTCGGAGACCAGCATGTGCCGCGCGCGCTCGAGCATCTTTTTTTCGCGGAACGACAGGGGCTTCTCCAGTTGCAGCAGCAGCAAGCTCTTGAGCACCTCGGCGATCTGGAGCAGGCCGCCCAGGCGCATTTTCTCGGAGTTCTCTTTGAAGCGGTTCTTCCAGTCCTGGCGGGATCGGCAGCAGCCCGAGGCCAGGAAGTTCAGCACCCGCTCGAGTTCTCCGTTGCGGGAAAGCTTGCGCAGTCCGACGTCCGCCGCGTGGGAGAAGGGGACCATCACGGTCATGTGGTTGCACATCAGCCGGAGCAGGTAAAATTTCTCGCACTGGGTGCCGAAGCTACGGATGCTGATGTTCTCGATGACCCCGATCCCCTGATTCGGATAAACCACCTTTTCGCCGACCTGGAAGGAGGGCATGCCCTGACCCCTTTGCACCGATCAGTGGTTTACATCCCGAGCGATCCGTAATATGTTAAGACCGCATGGTAACCGGATTCGGGCCGCTTGTCAACAGCGAACTGAAAATACCAGGCGGAAATCGGATGGCGGCAGGGGGACTGGGGGTGAAGGCGGCTTAACTGTCACCGGCGGCCCGGCCGTCGCTGCGCTAACCCTGGCGGACCTGTTCGATCACGCGCCGGATGTAGCCCAGGTTGCGCCGCATGTCGTCCTCGACCGAGCCTGAGGGCGAGGAGGTCTCCAGGTTGGCGAAGCCCTGGAAGCCGATTTCGGCTATAGTGCGAATCACCGCCGGGAAGTCAATCGCGCCTTCGCCCAGGTACCCCTTGTCCTTCAAGTGGATCTGGCAGATCCGCTGGCGGCCCAGCCAGCGCATCTCCTCCAGGATGTCGTAGCCCGCGTTGGTCGAGTTACCTACGTCGTAGTAGACGGCTACCGCCCGCGAGCGCGCCCGCTCGATGATCCGCACATTGTCCCGGGCCGAGCAGGTGTTCTCCAGGGCCAGCATGACGCCTGCCTTCTCGGCTTCCGGGGCCAGCTCGCGCAGCAGGTCGCCCACGTAGTCCATTTCCTGCTCGGTGCGGAGGGCTCCCTTGCCGAAAAAGGGCAGCAGCATCACACGGGCGTTGAGTCTGCGCGTGATGGGGATGCCGGCGGCCACCCATTTCTGCCCGAGCGGATCGCTCTTCAGGTAATTGACGTGCAAGATGTCCAGGCAGGTCCCGGCCAGCGCGATGCCGTGCTGCCGGGCCTCGGCCAGATAGCGCTCTTCGAGTTCGGCATTATCCAGGGGCAGCTTGTCCTCGATCGGCTTTCGCCCCAGACTCACCTCGACTCCTTCGAAGCCCAGGCGGGCCGCCAGCGCCACGGCCTCGATCCGGCCGGTTTGCCGCAGGTTCCAGTCGGTCACGCCGATGCGCAAGCCGGCCAAAGGCTTGGGGGCGCCCTCCGACCTCCGGCCGCCGAGCAGCCCGGCGGCGGCTCCGGCCAGAAACTCTCTCCGCGTGCTCTTCATGATGGTCCTCCCGGCGGCTCGAGCCGCCTGTGAAACATCAGCCATAATACGGCAAGCGCGCCCTCAAGGGTGGGCAATGTAATCCAGGCGGCCGCCGTCCACGGTCAGCACCTGCCCGGTGATGAACTCCGAGGCGGGCGAGGCCAGAAAGGCGACCGCGTGGGCGATATCCTCGGGCCGGCCGACGCGTCGCATCATGCTGCGCGCGGCCAGCTCCACTTTGAGCTGCTCGACCTCCTCCGGGCTGCGCCCCACGTTGACCAGTTCGGTCAGGATGAAGCCCGGCGCCACGGCGTTCACCGTGATGCCGTAGGGACCCAGTTCGAGGGCGAAGCGCCGGGTCAGAATCACCACCGCCGCCTTGGTGGCCGCGTAGAACGTGGTGCCTGCCAAGGCGGTCCCGTGGGCCGCGATCGAGGCCAGGTTGACGATGCGGCCGTAACGGCGCTGCTTCATGGCGGGGATCACCGCTCGGGTCGTGTGAACCACACCGTCCACGTTGGTGCGTTGCAAAGCGGCCATGCGGGCGTAATCGAAATCCTCGAGGTCGCCCTTGACGGTGACGCCAGCGTTGTTGATCAGCGTGTCAACAGGGCCGAGCTCGGCGGCCACCCGCTCGACCAGCGCGGCCGCCTGGGAGGCGTCCCCCACGTCGGCCTGGCAGGCGATCGCGCGCCCGCCGGCCGAGCGGATGCCGGAAACGACCTCTTCGGCCTCCGCCTGCCGGCTGCGAAAGTTGACGGCTACGGCCGCCCCTTCCTGCGCCAGGCGCAGGGCGACGGCCCGCCCGATGCCGCGCGAGCCGCCGGTGACCAGAGCCACCCTGCCGGCCAGGGTCACGGCTCGCCCTCCCCGCCGGCCGGCTCGATGATCGCCCTCATCGAGCCCTTCGAATCCGGGATGCGCCAGTCCGGGCCGTAGGCCTGAATCTGATCGCGCGCGAATTCGGCTTGGGCCAGCTCGCAGGTGATGACGACGGTCCGCCCGGTGGTGTCCACTTCGACGGCGTGAGCGAAGGCCTCGGCTTCCGAGAAAAGAAACAGGCGGGTGAGCATCTCCACCACGTAGTCGTAGGTATGTTTGTCGTCGTCCAGCAGGACGACGTTGTACAGAGGCGCCAGTCGGTCGCGCCGGCCTACCTCGGTCTCCGAGAGAACCTCCGTCGCCATGACCCTCTCGGCGGGAGCGCCCCGCCTGAGATTCCATCCTACAGCAGGGCGGACGGCCCGCGGGCCGCGACGCCTGCGGCCTCAGCGAACTTGGAACTGCGCGCTCCAGCTCGTCCGGGCCTGGGCGATGTTGTCGGAGGCTTCGAATTGCACGGTGTAGGTCCCCTTGGCGAATCCGGAGGGAACGTTCAAATGACCGGAAATGGGAAGAAAATAGCCGGGCGGGTGGTAACCGACCGATTCGCGCCGGGAGAAATACTCCGGCTGATCGAGCAGCAGCTTGCCCCCCGGGCCGTAGACTTTCATGGCCACTCGCACATCCACGTCGTCGCCCCGGAATCCTAGGCCCGCGATCTTCCAGCGCATGTAGACCGTACCTCCCCCTTCCAGCACCATGGGGGAGGCGGCCGGGCCGTCTCTTGCCGGCGCCATTTCGAAGTCGCGAACCTCGAACCGGGAGGCGACCGGGACGGGATCGCCCTGGACGTCGAAGCCCACGGAGTGGCTGAGGCGGGCGTTGTTCACCTTGTCCTCGACGTTGATTTGGATTTGATAGCGGCCGGGCGGGACGAAGGCGGGCAGCTCGATGCTGATCCATCCGTTGACCGGGTTGCCGGAGGCGACCGGACGGCTGAATTCCCTGGACCAGCTATACAAGGGCAGGCCGTTAGGATCGAGCGCCGCTCCGTTGATCCGGAGGTCGGTGTTGCCGCCGGGGGCGGTGCCGAATCCGACGATATCGTACTTCAAGTACACCAGTTCGCCGCGCTGATAAGGTCGTTGGGGGCGCGGCGGGCCGTCCTCTCGTTCCAGGAAGTCCAGGTTGATCAGGCGCAGATCCCCGGCGGCGGCTGCGGGCGCACCAACGGCCGCGGTGACCTCTCCGGAAGCCTCCGGGGGCGCGCGGTGCAGCCGCACGGCGCCGAGGACGCCGGCGGCGAGCGCAGCGAGCCAGAGAAGCACGAGGGCGGCCCGCGCGGCCCGTGCGGGGGGCCGCTCGGTCACCACAGTCCCGGCCACCCTGTCTCCGATCCGCTGCCGGGAGCGCGACAGCACAGCGGCCAGAAAGCCCACCAGGTAGACTCCCAGGCCGTCCACGAGGCGCAGCAGGTTGCGGATCAGGGAAGCGCCCAGGCCGCACGGGCGGCCGTCCGCTTTGCGCACAACGAGGCCGATGATGGCCTTGCCGAGGGTGGCCCCGAAGAGTCCCTCGGTGATCCAGTAGTAGAGCAGGCCCAGAGCCAGCGTGGCCCCGCCGGCCACCCACGCTGCGCGGCCTTCGAGCTGGAAACCCGTGGCGGTGAAGCCGCCCCAGCGCGAGGCGGCCCACATGCCGATCACGGCGAAGGCCGCGGCCATCAGGCACGAATCGAGCACGACCGCCAGGAAGCGATCTCCCAGCCTGGCCTGTGGGGCGGGGGCCGGCGGCGAGCTCTCGGGCTGCGGTCCCGAGGGCGGCGGAGCGGCGGAGGGAGCGGCGGGGACGGAAGCCGAGACGGTGAGGGGCGATCCGCAAGCGGCGCAGAACTGGGCGTCGGCGGCGTTCAGGAACCCACAGCGCGTGCAGAACATAGAGCCTCCTGGGCAGCACACAGGGCGGGGCGGGCGGCGGGGCCGCAGACCCGCGCGGGGTGGAGCCGGCTTGGTCAAGTATAGCCCAAGCGGAGGCGGGCGGCGGGCCCGGCGGGCGGATTTCTCTGCAACAAAGGGACCCGCGGCGGCGTATAATAATGCGAGAGGGGGCGTAACGGATTCGACGGGATTGAAACTGCCAACGAGAGGCGTGCCGGGTTCCGAGCTCCCGTAAAACGATCGGAAACCAACAACTGCCAACGCGCAGTTTGCCTACGCCGCCTGATTGACAGGCGGCCGTCCCGGCCGGCGGGCCTGCCAGCCGGCCAAGGGGCGTCATTCGAGCAGGCTGGGCTGAAGGCTTCGGTCCGGAGCCGAAGGTCGAGACTAATCGGGCTAGGACGCCGCGGCGCTGGCCGGTTCTGAAGCGGCGGCCGAAATCAGTGAGCCGGCTACGCACGTAGGCTCTTGCGGGCAGGCTTTTCCGGACGCGGGTTCGACTCCCGCCGCCTCCACCAACAGCGGCTTGCGCCGGCAGGCGGCCGCCGCATTTCACTGCTGCTTGAGGATCTCGACGCCGGTCCGTTTGCGGCCCTTGTAGAGGGCGTAGATGGTCCCGTCGGCGTCCACCGCGCACCAGCTTTCGGCGTGTTCGGGCACCGAGAGGCTGATGTGGCAGATGAAATCGCCGTTGTTGTTGTACTTGGCGATGCTCACTTTGCGTCCGAGATTGCTCTCCACCGCGCCGTCGTAGCCGGCTCGAGTGCGGACGGTGAGATAGACGTTGCCCCACCGGTCGCCGGTGAGGCTATGGAAGTAGACGGGTCCGTCGGGCGGGTCGCCGTGGGCGAAGGAAAACAGGTAATTGCCGTGGCGGTCGAATTTCTTGGTGGGCCCGTAGTAGCTGTTGACGAACACGTCGTCGTTGGGGTCCAGGTAGAGTCCGTGGGGGGCATTGAAATCCGCCGCGCCGGGGCCGTCCTTGCCGAAAGAGAACTGGAACTCGCCCGCCGGGTCGAAGACGCTGACCCGCATGTTGTCCACGTCGGTCACATAAAGGCGGCCTTGTGAGTCGAACCATAGCCCGTGGCCGCGGAGAATCATGCCCGGCCCGGTTCCCTTGGGGGCGAAGATGCGGCGGAAGGTTCCCTCGGGGGAGAAAACCTGGAGGCGCGGACGGTCGCCTTTGACGTCCACGGTATAGATGTTGCCCTGGGCGTCCACGTGGGCGTAGCGGGGCTCGGTGAAGTGGCCGTCGCCGCTGCCCGGTCCCAGGCCGACCTCGTCCAGGAACTTGCCCTCCTTGCTGTAGCGGAGCACTCGCCCGGCGCCCTGGTCGGTGATCAGCAACCTGCCCTGATGGTCAATGCTGATGCCGTGCGGCGCCACCAGGCGGGATCCGGGCTGCCCGATCTCCTCGCCCCAAGCGCCCACGACTTTATAGGCGGGATCGGCCTGCCCCACGATCACGGTGGCCCAGACGTAGCGGTTGGCGGCGCCCTCAACCTCCCCCCGCACGACGACCTCGTTCGGCACGGGGACGGCGGCCGGGGCCCGATACACCCCGCCGGCGTCAATCGTGCCCACCTGCGGGTTGCCTCCCGGGACTCCGTTAACCGTCCAGCGAACGCTGCGGGGCGCTTGGGCCGCCATCAGGCGGGTGGCCGAAATCACGACCTTGAAACGTTGCTGCCCGCCGGGCGGCACTCGCACAAGCGAGGGCTTGATGAAGGCGCGGTGAAACGGGGTCACCGCCTGCCCGGGCAGGAGGCCGCTCGCAATGGCGGCCAAAATGACGAGACGCGCGGCGCCACTCACGGCACTGTTCTCCTCGCGGCTGGTTGCCGACGACGAAGCATTCATTATGCCGCAGGAGAGCGAGCCGGGCGGCGCCGTTACTCGATTACCAGGGTCACGGCGTTGGATTTGAAGCGGCCGTCGGAGACGACCAGGCTCACCTCGCCTTTGCCGGCCAGCGAGCGGGGCAGAGGCCCCAGGTTGAGTTGATCCACACGGCCCTGCGGGCCTGCGTAAGCGATCGGCACCGCGGCGCCGCCGACCTGCGCCGTCAGGCTGGAAGGCGGGATCTGCCGGACGCCCGTTCCGTAAGCGACCAGGTAGACCTGCTCGCCTTCGGCTCCGGGAGGTACCGGCTGGGACACGAACTTGCCTGCCGCAGCGTCGTCGTATTCGTTGAAGTCCAGTTTGAACGGCTTGTTGATCCCGTTGCGCTGGAAGGAAGAGTGTCCCTTGAATCGGACGCCGATGCGCGGGATCACCAGAGAGCCGTACTGGAAGCGGGCGGGAAAGTAAGGATCCCTCGGGTCGCTGCTGTGCGCCCGGAACAGGGTGTTGTACCAGTTGGGATCGTCGAAATACAGCCGGATTTCGCGAACCTCGGAATCATCGAAGAAGGCGGCCGCCAAATCGGACGACTGAGCTTGGCCGGCCGCCGGCGGCGCCGGGTAAATGACGGCGAACCACGGGCAATGCATGAGCTAGCAAGCCTGGTAACCGCGGGGCGCGCCGAAGTGGGCATGCCGGCGGAGAGGCCGCGAAGCGCAAAGTTAGACTTGACTACTTTCGCTCTTTTTGCAAGACTTTCAATTTGGCGCGCAGCGCGCCGGCTCGATGAAGGCCGCCCTCTTGCTTCTTTCCGGTCCCGCTCGCCGAATGCGAGCGCTGCTGGCAGCCGGCATCGCGGCCGGCGCGGCGCAGGCCGCCGGTCCGGCGACCACGCCGGTACGGCCGGGGCCCGAGGATCTTCTGGTGTCGGCGCGAGTCGCGCAAGCGGACGGACGGCGGTTGTTCCGCACCATACGCTCGGCGCTGGCGGCGGTTCGCCCGGGCGGGCGGATCCTGGTGGCGGCGGGGGTTTACCGGGAGAACGACCTGCCGCTGGTCCCCGGGGTGGCCTTGTACGGGGGGTTCGATCCGAGCTTCGGCCGGCGGGACATCGTGCGCTACGCGACGGTGATAGACGGGGGCGGCCGCGGCCGGTTGCTCCGGTGCGCGGAGGGCGCGGTGGTGGACGGCTTCCGCCTGGAAGGGGGTGCTGCGCGTGGCCCCGGCGGGGCGATGCTTTGCGACGGATTGTCCCCCGAGCTGACCAACAACGTCTGGCAGAGGAACCGCACCCTGGCGCCCGCCGAGTGGAAGCCCCGCCATCTGCACGAGGACGCCTACGACGGCGGCGCGGTGGCGTGCCTGAACGGCTGCCGGGCCGTGATTCGCGCCAACCTGTTTCGAGGCAACTGGACCGAGATCGGGCGGGGCGGGGCGGTGGCGGCGGTGAGGGCCGCGCCGCGCATCCTGGAGAACGTCTTTTTCGATAACCAGGCCGGCTTGAAGGATCCCATGCGCAGCAGCGACGGGGGTGCGGCGTCGCTTTACGATCGCTCGCACGCCGAATTCGCGGGCAACGTGGTGCTGGGCAACCGGGCGCTGAACCGCAACGACGCCGGGGGTCTGTTCGTGGCGCTGTGGTCGGCGCCGCGCATCGCGCGCAACGTTTTCGCGGGCAACTACGGCGACGACGACGGCGGCGCGCTGTTCGTCGGCGGGCAGAAGCACCACTACGACACGCCGCTCGATCCGCTGCCCCCGCCCGCAGAGTTCACCGTGCGCATCGAGGGCAACGTCTTCGCGGGCAACCGCAACGCCGGCCGCAATTCGGGCGCCTTTCGCATCACGATGGAAAGCCGGGTGGTGCTGGCGGGCAACCTGACGGCGGACAACGAAGGAGTCTATTTCCAGCGCAGCGAGGTCCGATCCTTCGGCAACGTCTATCTGGACGACGTGCGGGTGACGGAAACCAAAGCGGGCCTGCAAGGATATCTGTTCCGGGGCGACCGTTTCGGCAGGGGCTTTTCGAGCGACGTGGCCGTGCGGGAGGAAGCCCCGGTCCACCGCCGGGCGGCGAGCGATGAGGCGGAGTCGGCCGCGGTCACGGTGTTTGTGGAGAACGCCCGCTACGAGCCGGAGACCGCGATGACCCTCGTCGAGCTGCGCGGGCCCTTCCGTGCGGAGTGGCGGGGGCGCGCCCTACGGTGCGGGGATCGCTGGGGCGTGATGGAATCGGGCGAGGGACGGCGGGCGCGGCTGTGGGGCGAGCCGGCGCACTGTCGCAGCCTTCGCATTCTGCCGGGTCGGCCGGGCGAGCCGGCCGCTCCCGGCTCCGGGATCGGTGGGAGATGAAACGGAGAGCTTTCCTGGCCTTCTCGACGGCGGGCGCGCTGCGCGCTCAGCAGAAAGCGTCCTGGACGCCCAAGCGGGTGAACAAATGCATCGAGCTGCTGGAGGCGGGCCAGCCGATTTACTATGCGGAGACCTACGGCGGCTACGAGGAAGGCAAGAGGCAGGCGCGCACCTGGGCCGACTACATCAACTACAACATGGAGCACGCACCGCTGGATTTCGCGTTGCTGCGCGAATTCATGCGCGGGCTGGTGGAAGGCGGGCCGACGCCCTCGGGCCACCGCACGCCTGCGGTGATCGTGGTGCTGCCGCTGCTGGGGCTGGACGGCCCTTCGGTGACGGCCAACAGTTGGATGATCCACCAGGCGCTGGCGCAGGGGGCGCACGGGATTCACCTGGCGCGCGCCCGGCATCCGGAGGCGGTGAAACGTTACGTGCAGGCGGCGCGCTATCCGTTCGCGCAGGGCGGGACGGAGATTCTGGGGAGGGGCACGCGGGGCTGGGGCAGCCAGAGCTGGGCGGCCTGGGTCTGGGGCGTGGATCCGAAGAGGTACCTGGAGATCGCCGACGTCTGGCCGCTGAACCCGAAAGGCGAGATCATGCTGGGCGTGAAGATCGAGGACCGGGAGGCGCTGGCGCACGCGGCGGAAACCCTGGCGGTGCCGGGGATCGCCTTCGCCGAGCACGGTCCGCGGGACATGGGTTTGAGCTACGGCTACCTGGAGGGCCGGGCCGACCCGCCGGTGCCGCCCGAGGTCCAGGCGGCCGGGCGGATCGTGCTCAATCTGTGCAAGAAGCACGGCATCGCATACCTGGACAACGTGCTGCCGGAGAACGTGCGGCAGAGGATTGACGAAGGGGTGCGCATCGGGGCGGGCCGGCGCCGGGATTCGGCCGAAGAGGGACGCCGTTACACGCGCCGGGAGATGCCCTGGTGAGGAAGCGGGCGGCCGGCTAAGGTTCGAACTGCATGGCGTAGAGGCGCGCGCCGCGCAGGCGGAACACCAGGCGGACGATCCGCCCGGCCAGGGGCGAGACGTCGGTTCCGCGCCGCAGGAACTCGACCGGACGGCTGAGGAAATCGCCGTTGATGTAAACGCAGTCGTCCGGCGAGTAGCCTTCCAGAGGGCGGCCCTCCCGGTCCGTAAAGCCCACCTGGGCGAAGCCGACCGCCCCGGTGTCTATGTTCAGCACCAGGCGGCTGCCCTGGA
>JBBIMA010000027.1:0-49054 GCA_037444625.1 Solibacteraceae bacterium
GAGCATCCGGCTGTTAACCGGAGGGTTGCAGGTTCGAGTCCTGCCTGAGGAGCCAGTTCAGTTTCCCGCAACGGCTTCGGCACACCCGTTAACGCCCGGCTCTATCGGCAACTGGCCGCAAGTTCGGCACTTCCGCGTCTCCCCGTTTCGAGTCGAATCTCGCGGCTGAACGGCCAGCCGTGCGTCCCCCGCGACGTTTGCCGGAGGCCGTTTCTCCCGGTCCCTGGCATCAGAACAGGAGTTGGTTAACCTGGATCCTTCTTGAACAGAGGATCTGCACGCGCGTCGAAGCCCTGCCACTAGCGGTCTGCTCGGCTACCCGGAGGCCACCAGGCTGCGGCGCTTCTTACAGCGCTTTGCTCAGGCCGGCCGGGATGCCGTCCTCAAGTTCCACGACCAATGGCGCGTCCGGATGCGCGGAGGGTCCAGCCGCCTGCTGTTCGATCTCGACAGCACCGTGTTGACCGTCTATGGCCGGCAGGAGAAGGCCGAAGTGGGATACAACCCCAAGAAGCGCGGGCGGCCCTCCTGCCTCCCCCTGCTCTGCTTCGAAGGAGGCACTCGGGATGGTTGGGAGGGCAGCTACCACTCCGGCGAGACCAACATCTCCAGCCTGGTGATCCCCTTGTTGCAGCGGGCCTTCGCCAAGTTGCCGGATCAGGTCCGTCCGGTCAGGGTGCGCCGGCTCGCCTGCAACCGGCCACGCTGCAAACATCCCGGCCGCGTTTGCTTCTTGTGCCGGCACAAGAGGCAGGACAAACCCGCCACCGGCGCGGGCTTCGCCCACACGCCGCTCGGTGGATGCAGCGCGCCGCGCTCATGGAGTCACGACGTCCACTTCCATACCCAACAGCTTGGCCACTTTGCGCAGAACGCCGATCTGGTGTCCCACCCCCAGGGCCAAATGATGCGTGGGTCCGGCTTCGCTCCAGCGCTCAATGAAGGCCGCCACGCGGGGCTGGAAACGGCAGCGTGTATTGGTGTTGCCGGTTTGAGGAATGGCGCCGGGGACAGACTCGCCCTCCGCCAGTACCAGCCGGAAGCGCTGGTGCGACCCCACCGTGAGGCCGGCCGCGGTGACGGGGCCGTTCTTCACCTTGAACTCGACCGAAACCCCGCTGCCGAACTTGCCGTGATACAGGCTCAGCCCGCGCAGCGCCGGCTTCTCGTTGCTGATAGCGATGTGTCCGGGGCCGTCGTGGCCGATGAGCACGAAGTTTTCATTGAAATCGGCCGGATGCAGCTCGGAAAAAGAGCCGCCCGCGCCGATGCGGTCCATGATGAGCATGGCCACGCAGTTCTTCAGGTCGCCCTCCCCCGCCACCGGGATGCCGCGTGCAGTGAGCAGCGTAGCGCCGACGATGATCCCGGCGATGAGCTGCTCATAGTCATTGCCGCCGGCGCCCCGGTATAAGTAGTCACGTGGCAGAAGATCAGATCCACCTGCTCGGCGGCAAACAGCTCGCCCGCCCTTCGTCCCGCCTCCACGGTATCAACGAGTCCCGCCGAAACCACGGTGACGTCGAAGCTCCGCAATCACTCCTCGAATTCGCGGCGATAACCCTCCAGGCGTTCTCGCAGGCCCTCGAACTGCGACCAGTAGCGATGGAACCCGACGTTGAAGACTCCTATCTTCGCCTGTTCTGCGCGTGGCTCCGTCATATTCGCCTTTCCTGCGGTGCGGCCGCCTTCAGGTCGCTGAAGGCGGCCGCAAGCGCAGTCCACCGGAGCCGAGGCGCTTCTTATGAGTGAGTGCAGGACCGAGCCGATTAGAACTCCACCCGCACCCGCAACAGGATGTCACGCGCGCCGGTACTCTCCAGGGATCCCTGCGAGGTTCCGCCGGTCGAGGAGATGACGCCGGCCGAGGCCGCTGAAGTGATGTTGAGCCCGGGCGGCGAGTAGTTGGGGTGGTTCAAAGCGTTCGTGGCTCCGAGTTCCGCACGCAGGCGAAACCGCTCCGTGAAGGCGAAGTTCTTCACCAAGCTAGCGTGCATGATGTTCGTGCCCGGCCCCTTGATGACGCCTCGAGAGCAGGTGCCGAAAGCGCCCGGCTGCCAGACGGCGAACGCGTTCACGTCGAACCACCGGCTGAGCGACCGCTGGTCCTTGGGGAGATTGGCGTTGTAGAGGTAGTCAGGCCGCCTGCTGACGTTGGGCGGCGTCGAGCTGGTGGTGTAGGCCGTGCCGGTAGTGTCGGGCGCCGTCCAGGTGGGGGTGAGGAAATCCCCGGACTGGAGGGTGTAGATGCCGTTGACTTCCCAGCCTCCCAGCAGGAGGTTCACCCATCGGTTCACCCCGTTCAGGAAGCGCTTACCCCTGCCGAAGGGAAGCTCGTACATGCCCGTAGCATTCCAGCGATGGGTCGGGATGTCCTCCCAGACACCGCGCTCGCGTTTGCGATCGTAGGCATTCTCCGGGGATTCGTTCCGGTCCAGGTCGCCGATATCGCGCGCCAGGGTGTAATAGCTCTGGAAGAACAGACCTCCCTTCGTCCGCCGGGTCACCTGGAGCGTCATGGAGTGATACTGGTGCCCGGCGCCGTTGGTGTAGTAGGAGATGTTCGGGTACTTGGGGAAGCGCCGCTCGTTGATCTTCTGGATGAAGGGCCGCGTGTCGGGTACCGGCTGGTTCAGGTTGTAGCCCCATTCGCCCTGCCGCGTGCCCGTTCCGATGTAAGAGGCGCGGAAGCCCGTGTTCCAGCGCTGGTGTTCGATAGTGAAGTTGTACTGGAAGCTGTAAGGAGTGCGCAAGGAGCTGTTGACGGCCGAAGGGATGCTGATGGTGGAGGGAGCCCCCGTGCTGGACTCAGGGAAAACGCGCGGGAAGATGACCGTGGGCGCGTTCTGAGGGTTGGTGTAAGCCGGCTCGGTGATGCTGTAGGGGCTGCCGCCCGTGCCCGTGTAGCGCGGGACCACATCATAGAACATTCCCCAGCCGGCGCGGAACACGGTGTCGGGTCCCAGCGGGCGCCAAGCGACACCCACGCGGGGCGCGAAGTTGTTACGGTCCGCGAAAAGCAACGTGTTCTTCGGCAAGCCCGCCTGGCTGGCCGGAATCACTTGTACATAGCTGCTGGGCACCAGCGGACTCACCAGCCTCATGCTGTCGTCCGGCACGACGATCTTGCCCAAGCCGGGGTTGAACATCGCTATGGACTGGCCGTACCAACCCGGTTCGTATTCGTAGCGCACGCCCAGGTTCAAAGTGAGCTTGGGAGTGACGCGGAACTCGTCGGTGATGAAGGCGTAGTAGCTGTCCCGCCCGGCGTCTTCAGCCGGATTCTCCGGGGCGCGCGAGCAGGAGGTGGGGATTCCCAACAGGAAATCCGCGTACGACTGATTAGTGAAGCGGTTGCTGAAGGTCACGTCGCCGTAGATGCCCGTCGACAGGAAGCGGTCGTTAAGGTGGGAACGGTTGAACTGGCCGCCGACCTTGAGCGCGTGGCGCCCGCGGAACCAGCTCAGGTGATCCTGGAGGTAGAAGTTCTTGCCGCCCTTGGAGTCGCGGAGCTGGAAGGAGTCGCTGACCCCCGTCATCGTGAGGTTCTGGAAGCTCACCCGGAAAACGCCCGGCAGATCGGGCAGGTCGGGGAACAGTCCCACCAGCCCCAGGTCCTTCACCAGCGCCAGTCCGCTTTCTTTCGGATAGCGCGGGTTGTTGTTGAAGGAGTAGCCCACGCGGAACTCGTTCACCATGGTGGGACGAAAGTTGTGGGTGTAGGAGAAGGTATAAAAGCGCGTCTTCCACTTGATAGTGGTGAGTGCCCTGCCGCCTAACTGCGAGGTGATGCGGTAGCTGTTGTAGCCGTGGATGACCGCTCGGCCGGTCAAGAGAACCTTGTCGGAGATGCGGTGGTCCAGCCGCTCGGTGAAGTACCACTCCCGGGTGCCCTTCAACGAAGTCAACTGGCGGAAGTTGTTGTTCGAATGTACGTTGGGATCGCCCTGATTCGGCAGCGGGTAGAAGCGCTCCTGGATCTTCAGGGACACCGGATTCAGGCGCGAGGCCGGGATCCGGTTGCCGGGGAAGGGCGTCCGCCCGCTGAAGGGATCCAGCACGGGCGCGGTCAGAAGGGAGAAGTCTCCCGAGCGCCAGGGCGTGGCTGGAACGGTTGCCGTCAGGGTAGGCGTGCTGGCGCTCTCTAACCCCCACTGCATGTACGAGTGGAAAAAGGTCTTGTTCCGGCCATCGTAGAGGCGAGGCAAGTAGACCGGCCCGCCCAGTGTGTATCCGGGCCGGTGGCTCACACCCGTGCTGCGCGCCAGGGCGAAGGTGTTGCGGGCCCGTAGCACCGGAGAGGAGTAGAAATCGAAACCGCTGCCGTGAAGCTGGTTGGTGCCGGATTTAGAGATCATGCTGACCTGGCCCACGCTGCCGAACTCGGCGGTGTTGTTGGCCACGTCCACGCGGATCTCCTCGACGCTCTCGGTATAGTCGCTCAGGGGGGCGTTCGGGTTGCTGCCCGAAGCCACGTTGAAGCTGACGCCGTCCATGCTGTAGTCGCTTTGGTTCAGACGGCTGCCGGCGAACCGCATAACCCAGACGCCCTTGACGCGCGTTACGTTGGGCGTAAGCATAAACAGTAGAAAGGCCCCGCGCCCCCCGTAGGGGAGTGAGGTCAGCAGGGTACCGCTCTTGGTGTCGGCCAGCCGCGCGCTTTCGGTTTCAATGAGCGTAGCTCCGGCTGTAACCTCGATGGCGGCCTGGAGCGTGGCGATACTCAGCTTGAGGTCAACGCGCCGGATGTCGCGCGCCGCCAGAATGATGTCACGCACCACGGCTTCTTGAAACCCGGCCGCCTTGGCGCTGAGGGTGTATTCCCCTTCGGGCAATTGCGGCAGGGTGTACAGACCCACCTCGTTGGTGGCGGCCGTGAACCGGTATCCGGTCCGAGTGTGGACCGCCTCGATGGCCACCTTGGGGACGGCAGCGCCGTCCGGGTCGGTAACCACGCCGGTAATCGTGGCCCGGGTGCTTTGAGCCAGCGCCGCAGGCAGCCACAGCGCGGCAGTCAGAGCTAGGGTGAGGAGTCGGGACATGGTCGGGTTCCTCCGTGTTCATCAAGTGAACGGACATGTTCGATCCGGTCCCTCCTCCTATACAGCAGTTGCCGCCTCCCGTCAAGAAAAAAATTGACATTCGCAGGGCCGGGGCCTAAAAGTTTGGTGAGATCTTGAACGGAATCTGATCACTATATGAACATTCGCCTCGCCCCTATCCTCCTGCTGAGCGCGACCCTCATCGCCTCGGAGATTGACCGGCGGTTCGCCGATCCCCCGCCGGAGGCCCGCATGGCCGCCTACCTGTGGTCCTTCGGACCGGCCTGGACCCGTGCGGAAGTGGACCGGCACGTGGACCTGCTCCGGCGCGCCGGCATCGGCCGGATCCTGATCTACCCGCTGTACCCCTACGAGGTGGACGATCCGGCCCGCGGCATCCGCAACCTGCCGTATCTGTCGGCGGAGTTCTTGGACATGCTGAGCTGCCTGGCCTCCCGCATCAAAGCCAAAGGCATGGAGGCCGACCTGGTCATGGGAACCGGCTGGCCTTACGGCGGGCCGATGGTGCCGGAGTCGCTCTCGCCGAAACGGATCGTCATGAAGGAGGGCAACCTGGCCCAGATGCGCCCCGCGGCCGCCGGCGAAGGCGAGCGGGTCATTGCAGTGCAGCTCGTGCCTCCGACAGGGGAGGCGCTCGATGTCACCGGGCGCGTGCGGGAAGGGCGAGTGGAGTTGGCGCCGCCGCCCGGTCAGTGGACCCTGGCGACCTTCCTGGAGAGCCCCACCACGCACCGGCACAAAGTGATCTATGCGGCGGCCGGCGGCGGGGGCAACGTCATAGATCACTTGAACCCACAGGCCGTGGCACTCTATCTCAAGGAAGTAGGCGCGAAGCTGGCCGCGGCGGTGAGGGGCAGCGTGCGCGCGCTGTATTGCCCCAGCATGGAGGTGGACGGCACCTCCTGGACGCCGGCCTTCGCGCGGGAATTCGCCGCCCGCCGGGGATACGACATCATTCCCCACCTGGCCGCACTGTTCCGAGATGAGGGTGAGAAGAGCTTGCACATCCGCCGGGACTTCTGGCACACCATCCAGGAGCTGGCCATCGCCCGGTACCTGAAGCCCACCGGCGATTGGATCCGCGCGCAGGGGTTCCGCTTCCAGGCGGAATCCTATGGCACGCCTCCGGTGCGACTGAGCAGTTTCGCGGCCATTGACTACCCGATGGGAGAGGACTGCGACTGGAAGGAGTTCAACCGCACCCGCTGGGCCAGTTCGGCCGCGCACTTCTACCGGCAGCCGGTGGTGAGCGTGGAGGCCTATACCTGGCTCAACCCGGTGCGCTATGCCGAGACGCTACAGGAGCTGAAAATCGGCACGGACCTGCACTGGGTCTCGGGCGCCAACCGCATCGTGATGCACGGCTACGCGTATTCGCCGCGATCGGCGCCGCCGCCGGGGTGGGGCTACTTCGCCGGGGTGATGGCGACCGAGCATGCGCCGTGGTGGCCTTGGATGCCGGAGCTGGCCAAATACATCCATCGCACGGGCTACATTCTGAGCCAGGGAGTTCCGGTGGTGGATGTGGCTTTGTACCTGCCCGAGGATGACGTCTTCGCCGAGACGCCGCCGGGTTACTTGAACTTCATTCACGTCAAGTACCGGCTGGACCGGGCCAAGCGCCGGCTGGGCGACAACTTCGGGCTGGAGAACGCTCTCAAGCACGAAGCCGACGTGGTGAAGACGATTCTCACCAGCGGCTACTCGCTGGACGGCATTGATCATTCGATTCTACCCGCCCTGGGCAAGGTGGAAAAGGGCCGGCTCAACGTGGGGCATGTCAGCTTCGCCGCGGTCGTGCTGCCGGGCCTGCGCGGAATGCCTCTGGAGGACATGGAGAAGCTGGCCGAGTTCCACCGTGCCGGCGGCAAGGTGATCGCGACGCTGCGGCTGCCCGAAATCGCATACGGGTATCGCGACCGCGAGCGGAATGCCGCGCGCTTTCGGCAACTGCGGGAGGAGATCTTCGGGCCGCAGGGCCGCGGGATTCTCGTCCCCGACGAGAAGCAAGCGCTGCGACGCGCTCTGGGCGCGGTGGCGCCCGACCTGGCGCTGGATCCCCCGGACGATGACATCGGCTTTGTCCACCGCCGCGCGGGCGAGCAGGATTTCTATTTCCTCGCCAATTTCACGGACCGCGAGAAGCGGTTGAAAGCCGGTTTTCGGGTAGGGGAGCGTCCGGCGCGGCTGTTGGACCCCATGACCGGGGCGATCCGCGCCGCCGCGTACCGCTACGAGGCGGGGCGCACGGTGGTGGATCTGAGCCTGCAAGCCTGGGGTTCGACCATCGTCGAGTTCGGAGGCGCCCCCGCCGCGCGACCCGCGGCGCCGGCCGAGTTGCGCCCCGAGCTGCCGATTCAAGGTCCCTGGAAGGTGCAGTGGGAAGGACGTCCGGAGCAGGTCGAGATGACCGCCCTGCGGTCCTGGACGGACCTCCCCGCGGTGCGCTTCTTTTCCGGCCGGGCCACCTACCAGACCACCTTCCGCCTGTCCGACCCCTCCGGCCGCCGCGTGCTGGATCTGGGCGCAGTACGGGAGGCTGCCGAGGTATGGCTCAACGGCCGGCGGGTTGGGGTGGCCTGGAAGCTGCCTTACAGGGTGGATGTGACCGGTTTCCTTCGCAAAGGAGAGAACCGCATCCGCATCGTGGTCGGCAACACTCTGCTCAATTACGTACTCAGCCGGCCGGTGAAGGACTACTCCGACGTGGAAGCCCGCTACCCCTCCATCGGCAATCGCATCCCCAGGCCGAGGGAGAAGGAGCTGGCCAAGGAGCCCCTTCCCTCCGGCTTGCTGGGCCCGGTGGTGCTGCGCTAGGGAAGGCCGCGGCAGCCTTCATCCGCGCGGATAGTACTTGGCGATGTTGCGGCGGTCCAGCACCACGTGCTCCTGCTCGGTGTAAACGGCGGGGGGGACGCGTTCGTGATTGACGATGGAGCGGGCCAGCGCGACCAGCTTCTCGCCGTAGCGTTCTGGGAAGTAAGCAATGGAGGCGATCAGGGCGCTGCCGGGCTTGCGCAGCTCGGCGCGGCTCTCCGTACCGTTCTGGCCCACGATGGCCACGTCGGATTCGCGGCCCGCCGCCCGCACCGCCTCCAGCGCACCCATGGCGGTGTTGTCGTTGAAACAGGAAATCAGCAGGCGCGTTCGCGGCCGCGTGCGCGCCAGGAAGTCGGCCATGGCGCGGCAGCCCGACTCCTCGTGCAAATACCCGTCCAGGTGCACCACGCGGGACCCCTCCACCGCCCCCACCTTCTCCTCCAACCCGACGACCACGCCCGCCAGCCGCGCCTGAACGTTAGTGCCGGTGGAGGAGGATTCCAGCAGCACCAGGCGATCGAACCTTCCCTGCCACTTATCCCGCGCGAAGCGTCCCAGGGTTTGTCCGGCCAGCCGGCCGGCGCGGAAGTTGTTGGCGCCGAAGTAGACGCCTCCTTGAATCGGAATCTCGATGGTGATGAAAGGGACGGAGGCGTGGAAGAAGCGGTCGGCCACCAGGTGTCCGATGCGTTCGATGGGCTGGAACATCAGCGCCACGTCCACGCGGCCGTTGATCAGCTCCTCGGCATGCCTCTGGGCGGCTTCCGCATCGTCTTCCAGGTTGTCGAATTCGAGCAGCTCGAAATTGGCCGCTTCCGCCGCGCGGCGCAGTCCGCCGAGCAACTCCTTGCGAAACAGCGTGCCGCTCAGGGGGGCGATGTAACCCAACCGGACGCGGCGGCTGCGGGAAGTCGCGCGGTAGCGCTTGTTCTCCAGCCGGGCCACGTAACCGCGGCTCTCCAGCGTGCACAACAGCCGGTATACCGCGCATCGGTGGATGCCGGTGGCGGCGGCCAGCTCCTGAATGGTTAGGGCGCCCGGCGCTTTCTCCAGGGCTTCCAGCACCGACAGTCCCTTTTCCAGGGTTCCCACGCGGGGGCGCTGGCGGCGAGTCACTTTGGGGGTTGACATTTGGTCCTGCCGAGCCTACAAATAGGAGAACGATCTGAACATAACTGTTTGCATTATGAACACAGCCGTGCCCGCCTTGTCAAGCCTCCTTCCGCTGCTGGCGGCGCTGTCGGCCCCCGGTTCCGCGCAAGATACCGGTCCGGCGCGCGACTGGGCGTCGCTGGTGGGCAACCGGTTTCGGGTGCAGCGCGACGTGGTGTATCGAACCGTGGGCGGCATTGCGCTCAAGCTGGACCTGTACATCCGCTACGACCTTCAACCCGGGCCGACCATCCTCTACATCCACGGCGGAGGCTGGGCCAACGGCAGCAAGGAGCAGTACGTGCTCTGGTTCCTGCCCTACCTGGAGCTGGGCATGCGTGTGGTCAGCGTGCAGTACCGGCTTTCGGCGGCGGCGCCGGCTCCGGCGGCGGTCGAGGATTGCCGCTGCGCCTTCCGCTGGGTGGTGCGCAATGCGGCCGGCTACGGCATTGACGCGAATCGCATCGTGATCACGGGCGGGTCGGCGGGCGGCCACCTAGCCCTGCTGACAGGAATGCTGAGCCCTGCGGCGGGCTTCGACTGCCCGGGCGAGGAACCTTTGAAGCCCGCCGCCCTCCTCAACTACTACGGTTTTACGGACCTGGTCGAGGCGCTGGACGCACGGAGCAAACCGGTGCTCGCCTGGCTGCGCGACAGCGACGATCCGCGGGAGCTGGCACGCCGCCTCTCACCGCTCAGCTACGTCGGACCGCAGACGCCGCCCGTGCTCAGCATCCACGGAGACGCCGATGAAATAGTGCCCTATTCGCAGGCTGTGCGTCTGCATCAGGCGTTGGAGCGGGCCCGGGTTCCGAATCAACTGGTCACCATCCCCGGGGGCAAACACGGACGCTTCCGGTGGAGCGACGCCGACACCCTGCGCGTCCAGCGCGCCATCGAGGGCTTTCTGCGCCGGCACAAGGTGCTCGAAGGCGGCCGCCGGGATCCCTCGGGCGCGAACACCAACAGGACAATCCAATGACAGCCGATAAACCCGTGCGCACCGTTCCCTTGCCCCTGGAGTTCCCCGGGGTGCACCACATGGATGAGCGAGAGATCGAGGCCGCCGTGCGCGTGCTGCGTTCCCGCTCGCTGTTCCGCTACTACGGCCTGGACCTGCAACGCGAGGTGGAGGCCTTTGAGCAGGAATTCGCCGCCTTCCTCGGCGTGCGCCACGCCCTGGCGGTCGCCAGCGGCACCGGCGCGCTGCACACCGCGCTGGCCGCGCTGGACGTGGGGCCGGGCCAGGAGGTGATCGTGCCGGCGTATCTGTGGGTCTCCGTGGCGGCGGCGGTGGTGAACCTGGGCGCCGTCCCTGTGCTGGCCGACATTGACGACACCTTCTGCCTGGACCCCCGCGACGTGGAGCGGCGCATTACGCCGCGGACCCGCGGCATCATCCTGGTGCACATGAGCGGTGCGCCGGGCGACGTCGAGGCGGTCTCCGGCGTGGCCCGGCGGCACGGGCTGTTCCTGCTGGAGGATTGCGCGCAGTGCGCGGGAGGATCGGTGCACGGCCGCCCGGTGGGTTCCTTCGGCGATCTGGCCGTCTTCAGCTTTCAGATGAACAAGAACATGACCGCCGGCGAGGGCGGCTGCGTCGTGACCAACGACCGGCGTCTCTACGAGCGGGCCTTCGCCGCCCACGACTTGGGCTACGCGCGCGACGCCCGCGGCCGCCTGAGGCTTGACGATCCCGAGACCGCCGTCTGGGGCCGCGGCTACCGCCTGGATGAACTGCGCGCTGCGGTGCTGCGGGTGCAACTGGCGAAGCTGCCGGCAATCATCGCGGCCATGCGGCGCAGCAAGTATCGCATCCGGAGCGCACTGGAGCGGTTCCCCGAAGTCCGCCTGCGACGCATCTTGGATCCGGCCGGCGACACGGGATGCTTCCTGATCACCACCTGGCCTTCTCCGGAGCGCGCAGCGCAGGTCAATGCGGCGCTGCGGGCGGAGGGAATCGTGACCTTCCCCCAGGGCATCTCCAACATCTTGATGACGGAATGGGGGCTGCACCTGTACTACCGCAACGCCAGCCTGGTGCGCCGCGTCGGGTTGGCCTGGCGGCTGGCGGAGAACGCCGGCCTGGAGAGGGACTACGGTAAGGGTGCCTGTCCTGTGGCCGACAGCCTGTTCGAGCGCAGCATCCTGCTGGCCATCCCCTCCTGCCTAAGTGCGCAAGACGAAGATGATATCATTCGTGCCTTTGTGAGGGTACTGTCGTGAAGAAACTCTGCGCTCTCTTGCTGCTCGCCGCGGGGTGCATGGCCGGCGCCCCGGGCGGCGGGCTGCGCGCCGGCGCGGCGCGCGTGGATATCACCCCGGCGGCGGATGCGGCCTTGCCCATGTCCGGCTACGGTTCGCGCGTGCAAGGTCACCAGGGCATTCACGACCCCATACATGCGCGCGCGCTGGTGTTGGACGACGGCGAGCGCCTGGCCGCCTTGGTCAGTTGCGAACTGCTTTGGGTCACCGACGAGCTTCACCGGCGCCTGGCGGCGCGCATCTCGCGCGAGAGCGGCATTCCTCCAGAGGCCGTCCTGCTGGCGGCGACGCACACCCACGCCGCTCCGTCGCCCGGTCGGGTCAAGCCCGAGTTTGAGGCCCGGTGGAAGCCGTGGAGAGAGGCGCTGGAAGACCGCGTCGCGGAGGTGGTGCGCCAGGCGAAGGCGGCGCTGCAACCGGCGCGCGTGGGCGCAGGCCTAGGGAAGGCGTTTGTCAACACGAACCGCCGCGCGCGGCAGGCTTCCGGCGGCTGGGGCCTGGGCGTGAATCCCGAGGGTCCCTCCGACAAGACCGTCGGCGTAATCAAGGTGGAGAGCCTCACGGGCGAGCTCATCGCCGTAGTCATCAATTACGCGGTCCACGGCACGGTATTGGGACCGCGCAACCTCCAAATCAGCGGCGACCTGCCCGGCGCGGCGGCGCGGTACGTCGAGGAGCACCTGGGCGGCAAGACCGTGGCCTTGTGGACCAGCGCCGCTTCGGGCGACCAGAATGCCATCTACGGGCCGGGGACCGACTTCGGCCAAGTGGCGATCCTGGGCCGCATCCTGGGGGAGGAAGTGGTGCGCACGCTGCCCACGGTGCGCACTTCGACCCGCGGGCGGCTCCGCGCGGCGCAACGCGTAATCACCTGCCCGGGGCGGCGAATGACCCCCGAGTCGAAACCCCACGAAAACAAGATCGCCTTCGCCGATGCCGACCCGGTGGATATCCGGCTGTCCCTGCTTCAGATCGGGCCCATCCTGCTGGCGGGCGTCTCGGGCGAGGTGCTGACCGGCATCGGCGAGCGCCTCAAGCGGGAATCGCCGCTGGCTCGCACCTTCATGGTGACGCACGCCAACGGGTCCAGCGGCTACATACCCGACGACGCTTCCTATGCCCAGGTCAGCTACGAGATCTGGATCTCCCGCTTGAAGCCCGGGTGCGCCGAAACGGGCATCGTCAATTCAATTCTCGAGATGGTTGAGGAGGCACAGTAGTGCGGTTCCTAGTCTTTCTGGCGCCCGCCTGCGCGCTCGCCCAGCCCTATCTGGATGCGCGCCTGCCCGTTGAACGGCGCGTGGAGGACTTACTGGCCCGCATGACGCTCGAGGAGAAGGTAGGGCAGATGAACATGCCTTGCGTCTATCGGGCCGAGATGGGCGGCGGCGCCACCAACACGGGCGAGACCGTACTGCGCCACGTGGCGGCCAAGATGGAAGCCTGCCGGAAGTTCGCCGAGGGCACGCATCTGCCCGGACTGGGGCCGGGAGGCGGCTTCTTCACCCTGGCGGACAACATTCTTGGGGAAGGCCCGCGCCAGCAGGCGGAGTTCTTCAACGAGCTGCAAAGGATTGCGCTGACTAAGACCAGGCTGAAGATCCCGCTGCTGCAAACCGAAGAGGGCACCCACGGGCTGATGTGTTCCGGCGGAACGATTTTTCCGGAAGGGCCGGCCCTCGGCAGTACCTGGAATACGGAGCTGGTGGAGCAGATTTACGCCGCCGCCGCCCGCGAGGCGCGCGCCGTAGGCATTCACCAGCTTTTCACGCTGGTGGTGGAGCCGATTCGCGACCCGCGCATGGGCCGGAATCAGGAAGCCTACAGCGAGGATCCCTACATGTGTGCCCGCTTCGCCGAAGCCATCGTGCGCGGCGCGCAGGGCCGGGATGTCTCCGCCCCGGACAAGGTGGTGGCGGGCCTATGCCACTATCCGGGACAGAGCCAGCCGGTGAGCGGGCTGGAGCGGGGCGCTATGGAGGTTTCCGAACGCACCCTGCGCCAGGTGTTCCTCCCGCCTTGGGTGGCCGGCATCCGAAAGACGGGAGCGCTGGGCGTGATGGCGACCTATCCGGCTATAGACGGCGTTCCCACGCACGGCTCGGACTGGCTGCTCACCAAGATCCTGCGGGATGAATTGCGCTTCCAGGGCCTGGTGCTGGGCGAGGGATTGGGGCTTACTACGCTGCTTGATGAGCACGCCGCCGCCGATCAGAAGGAAGCCGGCATCCAGGCCTTGCACGCGGGCGTGGACGTAGGCATCTCTTACGAGCCGGCCTACATGCTCGCTCTCATCGAGGCGGTGAAGGAGGGACGCGTCCCCCTGGCCCTGGTGGACCGCGCGGTCCGCCGGATCCTGACTCTGAAGTTCCGCCTCGGCTTGTTCGAGCGGCCCTACGTGGATGTGAACGCCGCCGCCAGCGGCGTCCCCCGCGAGCGCCATCGGGAGCTGGCGTTACAGGCGGCGCGCGAGGGCATCGTCCTGCTCAAGAACGAGAAGAACCTGCTGCCGCTCTCCAGGGACCTCAGGCGCATCGCCGTGATCGGGCCGAACGCCGATGACGCCCGCAACCAGCTCGGCGACTATACTTCCAAGATCATCCTTCAGGAGATCATGACCGTGCTCAAGGGCCTTCAGCGCAAGCTGGGACCCGGGGCGGAGATCGTACATGTCAAGGGCTGCGAAGTCACCGGCACGAAGCTGAACCAGATCCGCGAGGCGGAGGAAGCCGCTCGCCGGGCGCAGGTGGCGGTGGTCGTGCTGGGAGAGTCGCGCTCCACCAACGGCGAGGGCCGGGATGTCGCCAGCCTGGATCTCTCCGGAATGCAGGAGGAACTCCTCCGGGCGGTGCACGGCACGGGGACGCCCACCGTGCTGGTGCTGATCAACGGACGCCCGCTCTCGATTCGCTGGGCGGCAGAGAACGTCCCGGCCATCGTGGAAGCCTGGCTGCCCGGCGAGCAGGGCGGCCATGCGGTGGCGGAGGTGCTGTTCGGAGACTACAACCCCAGCGGGCGACTGCCCGTCACGGTGCCGCGCCACGTGGGACAACTGCCCGTTTACTACAACCACAGCTTCACCAAGGCGCGCTCCCTGGCGGGCCGCGGCTATGTGGACATGCCGGCCCGGCCGCTCTGGCCCTTCGGCTACGGACTGAGCTACACGCGCTTCGAGTACAGCGACCTGCAAATCGTTCCGCCCCGGATTTGGCCGGACGGCACGCTGCGCATCGGCGCACGCGTAAAGAATGCGGGCGACCGCGCCGGAGAGGAGGTCGTGCAGCTCTATCTGAGCGATGTGGTGAGTTCCGTGACGCGTCCGGTCAAGCAACTGAGGGGATTCCGGAAGATCTCCTTGCAACCGGGCGAGCAGAAAAGCGTCGAATTCACGCTCACCCGCGAGGACCTTGAACTTCTGGATCGCAATCTGAAACCGGTGGTCGAGCCCGGCAGGTTCGAGGTCATGCTGGGAGCTTCATCGGAAGACATCCGGCTGAAAGGCGGCTTCGAAGTGTTACCGTAATCGCGCCGGAGACGCCGTCGGCGGCAGCCCCGCGGCTTGAGCGCGCGCCCGCCGGGCGACGGGGGTGGAACGATTGACGGCCGCCCCGAGTTCGGCACCACACGTGCCTCGCGCACACGCGGGGTCGTTACCGCCCTCCGAAAGTCCTCCATGAACCGGGTCTTCTGGTAGAAATAGACGCTCGGCCCGGAGAACGCCCGCTCACTCTGGAAATGTGCGAGTCGGTCCGCAAAGCGCTCGATCAGGTCTTGCACGCATCCTTGCTCGATCACGAGCTTCCCGGAGCCTTCCTCCAAGGGGCGTTCCGAGATGACCGTCCGGTCCGGCTGGGCGCCGGGCAACAACTCGAACGTGAATGTGTCCTGCCCCATCAATGGCAGCGGGCCGGCTTCAGTCGTCACGAGTCATTTTCGAGGGACGGGATGTGCGGCATCCTGGATCGGTCGGACGAGGTCCCTAAGGGAGTTCTGCGTCGCGGTGCGGAAAGGCTGCACAGCCCGCCGCGCTTTCGATTCAAAGCGCCCGATCAATCACGCAGAGCCTGTATGTGTGGTTTGAACGCCCTGGCGAGGCAATCCATGGCGCTGATCATGGCGTCCGCGATGGCTCCCCACCGGTCCTGATCACGGAGGCCGCCTTCCTTCGTGGTGAATCGAATTCGGCACGCCCGTCGGCCCTCCAGGCGATCCCAGACGAGGGGATTGCCAAACGTCTTTTCGATAGCGTCTTTCTAAGAATGAAAGGCATCGAAAATACGGTTGTTCCGCCCTTCATCCCGCGTGTCGATGTAGAGCTCGACTCCGGTCTGATCGTCCAACCACACCAGGTAGTTGAAGCTCAATCCGGTTTTACCTGCTCCGGCGCCGAGCCAATGTTCCGTTGAAGGTGAGCAGCCGGCGTGCACCGTGACGCCGCGCTCCTTGGCCCGCGTGAGAAGCTGCTCCCAGAACTGCTTTCGCAGAACATGCCGCTCTCGCAACTTCCGCTTGGTTGCGCCAACGTCCTTATCGCAATTTTCGCCTCCAGGTTCGTCAGGTACGTGAGCAGCTTCCCGAAGTGGTCGTGATCGGTCGGGCCAAGTTGATTCTCGATCACCACAAGCTGGCCTGCTTCGTCCTCCGCCACCAGGTCGACCTGGAACGCGCCGGCTGGCTTCTCGCGCTGGAGCACAGAGAGGTTGAAACCCAGGGCGTCCGAAAGAGTGTCAATGTTCTGCTCCAACCATGTGGAGAAATCTGACTCTTCTCTCTTCCACACGTCCCGCAATGGCACTGGCTCAAGCTTGGCCATCGGCATAGCTTCTTGCGGTAGCTTAGCGCAACCGCCGATGTGGTGCCGCCTTGTGGCGTCTCTGTCGGGGACTCAACCATGCCGGTGCTGGCGAGTCGGAGACGCGGCCGCCCTGTGGCGAATACCAATCGGCGGCTGGTTACAGGGCAGCCTGCGGGTTCCCGGGTCTGGCCAAGCGCCCTCCACCGCGCGTTCCTCTGCCGCGCCTGGGCGAAATGCATGTCATGGCCTCCATGACCACCCAAGAGGCCTGGGGGCAGGCTGGAGTCCAAATTTGGACTCCAGTTGGACTCCACGAGGGACGGAGAGAGGAGGTGAAGACCCGCAAGTGTTTGAAACCAGTGGTGGGCCCGTGGCGACTCGAACGCCAGACCTCTACCGTGTCAAGGTAGCGCTCTAACCAACTGAGCTACGGGCCCGCGAGCAAAACCGATTCTAGCACAGGCCCGCCGCCCGCGGAGCACGCCCGGGGCCGCCCCCGCCCCCCCGATGAGCAATGCGGCCGGCCGACCGGCCCCCTTGGCAGCCGGGCCACGGCCCACCCCGTCGCGCCCGCCGCAGGTGTATTCTGGCAGGGATGCGGAGGCGGCCCGATAATTCAGCAGCCGCATGAGAGGAGGCCTGTGATGCTCAAAGGATTTCGCGATTTCCTGTTCCGGGGCAACGTAGTGGATCTGGCCGTGGCGGTGGTGATGGGAGCCGCCTTCGGCGCCCTGGTGAACGCCTTCGTCAAGGACTTGCTGACGCCGTTGATCGCGGCGCTGGCAGGCAAGCCGGATTTCTCCGCCTTGAGCTTCACCGTCAACAACAGCCAGTTTCTCTACGGGGACTTCCTGAATGCCTTCGTCTCCTTCCTGCTGGTCGGGGCGGCGGTCTACTTCTTCGTGGTAACCCCCATGAACGCCCTCATGGCACGCATGCGCCGCCAGGAGGCCGCCCCCGCGCCCCCCGCCCTCAAACAATGTCCGGAGTGCCTCAGCGAGATACCCGCCCTGGCGCGGCGCTGCGCCCACTGCACGGCCGTGTTGAGCTGAGCGGGCTGCAAAGACTGCGGCCTCACGAGTCGCTCTGCGCGCAGCATCTGCGCGAAAGGGACCCGCGCCCCCTGCGCACTCCTTGCGTTTTCAAGGCCTTGCCGGACGGCCTCGCGATTGCCCCTCCCGGAGGCGGAGGTTGACACACACCATGAAACGCTTGATTCTGACCTTGGCGACGGCTGGGATGCTCCTGTTCGCGTCCAGCCCGGCACTGGCCCAAAACGCGCCCACCACCCCTTGCCCGAACTGCCCGACCGGTGGGGTTCCCAAGAAGGACGGCACCGGACCCGGCTTGAAGCGCGGCAATCGCACCGGCCCGCAGAACGGCTCGGGGCCGATCCATACGCCGCCCAACCAGGGACGGCGGGCCGGCCGGCGCTAAGCATCCCCGGCGCGGGGCGCGCCCGGACACGCAAATCCCTTCCTCGCCCTCCGCGCGGGGCGGCCGGCTCCCATAGCCGGCCGCCCCGGACCCGCGGGCTCGCCAAGCCGCAGGCGCACCACCTCTCGGCCCGGTCGCCCCTCCGATGCGGCCACCTTCCCGCGAGTCCTAATCGGAAGATCTCCAAAATTTCATTGTGGGGCGGCTCAACCGTCAGGGGAAGACGACAAGAAGCGACAAGAGGCGACAGGTCGCCTCGCCCGCCTCAATACGCCCAATGGCGACCCAGCGCCGGGCTGTTGCCGTCGGGCGCCGCCGAGAACCGAATCACCTTGCCCAAGGCTGCGATCTCAGCCGGCGTCAGAGGATGATCAAGCAGGCCCTGCCGCCTCAACCGTTCGTGCATAGGCGCGAAGTTATCGGAAAGGCGAAACTCCAGGACGTTCAGCCGGGCATCCAGGTGGTAGACCGCCCCGCCCCCGGGGATGGGCGTCGTCACAATGATGCGGTCCCGGTGGTCCACGCTCAGGTACGACACAATGGGCAGCAGTCCCTGGATCCGGCACACGTCGGGCAAAGGAAACAAAGCGTAGGCGTGCTCGCCGCCGCCGGTCACGGCCCCCAGACCGTCCTCCCCCGCCGCCGCCCGCCCGGCCGGCCAGAACGGGATTTTCAAGACCGCCAGCGCAGCATGACCCAAGCCGTCGCCCGGGTTGTTGATGCCTCCCAGGACCACCTCGGGCACGCCGTCCCCATCCAGATCATGCAGGAGGCACCGGTGGATGGCGCCCGGATGCCAGTATTCCGAGCGCACCTGCCCGCCGGCGGCGTCCAGCAGCACGGTCTGCGAGGGGAACCACAAGTGATGATTGGCCACCACAAGCACGTAGTGCGCCCCGCCGGCGCTGACCGAGCGCAACAATCGCGGCAAGTAGCCCGGCGAAAACTCCCGACCCATGAAGGTCTTGGCCGCGTTCAGGGCCTTTTCCCAGCGCAGGCGCCCGTTCTGTTCGAAACACAGCAACGAGTTGCCCCGCCGCGCCGGTTCTTCCGGCTGGTAGGAAAACAGAACCTCGCGCCGCCCGTCCCCGTCAAGATCGGCGATCAGCGCCTTGTCGCCCGGCTCGGCATAATACGGGCTGTGCAGGCTTGCGAACCGCTTCTCCCACAGCGTGCGTCCCTCTCGGTCCAGGATCCTGAGCCCCGTGCGCTCCAGGACCCACTCCTCGGGGACCCGGCCCGCCGCGCGCACCCAAACCCTGACGAGCAGCACCAAGCCGGCCGCTGCGGCCAGCAACGCCGCCGCAAGCGCGGCCCGCCGCCCGCGGCCCCTCAGCCAAAGCGCCGGCACGCCCCCGGCCGCCGCCCCGCTTTGTTCCTCCCCGGCTTCCGCCAGAGCCGCGCCGCCGGCCTGCCGCCATGCCAGCAGCTCTTCGGTGTAGGCGAACACCCGCCCCTTCTTGCCCGAATGCAAGCGATAAACCGGCAAGCCAGCGGTTTGTTCCCAGCGCTGCGCCGAGCGCACCGTCACGCCCAGGAAGGTCGCGATCTCCTTCCAGGACTGAAGCAGCTTGCCCTTGCTTCGATCGGCCGGCGAGCCCATTCGACCCTCCGCGCGCCGCACCGCTCGCCTCAGATTTTCGGGACCGTCCGCCCCAAAACCAGCGCGTTGAACAGCAGCTTGAAGGTCTGCCAGCTTTGGCCCCGGTATTGCGGCCTGAACCCGAACAGAATCACGCGCCCGTCGCCCAGCGGGTAATCCAACAAGGCCGCTGCGCCGCTCAGGTATTTCTCGCCCAATAACCAGCCGGAAGCCAGGATGCCCGAAGCAGGATAACGCGCCGCCGCTCGGGCCGGCGAACCCTGGGGCGCCTCCCAGGCCGGGCTGCCTTCGCTCCACACGGCGATCTGGCCCGGCAACCCGTAGGCCAGCGGATGAGAAGCCTCCAGCGTCACGTTCAGCAACGAGCCCGGAGAGTAAAACTGCTGGCTGGAGACGCCGCTCACGACGTTCTTGGCATCCAGGCCCAGCCGCTCCACCGCGTACTGGCAGGAGTGATTCAAGAAGACCAGCGTGCCGCCTTCGGCGGCGAATCGCCGCAGCTCCTCAGCGCCCTTCTCGTCCAAACCGCCGGTGAATTCGGCCGGCATGGCCCCCGGACGGTAGCCGCCGGCGATCACGGCTGCCGGCTGGTCCGGGAAGATCAACACATCGTAGCCCCGCCGGAGCCCGCCGGCCAGCACCTCGGGATTGCGCACGCTCGAGTACGCGAAGCCGAACTGTTCCAGCACCCAGCGCGTCCAGCCTTCGTCCATGTTGGGGACATAGCTCCGGTAGACCCCTATGCGCGGGCGCGGCAGCTCCGCCGGCTTCCGCCCGGCCGGCGGCGCGCTGTAGAAATCTCCGGTCTCCGGATCGCGCCAAATCCTGCCCCCCGATTGCCAGATCCTATTCACCGCCCGCCAGGATTCGATGTCCGAGGCCGGCAGCACCCCGGGAGCGACGCCGCCGCCGGCCAAGGCGAAACGGAACTCGGAAGCCCGAGCCAGCGGTACGCTGACGGGCGCGGCCAGTTCGCCGACCTCCACCCCGAGAAGCAAGGGCAGCGTGTGCGCGGTCACGTCGTAGGGTCGCTTGGGCGGGCCGCCCGGATACAGCCGCAGGTCCGGATAGCGCTGCCGCTCCAGCAGCGTCTTGGCGAAGCCGCTGTAGGGTTGCGCCATGCGGATCAGATAGCTGCCCGCCGGATAAACCCGGCCCGCAACCGTAAAATCCCGTTCGGCGCGCTCGATCTCGACCAGCCCGAAGGCCAGCGTCTCCAGCAGCCGCCGCGCCGAGCCCGGATCCCGCTGGACGGCGGGAACCACGAAGGCCCAGGGCGAACTGCGCCGGCAGGCGTTCAGCCCGATGCGGTAAAAGTTGCGCAGCAGATCCTCACGGCGCAGCGCGGCCTGATAAAGCAGCGACTCGTAGGCCACCAGTTGGTAGTCAATGATGTCGCGCAACCGCTAGGCGCCGCCCGTCCAGGGCTCGACGTAATTCCAGCTCATCGCGGCCGGCGCGGCCGAGCGGGCGCCCTCGCCCGAACTCTCCGCAGCGCCCGAGACGCGCCCGGCGGGCAGGGGCGAAGCGATCCGCACGCTGGCCGATTCCGTCAGAATGCGCAGCCCCCCGTGATAGGCCTGGTAGTGCCGGGCGGGCGACCAGAAATCGTACATCGCGTTGACGATGACGCCCTTCTTGCCGGCTGCGGTCAAATCCAGCGCCATGCCCATGCCGAAGGCGTTGCACTGCTGCACGATGAGCGGGTCAATGTTGGGCTCGATCGGATCCATCCACGGCGGCACGAACATGCGCGGGCCGCTGGGACCCATCTGGTGCACGTCGTAGACGATCTGCGGATGCCACACGTTGTGCAGCTTCCCGACCGTCAGCCGCGTCTCGGCCTGGGTGAAAAAGTACCAGTCGCGGTTGTTGTCGTGTCCCACGTACTTGTGGTACAGCTCGGGCGGCGCGGTCCCCTCGAAGGGCGTGCCCAGCGTCTTGCGATACCAGCGCGTCACCAGATCCAGCCCGTCGGGGTTGAGCGAGGGAACCAGCAGGAAGATAACCTGATCCAGAATGGCGCGGAATTTAGGCCGATCCTGTGTGAGCAGCCGGTAAGCGAACTCGACCGCGGTGTGCGTGGAGGCGATCTCGGTGGCGTGAATCGAGCAGGTGATCATGACCACCGCCTTGCCCTCCGCCAGCAGCCTCTCCGCCTCGCTCTCGGGCGTACGCCGCGGATCGGCCAGCTTCTCCTGGATCCAGCGGTAGCGCTCCAGATTGCGCAGCGTAGCGGGGGAGGCGACTACGGCGGCGATGAACGGACGCCCCTCGGTGCTGCGGCCCAGCTCCAGCAGGCGGAGGCGGTCGGAATTCCGCTCGAGCGCCTGGAAATAGGAGACCACACGGTCCCAGTCCAGCACCGTTCGGTCGGCGCCGATGGGGTGCCCGAAATGGCTCTCGGGACTGGGAACGGCGGCCGGCGCCGCCAGCGCCGCCGCCAGCAGCAGCGCCCTCAGCATGGCCGGATCAACTCCAACCACAGCGCCCGATACCAGCGCAAAAACCGCTCGGGCTCCTTGCTCTCCTGGGCCTCGCACAGGGTGTAGCGGTCGTAGTTGCTCTCGCGCAGCAGGCGGAACAGCTCGCGCCAGGGATAGCGATCGGAGGCCAGTTCATTGATGTGCACGCTCTTCAACCAGGGCCGCAGCAAGAAAAAGCTCTGGCGAATCGAACCGCCCGTGATATCGCCGGGATTCGAGTTCCAGCACAGCCCGACCCAGTCGTGCCGCGTGGCCTTCATGACCTCGGCCATCACGGGCGGCGCCGAGGTCTCTCGCCCGTGAACCTCCAGCCAGATCTCCACGCCCCGCCCTTGGCCGTACTCGCCCAGCTCGCGCAGGGCCTCCGCGATGCGCCCGATGGTGACCTCCTTGGGAACCTCCTTGGGCAGCGCGTTGGGCCGCACTTTCACGCCCCAGGCCCCCGTGTCGTGCGCCAGCTCGATGAACCGCTTGCCCAGCTCGATCTGCTTGCGCCGCTCTGCCTCCTGCGGGGAATGAAATTCGCAGGTGGTCCCGTAGCTCACCAGCCGCACCTTGCTCTGCTGGAAGCGCCGGCGCACCGCCGCCCGCTGCCCGGCGTCGAGGGAGGGCTCGACGCCGTGCTTGTGGCCGGTGCGCAGCTCGACTCCCTCGAAGCCGATTTCCTCCAGGTTCTTGAGGATCGTCTCCAGATCCCAGTCCTTCAAGACGTTGTAGGTGACCGCGCCAAGCTTCATGGCCGCTGCCTCCGGCAGGTTGAATGCCCATTGTAGCCGAAGGGCGCAGCCCCGCGATCAGCGGCGCCGCGCACCCTCGAGATGCCGGTCGGCGAAAGCCAGATATTGCTCCCAGTCGTAGGCGGTGACGTCGTGTTTGCCCGGGCGGACGTGGTAGCCGAGAGCGCCCGCAACCACCGGCCGGCCCGGTTCCGGCATGCGATCCGTGCCCAGATCCGGCAGGCCCAGCAGCTTGTAGACCGGCCCGGCGTGCACCACGGCCAGGAACTCGCCCCGCGGGTCGGCCCACTGATCCTCCTGCGCGCTGGCCACGTAGACCGGCCGGGGAGCGATCAAGGCGATCAGCATGTGCGCGTCCACCGGCAGCTCATCCTCGCGGTGATCGAAGCGGCGAAAATTGCGGCAGAACCAGTGCGGAAAGCGCGCGTTCAGATGGTGGATCTGCTCCCCGAAGCGGCGGCGGGTGATGGCCGCGCCGCCTTCGCCCGAGTTGTTCGAAACGGCCAGAGCGAAGCGGGGATCGGAGGCGGCCGCCCACAGCGCCGTCTTTCCCAGGCGCGAGTGCCCGATCACCGCCACCCGTTTGGCGTCCACCTGGCGATCGGTCTCCAGGTAGTCCAGCGCGCGGCTTAACCCCCACGCCCAAGCCCCGATCGCGCCCCACTCGTCCTCGGCCGGTTCACCCCGGCCGGGACTCAAAAACAGCGCGCGAACTCCGTAGCGCAGGCCCCCGTCGAAATCCGGCTCGATGTCGCCGTAGTAAGCGGTCACCAGACCGTAGCCGCGCTCCAGGATCTTCTCCAGTTGCCAGCGCTCGGCCGCCGCACCGCGCGACTTTTCCCCCGCCGTCCGCCTGACCCACTCCTTGCTGACCGGATCCCGCCCCCAGATCTCCCCCGGCAGGATGCCCGGATCCGCATGCACCGTCTGGTTGCCTCCGAAGTTCAAACCCAGGAAGACCGGCACCGGACGGCGCGCGGCTGCGGGCAGGTAAATCAACAGCCGCATCTTCGGGCCGGCCGCCTCGCGCGAGAAATAGATGGTCACCTGCTTGCGCCGGGCGCGGCCGCCCAGCGCGCCGTCATCGCTGGAGACCGTTTCCCAACGCAGCCGCACGCGCGGCGCCGGGCAGCGGCCGTACACGTTGGCCTCGAACAGCCGCAGGATCTCCGGGCGCCGCCGCTCGAACCATTCCTTGCGCGACGCCACCCGCCGGCCGTCGCTCCCGCGCAGCGGATCGGGTAACACGTACCTGGGAACCTTCGACTCGTCGTAGTTGACGTCCGCCGATTGCCCGGCGGCGGGCAGGGCGGCTAGAAGCAGGCCCCAGGCCAGCAGCGATCTTGCGATAACCATGGCAGCACCGCCTGCCAATATACACCGGCCGGGGCGAGCGGCAAACCGGCCTCTCTTCACTCGGCCGCGTCAGCTCGCGGCAGAAACGGGCGGCCGCCCAGCCACGGGCCGGCTCAAGCGGAGACCTCTCGCAGACGGCCGTCGCGAACGTCGTAAATGAACCCGCGAACCGAAATAGAAGCGGGGATCCAGGGATGGGCGCGAATCTTTTGAATCTGCTCGCGGACGTGCTCCTGCAAATCCGAAAAGGCATGAAACGCCGCCGGCGCCACGGCGGCCGTGCCGCTGGCTCTTATCAACCTTTGCCGCAGATCCTGATCGGTAAAAGTCAGCATGCCGCAGTCGGTATGGTTGATGATCATGAACTCCTGGGTGCCCAGCAGGTGGTGGGAGATGATCAGGGACCGCAGCGCATCCTCGCTCACCACACCGCCCGCGTTGCGAATGATATGTGCATCCCCGGTTTCCAGCCCCAGTATGGCCTCCACGTTCAGGCGGGCATCCATGCAAGCCACCACGGCCAGTTTCCTGGCCGGCTGAATGTGAAGATGCCCGAGAGAGAAGCGAGCCGCGTAGTGCTGGTTGGCCTGAAGCAGGTGGTCAGTGACGGACACATGGCCTCCTTTTCGATCTAGTTTACTGCCAATCGGGCCCCGCGTCAACCCCGCACCGCTCTGCCAGCCAATGCGCCGTCGCCCGCTCAGCCCGCCCGGCCGCCGCCGGCACGGTCCATCACGATGACCGGGCGCTTGGCGACCGATTGCGGGCCGGGACGGGCCTGTCCCGGCTGGGCGAAGCCCAGTTGCGTCAGGTTACCGCTGCGCAGTCCGTAGAGCGCCAACTCGTAGCGGTCCTTCACGCCCAGCTTGCGGTACAGCTTGGAGAGATAGACCTTGATGGTCCCCTCGGAGATGGCCAGCGCGTAGGCAATCTCCTTGTTCTTGTATCCCTGGGCCAGCAGGCTGACCAACTGCGATTCGCGGCGGCTGAGAGGAACCACTTCGGCGTCGTCCAGGCGCGCGCTGAGCGCTTCCTCGAACCAATACTCGCCCGCAGCCACTTTTTGCAGGCACTTGATCATGACTTCCGGGCCGAGGGTCTTGCGCAGCAGGCCGTGAATGCCCAGGCGCATGGTCTGGTAGGCCAGCTCCAGGGGAATGGAGCGCACCCAGAGGATGAGGCGGACCTCGGGAGCGCGGCGGCGCAAATCGCCCAGCGCTTCCAGGGTGATGTCCTCGTTCAAATCAATCAGAGCCAGCTCGGGCCGGCTGGAAGCCAGGGTGTCGGCCAGCAAGGCCGACGCGTAGCAAACCCCTACCAGGTCGAACTCGGCCACCGTAGACATGATGGCCGCGAAGCCCTTGGCCAGGACCGGTTGGTCCGTGTACAGCAGAACGCGCGTCATTCAGAAGCCTTCCCGCCCGCCACGCCGCCGGTTGACGGCAGGCGTGAAACAGCCGCCAATGACCGGATGATAGCAGAAATCCCCGTCGAGCGCCAGACTTTTTTCCTACATGAGGCGCTAGAAAAAGCCCCCCATTTGCTGGGTGTTTAACCTAGTACGTGAGAACCAGCTAGCCTCGGTTATGGTACCAAACGCGTGATCCGCGCCTGGGGGTACTACCGGGTCCATAACCGTGATGAGAAAGCGCCAATGAGGGTACCACAAAAATATCGGTTTTATTTTGTTAATCTTATATGGCCAAGCGAACCGCCTTCCCCACCCTCCCAATCACCTCCCGCCCCGCTCGGTTGACGTCACGCCGGAACGGCCAGTACCGGCTTCTCACTCCCTTGGTTAGCCAACCTAGCGGCCCTTTTTCGGGATTGGCGCATCGCCCCCCTCGGGATACCCTGCCTAGTGTACGCCGTGCCGACCAAGACGATCACCCTAAGCCCCGCGTTGCCCCCCGGGATCGAAAGACGGGGACACCCGCGACTGCCTCTGGATCTGCTTTGCCAGCTCGGCATGCCAGGCCCCAAGCCTTGGAAGGCCTCGGGGCGCACCCTCAATATCAGCCGCAGCGGCGTGCTGGTGAAACTGGAGAGCTCACTGGCCGCCCCTGCAACGCCGTCGCTGGGCGCGCCCCTGCGAGTGGATATCGAGTTACCCACCAAGCGCTACCTGCGCTGCCACGGGCGCGTGGTGCGGGTGCAAGCCTCCGCCGGCGAAGGCCCGACGCTGGCCGTAGCCGTCAGGCGCATGGAGTTCCGCCAGAGCCTCCGCAAGCCCGCCGTGGCGGTGGGCAACGGCAACTGGCGGCAGGTCAAGGAGATGTTGATGTGAGCCGGCCGCACTCGGCAGGGGATCCCGAATGAACCGTGCCCGTTCTAACCCGTGGTTGCGCTGCTTTCCGTCGCTGACGGACGTGGCCTTCATCCTGCCGCTGGTGTTGCTCTACCTGCGGCTGGACGGGGCCCGGACCCTGCTGGGCGACGGGGACACGGGCTGGCACCTGCGCACCGGCGAGTGGATCCTGGCCCACGGGCGCGTGCCTGATCGGGACATTTTCTCCTTCACCAAGCCGGGCGAGCCCTGGTACGCCTGGGAGTGGCTCTGGGATGTGGTCTTCGGCTGGCTGCACCTGCACTGGGGCATGGCGGCGGTCGTGCTGGCCGGCAGCCTGCTGCTCGGGCTGACCTTCGCCTTGTTGTTCCGTCTGGTGCGGCGCACTTGCGGGCATGAATTCATCGCCATCGGCGTGACGATCACGGCTTGCGCCGCCTCCTCGCTGCACTGGCTGGCGCGGCCGCACCTGTTCAGCCTCCTGTTCGTGGTGATTTTCTGCGGGATCCTGGAGCGCGCGCACGAGGGCCGCAGGCGGCTGCTGTGGTGGCTGCCGCCCCTGACCGCGCTTTGGACCAACCTGCACGGAGGATTTCTGGCGGGGATTCTTCTGATCCTCGCTTATGCGGCGGGCGAGCTGGCGGCCTGGGCTTTGGACGGCGTGGAGGAGCAGCGCCGGGCCGCCCTCGCCCGGGTGAAACCGTATCTGGCGGCGGCCTTGGGCGCAGCGGCGGCCAGCCTGTTGAATCCTTACGGCTACCGGCTCCACCTGCACATCGCGCGCTATCTGGGCGATCCCTTCCTGTACAAACACATCAACGAGTACCTTGCGCCGGATTTCCAGAGCGCGGGTACGATCTATCTGGAGCTGATGCTGGCGGCCGGCGCGCTGGGCGCCTGGCGGAGTCTGCGCCGGCGCCGTTACGCGCCGGTCTTGTTGTATTTGTTCTGGGCCCAGGCCGCGCTTTACTCGGCCCGCAACATCCCCATTTTCGTGCTGGTGACGGCCCCCGGCGCCGCCCTCGCTCTGCGCGAGCTGGCCGAAGAGTTGCGCCGCGCCCCCGTGCGCGACGGGCTACGCCGCCTGGCGGCGGCCTTCGAAAATTACACCGCGGAGTTCGCCCGCTTGGACCGCGCCGGCCGCTGCTACGCCGCCAGCGCGGCCGCCGCCCTCCTGGTGGGCGCCCTGCTGTTTGCGCCCCATCCCCCCGAGAAGTTCCGCGCCGAATACGATCCCAAGCGCTACCCCGCGCGGGCTCTGGAGGCGCTCGGGGCCGAGGCCCTCGCCCAGGGCGTTTTCACCCATGACGAATGGGGCGACTACCTGATTTACCGGCTGTACCCGAAGGCAAAGGTCTTCGTGGACGGCCGCAGCGATTTCTACGGCTCCCGTTTCGACCGGGCCTTCCTGGACACCATGAACGCCAAGTACGGCTGGGAAAGCAACCTCGAGCGCTACCGCGTGCACACCGTGCTGCTGCCGGTGGATGCCCCGCTCACCGCCGCCCTGAAGGTCTCCAGCCGCTGGCGCGTGATTTACGACGACGGCCTGGCCGTCGTCTTCCGCCCGGCCGAGCGGCCCAATGCGACTTCCATTGTCTCAAGCAGCGATGGAACGGACCGCGGTGGGAGGGTTACGCGGTCCGCAAATTCCAACCAACCCGAAACCGATTCTCAAAGGAGGAGAACCACATGACTTTGCTCAAGAACTTTCTGCGCGAGGACTCCGGTCAGGACCTGATCGAGTACGCGCTGCTGCTGGCGTTCATCTGCCTGTTCTCGGCGGCGGTGTTCATCACCGTGGGCCAGGACGTCTCCGGGATCTGGAGCACGGCCAAGACCAAGACCAGCCAGGCGGTCAGCGCCGGCCAGACCGGCAGCTAGGCCTTCCATACAGGCGAAGTGCGGCGTGTGCGGGGGCGCCCTCCGGCGCCTCCGCCCGGCCGCCCTCAAGGAGAAACCGATGACGAGGAAATTCTTCGCCCGGCGGGAGGGCCAGGACCTGGTCGAGTACTCCCTGATTCTGGCCATGGTCTGCCTGCTGGGCGCGGCCGCATTGATGTCGGTGGGCCAGGACGTCAGCGCCATCTGGAGCATCGTGAACAGCCGGCTGTTCGAAGCCGCTTCCTCGGGGAGCTAGGCCGCAAGGACGGATGGATGAACAAGCGGTTCATGGCGTTCGCTCCGGCGATCTCGGCACGGGAGGCTCGAACGCCGTTGCGCGGCGCGGGGAGGTGGATATGCGTTCGCTGAGAGCGGGCTTGTTGATGGCCAGCCGGAACCTGCTGGAACCTGCGCGGCAGACGCTTCAGGCCCTGTCGCTGCGCGTGGTCTTCGAGCAGGCAACCCTGGTGGATTTGAGGGGGACCCTGGCCCGGCTGGCGCAGGCGCATGTGGACGTTTTGCTGGTCGAGCTGGGCGAGTTGGGCGAAGGCATGGAGCGGGCGTTCCGCGAGATCCGATCCCTGCCGTCGGCGCCCGCTTTGGTGGCGGTGCACGATTCCGCCCAGCCCGAGAAGATCCTGGCGGCCATGCGGGCCGGCGCCTGCGAGTTCGTGTACCCGCCGCTCGAAGAAAACTTGCGCCCGGCGATCGAGCGCATCGCCCAAGAGATCACGGGCCGGCGCGCCGCCGCCCCCGGCCTGGGCAAGACGCTGGGGTTCTTTTCGGCCAAGGGAGGCTGCGGCGCCACCACGGTGGCCTGTCACGTGGCGGTCGAACTGCACCGCCAGACGCCCCAGAAGATCCTGCTGGCCGACCTGGACATGGAGAGCGGCATGGTCCGGTTCTTCATGAAGGCCAAGTCGGAGTACTCGCTGCTGGACGCGGCCCACAATATTGACCGCCTGGACCAAAGCTTCTGGAAGGCCCTGATCTCCAACGGACTGCCCCGCCTGGAGGTGATCGCCGCCCCGGCCGTGAGCGCTTCGATCGAGCTGCCCGACGAGCACGCCTTCCGGCGCGTGGTGCGCTTCGCCCGCACCCTTTACGACTGGGTGGTGGTGGATCTGGGTCGCAGCCTGAATCTGCGCTCGATGAACGTGTTGGAAGAGATTGACGAGAGCTTCCTGGTCACCACGCTGGAGGTGCCCGCCCTTTACCAGGCCAAGCACCTGATCAGCACGCTGCTGGACAGCGGCTACGGAAGCAACCGCCTGCGCGTGATCCTGAACCGCATGCCCAAGCGGCCGGAAGTGACCCTGGAGGAAATCCAGACCATGCTGGGCCTGCCGGTCTACGCGGTCTTGCCCAACGATTACGTGGCCCTCTACGAGGCCTACTCCGCGGGCGAACTGCTGGAGCCGGGCGGAGGTCTGGCCGCGCATTTCGCGCGGCTGGCGGCCAAGATCGGGAATCTTCCCGAGCCGCGAAAGAAGACTCGATTCACGTTATTGGGGTGAGAAGCCATGGCAAGCGTACCGCCGATCAAACAAGAACTGCCCCCGGCGCGGCCTTTGAGAAGGCCGGCGCCGCCGGAGCATCAGGAGCTGAAATTCACGCTCCATCGCAAGCTGTTGGATCGCATCAACCTGGAGGTCCTTTCCACTCTGCCCACCGAGCGGGCCCGGGCCGAGATCCGCGCGGCGGTGGCCCGGCTGGTCGAGGAGGAGCGCACGCCGCTCAGCCTGGTGGACAAGGACCGGATCATCGAGGAGGTCCTCAACGAGGTGTTCGGTCTGGGGCCGCTCGAGCCCCTGCTTCAGGACCCCACGCTCTCGGACATCCTGGTGACCACGCCCCGCATGGTCTACGTCGAGCGGGACGGCAAGCTCTTCCGCAGCCCGGTCCAGTTCAAGGACGACGCCCACCTGCTGCGCATCATCGAGAAGGTGGTCTCGCGCGTGGGCCGCAGGATTGACGAATCCTCCCCCATGGTGGACGCCCGCCTGCCCGACGGCTCCCGGGTCAACGCCGTGATTCCGCCGGTGGCTATTGACGGGCCGCTGCTCTCGATCCGGCGCTTCCGGGCCGACCGGCTCCAGGCCGAAGAGCTGCTGGCCAACCTGACCCTCACGCAGGAAATGCTGGCCTTGTTGGAGGCCTGCGTCAAGGCCCGCCTGAACGTCATCATCTCGGGCGGCACCGGGGCCGGCAAGACCACCCTGCTCAACGTGCTCTCGGTCTACATCCCCGAGGACGAGCGCATCGTCACCATCGAGGACGCCGCCGAGCTGCAACTCCGTCAGGTGCACGTGGCCCGCATGGAGACGCGCCCGCCCAACATCGAGGG
Organism: Solibacteraceae bacterium; assembly: GCA_037444625.1. Classification (GTDB taxonomy): domain Bacteria; phylum Acidobacteriota; class Terriglobia; order Bryobacterales; family Bryobacteraceae; genus DTHT01. Next base: position 30,233 of record JBBIMA010000027.1, read on the forward strand.
CCAGGGCGCCATCCGCCAGCGCCAGCTCGTCATCAACGCCCTGCGCATGCGCCCGGACCGCATCATCGTGGGCGAGGTGCGCGGCGAGGAAGCCCTGGACATGCTCCAGGCCATGAACACCGGCCACGACGGCTCGCTCACCACCATCCACGCCAACTCGCCCCGGGACGCCATCAGCCGCCTGGAGGTGATGGTCTCGATGGCCAACGCCAACATCAGCCTGCGAGCCATCCGCCAGCAGGTTGCCTCGGCTGTGGATCTGTTCGTCCACCTGGCCCGGCTGAGCGACGGCAGCCGGCGCATCACCCACATCACCGAGTGCGTGGGCATGGAAGGCGATCAGGTGACCCTGCAAGACATCTTCGTGTTCGAGAAGACCGGCCTGGCCCAGGGCGGCAAGGTGACCGGGCGCTTCCGGCCCACGGGCATCCGGCCCAAGTTCAGCGAGCGCCTGGCGGCCTGCGGGATCCACCTCCCGGCCAGCACCTTCCAGACCATCGTCGAGATTCGCTAGGAGAGGCGCGATGCCCTACCTGCTGCTGTTCATCTTCGTGGTGATGTTCGCCCTGGTCCTGCTGGCGGTCAGCCTGGGCCTGCGGCTGCTGGAGGCCGAACGCAAGAAACGCGTGGCGAGCATGCTTCAGACCGTGGCCGGCCGGATCTATCCGCCCGAGGCGCGCGTGTTGCTGGCCAAGCCGGCGTCGTGGTCCCGCCTGGAGGCCGCGCTGGCCCGCTGGCCCGCTACCAGCCGGCTGGAGAATTGGATCCGCCAGGCAGGCCTCGACTGGACGCCCGCGCAACTGCTGGGCGCCTCGCTGGCCCTGGCCCTGGCCGGCGCCCTCATCGGCACCCAGATCCGGATCTTCGTGTTGGCCGGGCTCAGCTCGCTCGGACTGGCTTTGATCCTGGCCGGCCTGCCCTTCCTGGTGGTCAGCCGGCGGCGGGCCCGCCGCCTGGCCCTGTTCGAGCGGCAGTTCCCGGGCGCGCTGGACTTCCTCTCTCGCGCCTTGCGGGCGGGCCACTCGATCGGCGCCAGTCTGGAGATGCTCGCGGCGGAGACGCCGCCCCCGCTGGGCGCGGAGTTCCGCATCGTGTACGAGGAACAGAATCTGGGCGCTTCCCTGGAGGTCGCCCTGCGGCGGCTGGCCGACCGCGTCCCCTTGATGGACGTGCGGTTCTTCGTTTCCGCCGTGCTGCTCCAGCGGCAGACGGGCGGCAACCTGGCGGAAATCCTGCGCAACCTGGCGCGGGTGATCCGCGAGCGCTTCCAGTTGAAAGGCCAGGTGCGCGCCATGAGCGCCCACGGGCGCATCACGGCCGCCATCTTGACCGTGCTGCCCGTGCTGACCATGCTGGGCCTGATGGTGCTGGCGCCGGATTACCTGCGCGGCATGGCGCGCGACGAGCACGGCAGGTATCTGGTGGCGGCCGCCATGGTCGGCCAGATCACCGGCTACTTCCTGATGCGGCGCATCACCAACATCAAGATCTGAAAGGGGTGTCCCGATGGCAGGCTTCGTTTCGCTCGGATTATTCGTCCTGCTGATGACCACCATCACCTGGTACGGCTACCGGATTTACGTCCGGCCGGGACGCATCATCCAGCAGGTTGGCGCGGCCGGAGGGGCGCTGGAGACCGAAGCGCTCGGCCCCGAGGGGGCGGCGCCCGGCCTGCTGGTGCGCACCATTCGCATGGTGGGCAAGCGCGTGCCGGTCTCGCCTCAGGAAGCCTCGCTGGCCCGCCGGGAGTTGATCGCAGCCGGCTACCGTTCGGAAGCCGCCTTGTACACTTACTACGGCCTCAAGGTGCTGCTGGCCGCGACCTTCCTGGCTTTGGCCTTCGCCTTTCGCTCTCAGGTGACCGCCTTCGGCATCCTGCGTATGGCCCTGATCGGAGGGGCCGCCCTGGTCGGATACTTCCTGCCCACCTTCGTGCTCGAGAGGCTGGTGGCCGCGCGCCAGGAGCGGCTGCGGCACGCCCTGCCCGACGCCCTGGATCTGCTGGTGGTCAGCACCGAAGCAGGCCTGGGCTTGGACCAAGCCTTGCAGAACGTCAGCCAGGAGATCGGCTTGGTGCACAAGGACCTGGCCGAGGAGCTGGGCCTGGTCACCCTGGAAATGCGGGCGGGCAAGCGCCGGGCGGACGCCTTGCGCAATCTGGCCGACCGCACCGCCGAAACCGAGATCCGGAACCTGGTGGCGGCCCTGGTGCAGACCGATCGCTTCGGCACCAGTCTGGCCGAGTCGCTGCGCACGCACGCCGATTTCATGCGCATCCAGCGCCGGCAGGAGGCCGAGGAGCGGGCCAACAAAGTGGGCGTCAAGCTGGTGTTCCCGATTTTCTTCTGCATCCTGCCCTCGATGTTCATCGTGGTGGGCGGGCCGGCCATGATCCAGATTTTCAAGAGCCTGCTGCCGCTGGTTCGCCAGTCTTACATGCCGTAACCGCGGCGGCGGACGCAAGGAGGACAACCGAATGGATAACGCGACTCTTTCGACGATCCTGTTCATCGCTGCGGGCGTGGTGCTGGTCCTCTACATCCTGCGGCGGCGCAAGCGGAAGCTGGGCTGAACCGGCGGGTCCGGCTTCTAGAGAGTTCACCCGGACCGGAAGGAGGCGGGCATGGGCGCAGTGAGTGTGTCGAGCGCCGGGGCCAAGGCCCTCAGCGCGCCGGGGGCCGGTGTGCGGCCCGGCACCCTGCCCGCCGCCTGGATCGGCGCGGCGCGCTACGCCGGCATTTCAGCCGCCTTACTGGCGCCCTGCTTCTGGCAGACTCACATCCAGGCGGGCGACCTCTCCAGTCATCTCTACAACGCCTGGCTGGCTCGCCTGGCGGCCGAGGGCAAGCTGGAAGGCCTCGCCCTCGTACCCCAGTGGACCAACGTGCTCTTCGACGCAATGTTGCGGAGCTTGCTCGGCCTCCTCGGCGCCCGCTGGGCCGAACGCGGGGCGGTGGCGGCCTGCGTGCTCGTGTTTTTCTGGGGAGCCTTCGCGCTGACCTCGGCGCTGGCCGGCCGCAGGCCGTGGTCTCTGGCGCCCTGCCTGGCGCTGGCCGCCTACGGCTGGACCTTCCACATGGGCTTCTTCAATTTCTACCTTTCCCTCGGCCTGTGCTTCTGGGCCCTGGCGCTGCTTTACAAGGGCGGCGCGCGGCGGCTCGGGCCGTGGCTGCTGCTGGTGCCGGCCACACTGGCTCACGCCCTGCCGGCCGCCTGGGCCCTGGCGCTGGGGATGTATATCGCTGCCGCCCGGAAGTTGGCGCCGCGTTGGAGGCCCGCACTGGCGGGCGCCGCGCTGGCCGGAATTCTCGGGCTGCGCCTCTGGCTGAGCGCGACTTACGAGACGCTGTGGAGCTTCCAACAATTGGCCGGCGCTACCGGAGCAGACCAGGCCTGGGTTTACGACCGCAAGTATTTTCTCCCGTTTTTCGGGCTGCTGGCCGCCCTGGGGTTGCTGTTCTTGCGGCTGGTCAACGCCCGCGGGCTGCTGCGCACGATGCTGGGACTTCCCTTTCAAGTCGCCCTGCTCACCGCGGCGGGCGTTTTCCTGATCCCCAACTTCATCTGGTTTCCGACTCACACGCTCGCTTTCCAGTTCGTGGACGAACGGATGTCCCTGGCGGTGACCGTGCTGGCCTGCGGACTGGTGGGCAGGGCGCCTGCGGGGCGGCTCGAACGGTTGCTGGCCGCCGCCTCGGCCGCGCTGTTTTTCGCCCTGCTGTACGCCGACGGGCGAGTGCTGAACCGGCTGGAAGACCAGGTGACGCGCGCCGTCCGTTCCCTACCGCCCGGCGCCCGAGTGGTGAGCGCGTTGTGCGCGCGGGGGAGCCGGGTGGATCCGCTGCGCCACATGGTGGACCGGGCCTGCCTGGGCTGGTGCTTCAGTTACGGCAACTACGAACCGGCCTCCGGTCAGTTCTCCTTGCGCGTCCTGGGGCCCAACGGCGCGGTGCTTGGCGAGCGGGGCGCGGGCTGGGACCTGGAGCACGGCCGCTACCGGGTGAAACCGGAAGACTTGCCCCTTTACCAGATCGAGCGCGCCGGGGACGGCGCGCTGAGAGTCCGCGCCCTGGCGGCGGGCGAAACGGCCGGGGAAACCGACTGTTGGAGCGCCTTCTGATGAGTACTGAGCAACGAATTTCCGTGGAGGAGAACCTGTGATGGCAACCCCCGATGCAAGGGGCATGCCGGCCGGGGCCCGCGGCTTGACCTACTTTAAGCTGTTCGTCTACCTGCAATTGCTCGATGCGCTGACTACCCTGCTGGGCTTTCGCCTGGGGGCCTCCGAAGCCAGCCCGGTCGTCCGCCTGCTGACGTCGGCCCACCCGCTGGCCGGCCTGGCGGTCTCGAAGGCGGCCGCCTTCTTGCTGGCCGCCGCCTGCTATTGGACCGGGCGGACGCGCGTGATCTCCTGGATCAATTACTGGTTCGCCGCCCTGGTGTTGTGGAACGTGTGCGTGTTGCTGTTGCTGCCCTAGAGACCGGCCGGCGGACGCTGTGGCGCCGGAGGGGCGCGATCCTGGCCTTGGCGGCGGCGCTGCTCGCCCCCTCGGCCTGGGTTGCCTGGCGGCTGCGGAACATGCCGCAGTTGGGCAGTCTCGCCGACGACGCCATTTACTGGATCTCCGCCCAGGCTCTGGCCAAGGGAAGCGGTTATCGGATCCTTTCCCTGCCGCAGCAGCCCTGGCAGACCAAGTACCCGCCGCTTTATCCCGCTTATCTCGCGCCGGCTTGGAAGTGGAACCCGCGGTTTCCCGAAAACCTGCCCCTGGCGGTGCTGCTGGCTTGGCTGTGGACGCCCCTGTTTCTGGCTCTAAGCTGGCTGACGTTGTTGAGATTGAGCGGCAGCCGAGCGGCGGCCCTGGCGTTGACCGCCCTGCTGGCCGTGAACCCTCATGTCCTCTACTTCGGGGCCAGTCTGCATACCGAAATGCCGTATGCCTGCCTGCTGTTGGCCTCCCTGTTATTGCTCGAGCGGGCGGGCGAGCAGAGCGCCGGGCGGTGGCCCGCGCCGGCCGCCGGCCTGCTGGCGGGCGGGGCCTTTCTGGTGCGAACCCACGGGGTGGCGGTGTGGGCCAGTGGCGTCCTGGGGCTGCTGTTGCGGCGGCGGGCGCGGCGCGCGGCGGCCTTCGGCCTGGCGATGCTGCCGGCCGTGGCGGGCTGGTTTTGGTGGGCGGGCGCTCATAAGTACGCCGGGCGAGATCCCGCCCTTGTCTATCACACCGATTACATCCGCTTTTACCTGGAGACGGTGCGCCCGGCGGACTTGCCGGTCCTGGTCTGGGGAAACCTGGGCGGCGCCCTGATCCGCGGCGGCAAGTTGATCGTTCCCACGCCGGGAGAATCAGCCCCCGAGAGGATCTTTTCGATCGTCGTCTGCGTGCTGGCGCTGGCCGGCGCATGGCGGCTGGCCAGGCGTACCGGCTGGACGCAGTACCATCTGTACGCTGTGGGCCATCTGCTGCTGCTGGCGCCCTGGCACTTCAACGCCAATGCGAGGCTGCTGTTCCCGCTGGCCCCGGTGCTGTACGCCGGCCTGTTCGAAGAGTGCCGGCATATTGGGCGCATGGCGCCGGCGGCCAGGCGCAGCGGGCTCCCTGCCGAGCGGACGGCCGGTGTGGTTTGGCTCGCGGTTTTGGCGGTGTTGGCCCTCATCGGGGCCTGGCGCTGGGCGCGGCCGCTCGGCGAGCATTACCCGCAGTTAGGCCCCGATTACCAGGCCCGCCGCGCCGGAGTCGAGCAGGCTTACCGGTGGATCGCCGAGCACACGCCGGCCGGCGCCACCTTCGTCGCCTGGCAGGACGGCTTGCTGTACCTAAAGACGGGCCGGCAGGCCGCCTCCCCAGGCATATCGCCCGCGCCTTTGTACGCTTCGAGCCCCGAGCAAGCGCTCCGCTATTACTGCCAGGCGACCGCGGCCCTGGCGGCCGAGGCGGGACGGGATTTCATCCTGGTCACCAGCACCGAAGCCCTCATTCCGGACCGAACCCGCCTGGAGGACGCCCGGCAATGGCTGGCAGCGAATCCGCTGCTCCGAGAGGTCTACCGCTCGCCGGAGGCCGCCATTTTCGCCCTGGAAAGCCGCGGGCGGCCCGCGCCCGATCGTCGGTGAACTTGCCGGCCGCCCCGGCCATGCCCCTCGCTGCGTCCCCAACCGGCCCCGCAGGGGCGCAGGCGCTCTCCCCTGCCTGAGCTCTTCCGCAGGCGCAGCCCTTCGGCTATGATGAGGGTTGAGCGGACCGGACCTTGAAGCTGCCTGCGAGGCGAGCGTGCGCGCCGGCGCGCGCGGGGCGGCTCACTCCATGGACGACCGGGGAGGCGTTATGCCGTATCTGGAAGTGTTCGTCTACTTGCAGCTCTTGGACCTGATGACCACGGTGCTGGCCTTCCAGTTAGGCGGCCAGGAACTGAACCCTGTGCTGCGCTGGTTGATGCAGGTGGGGCCGGTCACCGGCGTCACGCTGGGCAAGGTAGGCGCCTGCGCGCTGGCGGGCTTCTGCGTCTGGTTGAAGAAGGGCCACGTGGTGCGCTGGACCAATTACTGGTTCGCGGCCCTGGTGGTGTGGAACCTGACGATGCTGCTGCGGGCCGCTACCGCCCTCTAGCCGGGTCCGGGTCGCGTTGCAAACCCTCCTCTCAGCTCAGAACCCCGACGGCGGCTGGAGCTACCGCCGGGGCGGCTCCTCTTGGGTCGAGCCCAGCGTCTACGCGATATTGGCTCTGCGAGATCTCCCCGAGGCGGCCGAGGCGGTCCGCCGCGGGCGGGCTTGGCTGAGAGGCTTGCAGCGCGCCGACGGCGGCTGGGCGCCTCACGCCGCTGTCGGCGAGAGCACCTGGGTGACGGCGCTGGTGTTGCTGCTGGAAGGCGTGGAAGGCGCGGGCGAGAAGGCTCTGCGCTGGATTTTGCGCCAGACCGGGCGGGAGGCCACCTGGCTGCATAAGGTGCGCATGAAGCTGCTGGGCGTCAGCTCGGACTACGAGGCTGCGCCTGCCGCCTGGCCGTGGTATCCGGGAACGGCCGCTTGGGTCATACCGACCTCCATTACCTTGCTGGCCTTGCGCAAGGTCTCCAGGGTGCGCCCGGAGGCCGAAATTCGCCGGCGCATCCGAGAGGGCCGGCAGTTCCTGCTGGTGCGCCGCTGCGCCGACGGCGGCTGGAATCACGGTTCCTCCCGGGCCCTGGGCTTTCAGATCAACTCCTACCCCGAGACCACCGGATTGGCGCTGTTGGCGCTGGCGGCAGAGAAGGCGCCCGGGCTGGAGCGGTCGCTGGCCGCCGCCGAACGGCACCTGGCGCAGTGCCGCTCGGCGGAAGGAGCAGCCTGGCTGGAAATGGGTTTGCGGGCCCACGGCAGGGCGGCTTCGGCGCCTTCCTCGGTTCGGGAAGACACCCTGATGGATACGGCCCTGCGCCTGCTGGCTCGCCGGGCGGCGCAAGGCCGCAATCCCTTGCTGGAATGAAGGCGATGAGAGGTTGGAGCCGTCGGGAATGGCTGGCGGGCTCCGGGGCCGCGCTGGCGGGCGGCGCTTGCGCCCGGCGGCGGGCGGCCGAGCGGGCGCGCGTCTCCGTCGTGCGCCTCCGCCGGTATTCGCAAGAGGTCTACGAGGCCGTGCGCCGCCTGCTGGCCGAACATCGCGTGGAGGCCCGCGGCCTGCGGGTGGTGTTGAAACCCAACCTGGTGGAGTACGACCCGGGGACCACGATCAACACCCATCCTTTGCTGGTGCATGCGGCGCTGGAAGCCTTCCGGGCTCTGGGAGCGGCTCAGGTGCGCATCGCGGAAGGCCCCGGCCACCGGCGCAACACGCTCGAGCTGGCCGAGGCGGCGGGCTATTTCGGCCTCCTGCCGGATTTCGAAACCCGCTTCACCGATTTGAATCTGGACGAGATCGCGCCCGTGCGGCTGGAAGGCCCGCGATCCAAGCTGCGCCGGCTTTACCTGCCCCGCACGGCGCTGGACTGCGACCTATTGGTGTCGCTGCCCAAGATGAAGACGCACCACTGGGTGGGCGCCACTCTCAGCATGAAGAACCTGTTCGGTCTGGTCCCCGGAGCGGTCTACGGTTGGCCCAAGAACCTGTTGCACTGGTCGGGCATCTCCGAGTGCATCGCGGACCTGCACCGGCTGCTCGCCCGCCGCCGGCGGCCGCGGCTGTTCGCCATCGTGGACGGCATCGTGGGTATGGAAGGCAACGGCCCCATCCAAGGGACGCCCAAGAGCGCCGGGGTGCTGGTCGCCGGCTGGAATCTGCCCGCGGTGGACGCCGTCTGTTGCCGCGTCATGCGAATCGAGCCGCGCAAGATTCCCTACTTGCAGATGGAGGATCCCGGCGGGCTGCTCGCCCCCGACGGCATCGAGCTCATCGGCGAGCGAATCGAAACCGTCCAGACGCCCTTTGAGTTGATTCCCCAGTTCCGGCATCTGCGGCTCTGAGCCCGCCGGCCTCACCAACCGGACGGCATCGCCTCGGAGGCGGGCGGACTCGCCAGCAGGCGCAGGGCGGCTTCCAAACCGCCCGCCCGCTGAATGCCCGGTACGAAAAACAGCTTGCGGAAGTCTTCGTCATCGCCGTCGAAACGGCTCAAATCAGCCTCGAGCACGGGCCGGCCGGGAGCCAGCGCCGCGGCGAACAGCGCCCAGACGCCCGCCTGCTCGAGTCCCACAAGGCGCAGCCGCTTCGGCCGCCTCAGCTCCAGAAACGCGAGGCCGGTGAGGATATCCTGGACCCGCAGGGCGTCGTCGCTGCGATTGAAGGTCAAGAAGTGGCGGTGGCCGCGGTCGCGCTCGGCCTGGGCGGCGCCGGTCTGAAAGACGTCCAGCAGGAGCAGGGATGTGCCCTCCCGGATTAGGCCTTCGACCCGTGAGGTCTTGCGCGCCGCCGCCGATCCCTCGGGATGAATCACAACCGCGGCCTCCGCCCCCGGACCGGGCAGCCACAAGCCCGGGATTCTCTCGCCCTGCCCGGCGCCCAGCACGATGAATTCGCCGTCCACCAGCGCTTCGACCCGCTCCGGCCGGCGGGCGCCGAGGATCGTCGCCAGGCGTTCGCGCAGCTCGGCCTCGCTCATGGCTTGAGTCTGGCGGCGAGCGTTCTCGCGCCACCAAGCGAACAGCCGGTCGTAGTCCACGGCGTCGGCCGGCCAGGTGATCTCGGGCCGCAGCAAGAGCTGCTCGGGTTCCAGGGCGGGCGTCTCGGTCTCGACCACCGGGGCGCTGCTCGGCCCCGGCTGGAGATGACGCCGGAAGAACCAGTACACCGCTTCCCGGCTGCGGCGATCGTAATTGTGCTCGGCCTCGAACTGAACCGCGGCGAACTTCGAGACCTGCCCGTAGAGCCGGTAGATGCGGGAGATCCCCGGGAACTCCTCACGCGGCGTGTTGCGCGTCCAGTCGCCCGTGGCGGCGACCAGCAGCATGGGGCGCGGAGCGGCCAGGGCGGCGATCTCCACGTTGTTGGTCCCCACGCGCAGGCCCGGTGCATTCTCGCAAACGCAGCCGCCTTGCATCACGGCGGAGACCATGTTGACCGGGGCCGAAACCTTCACCCGTTCATCCACCGCCGCCAGCAGGAACGTCTGGGTGCCGCCGCCGGAAGCGCCCGTAGCGGCCAGGCGGGCGGGATCCACCTCGGGAAGCGAGGCCAGAAAATCCAGGGCCCGCATCGAATTCCAGAGTTGCAAGCCCAGCGAATTGAACGACCACAACTGCTCGGCAGGGCTCTCGCCGAACTCGTGCGGCGTCTGGCGCGTGTCGTTGTAGCCGGCCATGTCGTAGGCGAAAGCGACGTAACCCTGTGCAGCCAGGTTGGCGCCCAGCCGCGGCACCGAGTAGGAGTCCAAGTCCTCCAGGCGGCCGTGCTTCCAGTGGCCGTGGGGAATCAACACCCCGGGGAAGGGCCCTTTCCGGCCGACCGGCAAGTAGAGGTTGCCCGCCAGATAGTAGCCGGGCAAAGTCCGGATGAGCGCCTTCTCCACCGCCCAGCGCCCGCGCTCCAGCCGCCCGGCGCGTCGCGCCTCCAGCGGCACTCTGGGCGGCAGCGGCCACAGACCGGCGGCCGCCAGGATCTGGCGTTTCAGCTCGCCGCGGCGGGCCTCCCACTGCTCGAGCGAAGCGTACTCGGGCATGGAGAAGTGCGTTTTGGTGTGCGCGATCTGCTTGTTGCGAAGATCCTCGGACGGTATGGCGGTCAGCCACGCCGCCAACAACAAGGCCGGCGGCCCATTCATCGGCATCCCCCTATAGCAAGAGACGAAGACCGGAGGGGGCGAGGTTGCCCGCCTTCACTCTTCGTACATGAAGGGATAGGCCTTGCGCATGCGCTCGGCCCTGCGCCGGGCGACGGCCCCCGGCACCAGTCGTCCCCGTCCGATGCCCGGGCAAAGACGGGTTTCCTTTCGCCAGGCCTCCGGCCGGCTGATCAACTCCGGCCAAAAGGGATACAACCGGCACTGAGTGGGCTTGTCAGGATGCAATCGGCAGCCTCTCTCCGCCAGGAAGTAGCAGGAAGAGCGGCGGGGCTTGCGCAGTCGCAGGGTGTGGCGGGTGCGGTACACATAACGGGCTTCGAACTCCTCCGGGGGAAGCCCGACGTGCGCCGCCGCCCGCGCCAAGTCCCCTTCGGTCAGATAGACGAAACCCGCCCGGCGGCAGCAATTGGTGCAGCCGGGCAGGCAGAGGAAACGCTTCCCGCTCATCGCGCCCGCCCCAGCATACGACAGGTCGGCGGCCCGCCGGGACCCCTGGCTTCCCGCTCCCCGCTGCGCTACATTGAAAACATGAGGCCGGCGCCCGCATCCGCACGCCCGGGCCTGTTCGGGGGCGACTGAGCCGCCTCCCGCCTTCTCATTTCTTGCCGTAAGTCAGGAGATTGCTATCAGGGGAGGTCTTCACCGTGAACGGATTGATTCCACCGGCCCGTCCCGATTTGCCTCAGATCGTAACCGAACTGCCGGGGCCGCGCGCCCGCCAACTGATCGAGCGCGACCACGCCGTGCTGTCTCCTTCCTACACGCGCCCGTATCCGCTGGTGGTCGAACGGGGCGAGGGGGCCATCGTCGAGGACGTGGACGGCAACCGGTTCCTGGATTTCAACGCCGGCATTGCCGTAGTGGCCACCGGCCATTGCCATCCGCGCGTGGTGGAGGCCGTCCAACAACAAGCCGCCCGCCTCATTCACATGTCGGGTACGGACTTCTACTACCCCAACATGGTGGAGCTGGCCGAGCGGCTGGCGGCCCTGGCCCCGGGCGATACGCCCCGCCGGGTCTTCTTCGGCAACTCGGGAGCGGAAGCCGTGGAAGCGGCCATCAAGCTCGCCCGCTATCATTCCGGCCGGTCGCAGTTCGTGGCCTTCCTGGGCGGGTTTCATGGCCGCACGCTGGGGGCGCTCTCGCTGACCGCCAGCCGGGCGGTCCAGCGCCGGGGTTTCGGCCCTTTGCTTCCCGGCGTTCACCACGTGCCTTACCCGGACTGCTACCACTGCCCCTACGGGCAGCTCGAGTCCGACTGCCGGGTGGAATGCGTCCAGGCCATCGAGGAGCGCTTCCGCACGGCGTTGCCGCCCGAGGAGGTGGCCGGCATCGTCCTCGAACCGGTGCAAGGCGAGGGAGGCTACGTGGTGCCTCCCGAGAAATTCTTCGCCGCCCTGGAAAAGCTGGCCCGGGCGCACGGCATCTCTCTGATCGTGGACGAGGTGCAGTCGGGCATGGGCCGCACCGGGAAGATGTGGGCCTCGCAGCATTTCGGGCTCACGCCCGATCTGATGACCGTGGCCAAGGGCATCGCCAGCGGGCTGCCGCTGAGCGCCCTGGTGGCGCGGGCGGAGTTCATGGACTGGCCGCCGGGCGCCCACGCCTCGACCTTCGGCGGCAACCCGGTGGCGGTGGCGGCCGCGCTGGCTACCATCGAGCTGCTCGAGCGGGAGCTGACGGCCAACGCCGCCCGCATCGGCGCGCATATAATGGAGCGGATTCGGGAATGGCCCACGCGCTTCGCTTGCGTGGGCCAGGTGCGCGGTTTGGGTCTGATGATCGGCATCGAGCTGGTGCGCGATCAGGCGGCCCGGCAGCGGGCCCCGGAGTTGCGCGACCGCCTGGTTCAGATGGCCTTTCAGCGCGGCTTGTTGGTGCTGGGCGCGGGACCGAGCAGCGTGCGCCTCAGCCCGCCGCTGGTCGTCACCCGCCGGCAGGCGGATTTCGCCCTGGACACGCTGGAGGAGTGCCTACGCCTTCTGGCGCCGACAAGCTGAGCACCCTGGACGTCGGCTGCGGCCTGCGCAAGCAGCCGGGCGCCCTGGGCATTGACCGCAACCCGCGCACCCAGGCCGACGTGATCTGCGACCTGGACCGCTTTCCCTACCCCTTCCGAGACGCCTGCTTCGAGAGGGTGCGCGCCGTCCACGTCATCGAGCATCTGGCCGACGTCTTGCGCGCGGTCGAGGAATTCCACCGCCTGCTCAAGCCCGCCGGGCGCCTGTACATCGTCACCCCGCACTACACCGATTTCAGCTCCTTCTGCGACCCCACCCACCGCTGGCACCTGAACAGCTTTTCCTTCCGCTACTTCGGCCCGCGCCACGGCGGCTTCGGCTACTACTCCCCGGCGCGATTCCGCGAGATTTCCGTGCGCTTGCGCCTACTTGCCCTGTGGAGGTGGTTGGGGCTGGAGTGGCTGGTCAACCGCTGGCCCCGCTTCCGGCTCTTTTGGGAGCACTATTTGTGCTTCCTCATCCGCGGCAAGGTGATCGAATTCGAGCTGGAGAAAGTCTGAGGGCATGTGGCGCTGGCTGCTGCGGCTGGCCGACGAAGCGCGGCACGCCGCGCGCTCCCGCGGCGGAGCGCAGCATCAGGCGCTGGGCAGGCGGGGGGAGGACCTGGCCCACCGCCATCTGGAGCGGCAGGGAATGACGGTGGTGGCGCGCAACTGGCGGCCGCCGTCGGGCTCGGGCGAGATTGACTTGATCGCCTGGGAGGGCGCCACCCTGGTCATGGTCGAAGTCAAGTGCCGCCGCAACGACCAGGAGGGCGCGCCCGAGCGCAACCTGGACCGCGATCAGCTCCGGCAGATGGCGCGCGCCGCCCGGGACTACGCGCGGCGGGCCGGCGTGCCCTGGGAGCGCGTGCGGTTCGACCTGATCAGCATCCTGCTGGAACCGCAGCCCCGGATCCGCCACCTGCGCGATGCATTCCCCGTAAAGACGCTATAATGTTGCGTTCTCCGGGCCGCCGCAGCGCTCCGTTGCGGGCGGCGTCCCCGCTCCGAGCCGGAGACCTTTAGGTGCCCGAATTCCGCAAAGACCCCATCACCGGCCGGTGGGTGATCATCGCCACCGATCGCGCCCGCCGGCCCAGCGATTTCTCCCGCGAGCAGGTGCTCATCAAGGGCGTTCGCTTCTGTCCTTTTTGCCCGGGCAACGAGGGCAAGACGCCCCCCGAGATCCTGGCCTACCGCCAGAGCGGCGGCCCCAACGAGCCCGGCTGGACCCTGCGCGTGGTGCCTAACAAGTTCCCCGCCCTGCGCGTCGAGGGCGATTTCAACCGTCAAGGCGAAGGCGTCTACGACCGCATGAACGGCATTGGGGCCCACGAGGTGATCATCGAAACCCCGGATCACAACGTCACCCTGGCCGATCTGCCCGAGAAGCGCGTGGAAGACGTCTTCTGGGCCTTCCGCGACCGGATTGTGGACCTCCGCAAGGACCGGCGCATGCAATACCTGCTGATCTTCAAGAACCACGGCGCCAGCGCCGGCGCCAGCCTGGAACACACCCACTCGCAATTGATCGCCCTGCCGGTGGTCCCCCGCCGGGTGCAGGAGGAACTGGAAGGCTCTCAGCGCTACTTCGACTACAAGGAGCGCTGCATCTACTGCGACATCGTCCAGCAGGAGGTGCAGACCGGGGCTCGCGTGGTCCTGGAGACCCAGGCTTTCCTGGCTATTTGCCCCTTCGCCGCGCGCTTCCCCTTCGAGCTGTGGATCCTGCCCCGCCGCCACCATTCGCACTTCGAGGAGACCGATCCGCCCTCCATGGCCAACCTGGCGTGGACCCTGCGCGTCCTGTTGCGCAAGCTGGAGCGGGTGCTGGAGAAACCGGCGTACAACTTTCTCATCCATACCGCGCCCGTGCAGGCGGCGCCCAAGGATTCCTATCACTGGCACATTGAGCTGACCCCCCGGCTGACCCGCATCGCCGGCTTCGAATGGGGCACCGGCTTCTACATCAACCCTACGCCGCCGGAAGAATCCGCCCGCTTCCTGCGCGAGGCCGGTCTGGGTTGAGCCGCAGCGCGGGCGCGCGCAGCCGGCAACAGTCCCCGCCCCAACGGCCCTCGATGCGTACTTCCCCGCCCCGGCGCCGGATGCGCCAGCCGGCTTGCGCGCCCCGCTCCCGGAGCAGGCGATCCAGGGACCAATCCGAGGCGGTGGTGAGGAAGACCGCCCCGCCTTCCCCTTCCACTAACAGGCTGAGATCGCAGGGCTCGAGGCCGGCTTGCGCGGTCTCCAGCAGCTCCTCGGTCCGCCGCCGCAACCGCTCGCGGCGCGTCCGCATCGCCGCCCGCTCGATCCACAGGCTCATACCCGGCTTATCGCCCGCCCTTGCTGCGCCTTGAGGAAGGCGGCCGCACCCGGGGCTACACTGAAAGAGGCATGGGGCTGCGGATCTGTCTGGCTCCCAACGAGGACGGCCTGGGGACTTCGGCCTGGACCGTCCGGCTCGCCAAGGAGCTGCTGCGGCAGGCCGGCCGCCGCATCGAGCTCATCCAGGTGGTGACGGCCTCCGCGCGCCTGGCCGAATTTCACTCGGACAAGTACGGCGACCCCCGGGTCGAGATCGTGCGCCTGGACCAGGTGCGCTATCCCTTGCTTCTGGTGAAGAAGAGCGGGGGCGTGGACGTGCCCGCCACGCTCGCCGCCGTCCGGCGCCACTACCGGGCCTCCCGCCGAGCCTACCTGAAGGCTTTGCGGGCCCGCGGCGTTCTGAGCGGGGCGCATCTGGCGGTGGAGCTGGGCGTTCCCCAGCTCGCGGCGGCGGTCTGGCAGGAGAACGTGCGGCGCCTCGTGGGGCCGCGGCGGCCGCTGGAGTGCGTCACGGTTTGCGATCATGCCTGGAGTCACACCTTGCGGTGGATGGCGCGCAAGGCCGGCCTGCTTTCCAAACCGCTGGCGATCGTGCTGGAACAGATGCGCTGCGACGAGATGCGCAGTTGGAGCACGCGTCTGTTCCCGCAGCCCATCACGCCGGCCGGATACGAGCGCTATTGGCAGCGTGAGCGCCCGCTGCGGCTTCCGGCAGGCCGGCTCCCAGGAGTGCTGGGCGGGCCGCGCGCCGCGCGAGCTTGGGCGGGCGGCCCGGCGCGCGCTGTGGTGCGCGGCTTGCTGGGCGTGGAGGGCGATCTGCCCGTACTTCATATCAGCGGCGGCGGCACCGCGGTCTGGGACACGCTGCTCACCGGACTGGTAGACGACTACCTGAGACGGCCGCCGCGCTACCACGTCGCCCTGTTCTGCCCGGCCGAGGCGCAGCGGCGAGGCATCCGGATGAGCATGCGGCGTCTGGGATCCTGCGCGCTGGAAGCAGGGTCTCATCCGGCCTGCCCGCGGCTCACTTTCCTGGGCCGCATTCCGGGGGAGACCCACCACGTGCTGTTCGCGGGCTTCGACGCCGTACTCACCCGAGCGGGCGGGGGAACCGTGAACGACGCCATCGCCTTCCGTGTTCCCCTGCTGCTGATCGAGGAGAGCGACCACTGGCAGGTCGAACGAATCCGGCGCGCAGCCCGGAGAATGGGGATCTGCCGTTCCGCCACGCTCGAGAGGTTTCGCCGCCGGGGCCGCGCGCTGTGGGAGACGCCGCAAGGCGAGCTGCTCAAGTTGAAAGACGAACGCCGGGCCATGAGGGCCATCCCCAACCACGCCGAGGTCGCCCTGGTGCGCGACTGGCTGAGGTTCCTGCTGTGAGGCTAGGCTAAGGTATGCGCGCTCACCGGATTGTTCTCTGGCTGGTGGTGGCCCAGGCGGCGCCGGCCGGCTGCCTGTACTTCTCCGATCCCGGGCCCGGCACGGCCTGCCGGGCGAGCTCGCCGGAGCTGACGTGGCTGAACCGCCCGGCGGCGCCCAGCGCGATGCGCGTGCCGCATCCCTACGACCGTTCCCTGGCGGATCCGGCCTTGAGCGGCGGCGTGCTGGTCGGCGGCGACCTCGAGTTTCGCCTGGCAGCGCCCGGCCGCCAACTGGTGGAAGTGTTCCTGGCGGTTCCGGCCGAGCTGAACCACGGCTACGTGCTGGAGGCGGGCGGCGCGGTCCTGGACGCTCGCTACCGCGCCCGGACCGGTCCCGACCGCTTGCGCCCGCGGCGCGGCTGGCGGCACATCACGCTGCTGGGAATGCTGGAAGGAGAGACGCTGTTGCGCGTCCGTTCGGAGGCGCCGCGCTACCTGCTGGCCTGCGTGCGCTGGACGGCGGAGGAAACCTTCGAAAACGAGCTGGTCCCGAGCTGGCACGCCCGCGCCGCGCAATGGGCCGCCGGGCCCTTCCTGCCCGGGGAAGCGGGGCGCACCCGCCGCCGCGATTACCTGGAACAACTTGCGGACCGCCTGGCGTTCAGCCGCCGGCCGGAGGTGAGGCGCCAGGCGCTCCTCGACCAGACCCGCGCCGCCTACTGGCTGGCGGCGGAAAACCACGAGCCGCGCGATCTGGAGCGCCTCGACGAGCTGTTCCGGGCCGGCTTGCGGCTGATGCCGCAGGAATCCCTTTTGCGCCAGATGATTTCCTCGGCCTGCCTGGGAATCAATGCTCCCGCCGAGCGCATGCCCCAGGGCCCTTACTGCGCCGGCGTCCCGCCCGAACCATGGCCGCTGCCGCGACCGCCCGCCCCGCCCGCCGCTCCCGCCTGGGCGGTGGAACAGGACAAGCTGGCGGCCCGCGCCGAGGCGATCACCCGCTGGTGGGTCCGAACCAGGCAGCAGCCCAACGGGGAGCTGGGCGGAGGTTGGGGCGACGACGTTGAGATCCTCCGGCAGTGGGCGCCCTTGGCGCTGGGGTTGGGCTCGGAGACGGCCTTGGAAGGAATCCGCCGCGTGGCCGACGGACTGTGGTCCAGCGGCGTGCTCTCGGAAGGCTACGATCGGCAAATCTCCGACGTCGAGCACTCCTCCGAGCCCAGCACCGACACCGTTCCCCTGCGCGTCGCCATCCTGCCCGAGGATCCCGAGGGCCTGGCCCGCCTGAAACTCTCGGCCGCCTGCGCCGAGAACTGGATCGTCCCCCAAAGCGACGGGCGCTGGCGCTTCCGCGGGGCGTGGTTCAACTGCCGCCAGTTCGACCCCAAGCCCGAGCGCGCGCTGGACGTCCACCTGAACACCCGCGCCATGGGGCCGGCGCTCTGGTACGCGGCCCTGACGCAGGACCCAAAGATGATCGGGCTCATCGCCCGCTGGGCCGAGTCCTGGGCGGAGGCCATGCGCTCCGGCGCCCACGGCAAGCCGCCCGGGATCTTTCCGCCCGCCCTGCGCTCGGCCGACGGCGCGTACCTGATCGGCTCGCCGCGCTGGGATCAGCCGGCCGCCGAATGGGATTACTACCAGTGGAGCGGCGAGGCCCAGGAGGCTTTGACTTCGCTGCTGCTGGCGGTTCACGATCTGACCGGCGAACCGCGCTGGCTGGAGGCGGCAGCGGAGAGCTTCCGCATCTTCGAGCGTTGCCCGGAGGCAGAGGCGCTCTGCCGCGAGATCCGCCGCGCTCCGGCCGCCTTCTACGAGTGGCGCCGGCGCAGCGGAGACGCCCGCTACGATCGGGCCTTCGGCTTTCAGGCCCGGCCGTCGCGGGCGGCGCTGCTCGAGCGGCTGGCGGAGCTGGCCCGCCAGACCGAGGCCCGGCTGGCGGTGAATTTCGCGATGTACACCTCCGAAGTGATCTACACGGACCGGGTCTACTACCGCTGGCCGGCCGAATACCGCTGGTACTTGTTCGGCGGCGAGGGGCCGCGCGGCGATCGCTACCCGAGCTTCGCCCTCACCTGGCCGCCGGCCGAGGGGCGCTTCGCGCGGGCGGTGCTGGAGGCGGGGCCGGAGGGGCTGGAGTTGCAGCTTTACAATTTCGAGCCGCGCCGGCTGGCGGTCCCGCTGCGCGTGTGGCGGTTGCGGCCGGGCTTGTATCGCTGGGCGGGAGGCGAGGTGCGCATCCACCGGCGCCCGCAACTGATCCGTCTGCCCCTGCCTGCGCAGCGGGAAATCACCGTGAAGCTGACTCGGGTCGGCGACTGAGGGCGGGGCTGCCCTTTGGTGGACGGCATGGGAACTCTATGAAGATCGCTACGGTCACCGTCCGCGCCCCTAACTCTTGAGCTGCTCGTGTGGATTCGGCCTCCGTGCAGCATCAGGATGAGTGGGCGGAATCGCGCCGGCATAGGCCGCCAGTCTGCCGCCCGGCTCGGGCAGCGTCCCTGGAGCTGACCTGGTCGCCGGGCCTGGAGCCAGTCCACCCCATAGGCGCGCAGCACCTCGGCCGGCGCCACCGCCGAATGCATCTTGCCGACCCCCGGCGGTCCCAACAGGCAGACATTGCCGGCCTGGCGGACAAAGCGCAGCGTTTGTAGTTCGCGCTTCAGATAGCGCTGGTGCCGCGACTCCGCCTCGGTACTCAATAGATCCGGCAGGAAGTCGCCATAGCTGGGCTCGGTCTTTGCCGCCTGCTCTACCAGTGATTCCAGCCTGGCCTGGACCGCTGTCCGTCCCAGTGATTCCCACGTAGTGTGTGCACCGGCGCGGTTCACCACCGCGTGCGGCCGCGGCGCGCGGGTGTGCATCGCGATCCGCTCGCTGCC
>JBBIMA010000028.1:0-47517 GCA_037444625.1 Solibacteraceae bacterium
TTCCGCCCGCCAAGCCGGCGGCGCCGCCCGCCCAGCCGGTAGCCGAAGCGCCCAAGCCCGCGGCGCCGGCGGCCGGGACGCCCGCCGCCGTTCCCACTCGAGTGGGCGGGGTGGTCCAGGAGGCCAAGCTGATCCGCCGGCGCGATCCGGTCTATCCGCCGCTGGCCCGGCAGGCCCGGCTCCAGGGCGTGGTGCGACTGGAAGCGGTGATCGGCCCGGACGGGCGGGTTGAGAAGGTGGAAGCCGTCAGCGGGCCGCCGTTGTTGCGGCAGGCGGCGATTGACGCCGTGAAGCAGTGGGTCTACCAGCCCAGCCTGCTGAACGGACAGCCGGTGCGCGTCACTACGCAGGTGGAAGTCAATTTCACCCTGGGCCGTTAAGGCCCGGGGCGGACCGGCCGGGTGCCCGAGGGGCGGCGGGCATGATAGTCTGAAGGACATGCCCGCCACAGCAGAAAAGATCGTCGTTCAAGCGCTGGATTCCTTCCGCATCGAGTTGCCCTCCTGGGGCTTCGCCAACACGGGAACGCGCTTCGGCAAGTTCATCCAGCCGGGGGCGGCCACCACGATCGAGGAGAAGCTGGCCGACGCCGCGCAGGTTCACCGCTACACCGGCTGCTGCCCTTCGGTGGCGGTGCACGTGCTATGGGACTTTCCCGAGGGCCCGGCCGGCGTGCCGCGGACGGTGGAGCTGGCCGCCCGGTACGGCGTGCGGATCGGAGCGATCAACCCCAACGTCTTTCAGGATCAGATGTACAAGTACGGCTCGCTGGGCAACCCGGATCCGGCCGTGCGGCAGGCAGCCTTGCGCCACATTCTGGAATGCATCGAGATCGCCTCGATCACGGGCAGCCGGGACATCTCGCTGTGGTTCATTGACGGCTCGAATTTTCCCGGCACGGCCAACATCCGGCAGCGCAAGCGCTGGTTCATCGAGGGCTTGAAGGAGGCGCACGAGCGTCTGGCCGAGGGCCAGCGGCTGCTGGTGGAATACAAGCCTTTCGAGCCGGCCTTCTATCACACCGACATCGCCGACTGGGGCATGGCGCTGCTGCTGGCCCGCGCGGCCGGACCGAAAGCCAAGGTCCTGGTGGACACCGGCCACCATTACCAGGCGCAGAACATCGAGCAGATCGTAGCCTGGCTGCTGGACGAGGAGATGCTGGGCGGCTTCCATTTCAACGACCGCCGCTACGCCGACGACGATCTGACGCTGGGCTCGATTGACCCCTATCAGGTCTTCCGCATTTTCCACGAGATCCTCTACTACGAGTTCGAGACCGGGCGGAAGGCCGACGTGGCCTACATGATTGACCAGAGCCACAACCTGAAGGGCAAGATCGAGGAGATGATCCAGACGGCGGTCACCGCCCAGGAACTCTACGCCAAGGCCGCCCTGGTGGACCATGCCCGGCTGGCGGCGCACCAGCAGCGCTGCGAGCTGGTGGACGCCGAGGAGTGCCTGAAGGCGGCCTTCGCCACCGACGTGCGGGGCCTGATCCGCGAATGGCGCCGGGCGCGAGGGCTGCCGGAGGATCCCCTGGCGGCCTTCCGGGCCTCGGGCTACATGGAGCGGATCAACCGGGAGCGGGCCGAGAAGAACCTGGGAGCGACGGCCAGCTACGCCTAGCCGGCCCGCGAGGCTCAGCCGCCTTGCCCTTCCGCTGCGCACCGCGCCACTGGGCGGAATATCTGGCGGCGCGCGCCGCCCTGGCCACGCTGGCCTGGACGCCTTGGAGCGTGGCGGAGCGTCTGGGCCGGCTCTACGTCCTGCTGGCGGACCGGCTGGTTCCGCGGTTGCGGCGCACGGCGCTGCGCAACCTGGAGCTGGCTCTGCCCGAGCTGAGCCAGGCCGAGCGGCGGCGGATCGCCGAGGGGATGTTCGCCTCGCTGGGGCGGATGGCGGCGATCTTCGCCCGGCTGCCGAGGCTGAATGAGGGAAACATTTCCCGGTGGATACGTTACGAGGGCCTGGAGCATTTCCGGCGCGCCCGGGAGCGGGGACGGGGCGTGCTGTTCGCCGCCGCCCACCTGGGCAACTGGGAGCTGAGCGCTTTCGCCCACGGCCTGCTGTGCGGTCCCATGGACGTGGTGGCCCGCCCCCTGGACAACCCCTTGCTCGAGAGGTTCGTCCGCCGCCGCCGCGCCCTTTCCGGCAACCGCATTCTGGACAAGAAAGACGCCGCCCGGGCCGTGCTGAAGGCGCTCCGGGCCAACCGCGCGGTGGGCATCCTGATAGACCAGAACGCCGCTCCGGAGGAAGGCGTTTTCGTCGAGTTCTTCGGGCTGAAGGCCTGCGCCGGGTCGGCTTTCGCGCGGCTGGCGGCCCGCAGCGGGGCGGCCGTGATCCCCGGCTTCGCGCTCTGGTCGGAAGCCGAGCGCCGCTATGTGCTGCGCTTTTACCCGCCGGTGGAGATCACGGGCGACGTCTCAGCCGACACCCAAAGGCTGCACCGGCTGCTGGAGTCGGTGATCCGCCGGTATCCCGAGCAATGGCTGTGGATGCACCGCCGCTGGAAGACGCGGCCCCCGGGCGAGCCGCCGCTTTACTGAGTGGCCGGTCGAGCGTCGAGGGCCCCGGCCTCCAGCGGCACCTGGCACTCGCAACAATCGCTGCACCGCAGGCAGCGGGGGCAGAGATGATTGGGGCAGGCGTCCTTGGTGCAGTACACGCAGATCTCGCTCGAGGGTTCGCCGCAGATACTGCATGAGAACTGGCGGGTCTCGTTCATGGCTGCTCCCGGGAGGCGGCAGGATCCTTGCGCGCGGGCGGCGAGGAACGCGCCGGAGGCTGGCGGATCAGCAGAGCGCGGCAGCGCTGGGCCTCCTGGTCGGCCACGGCGAGCTGGCGCTCCTTGACCTCGGCCAGATCCAGCACGTACTGCCGCAAGCCGTCGCGGGCCGGGGCGCTCTCGGAGAGCACCGAGTCAATCAGATCGGCCAGCGCCGGGTTTTGGTATCGGCGCACGCCCTCGCCCAGCGACGACAGCAGGGCCTGAAGTCGCTCGACGCGAAAGAAGGTATCCAGGGCGGCGGTGAGCCGGTCGGGCCGCTCCGCCAGGAGGCGGGCGGAGCGCTCCAGGTATCCCAGCTCGACGCCGATGGTGCGGTGCTGCGCGACGTAACCCTGCGGGGCGCCCTGGCTGATCCACTCCTGGGGCCGCACCTGCTCAAGCAGCGGCTTGAGGCGCTCCAGACCTGCCGTCAGACCGCCGATCTGAGCGCGGACCTCCCACTCCGGCGGCACGGATCCGGCCTGGCACCACGCCGGCGGAACAATCAGGATCAGCCCGGCGGTCGCCAGGCGCGCCAACGGTCTCATCTCTTGCCCAGTGTCGCACGTCGGCAAGGCGGCGCGCTTCGAGCGGCGACCGCCCGCCCGATCACGGGGGCGGAGGCGGGCCGCCGGAGTCCGGAGGCGGCGGAGGCGGGGGCGGCGTTTGAGGTCCGGTATCGCCGGGCAATCCGCCGCCGGGAGCACCGCCGCCGGCGGCCGGGGGCACGGGTCCACCGCCGCCCGTCGAGGCGGGGGTGTCGTAAATGGCGGTATAAAGGGCGTCGGCGATGGCGCGTAAGGCGGTGCGCAAAACCGATCCCTTATCCACCGATTTCTGGGCCAGCGGCTGGGTCTTGACGACCCGGATCCATTCGCCCGGGTTCAGCAAACGCGGCGCGCCGCGGGGCAACAGCTTGTGCTGCACCGCCACTTGCCCTTCGTCCACCACGACCAGGGTGGCGTCGTCCTCGGCCTCCACCTCGACGTCGAACACCGTGCCGCGCACCGAAATCACGGCCGTGGGGGTGTCCACGCGGTTGGGATTGGGCAAGCCGCCCAGGCGCTGGATGCGGAACTTCAGGCGCCCAAGCCAAATTTCGACCAGGTGCCGCCAGTCGCCGGGATTGTTGCGGAAGGTGGCCCGGGAGTTCGGGTAAACCTCGAAGCTGCTGCCGTCAGCCAGTTGAAACCGGGCGAAGCCGTCCGGACCGGTGACGATGATTTGGCTGGGCAGGATCTCGTCGCCCAATTCCAAGGCCCAGGGGACCGAATCGCGCAACACCGAAACCTGACCGGTGAGCGCGATCAAGCGAGCCGCACCGGGCGATTGGGGCGGACCCAGGGGCTGCGCCTTGGACGGCGCGCCGGGCGAAGGGGGCCCGGCGAAGGGCGGGGCCTGGGCCGTACACACCAAGGCCGCGGCTGCAAGCAGCCCGATCGCCGCCGCCGTGCTGTACCCCCGTGGCATCGTTACCCCTCCGGGCGGTGATGCCGCCCGAGGCGCCGAACTCCAACACCCAAGTTTACACCAAAGTTGCAATGCAAGTTACACGCCAGGACGAATTTCTGTGCAAATAGAAGGTCCGGACCGAGTCGGAAACCCCTCAAGCGGGTTAAAATGGACTCATCGGATGGGTCGAAACGCCACAGTTCGGCGCCTTGGGGCCCCGGCGGCGCTGATGCTGGCCGGCGCAGCGGCCGCCCAGATCGCAGCCCCGGAGTGGCGGCCCATAGGCACGGAGCTGATCGAGCTGTCGCTGGCCTCACCCGCCTCAGGTCCCGTCGAGCGAGTGTGGTTTTCCTCCGACGGTGCTTCCCTGCTGGTACGCACGCGCTCCGGGTTGGTCTTCCGGGCCGAGCCCGACGGGCGCTGGACCCCGGCCGAGGGGCAAGCGCCGCCCCCGCGCACCGGCATCCGGGAACACCCGTTAAGCCCGGGCCGGCTGTATGCGCTGGCCGGGCACGTTTACCGCTCCGACGACGGCGGGCGCTCATGGAGGAACCTGACAGCATATCAGCAGGAGTCCGTCATCGGCGGCGGGATGCGGGACCTGGCGGTCTCCCCGCAGGATCCCGACCTGGTGGTGGTGGCCAACGACTACGGGGTGTGGCGCTCGGCCGACGGCGGGCTTTGCTGGAGCGGGATCCACCAGGGATTGCCCAACCTCCCGGTGCGCCGGATTCTGGGAACGCCGGACGGGGTGCGGGGACTGCGGATCCAGGCGGAAGGAATCGGCCCGCTGGAATGGGCGCCGGGCGAGAGACAAGCCTGGCGGCCGGTGCGCGATGCGGGCTACGAGCAGGAGGCCGCGCTGCGCAGCCTGCTGTCGCAGGCCTTGGGCGCCGAACTGAGCGCGCTGGCCGCGGCGGGCGATTACCTCTACGCGGGAGGGCGTGACGGGGGGCTGTGGGTTTCGCCCGACCGGGGCGAGAGCTGGCGCTTGCCCTGGCAACCCGAGTCGCCCGGGCCGGTCGAAAGCATTTGGGTGGATCGCAACGAGCCCCGGGTGGCGCTGGCCGCCTTGGGGACGGCGAGCGGCAGCCGGCTGCTGCGCACCACCAACGGCGGGCTGTTTTGGGACGATCTGAGCGCCGACCTGCCCGAAGGCGCCGCCGCCCGAGGGGTGGCGGCGGATGCTCCCAGCGGGGCGGTCTATCTGGCGACGGACCGGGGCCTGTACTTCACCCGGGCGGATCTGCGGGCGCCCGGGCCGGCTACCGCCTGGCGGCGGCTGGACGGCTTGCCCCGGGGCGCGGCCCGCGACGTGCGGCTGGATGCCGGCGCCAACCAGCTTTTCGTGGCCCTGGAGGGCTACGGCGTTTACACCGCCCCGGCGCCCCACCGGCGCTGGGCGCCTCAAGTGGTGAATGCGGCGGATTCCAGCCTCCGGCCGGCGGCCCCGGGGTCGTTGTTGAGCGTGGTGGGGGCGCGGATCGGGCAGGCGCAGGCCGGCCGACTGGCGGCGCCCGTGCTGGCCGCCTCCGATGGGGAATCGCAGATCCAGGTTCCCTTCGAGGCCCTGGGCGAGCGGTTGGCGCTGGCGCTGCGCGCCGGCTCGCAAAGCCTGCGCTTTGACTACCCCTTGCAAGCGGTCTCGCCCGCCATCGTGGTGGACCGCGACGGGTCCCCGCTGGCGATGGAGGCGGCCGGCGGGGTGCTGCTGGACGGGATGAATCCGGCCCGCTCGGGCAGCCGGATTCAAGTGCTGGCCACGGGCCTAGGCAGGGTGCGTCCGGCCTGGCCCACGGGGCTGCCCGCGCCCCTGGCCGACCCTCCGGCGGTGGAGGCGCCGGTGCGGGCCTATCTGGACCGATCGCCGATCCAGGTGGTGCGAGCCACGCTGGCGCCCGGCTACGTCGGCCTGTATTTGGTGGAAGTTCAGTTGCCTGAGATCGTCAACCTCGGGCCGGCCGAATTCTATCTGGAGAGCGAAGGGAGGCAGAGTAACCGGGTCCGGTTGTATGTGGCGCCGTGAGGCGGCGCGGCCGCGCCGGCGCCCAATGGAGTAGACTCTAGTTACTGAGGCGAGATCGGATGAGGAGAAGATCGTTTCTTCTTTTGGCAGGTTGCCTGGCGCTTTCCGCCCAGCAGGAGACCGAGAAACTGGCGCCTTACTATCCGACGCCCGAAATCATCGTCGAGAAGATGCTCCGGCTGGCCGAGCTCAAGCCGGGCGAAAAGATGTTCGATCTGGGCAGCGGCGACGGGCGCATCGTAATCATGGCCGCGCAGAAGTTCGGGGCCGACGCCACCGGCGTCGAGTTCGACAAGGACCTCTGGAAGCAGAGCAGCGAGCGGATCAAGAGCCTGGGTCTGGAAAAGCGCGCCCGCATCATCCAGGGCGACATCATGAAGCAGGACTACAGCAAGGCGGACGTCATCACCGTATATTTGCTGCCCTCCTCGAACGACAAGGTGCGGCCGCTCCTGGAGAAGCAACTCAAGAAAGGGGCGCGCATCGTTTCGCACGATTTCGAGTTCTCGGGCTGGACCCCCGTGAAGACCGAGTATATTGACGACGACGGGGAGGGTCGCAGCCACACGCTGTATCTGTATCGCAGGTAGCGGCCGGGGTTTCCCGGACGCTGCGCCCGGAGAAGACAGGATCCGATGGCCGGCGAGGACAGCGCGGTAACCCCGTTGTGGCGGGTCGCCCTGGCGGCGGCGCGCTTGCTGTTGGGGCTGCTGTGCCTGGCGGCGCAACTGGGGGCGGGCAAGCCGGCGCTGAACCTCGTCACGCTGGGGGCGGTGGTCTATTCGATCCACGCCACCTTCGGCCTGCTCATGGGGGGCTACCAGCGCATCGCCGGCCTGACCCTGTTGAGCCTCTGCCTGGACACGCTGTTCTTTTTGGTGTTCGCGCGCTGGGGCCACGACCCGGGGCTGTGGTTGAGCTCGGCCTTTTACGGCTATCTGCTGCTGGAGGCGATGCTGGAACACAGCGCCAGCGACGTGCTGATCGTGGCCGGCGCCTCGACCCTGTTTTTCGCCGCCGCCCCTTGGCCGGAGGCCGCGCCTCTGCGCCGCCTGGTGCTGTTCGGCGGCCTGGTCTCGGCCGCCATCGCCTATGAGAAGCGGCGGCTGGAACAGCGGCTGGGGGAGGCGCGCCGGGAAGCCGATCAGCGCCGGGCGGAAGCGGAAAAGTCGCGCCTGGAAGAGCGCCAGAAGATTGCCGGGGACTTTCACGACGGGCCGCTGCAAGAGTTCATCGGCTTTGAGATCCGCCTGGACATTCTGCGCCGTCTGCTCGAGCGCGATCAGAAAGCCGCTCTGGAGGAGCTGCGCCAGTTGCGCGACCAGGTGCGGCGCCAGGTGGCCGAGCTGCGTTTGTTCCTGCGCACGATGCGCCCGCAGCAGTTCGAGGGAACCGATCTGGTGGCCTTCGCCCGGCGGATCAGCGAAGATTTTCAGAAGGACACCGGCATTCCGGTTCGCTTCTCGAGCTCGGACGCGGTGTTGAACTGCGGGCCCGAGACCTGCCAGGAGATGATGCAGATCCTGCGCGAGGCGCTGAAGAACATCCAGAAGCACTCCCGGGCGGGGCGTGTCTCGGTCAGCCTCCAGCGCAGCGGCCGGCACGTCGAGATGGCGGTGGACGACAACGGGGCGGGCTTCGGCTTCTCGGGCTCCTTCACGCTGGAGGAGCTCGAGCTGCTGCAACTGGGCCCGCAGAGCATCAAGCGGCGCGTGCGCAGCCTGGGCGGCGAGCTGCTGATCGAGTCGCGGCCCGGCCACGGCGCCGGACTGCGCATTCGCATCCCGGCGTGAGACGGGCAGGATGGGCGGCGCTGGCCGGCTGCCTGCTGGCGGGCTGCGTTCCCTACCGCGACTTTTCCCTGCCCTCCCTGCCCGAGCCTCCCTCCGAGCCCCTCCTGCGGTGGACGGCGCTGGCGCAGCCGGTGCTGGAGCGGGGAGCGCCCGGGCAGTGGGACGCGGTGGACGCCCTGAACCCGGCCCCGGTGCGGCGGGACGGGGTGTATTTCAACTTCTATTCGGGTTACGACGGGCGCCTGTGGCGCACCGGCCTGGCTACCTCGGCCGACGGGGTCATCTGGCGCAAGCAGGGGCCGGTGCTGGCGCCGGACCCCTCCACCTGGGAAGGCGATTACATCGCGGCTAACGGCTCGGCCCTGGTGGTGAGGGGAGACTTCTGGTACTGGTATCAGGCCGGGCGGCCGCCGCGCATCGGCCTGGCGATCTCGCACGACGGGCGGCGCTGGAGCAAGCACCCCGCGCCCGTGCTGGAGCCCGGGCCGCGCGGCGCCTGGGATGAGCGCGGCGTAGCCGACCCCTACGTCGTGCGTTTCGGAACGCGCTTCTATCTGTTTTACTTGGGCGAGGACCGGGCGCGCCGCCAGCGCCTGGGCCTGGCCTGCTCCGAGGACGGACGCCGCTGGTTCAAGCTGCGCTCGAACCCCATTCTGGAGCTGGGCGCCGAGAGCGCCTTCGATGAGAACGGGCTGGGGGAGCCCGCCGTGTGGGCCTCGCACGGCTGGTACTGG
Source organism: Solibacteraceae bacterium (assembly GCA_037444625.1). GTDB lineage: Bacteria > Acidobacteriota > Terriglobia > Bryobacterales > Bryobacteraceae > DTHT01. The sequence goes on from JBBIMA010000028.1 coordinate 8,779, forward strand.
ATGCTCTACACCGGCCGGGACCGGCACGAGAACCGCCGGCTGGGCCTGGCGCGCTCGCGCGACGGAGTGCGCTGGCGCCGAGTGTCGGAGGGGCCGGTCTTCGAGGGTCCCCGGCCCTGGGCCTCGCGTGTGGTCTGCGATCCGGCGGTCGAGCCGGGGGCGGGCGAACTACGGGTCTGGTTCGGCGGGGGCGACCTGGCGGCCCCGGCGGAAAACCTCCACGGGCAGATCGGGCTGGCGATCGTGCGCTTCGGTCCCTGAGGGCTGCGGCTGGTTTATAATGGCCAGCGGGAATCCCTTTTCCTGCCATGGAAGACCTGAAGAAAAGGCTCCAGGAGGAAATCGCGGCGCTGGAATACGAGCTGCGCCACGAGTTGCCCAAGGAGATCCTGCGCGCCCGGGCTCATGGCGATCTCAGCGAGAACGCCGAGTATCATGCCGCCAAAGAGCGGCAGGGCTACGTCAACGCCCGCCTGGCGCAGCTCCGCAAGCGGCTGGCCGAGATCTCGATGGTGGACGTTTCCCGCATCCCGCGCGACCGGGTAGGGCTGGGATCCGAAGTGGTGGTCCTGGACCGGGTCAAGGACGAGGAAATCACCTACAAGCTGGTGACCAGCGAGGAAGCCGATGCCGGCAAGGGCTGGATTTCGACCAGTTCGCCCATCGGCCGGGGCCTGCTTGGCAAGGAGGTGGGCGAAGTGGTGCGCATCCGGATCCCCGGCGGCTGGCGCGAGCTGGAGATTCTGAGGCTGACGACCATTCACGACAGCATGGAGAACTGAGGGCGAGGCCCGCGGACCGCAACCATGACGTACACGCGCGCGATCGGGCTGGCGGCGGATAAGATCATCCGGGCCCTGGTGCACGCTCTGGCGCTTTCTCGGATCCACCCCAACGTGCTCACTTTCCTGGGGTTGCTGATCAACGCGGGGGCGGCCGCCCTGTTGGCTCGAGGACGCTTCCAGGCGGCTGCTCTGGTGATCATGACCGCCGGATTGTTCGACATGGTGGACGGCCGGGTGGCCCGGGAGACCAACCGGGTGACCGCCTTCGGCGGCTTCTTCGATTCGGTGGTGGACCGCTACTCGGATCTGGTGCTGCTGATGGGCCTGCTGGTCTATTACGCCTCGATCAACCGGTTCTTTTACATCGTGCTGACGGCGGTGGTGATGACCGGCTCGGTGATGGTCAGCTACACGCGGGCGCGCGCCGAGTGCGTGATTGCGAAATGCAAGGTGGGCTTCATGGAGCGGCCGGAGCGGGTCGTGCTGCTGATCATCGGGGGGCTGTTCGACCGCATGGCGGCCGTGCTGTGGGTGATCGCCGTGCTCTCCAACGTCACCGTGATCCACCGCATGATCTACACCTGGCAGGAGACCCGGCGGCTGGAAGCGGCCCAGGTTTCCCCGCCGCCCGAGGCGACACTCAGCCGGCCGCGCTAGGCGGCCTCAGTCTTCCAGGATGACCACGGCCAGGCCGGCCTGCGCGGTGTGCGTCAGCGACAGGTTCACCCGGCGTACGCCCAGCCTGGCGGCCAGCTCCGCCGCCCGGCCGTGCAACCGGAGGTCAGGTTTGCCGGTCGGCAGGTTGACCACCTCGAAATCCTGCCAGCCGGCGCCCCGCCGCCCCGTGCCAAGGGCCTTCATGCCGGCCTCCTTGGCCGCGAAGCGGGCGGCGTAGCGCTCCCAGCGGTTGGCTTTCCGCTCGACGTAGGCGATCTCGGCCGGGGTGAAAACCCGCTTCAGGAAGCGTTCGCCGAAGCGCTCGGCGGCGGCGCGGATGCGGCTCACCTCCGCGCTGTCTATCCCGCAGCCCAAGATCACGGCCGGCTCCCGACCCGCTCGCGCGCCGCTCACAGGGCGCTGCCGGCGGCGGCCATGGTGAGCCGTCCGTGCTTGACGCCCTTGGTGGCGATCAAGGCGTCGGCGATGCGGCGCACCAGTTGCGCTTTGCCCCGCACGATGAGGACTTCCAGGCAGTGATCGTGATCCAGGTGCACGTGCAGGGTGGAAAGGATCTGGTTGTAATGTTCGTGCTGCAACTCGAGCAGTTTCTCATTGAGCAGGCGGACGTGATGATCGTAGACCAGGGTGACGGCGCCCACCACCTGACCCTCAGGCGATTCCCAGGCCTCCTCGACCAACTCTTGGCGGATCAGATCGCGGAAGGCCTCCGAGCGGTTGGCGTAGCCGCGCCGGCGGATCAGGCGGTCGAACCGCTCCAGCAGATCCGAATCAATCGCCACCCCGATGCGGCTGAGGGGGTGCGAGCGCCGGCGGCGGGCGCGGTCCGGGCGGTCCTTGCCGGCCGGCGGTGCCTCCTCGGCCGGATCCCTGTGCGACGCAGAGTTCATTCCAAAGACAGGTTAGCCTAGCACCGCGGCGGCGGCAAGCCTCCGGCTAAGGCTTTCCTCTAAGGCCGCCGAAAGAGTATGGTAGTATGCAGGAAGCCAGCGGCGGCGACGCCGCGGAGCGCCGGGGCCGTGCCAGGGGCCGAGGCGCCGCCCGGCTGGAGTTCCCATGCCAGTGACCTAAAGGGAGGCAGCAGAAAATGGCCGAGGATAGCAAGTTCACCGCCTTCATGTTCGGCTTCGGCATCGGGTTGGCGGTGGGCGTGTTGTTTGCGCCCAAGTCCGGCCAGGAGACCCGCCAGTACATCCGCGCCAAGGCGGACGAGGGGCGCGAGTACCTCAAGCGCCGGGGCGAAGAACTCAAGGACTCCGCCGAGGAGTTGATCGAGCGCGGCAAAGGCGCCATCAGCAAGCAGAGGGAGACGCTGGCGGCCGCGGTGGAAGCGGGCAAGCAGGCTTACCGGGATGCGCTGGCGGGCCGCACCGCGGAGAAGGAAACCGGGGCCGAGACCTGACTCCGGCCGCTGTTGAAGGCGCATGGATCAGACGACTTTGGTGTACGTGATGGCGGCCGCCATGGTGATCGGGGCGGCGGCCATCGTGGTGCAGGTGGTGCTGCTGGTGACCATCTACCTGGCGAACCGGCGCATGAAGGAGCAAGTCTCGGCGCTGGTCGCCAAGGCCGAGCCCGCCCTGGAATCGGCCAGGAAGCTGCTGGAGGAGTTGCGCCGCGCGGTGGGCGATCTTTCGGCCAAGACCGCCGAGGTGGTCGAGCTGAGCCGCCGGCAGTTGGCTCACGTGGATGAGATGCTCACCGAAGCCAGCACCCGCACGCGCGTGCAGATGGACCGGATCGAAATGGTGCTGGACGACGTAGTGGGCCGCTTCCAGCAAACCACCGCGCTGGTGGAAAGCGGGATCATTCGGCCCATCCGGCACATCAACGGCTTGACGGCGGGCATCCGGGCCGCCTTGGCCGCGCTTTCGGGCGCCAAGACCAGCGTGGCCCAGGCCACCCACGACGAGGAGATGTTCATCTAGCCGGGGGCCCGGCCTCCTCGGCCCTCAGCCGCCGTCCGGCATCGCATGACGGACATTCATTCCCACATTTTGCCGGGTCTGGACGACGGGGCCGCCACGCTCGAACAAAGTCTGGCCATGCTTCGGCTGGCGGCCGAGTGCGGCACCCGCCAGATCGTGGCCACTCCGCACGCCAGCCTCGAGTATGCCTTCGATCCCGAGCTGGTGGGGGCGAAGATCGCCGAGTTGCAAGCCGCCGTGGGAGACGTTCCCCGGATTTACGGCGGCTGCGACCTTCAGCTCAACTTCGATAACATCCAAGACGCCCTGGCCCATCCGGAGCGCTACAGCATCAACGGGCAGGGTTACCTGTTGGTGGAGTTCTCCGACCTGCTGATCGTCAAGAGCATCGAGGAGATTTTCGGGCGCATGAGGGCGGCGGGCCTGACGCCCGTGATCACGCATCCCGAGCGGAACTGGCTGTTGCAGCAACGCCTGGGGCAGTTGGAGGGCTGGGTGGAAAGCGGGTGCAAGTTGCAGATCACGGCCCAATCCCTGTTCGGGCGGTTCGGTCGGGAGGCGCGAGCGTTCGCCCGGGTGCTGCTGGAGCGGAACCTGGTGCATTTCATCGCCAGCGACGCGCACGATCCGGAGGATCGCACGCCGCGGTTGGACGAGGCCTTCCGCTGGGTGGAGTCCCGCTACGGGCGGCCCAGGGCGGAGGCGCTGCTGGTGGAGAACCCGCAGGCGGCCCTGGAGGGTGGGGAAGTGGGAACGCCGCCGGCGGGCCGGCGGCGCTGGTGGTGGTTCGGCTGAGTAGGGCGAGCGGCTAAAGCTCTGCGACGGCAGCGCCGATTTCTCCCCCAGGGAGGATGCGTGGCCGAGCCCGTCGTCCAGCCCCGGTCCAGGGCCGAACTCCAAGCCCGCCTGGAGGGGCTGCTGCACTCGTTTGCTCAGCAGCCCTCCGCCGCCCGCTCGGAAGTCCGCGCCCTGCTCCAGGCCCAGCCGGCTGATTTCTGCGCCTCGGCCATCCCACTGCTGGCCGGCCTGCCGGAAGACTCTCCCGCCCGCCAGTTCCTCTCCAACCTCCTGCTCGGATTCGACGCCCTCCCCAAGATCCTCTCCGATCCGGCCGCCCTACGCCCGAGCGCCGCGACCGAGCTGACCCGCCTGCTCTCCCGCGCCGATCCCATGCTTGACGCCAAGCTGACCCGCTGGCTGCTGCGCGGCCTGGGTACCCACCCCGACCCGGCGGCCGCCGATCCGGTCCGGATCAACCGCCTGCTGGAGATCCTGGAGAACGTCTCCGACGGCACGCGCACGGTGGTCAACCTGGTCCAGTTGCTGCGGCATCCCAGCCCGAAAGTGCGCTCGAAAGCGGCCTTGATGGTGGGACGCAGCCTGAAAAGCGGGGCCTGGGCCGAGCAGCGCCTGCTGGAGTCCGACGCCCGGGTGCGGGCCAACGTCGTGGAGGCTCTTTGGGGTTTGGAAGCGCCCGGCGCGGCGGATCTCTTCAAACTGGCTCTGAAAGACTCCAACAACCGGGTGGTGGGCAACGCGCTGGTGGGTTTGTATCTGCTGGGCGATCCCGCGGCCGCGACGCTGCTTCAGGAGATGGCAACCCACAAGTCGGCCGCCTTCCGCGCCACCGCCGCCTGGGCGATGGGCTTCCTGGAGGATCCCCAGTTCCTTCCGGTGCTGGGACGCCTGCTGAAGGACCGCGAGGCGATCGTGCGCCGCAACGTGTTGCGCTCGCTGGCCCGCATCAAGAGAGCCACCGGTCAGGGGCTGCCGGGGGCGCCCGAAGGCGCGCAAGCCCAGTCTGCGCACCAGGAGCCGCCGGGCACGGCCGCCTGATGGGCGATCCTCGCCCCGTAGGGGGGAGCTGCGCAGGCGCAGCCCGCCGGGTTCCTCTACAATCGAAGCAGGAGGGCGACAACCGATGTCCAGAGACGCCGAGAAGTTCGTGTGGTTCCTGATCGGGGCAGCCGTGGGGGCCGGCGTGGCCTTGCTTTACGCCCCCAAATCGGGCAAGGAGACTCGCCGGTATCTGGCCAAGAAGACCGGAGAGGCCCGGGAGGCGCTGGCCGAAACCGGCGAGCAGATCCTCGAACGCGGCCGGGAGCTAGGTGAGGAAATCGCCGAGCGCGGCCGGCAGATCTACCGCAAGGGGGTGGAGATCGCGGAAGATGCCGGCGAGCTGCTCGAGCGCGGGCGGAAGCTGGTGGGCGGCTAAGACAGGGCCGGGAAGCGAGGGAGCATGGCGTCACCACCGGCGGCGGTCCGCGAAACCTTGCCCGCTTTTCGCAACGAGCCTTACGCCGATTTCTCGGCGCCGGACAAGCGCCGGGCCATGGAGGAGGCGCTGGCCGGCGTGCGCGCCCGCTTCGGGCGCGAGTACGATCTGTGGATCGGAGGCGAGCGCCTCAGGTCCCCCGAGAAACTCCTTTCGCGCAACCCTTCGGCCCCGGAGGAGATTGTAGGCGTGCACCAGCGGGCCACGCCCGAGCAGGCGCGCCTGGCCCTCGAGCGAGCTTACCGGTATTTTCCCGTCTGGCGACGCAGGCCTGCCGAGGAGCGGGCCACCCTGCTGTTGCGGGCGGCGTCCATCCTGCGCCGGCGCAAGATGGAGTTCGACGCCTGGCTGGTCTATGAGGCCGGCAAGACCTGGCCGGAGGCGGAGGCCGACGTCTCCGAGGCGATTGACTTCTGCGAGTACTACGCCCGGGAGATGCTGCGGCTGGCGGGGTCGCACCCGACGGTGCAGTTTCCGGGCGAGCGCGACGAGCTGGTGTACCTGCCTCTGGGCGTGGGCGTGATCATCGCGCCCTGGAACTTCCCCCTGGCCATTCTGGCGGGCATGACCACGGCCGCGCTGGTCACCGGCAACACCGTGGTCATCAAGCCCTCCAGTGACACGCCGACCATCGCCGCCCAGTTCGCCGAAGTGCTGGCCGAAGCCGGCTTCCCCGAGGCCGCCTTCTCCCTGCTGGCCGGCAGCGGCGGCGCCATCGGGGACCTGCTGGTCGAGCATCCCCTGACGCGCTTCATCTGCTTCACCGGATCGAAAGAAGTCGGACTGCGCATCAACCAGCGGGCGGCCGTGCCGCAGCCCGGCCAGATCTGGATCAAGCGGGTGATCGCCGAGATGGGAGGCAAGGACGCCATCATCGTGGACGGGGAAGCGGACCTGGAGCGCGCCGTGGAGGGCGTGCTGGTCTCCGCCTACGGCTATCAGGGGCAGAAGTGCTCGGCCTGCTCGCGGGCGATCGTGGATCAAGCGCTTTACGAGGAGTTTCTCGAGCGGCTTAAAGTGCGGACGGAAAGCCTGCGGGTGGGTCCGGCCGAGGATCCGGAGAATTTCCTGGGGCCGGTGATCAATGAAGCGGCCCTGCGCTCCATCCTGGACTACATCCAGATAGGCCGGCAGGAGAGCCGTCTGGTGACCGGCGGGGAGAGGGCCGGCGGGCCCGGTTACTTCCTCCGGCCCACGATCTTCGCCGAGGTCGAGCCCGGGGCGCGCATTTTCCGGGAGGAGATCTTCGGGCCGGTGCTGGCCGTCAGCCGGGCGCGGGACTTCGAGCACGCGCTCGAACTGGCCAACGATTCCGAGTACGGCCTGACCGGATCGGTCTATACCGCCAACCGGGAGAAGATCCAGCGCGCCAAGGAAGAATTCTTCGTGGGCAATCTCTACATCAACCGCAAGTGCACCGGGGCGATGGTGGGAGCCCATCCTTTCGGCGGGTTCAACCTCTCGGGCACGGACTCGAAGGCGGGCGGGCCGGATTACCTGCTGCTGTTCCTGCAAGCCAAGGCGATCGGGGAGAAGCTCACTTGAGCCGGCCGGGGGAGCCTGGGGAGGGTTCGGCGTCGCCGCCATGAGTCGGTGGCCGGCAGTTCTGGGGCAGGCTCTGAAGGACTGGTGGCGGCGGGACGCCGGGCGGCCGGCGGCGGCCCTGGCCTTTTACTCGCTATTCTCCCTGGCGCCGGTGCTGGTGGCGGCGGTGGCGGCCGCGGGCTGGATCTTCGGGCCGCAAGCCGCGCGCGGGGAAATTGAAGCCCAGGTGACGCGCCTGGTCGGCCCCGATGCGGCCGAAGCGATCCAGGACCTGCTGGCCCGGGCCTGGCGGCACTCTGCCGCGGGATGGTACTCCCTGGGGAGTCTGCTGGCGAGCCTGGCGGGGGCGACGGCGGCCTTCGCTGAGCTACAGAGCGGGCTGAACGCCTTCTGGGACATTCAGCCGCGCTCGGGGGGTCTGCTGCGCTTGTTGCGGGAAAGGCTATGGGCGCTGGCTCTGATGATGGGGATCGGTTTGCTGTTGGTGGCGTCGGTGGCGGCCGGCGCGGTCCTGGTAGCGTTCTGGCGCATGCTGTGGGGAGGACGGGCCTCGCCCGCCCTGCTGGAGGGGGCCAACCTGCTGCTGTCGTTCGCGCTCACCACCGTGCTGTTCGCCCTGGCGTTCAAATTCGTGCCCGATGCGGTCATCGCCTGGAAGGACGTATGGGCGGGCGCGCTGGTCGGGTCGTTGTTGTTTGTGCTGGGCAAATCGGCGATCGGGTGGTACCTGGGCGGAGGCGCTTTGCGTTCGGCTTACGGAGCGGCCGGCTCTGTGGTGGTGCTGTTGCTGTGGGTCTATTATTCGGCTCAGATTTTTTACTTCGCGGCCGCCTTTACCGCCGCTTACGCACGGCGGCTTGGGTCGGGGCTGCGGGCAAGGCGCGGCGGGCTGCCTGCGGCGCGACGAAATGGGGCAGCGGAGGCCGGGGTCTGAAAGGCCGCCCGGCGATGGGCGACGCGGTTGCGCCCCGGCCCTCGGGCAAGTTAAGATAGGGGTTCCCCCCAGGTAAAGCACTCGCTCGGAATCTAGACCGATTTCGACGATTGCCGACAAAGCAAAAAGCAGGTTCCTATGCAGAAACAGGCCAAGAAACTGCTGGCGGCGGTGGGCGATCTGTTCTTCACGATCAAGATCACCGACGCGGCCAAGAAAGCGGGCATGCAAGTCGAGTTCGTCAAGACGGACAAGGATCTACTGGAAAAGGCCAAGGAAATGCCGGCCTTGATCGTGATGGACTTGAACTTTCAGGCGGTTCAGCCGCTGAAGATGATCGCCCGCTTGAAGAGTCATCCGGACCTGAAACAGATCAGCGTGATCGGCTATCTTTCCCACGTACAGGGCGAGCTCAAGCAGAAGGCGCACGAGACCGGCTGCGACATGGTGCTGGCCCGGTCGGCGTTCTCGCAAAACCTGCCGCAGATTCTCAAGCGGCACGCGGACGCCGCCTGAGGCAGGCCGCCCATGAGGCCCGTCCTGCGGCTGCTGGAGGAGGAGCTGGTCGAGCGGATCATCGCCCAGGCGCGCGATCTGCTGTGCCGGCTGGGTTTCGAGCTTCACAATCCCGCCCTGCGGGAGCTTCTGGCGGATCACGGCGCACGGGCCGATCAGGCGGACGGGAGGATCCGCCTGAGCGAGGATCTGCTGGACCGCGCCCTGGCCGCCGTGCCCCGCTCCTTCGGCCTGTATGACGCGCTGGGCAACCAGACCCACGACTTCACGGGCGAGCGGGTATACTTCACGCCGGGCTCGGCCGCCATCCACATCCTGGACTGGCCCAGCGGGCGCATGCGCAAGCCGGACACCGGCGACTACATCCGCTACGTCAAGCTGACCAGCCGGCTGGAGCACCTGGCCTCCCAAAGTACGGCCTTGATCCCGGCCGACGTTCCCGAGCCGATCGCCGACAGCTATCGGCTCTATTTGAGCCTGCTCTACGGGGAAAAACCGGTGGTGACCGGCGCCTTCACGATCGAGTCCTTCCGGCTCATGCACGAACTGCAAGTGGCGGTGCGCGGCAGCCGGGAGGCCCTGCGCCGGAAGCCGCTGACGATCTTCTCCTGTTGCCCCACCGCGCCCTTGAAGTGGAGCGACGTGACCAGCCAGAATCTGGCCGACTGCGCCCGCGCGGGCATCCCCGTCGAGCTGGTCTCGATGCCGCTGGCGGGTTTCATGGCGCCGGTGACGCTGGTGGGCAGCCTCATCCAGCAGACGGCGGAGAACCTCAGCGGCGTGGTCATCAGCCAGTCGGTCGCGCCCGGCCACCCGCTGCTGTTCGGCGGCTCGCCGGCGATCTTCGACGTGCGCTATGAGACCACGCCCATGGGCGCCATCGAAACCGTCATGCTGAACTGCGCCGCCGGCCAGATCGGCAAGCGGCTGGGCATGCCCACCCAGGGCTATGTGGCGCTGAGCGACGCCAAGCAACTGGACGCGCAGGCAGGGATGGAAACGGGCCTGGGAGCGGTGCTGGCGGCGCTGGCGGGCATCAACAGCGTTTCCGGTCCGGGCATGCTGGATTTCGAGAGCTGCCAGAGCCTGGAGAAACTCGTGCTGGACAATGAAATCTGCGGCCAGGCTTACCGGCTGATCGAGGGCATCGAGCCTCGGGAAGACTTTCCCGCCCTGCCCATTTTCGAGGAGTTGCTGGCCGAGAAACACCTGCTGATCGCCGAGCACACGCGCCGCCATCTGCGCCGGGAGATCACCTTCCCCGGCGGGGTCTTGGACCGGGCCAACCGGGCCCGCTGGGCAAAGGAAGGCTCTCTCAGCCTCCTGGAGCGGGCGGCCCGCGAGGTCGAGCGCCGCATCGCGGCCTACACCCCGTCGCGGCTCCCCGAGCCGGTCAAGGCCGAATTGACCCGCCTCATGGAGCAGGAGGCGCGCCGCTACGGCATGCAGGCCCTTCCCGCTCGGCAGGGCTGAGGCCCGCGCGACTCACCTGCCGGGGGCGGGAGGCGCCAGCCGGATCCGCACATGGGCCGTCATGCCGGGTTTCACGGCCGGGCTGGGATTGGCGAAGGCGACGATTACGCGGCCCTGCTCGACCGCTGAAACCTGACCCGGCATGCCGGATGCCGGGCCCTCGATCACCTCGACCAGAGCCTCCTGAGCGGGGCGGATGCGCTCCAGCACGGGCGGCTCGGGCTCCAGCACCACCTCCAAGGCCGACAAGTCCACGGCGATCTGAAGCAGATCCTGCACGTCCGGGCCCACCGGATCGCCTACCTTCCGGCTGCGCGCCAGCAGCACGCCGTCCACGGGCGAATGGACCTCGGCGGCCTCCAGATTCTGCCGGGCTTCCTCGAGCGCTTGCCGCTTCTCCTCCAGCAGGCGTCGCGCTCCGTCCAGCTCTTTGGTCAGCGAAGCGACCCGGTCTTCGGCCACGCGGGCCAGTTCGCCGATGGTCTCCGCCTCTTGGCGGGCGGCTTCAAACTCCTTGCGCGCCTTTTCAAAAACCAGCTTGGGGGTGGCGCCCTCTTTGAAGAGGAAATTCTGGCGCTCGAAGAGGCGTTCGGCCTTCTCGTATTCGCTGCGGGCGCGGTCCGCGTCGGCGCGCGAGCGCGAAGCCTCCAGCCGCGCGGCGATCAGGCCGCTCTCCAGGGCGCGCACGCGTGCTTCGACCCGCTCCAAGTCGGACTGGGCGGCCTGCCGGGCCGCCTCCAAGCCGCCGTTGCGAATGCGGGCCAGCAGTTGCCCTTCAAAAACCTCCTGGCCGGGCTCGGCCATGAATTGTTCGAGGATCCCTTCGACCGTCGCCGCCACGGCCACCACCTGCCGGGCGCGAATCGTACCGGTCAGGCGAACTTCGGCCGGGATCGAGGCGACGCCCGGCGCCTGCGCCTTTTGGGTCGCCCGCGGCGGTGAGGCGCGCAGCCTCAGCACGATCCAGCCCAGAGCGGCCAGCGCCGCCAGGGCGGCCAACCCGACAATGAGGAGCCGTTTGCCTCTGAGCACGGCGGGTGCAGTTACGAATGTATCATTGTCGGCATGAGCGCAGTCCCGCTGGGTGAATTGCTGCTGATCTTTCTAAGGATCGGCAACCTGACCTTTGGGGGCGGCGAGCCCACCATGGCCGCGCTCCAACAGGAGCTGGTCGAGCGGCGCGGCTGGCTGAGCCCGGAGCGTTACGGGCTGGCCTACGCGCTGGCGCGCATCACTCCGGGGACCAACGTGCTGGCCTTTTGCGCCGCGGCCGCCTGGTACGTGCGGGGCTGGCCGGCGGCGCTGGGTGCGGTGCTGGCCTCCACGGCTCCTTCGGCGCTGCTGGCGGTGGCGCTGACGGTGCTCTACGAGGAAGTGAAAAGCAACCGGGCGGCAGCGGGAGCGATCGCAGGCCTGCTGGCGGCGGCGGTGGGAATGATGGCTGCGGCGGCCTGGAACCTGGTCCGGCCGCGGCTGGGGCGCGGCGACCGGCTGCGCACCGCTCTGCTGGCGGGCGGATCGCTGGCGCTGCTGGCGGGCCTGTCGGTTCCGCCCATTCCGGTGCTGGCGCTGGCGGCGGCGGTCGGGGCGGTCTGGCGCCGGCCGGCGGTCGAGAGGCCCTCGAGGGAGCCGGCATGAATCTGCTGAGCCTGTACCTGTTGTTGTTGAAAGCCACCGCCACCTCCTTCAGCGGCTTGACCTCGCTGCCGGTGATCCATCACGACCTGGTGGCGACGCGGCGCGTGCTGAGCGAGCGCCAGCTCAATGCGGCGGTGGTGGCCGGACGCTCGGGACCCGGCCCCTACGGGCTGTACGTGGTGAGCGTGGGCTACTTCGCCGCCGGACTGCCCGGAGCGTTGATGGGTCTGCTGGCCCTGATGACGCCCGCCTTCCTGATCATCCCCCTGGCCCGCTATCTGGGGGCGCGCGCGGACCAACCGGCGATCCGGGGCGCCATCGAGGGCGTGCTGCCGGCGGCGGCCGGCCTGCTGGCGGCCGCTACCCTGCCCCTGGCGCGCGATGCGATCACGGGACCGGCGCCGGCCGCCATCGCCGCCGCCTCCTTGCTGGTCCTCAGCGCGACCAAGGTGGACGTAGGCTGGGTGCTGCTGGCCGCCGCCGCTCTGGGGCTGGCGGCCGGAGCGTTCTGAACGGCCCGCGCCGTGCTACAATCAGCAAGTCCGGTGCGGGGCGGAGGCCGGCATGCGGGAACTCCAGTTGGGCGACGTCATTGACGATTACTGCGTGAAGTGCAAGCGGCTGACGAATCACTCGATCGTCTCGATGCTGAACGCCGAACCGGCCAAGGTGCGCTGCCGCACCTGTTACCACGAGCACGACTACCGGCACGAACAGCCGCCGCCCGGCAAGCGGGATCTCAAGAAACAAGCCCTGTTCCGGGAAGTGCTCTCCTCGATCGCGCCCGAGGCGGCCCAGGCGGAAGGCGGCAAGAAGTCTTCGAGCCGCAGGAAAAAATCAGCCGAGCCGTAGCTCCTTGCGCAGGTCCTCGATCACGTCGGCGCGCTTGTCGCTTTCCAAATCCCGTTCCAGGCGGCGCAGGGCGACGCCCACCACGTCGCGGTGATGGAGCCTGGAGCCGAAGCCCTCCAGCTCGGCCAGGCGCAGCCAGAGTTCATGCAGCCGGTCCACATCCTCGGGCCAGAGCCGAGGCGGATGCGGCCCCAGGTTGACGTAAATGGAGGGCCGGTCCGGGCTGATCACTTCCAGCGAGAAGGCGTGGCGCGGCTCGGGCAATCGTTCCCAGGCCAGCCCGATGCGGCGGGCCAGCTCCTCGGAAGTCATGCGGGCCGAGACGCCGGTCACCAGCCGGGAGGCTTTCAGATTGGCGGCCGTGTGCACCATGGCGTCGAAGGGATCCACCGCCGGCACGGTGAGCAGCTCGACCGGCTTGCCTTCCTTTTCCGCCAGGGCCACCACGCGGGTGAACAGCTCCTTCTCGTAGTCGGTGAAGAGCTGCTGTTCGGAGAGTTCGTACTCGCCGGCGCCGGTCGAGACGGTGCGCACGGTCATCACCACGATGTCGTGCCGCCGCACGTTGGTCTTCTCCAGCACTCGCTGCAAGTGATGCATGTGCCGATAGTCGCGCACCGCCACCAGCACGCAGCCCGGCCGGGCGCGCACCGTCTCGGCCGCCACCCTGGGTTGCAGCTCCAGGTTGAACTGCTCGAGCCCTTCTTTCTGCTGCCGCCGGCGGGCCAGGTTGATGCGCTCGGAGGCGGAAAACAGCAGGAACAGCAGCAGGGTGAAGGAGACCCCGTAAAGGGTGGCAAACTGCTTGGTGAAGAGGTTGGCCAGGGCGGTGGCCAGCAGGGCCAGCGTGATCAGACCCAGCCCGAGCGGGATCTCCCGGCCCCCCAGGCGGGGGTTGAGCGGCGTCTTGTATTCCTGATCGTGGCGCTGGAAGCGCAACACCAGCACGCCCAGCGCCTTCATGCAGAAACTCCACACCACGCCGAAGGCGTAGGCCTCGCCCAGCAGGTAGACGTCGCCGCGGCTGATCAGGATGGTGGCGAGCTGAAGCAGCGTGATGAGGTTGATGATGCGGTAGGAGGTGCCGAAGCGCGGGTGCGGCCGGCGGAACCAGCCCAGCAGGACGCCGTCTTCGGCCACCCGATTGAGCACGCCGTTGGCCCCGATCATCGAGGTGTTGACCGCGCCCGAAAGGATCAGCACGCCCACCAGCACCACGAAGGCGTGGAAGGCCAGCCGCATCAGCTCCGGCCCGGCCAGATTCATGGCCAGGCCGCCGATGAGGTTGTTGTAGTAGCGGGGGCGCACCTCGTCGGGAATGATCAGCATGGCCAGCAGCGTCACCACGCCGGTGGACAGCAAGGCGTAGCCGCAGACGAGGTTGGCGGTGCGGCGCAGGTTTTTCAGCTTGGGGTGGCCGATCTCGCGATAAACCTGGGCCAGGGTCTCGAAGCCGCTCATCGAGAGGATCGAGTGGCCGAAGCCGATCAGCAGCGCCACCACGGCGACGTCCGGCCAGGAGGTGCCCTTCAGCCAGCCCAGCGCGTCCGGGCTGAAATGCAGGTTGGCCGGCAGGGGCGCGGGAGGAAGGTTGGGCTTGCCGCGGATCAGCAAGGTCAGCGGGGCCCACAGCAGGATGGTTCCCACCATGACGGTGGTCACTTGCATGATGCGCAGCGCCTTGCCGCTGGATTCGGGAATCCCCTTGACGTTGGACCACCAGAAGTAGACCGTCACCGCCAGGCCGAAGGCGGCGGCAAAGGCGTTGGGATCCAGGCGGAACGGCTGGGAGAGGGTGTGGCCGGCCTCGTTGATCAATCCCGCCAGGTACTGGCCGGCGCTGACCGAGGAGATCGGCCCGGTCAGGATATAGTCGAACACCAGCGCGGAGACCGACAGCTTGGCCATGGCGTGTCCCATGCTGTCGCGCACCACCACGTACACGCCGCCCCGCACGAACATGGAGCAGCTCTCCATGTAGACCGAGCGCACAGCAAAGGCGAACAGCATGACCGCCAGCACGAACCAGGGGGCGGATTTGCCGATGGCCTGCTCGGCGATGCCGCCGGCGTAAAACGACGAGGAGGCCAGATCGCAGAGCACGATCGCCGCCGCGCGCCAGAAGGAGATGAACGACAGGGCCACCGTCGTGGCCACCACCACTTTCGCGCCGGGGGCCGAGGGGGGCTTGGGAATTGCGCTCTCGATCGCCGAAAACCTCCCGCTGAGTTACCTATACGATCATAGAATGGTGGATACTCACGCGGGGGAACTGGCCCGGCGGATCGTCCACCGCCTCCGCCGCCAGGGCCGGCAGGCCTGGCTGGTGGGCGGCTGCGTGCGCGACCGTCTGCTGGGCCGCCAACCGGAAGACTACGACGTCGCCACCGATGCGCCGCCCGAGCTGGTCCTGGAGCTGTTCCCGGGCGCCCGCCTGGTGGGCGCGCGTTTCGGCGTGGTGCTGGTGAGGGAGGGCGAGGCCGAAGTCCAGGTGGCCACTTTCCGCAGCGATCATGCCTACCGCGACGGGCGCCGCCCGAGCGCCGTGAGTTTCGAGACCGACCCCCGCCGGGACGTGCTGCGCCGCGACTTCACCATCAACGGCCTGCTGATGGACCCCGACAGCGGCCAAGTGCTGGATTTCGTCGGCGGGCGCAAGGACCTGGCCGCCGGGCTGATCCGGGCCATCGGAAATCCCGAGGAGCGCTTTGCCGAAGACCATCTGCGCATGCTGCGCGCCGTGCGCTTCGCCGCCGCGCTGGGCTTCCGCATCGAGCCCGCCACCCTGGCCGCCATCCGGCGGCAGCGGCAACGGATCCGCCAGATCGCCGCCGAGCGGATTCAGGAGGAGTTGGTGCGCCTGCTGACCGAAGGCGGGGCGCGCCGCGGCCTGGAACTGATGGAGGAGACCGGCCTGCTGGTCGAGATCCTGCCCGAAGTGGCCGCCCTGAAGGGCGTGCCCCAACCGCCGGAATTCCACCCGGAAGGCGACGTCTGGACGCACGTGCTGCTGATGCTGGAGCGGATGGAGAAACCCAGCCGCACCCTGGCGCTGGGCGTGCTGTTGCACGACGTCGGCAAGCCGCCCACCTACCGTGTGGCCGAGCGCATTCGCTTCGACGAGCACGCCGAAGTGGGGGCGCGCATGGCGGTCGAGATCCTCACCCGGTTGCGCTTCTCCCACGACGACATCCGCCAGGTGGAGGCCCTGGTCCGCCATCACCTGCGCTGGCGCCATCTGCGCCAGATGCGAGAAAGCAAGCTCAAGCGTTTCCTGCGCATGGAACGCTTTGAGGAGCACCTGGAACTGCACCGCCTGGATTGCCTGGCCAGCCACGGCAACCTGGACAACTACCATTTCGCCCTCCGGAAGCTGGCCGAGGCTCCGCCGGAAGCGCTTAAGCCGCCGCGCCTGCTGAGCGGACACGATCTGATCGCGGCCGGCTACCGGCCCGGGCCGCCCTTCGCCGCCATGCTGCGCGAGGCCGAGGACGCGCAACTGGAGGGCCTCATCGGCACGCGCGAGGAGGCGCTGGCCTACATTCGGGCGCGCTTCGAGCCGCCGGAGGGCCGGCCTCGGGAGGCCGCGTGAGGCGCGCACCGTGGCGCGGCCGGAGGGCGGCCGCCGGGGCCGCCCTGCTGCTGGCGCTACTGGCGGGCTGCCGGCGCCTGCCGCCATCGGGCGCGCCCTCGGGCCAGGTGGTCCGGGTGCTCGACGGGGATACCATCGAGGTGCTCATCGGAGGCCGCACTGTTCGCGTCCGCCTGCACGGAGTGGATTGCCCGGAGCGCGGCCAGGCCTTCGGAACCGCCGCCCGCCGCTTCACCGCCGAGTTGTGCTTCCGCCGCACGGTGGCGCTGAGAAGCTACCAGACCGACCGCTACGGCCGACTGCTGGCCGACGTCGTCTTGCCGGACGGGCGGGTGCTCAACCACGAATTGCTGCGGGCCGGCCTGGCCTGGTGGTACAGGCACTATGCACCCGGGGACTTAACCCTGGCGGCGCTGGAAGAAGAGGCCCGCGCCGCCCGCCGGGGCCTGTGGGCGGAGGCAAACCCGGTTCCTCCTTGGGATTATCGCGCCGGCCGCCGCACCGGCACGGGCCGGAGCCGGACTCAAGCCGGCCGGTAAGTGAACACCATGTAGAGCACCAGGGCGATGATGAAGAAAATCGTGGAGGCGGCCACGAACTCCAGGAGGATCACCTTCCTGTCGTCCAGGTCAGGTTTGTTCCGCTTGCTCAGCTCCAGCATCGAACAAACCTCCCTATGGTGTTTGTACGCCCTTTCCGGCCCCATGTCAAGGCCGCCCGGGGAGGCCGGCTGACGTGCGCCGCCGGGCTCCGGCAGCGGGGATGGAGGCGGCCCGTGTCGAGCCCGCCGTCTCGGCGCGGCAAGCTGCGCGGCGTTGTACATTCGTGTAGATTCGATCGAGCGGGGAGGCCTGATGATTCGCAGGCTGGAGGAATACTTCGAGTTCCGGCAACTCGGGGCGGACTGGCGGACCGAGGCGCTGGCCGGGCTGACCACTTTCCTGACGATGGCTTACATCGTCTTTGTGAACCCTTCGATCTTGAGCGCGGCCGGGATGCCGGCCACGGCGGTGACGGCGGCCACCTGCCTGTGCGCGGCCGGGGCCAGCATCCTGATGGGCGCCTTGGGGCGCTATCCGGTCGCTCTGGCGCCCGGCATGGGCATTAACGCCTACTTCGCCTACACGGTAGTCAAGGGCATGGGCCTTCCCTGGCAGGTCGCCCTGGGAGCGGTGTTTGTTTCGGGAATCCTGTTCCTGCTGCTGACCCTGGCCGGGGTGCAGCAACGCATCGTGGCCGCCATTCCCCTGGAGCTGCACGCCTCGGTGGCGGCGGGCATCGGGTTGTTCCTGGCTCTGATCGGGTTGCGCAACGCGGGCATCGTGGTTCCCAATCCCGAGACCACGGTGGCGCTGGGCAATTTGCGGGAGCCCAACACGCTGCTGGCGATCTTCGGCCTGCTGGTCATCGCGACGCTCAGCGCCTGGGGCGTGCGGGCGGCCATGCTGCTGGGCATTCTGGCGACCACGGCGGCGGGCGCGGTCTTCGGGCTGACTCGCTGGCAGCCGGGCTCGCTCGGCTGGTCCGAGATGTGGGCGGCGGCCTTCCAACTGAAGATCGGCCCGGCGCTGGGCGCGGGGCTGCTGGAGATCATCTTCGTGTTCTATTTCGTGGTGCTGTTCGACAACGTGGGCACGCTGATCGGAGTGGCCAAGAAAGCGGGCTTGCTGGATGCCGCCGGCCGGTTGCCGCGCGCGGGAACGATGCTGGGGGTGGCGGGCGCGGCCACCGTGGGAGGAGCGCTGGCGGGCACCTCGCCGGTGGTCTGCTACATCGAGAGCGCCGCGGGGGTGAGCGCGGGCGGGCGCACGGGCGTGGCGGCGATCGTCACCGGCCTGCTGTTCATCGGGGCGCTGCTGGCCGCGCCGCTGGCGGGGTTCATCCCGGCGGCGGCCACCGCGCCGGCGCTGATCGTGGTGGGCAGCCTGATGGTGGCTACGGTGGCGGAAGTACGCTGGTCGGACCCGGCGGTGGCGATGCCGGCCTTCCTGACTATGATCACGATTCCCTTGACCTCGAGCATCGCCAACGGCATCGCCCTGGGATTCATCGCTTACGCGGCGCTGAAGCTGCTGTGCGGGCGGGGCCGCGAAGTGAGCTGGCTGGTTTACCTGCTGGCCTGCCTGTTCGTGCTGCGCTTCGCCTACCTGTCGAGCGCGCACTGAGGGCGCCGGGGCGCCCCGCCGCCCTCAGGGAACGAAGCGCTTGAAGACCAGGCAGCCGTTGGTCCCGCCGAAGCCGAAGGAGTTCGACAGGGCGTACTCGATCGCCATGGGCCGCGCCCGGTTGGGCACGTAATCCAGATCGCAATCCGGATCGGGCGTTTCGTAGTTGATGGTGGGCGGAGCGATCTGATCGCGGATGGCCAGCACGGTGACGCCGGCTTCCAGTCCGCCGGCGCCGCCCAGCAGGTGGCCGGTCATGGACTTGGTGGAACTGACCGCCAGCCGATAGGCGTGCTCGCCGAAGCAGCGTTTGATGGCCAGGGTCTCGACGCGGTCGCCCACGTCGGTCGAGGTGCCGTGGGCGTTGATGTACTGCACCTGATCGGGCCGAATGCCGGCGTCCCGCAAAGCGTTGCGCATGACGCGGTAGGCGCCCTCGCCGTCCTCGCAGGGAGCGGTGATGTGGTAGGCGTCGCCGCTCATGCCGTAGCCGACGATTTCGGCCAGGATGGGAGCGCCGCGCCGGCGGGCCCGCTCGAGCTCTTCCAGAATCAACAGACCGGCGCCCTCGCCCACCACGAAGCCGTCGCGGTTCTTGTCCCAAGGGCGGCTGGCGCGCTCGGGCTCGTCGTTGCGTGTCGAGAGCGCGCGCATGGCGGCGAAACCGCCGATGCCCATGCGGCAGATGGGCGCCTCGGCGCCGCCGCAGATCATCACGTCGGCGTCGCCCCGCTGGATGATTTTGAAGGAGTCGCCGATGGCGTGGGCGCCGGTGGTGCAGGCGGTGGCGGTGGCGGAGTTGGGGCCTTTGGCCCCCAGGCGGATGGAGACGTAACCGGCCGCCAGGTTGATGATGGTGGCGGGAATGAAGAAGGGCGAGATGCGCCGGGGCCCGTGCTGGAGCAGGGCCTCGAACTCGCGCTCGATCACCTCGAAGCCGCCGATGCCGCTGCCGATGTACACACCGACCCGTTCGCCGTCCTCCGGGCCGATCTTCAAGCCCGATTCGCGCACGGCGAACTCGGTGGCCGCGATGGCGAACTGGATGAACCGCCCCATGCGCTTGAGTTCCTTGCGCTCGATGAACTCCTCGGGCTGGAACCCCTTGACTTCGCCTGCGATCCGGCAGGCGAAGGCCGAAGCATCGAAGGCGGTGATGGGGGCGATGCCGCTGCGGCCCTCCAGCAAGGCCTGCCAAGTCTGTTGGGCGCCGATCCCCACCGGCGAGATCAGCCCGACACCGGTAACTACAACCCTGCGCGACAAAGCTCCGCTCCTTTGGCTGGAACCTGGGGGCCGCGCCGCTTACTTGCCGGCCTTCTTGGCTTCGATGTAGTCTATGGCGTCCTTGACGGTGGTGATCTTTTCGGCGTCCTCGTCGGGAATCTCCAGATCGAAAGCCTCTTCAAGGGCCATGGTCAGCTCGACGATGTCCAGGGAGTCGGCACCGAGGTCGTCCACGAACGAGGCGGTGTTGTCCACCTGGCTCTCATCCACACCCAACTGCTCGGCGATGATCTGCTTGACCTTCTGCTCGACGGACATGAATCCTCCGGGTTGATCTTCGGCGGCGCACAAGGCGAGGGCGCCTTCCAAACAGCGCCGCAAACGGATTGATTCTAGCGATGCGGGGGCGGCGCCCGCAACTGCCCGGTCCAGGGCGCGCCCCGGCCCAGCCGGGCCGAGGGCGCCGCCGAGGATTACAATCGGGCTATGGGAAGCGCCGCGGCGGCCTTGACGCTGATGCTGGCCGCCGGCCAACCCGGCGGCTCGATCCAGCCCTTGCTGGATCGGCTCTCGGAAGAGGCCGAGGTCTTCCGCCGCCTGGCGCCCAGGCTGCTTGCCCAGGAAACCTTGCGGCAGCGGGCTCTTCGCACCGGCCGGCGCTTCCGGCCGCGGATCGTCAAGCCGCCCGCCGAGGGGCCCAAACTCGACTACCGCACGCGCGAAATCGTCTCCGAATACAGCTACGGGACCCTGAGCGAATCGCCCGACCGGCTGCATGAGTTCCGGCAGGTCATCTCGGTGGACGGGCGGCGGATCGCAGCGCCGCAAAGCGCCCGGCGCAAGCTGCTGTCCGGGTTGCGCGCCCCGGACGATCGGCTGAGGCGAAGGATGCTCGAGGAGTTCGAGCGCTACGGGCTGCGGGGTGCGGCAGCCGATTTCGGCCAGCTCATCCTGCTGTTCACCCGGCGCCGCCTGGTCGAATACACCTTCCAGCCGGCGGGCAAGGCGCGGGTGGGCGCCGAGCCGGTCCAGATCGTTCGCTACCGCCAGACCGGGGGCGCCGAATCGCTAACGATCTTCGAGCAGGGGCAAGCACGCCGCCGGCCGGTGGAGGGCGAGCTTTGGCTCCGCGATCCCGACGGGCTGCCCTTGCGGATCACGCTGGAAAGCCGGCACCAGGAGGATGGCCGGACGGTCACCGACCATGCGGCGGTGGATTACGTGCTGAGCTCCCACGGGGTGGTGACGCCCGCATCGGTGGTTCGCCGGAGACTGATCGGTGACGTGCTGCTGGTCGAGGACGTCTTCCAATACTCGCCTTTCCGGCTGTTTAGCGCGGATGCAGAGGTCAAGTTCCCTTAAGAGCAGGGCGTTTTTTGCGGGGCGGCGACCGGCCGAGGGAGGGTCTTCCAAGCTTTGGAAAATCGTCCGCCGCAACGGCGTCTGTGCTACAATTTTTGGTAGGCAGGTAACTGCCGGAGGCGGCGGGACATCTAAAACGGTAGGCAAGGCGGGCAAGCGCCGCCAAGGCGGGTGAAGTGAGCACGGAAGGGCAACAAGCCCAGCAGTCGCAAGGCGATGTGGCGGGGATGGGCGCGCCGGCGCTCATCCAGGCCGAGGATCACCTCAAACGCCTGCTGCCCGTCGAGACCCAGACGCCGTGGTACCGCTCCTTCCTGGCCAACCTCCGCGACACGATCCGCCCGCCCAAGCTGCCGCCCCTGGAAGTCACTTCCAAGCCCGTGGCCGTAAAGGACATCTGGGGCGAGTACCGTTACGGGCGGCAGGCCGGTTTGACTTCCGCCGTGCTGCACGTGACGGCGGCGATTCTGGCCTTTACGGTGGCCTCTAATCCCACTGTTCAGCGAACCGTTCGGGATACGGTGACGCTGGTGGCCCCGGATCTGGCGCCCTACCTTCCTCAGCTCAAGCCCAAGGACACGCAGATGGGAGGCGGAGGCGGCGGGGGTGATCGCTCTCCGCTGCCGCCCAGCAAGGGCCGGCTGCCCCGCCCCTCGTTCCGGCAGTTCACGCCGCCCACGGCGGTGATCCAGAATCCCAATCCGAAGCTGATCATGGAGCCGACCTTGATCATGCCTCCGGACACCCCCCTGCCCAACGTGAACCTGCCCAACTACGGCGATCCGTTCGCCCGAATGGGGCCGCCCTCCAGCGGACCCGGCTCGGGCGGAGGGATCGGGACGGGATCGGGCGGCGGCGTCGGACCGGGCCGCGGCGGCGGTTACGGCCCGGGCGAAGGGGGCGGAATCGGCGGCGGCGTTTATCGCGTAGGCGGCGGGGTCTCGGCGCCCGTGGTGTTGTACAAGGTCGAGCCGGAGTACTCCGAGGAGGCTCGCAAGGCCAAATACCAGGGCACGGTCATGCTCTCGATCATCATTGACGAGCAGGGCCGCCCGCGCGACTTGAAGGTCATCCGCCCGCTGGGCCTCGGCCTCGACGAGAAAGCCATCGAAGCGGTTTCGAAGTGGCGTTTCCGCCCGGGATACAAGGACGGCAAGCCGGTGGCCGTGCTGGCGACCGTCGAAGTGAACTTCCGCCTGCTGTGAGCGGGATCCCGGCCAAGGCCGCTCCTTCCGGTTGATACAATGCAAGCTGAGCTCGCGCCGGAGTCAGGTCTCCGCGCCGGGCGACCGTCAAGCAACGCTGGGAGGACACATGAAAAGGCTCTTTGGTTCGGGGTTGCTGTGGATCGCGCTCACCACCGCTGCGCCCCTGGCGGCCGGCGAGAAAAAGCTGATGCACTGCTTCACCTTCACCGCCGTCGAATCGGCCACCCAGGCCGACTGGGAGGCTTTCTTCAAGGCCACCGATGAGCTGCCCGGCAAGATTCCGGGCCTCAGCCGCGTCTGGTACGGCAAGCTGCGCAACCCGCTGCCGATCTTCAACACCGACGCCGCCACGCGCAAGAAGCTGGCCGCCGGCGAGAAAGACGTCACCGGCCCGGTCACGCGTCTCGTGCGCCAGTGGGGCGTGTGCATGGAGATGAACGACGAGGCCGCCTTGAAGGTCTACGCCGACCATCCGGCGCACAAGGCCTGGGAGCAGGTGTACTCGAAAGTACGCCAGCCGGGCACCACGACCTTCGACATCATCGGCCAGTAGCGGGCGCCGGACGGCGCCGGATCAGCGCCACCCAATCCTTGGTCGGCTCGGCGGGCGGCGGGCCGATCCGCCGCCTGCCGGGACCCGCCGGGGGAGCAAGTTCGCCCTCGAGCAGTTCGCCGCCCGTGCGCGGATTGTACCACCAGAGCGAGTACGACCCCTCAGGCAGCTCCAGACTGGTCGCGCCGCCGCGCGGCAGTTGGAGGGCATAGACCTCGCCCGGTTTGGCGAGGACCCTGGCCCCTTGGGCCTCCTGCGGCGTCATCTCCCAAAACGGCAGGTGGCGGCGGAAAAACTCCAGCGCGTAACGGGTCTGGTCCCACATGCGCTCGCGGGTGCGCCAGTCCTCGCAGGTCAGGTCGTTGTGGGGGAACTGGTAGCCGAAGTACCACTCGACGCCCGAGCCGCCGCCCATCAGGTTGCCCCACAGGGCTTCGATGCGGGGCAGATCATGCTCGGGATCGGCTTCGTCCGGCGCCACGCCCACCTGGGCGCTGGGCTGCTCGTCGCCGAAGACGGCCCAGGGGCGGCCGGCGCGGGCCGAGCGCTCGCGCAGCACGAGCGCGTCGCGGTAGTAATTCTCCATGCGCCCCTGAATCGAGGCGGCCTCGAAGTGGGGATCGCCCAGCAACCCGTTGTAGAAATCCGGGGCTCGGTTGTTGTGCGTGTGCACCGTGATGGGATGCCGGTAGGGATCCAGCTCGCGGATGTAGCGGGCGATCTGCTTGCGGTCGGCGTCCGGGGTGTTGTTCTCCTCGCCCAGGTTCCAGATCAAGGCCAAATGGTGGGCGAAGCGCGCCACCAGTTCGCGATAGTAAAGCCGGCGGATGGGATTCAGGCCCGGCCCGCCGCCCAGCTTGCGGTCGTTTTCGGTCTCCTGCGTCACCACGTGAAGCTGGATGCCCAGCCGGTCCATGTGGGAGAAGACGATCTCCCACTGGTCGAGCTTGCTGAGGTCGTAACGGTCGCGCGACTCGGGCGAGATCCACATCCAGACGTCCTTGCCGTCGCCGCCGTCCAGGTTGTAGGTGAGGAAGTAGACGCTGTTGACCGCCTTGGAGGCGAGGTAGTTCAAGGCGCCGATGATGTTCTTGCCGCGGTTGTTCTTCCAGACCGGATCGCCCGGCCGCCAGTCGCGGGCGTGCGGCTCGTAACGGTGCAGGAAAGGCCTGCCGGTCGAGGCGCCCTCGTTGGGGGCGGGGTCGGTGTCGAAGGTGCCGTCGAATTCGAAGTAGGCCAGGAAGTTCTCCGGGCTGTCGGCGCCGCCCTTCAGGAAGCGCTCGCCCGTGCCGGCGTAGCGCAGGTAGTGCTCGCCCGTGTAACGGAGCAGGCCCTTGTCGCGGGGGTCGTGCGCGGTCGGCTCGCCCGCCGCGACCGTGAAGCTGCCCGTGAGGCCGTCGGGCGGCAGCGGGCGGCCGGCGTCGGGATCCGGGCTGAGGGCCACGTCGGGGCCGGAGCGAAAGGAGACCGTGAAACGCCAGAGGCCCGCGGCGTCGGGGACGAAGTGCACGCGCCACCGGTTGCCGGCACGGGCCGAGGTATGCGCCGCGCGGCCGTCGCCGGCGAAAAAGCCGGGCACGCGGTAGCGCTTGCCTCCGGCGTGCGTGAAAACCACCTCGAGCCGGTAATCCCGGAAGGGGTTGGGGAGGGAGTCTTCGGCTGCGGCCGGCCCGTCGAAGGTGAGCGTGACCGAGCGCCACAGCTTGCGCTCGCCCGTGATGCTCACTCCGGCGGCGGAGACCAGTGCAGCCGCCCACAACAGCAGCAGAGCCGGTTTCCGCATATCCAAGCGATTCTACGACGGTTGCGGCCGGCACCGCCCGACGAGCTGCGGGATGGCCGGTCAGCGCAGCGCGCCGTAGCGGCGCAGGATCTCCAGCGTGGGCGCCAGAGGCAGGGCTTGGACCGTGCGCCCGCGGCCGCTAAGCGTAACGGCTCGGAACAGCGAGTTGTAGACCGCCTCCTCGGTAGCCTCGATCACGGCCGCGAACAGCGGGGACATGGCCTCGTTGGAAAGCAGCCGGACCGGCTGCGGCGGCCGGCCGGTGCGGATGCGCAACTCGGGCGCGGTGCTGAAGGCGATGGCGTAGTCGCCGCTGCCGTTCGAGCCCGACGAGCCCGTGCGCCCCAAACCCAGCATGGCGCGGGCCGCCAGACGGCGCAGGTTGCGCGCGTCCGCCGGAGCGTCGGTGGCGATCACCACGATGACGGAGCCGCCGGCCGGGGCCGGGCCCCGCGCGCGCAACTCGCGTCCCACCGGCGCGCCCGAGATGCGCAGGTCGCCGCCGTAGTTGGTCAGCACGAGCACGCCGACGGTCCAGCCGCCTTCGGCCTCTCCCAGTCGCCGGGAGGAGGTGCCGATGCCGCCCTTGAAGCCGAAGGCCACGGCCCCTGCGCCCGCGCCCACCGAGCCTTCCTCGACCGGCCCGCCGCGCGCGCTGCGCAGCGCCGCGAAGACCTCCTCGCGGCCCACCGGCCGGCTGCGGATGTCGTTCAAGGCGCCGTCGTTGACTTCGGCCACCAGAGGGTTGATGGAACGCACGTCTTCGTTGCCGGGCAAGCCGAGCATGTACTCGACCAAGGCGTCGGCCACGCGCCAGACGTTCAGCGTCGAGGTCAGCAGGATGGGCGTTTCGATCTCGCCCAATTCGTTGACCTGAGTCGAGCCGATCAGCTTGCCGAAGGCATTGCCCACGAAGACTGCGCCCGGGACCTTTTCGCGAAACAAGTTGCCGGCATGCGGGAGCACGGCGGTGACGCCCGTGCGCACGTCCTCGCCCCGCAGCAAAGTGGCGTGGCCTACGGCCACGCCCGCCACGTCGGTGATGGGGGTAAGCGGCCCGCCCCGGGGGCGGGCCCTAGCCCGGCCGCTGTAGCGCGCCCGCGGCCGCAGCACAGACGCCCAAGGGGTAACCCCCCGCAGCCTTGTGCTGTGGCGTACGTCAACGCCCGCCACGTCGGTGATGGCGTTCAGCGGCCCGACCGGGAGGCGGCCGATCGCCAGGCCGATGTCGCGAGCGCGCGGACGCTCCTCAGACGCCATGGCGATACCCCCCGTCAGCGCCGGCACGATCGCCAGCAAGCACACCGCCGGCAGCCACACTCGCTCACCTCCTGCGCGAACCCGAGGGCGGCGTATAAAGCGACGGCGGGTTTTCGCCCGCCGGGCTGGGGGTCATCGTCTTGGCGGGACCCGTCCCGGCGGCCCCCGCCGCACCCAGGCCCAGTTGGCCCATCTTGAGGGGATCTTTGCGAATGTCGTAGAGAAACTCCCACTCGTTGTACTTGGTGCGGTCGTTGTAAATCATGATGCCCTCGGCTTCCAGCGTGCTGGCCACTCCCGCGATTCCGCCCCCGATGACCTGCCCGCCGGCGGAAGCGCCCTGCCCTAAGACGCCCGCCAACCCGCCGGGCCTGGGTTTGGTGAGGATATCGCGGATCATTTGCAAGGCCGGATTCTGGGCCGGGGCGGGTTGGTAGCCCGGCTGCGGGAAGGTTGAGGCGCCGGGGGCGGGCGCGCCGCCCACGCCGGGCTGGATCGAGTAAGCTGGGGCGGAAGGCGGAGCGCCCGGCGTGATGGTGATGGCCCCGATCGAAGGCACGCCCGGCTGCCCGTACGGCCCCGGCAGGCCGGGGACGTTCTGGGTCGGATAGGGCGGCGGCTGCGTCTGAGCGGGCTGGCCGGCGGTCGGCTCTCCGATCGGGATCAGCGGATAGGTGGGCAACGGGCCGCCGGGCACCGAGGCGACAGGCGGCTGAGCGGTCTGGGAAGGCGAGGGCTGCCGGCCGGGCTGCACGGGAACGATAGCGAAGCCCACTTGCGGCACGGGGTAGGCCTGCACAGGCGGCGCCGCAGACGGCGCGCCCGGCTCGGGGGACGGCGCGCCAAGTTGCGCTTCGCCGGAGGGCGCCCCGGGCAGAGCCGGGCCCGCAAAAGCGCCCGGCATTTCGCTGGCGCGCCGCCGCAGCCCGGGCTGCGCGGGTTGACCGGTATCGGCGCCGCCGGCCTCGGCGGTCTCCTTGCTGTCGAGCTTCTCTTTGTCGGCGGGCTTGTTGAGCACCGAATCCAGGAAGACGCCGCCCGGGCCGACATGGATCAGCCGCCACTCGGCCTTCCCGGTCATGGGATCCTTGTAGCGCCGCCGGAGGAAGCGGATGTTGTTGGTGTTCTCCAGAGCGCTGAGTTCGGGCGGGTAGCGATTGAACTTGCGCACGTAAAGCTGGATAGCCCGCCGGTATTGCTCGCCCCGTTCGATCAAGAGCTGTTCGCGCTCCCGCTGGCGCTCGAAGGCGATGCGGGGCAGCTCGCGGTAAAACAGGAAGGCGGCGGCAGCCGCCAGGGCCAGCACGAACAGCATGGCGAAGCCGCGCTGGGCGCGCAAGGGCGGGGGCGTGCCGCGGACGTTCATGAGATGACCTCCAGCGCCAGCGTTTGCTGGTGTTTGTGTTCGAGGTCCTCCACTACGGCCGAGTTTACCCCGATCCGCACCACCTTATAGCGTTTCTTGATGATCTCGCCCTCGCCGGCCACGATGATGTCCTCGCCGTCCAGAAAGAAGGCCTGCTTCTGAGCGGCCCGCGCCGGGCTGGCGTAGCCGAAGAACTTCAAGGGGATGGGCGGGGGCGGCGGCTTGGGAGGTTCGGGCGGCTTCTCGCCGGAGCCGTCCGGAGGTGGGCTGGAGGGCTTGGGAATAATCTTGGGCTCGGGGGGCGCCTTGGGCGCGGGAGGGGGCCCGAACTGAAACAGGTTGCGCGCACCGCCGGAGGGATTCACCGCCTGCACGCGGGCCAGCAAATCCAGGCGCAGCGTCGGGTCAATGGCCGCGGGATCCAGCCGCCGCTCGCGCCGGTCCGGTTTGAGCGAGGGTCTGAACTCCCCCAGGACGGGCCGAGCCGCGGCGGCCGTCTCGGGCGCTTCCCGGCCCGGCGGGTTCTGCACGCGCGCCGGGACGGGCTGCGGGGCTCCTCGCGCGGCAGGGGCGGCACGCTCCGGGCTCAGAAGGTTGGTATAGGCGACATAAGCCAGCACCACCAGCAGAACGGCCAGCACGGCCAGCTTGCGCGGCTCGGCGCCTACCTTCATGGTTTGACCGCCTCCCCGGGCGGCGCGGCGGCCGCCCTGGTCTCGACGGCCGGCGCCGCCCCGCCCTGCTCCCGCACGAATGCGTTCAGCTTCATGGTCACGTTGAGCGCCGGCCCGGAAGCCTGCGGAGAGGCCTGAAGGTCGCTCAGGATCAGCAAGCGGGGAGAGCGATCCAGCAGGTTGAGGAAGCGCCTCAACTCGGCGTAAGCGCCTTCGTAGGCCGCGTTGATGGTCATCATGCTCAAGCCGTCGCTTCCCTCGACCGGCTCGAACAGGTAGGAGCCCTCCTTCTGGCGCACGCCGGCCTCTTTGGCCAGCCGGTCCAGTTCCGCCAGCACAGTGGAGGAAACCGTGCGCCGCTCCAGGAAGTACGTGGCGACGAAGCGCTCGGCCTCCCGGCGGGCGGTTTCGACTTTCGAGACCACGGCTCGCAGCTTGAGGACCGCCTGGCGCCGTCGCGCCACGTCCCGGCTGAGCGCCTCGCGCTGCCGGAGGAGATCCTGGGCCGAGCCGCCCCAAGGCTTGAAGACCGCCAGTGCGGCGGCCAGATCAGCCAGCAGCAACGCCCCCAGGGCCAGGCGGGCCCAGGCCAGCGCGTCCCTTCGCCCGCCGGGCGCCACGCGCGCCAGCCATCGCTTCAGATCGGAGGGGCGGGCCATGGCTTCAGAATCCCTCCCCGTATTTCACGCTGATCCGGTAGCGCAGCAGCGGCTCGGACTGCGAGGGCGGCAGGCGGTTGTGTACGTAGGTTTCGCCAAAGCGGGGCGAGCTCTCCAAACGGGTGAGCAAAGTGACGACCGGCTCGCCGGAATCCGCCCCCACCACCATGTCGAGCAGCACCTCGTTGCGCGGGCTGAGCTGGGGGCGCACCGAAATCAGGCGGACGTTATGGGGCATGACTTCTTCCAGGTCGTCGAACAGCCGGGTCCAACTGATGCCCCTGCGGTAGAGCAGGCTGTTATAGAACAGGCTGTGTTCGAGCACAGCCGCGTTGTCGGGCCGGGCCAGCAGGGACTCCAGGCGGCTTTGCTCGGCGGCCAGAGCGCGCGCCTCGGCCTCCAAGCGGCTGAGGGCGCGGCGCGTCTCGGCCAGCCGGGCGCTCTGCTGAACGCCGAAGTAGATCAGCGCCGCCAGCAGGGCCGACAACAGGAAGCCCGCGCCGGCCGCGGCCGCCAGCAGAGGACGGCGCGGCCGGAAGGGCCGGCCGGCGAGGTTGACGGCGATCCTCATGCCGATCCCCCCGCCTCGAGCGATTCCAGCCACCCCAGCAACCCGGCGTTGTACGGCTCGACCGGGCCGAAGCGCGAAGTCAGGACTTCGGCCGGTGAGCCCAGCTCGCGCTCCAGGCTCAACCGCAGCCGCTCCGCCTCCGCCCCGAAGCCGCACAGCAGCAGCTTTTCCGGGCGCGCGCCCAACTGATCCTCGGCGTAAGCCATGGTGGGGTACAGGGGGGCAAGGATCTCGGCGGAAGACAGTTCGGCCGTCTCCAGGGCGCGCAGCAGCTTCAGCCGGCCCCGCTCCAGCACCGAGATGGTCAGGAAGCGCCCGCTGAGCTTGACCAGCACGGCCACCGCGCTCTCGCGCACCAGTTCGAGCGCGGCCAGCGTCGAGGTAGTCACCAGGCCGGGGGCCAGGCCGGCGGCGCGGAAGGGCGCCTCGTAGCGGGCGACGATTTCCAGCGGCGCGACCGCCGCCACCACGTCCACCCGCTTGCCGTCGCTCGACTGGGGGGCGTAGCTGAGGGCGGCCGCGTCCAGATCGAAGGGCAGCCCCTTGCGGATGCGGAAGCGCACCAGCGAGAGCTGTTCATCGGGGGCCGAGGGGAACGCGTCGAAATCCAGCACGAGCACGCGCACGCTGGCGTCGGGCAGGATGAGCACGGCGTCCCGCGGCTTGCGTCCCTGGCGGGCGCCGGCCAGCGCGCGCACCCGCTCGGCCAGCGTCTCGGCTTCCAGCACGTTGTCGCGCAGGGGCGAGACGGCCAGCACGCCGGGGGGCAGGGGCTGGAAGCCGATGCGCGGCGGGCGTCCCGGGCGGGCCAGGGCGATGCCTTCCTCGGAGAGCTCGAAGGCGAAGGCCGGGGGCGGATCCTTCAACCACCTGGGAAGGGCGCGGATCACTGCCCGGGGACCTCCTCGATGAAGGTGACCTTGTTGATCTCGCGCAGGGTGGTGATGCCCAGGCGCACCTTCTCCAGGGCGGATTCGCGCAGAAAGACCATGCCCTCCTCGCGGGCCACCCGCTTGATCTCGGAATTGGGCCGCCGGTCCAGGATCATCTGCCGGATGCGCTCACTGAGGTCCAGCAGTTCGGTGATGGCGGTGCGCCCCCGGAAGCCGGTGCCGCCGCACTCGAAGCAGCCCTGGCCTTCGTAAAGGGGAATCTGGCGCCAGTGTTGGGGATCCAGTCCGCTCTCGACCAGGTAGGAGTCCGGATAGCGCACCGGTTTCTTGCAGTGCTGGCAGATGACCCGCACCAGGCGCTGGGCCAGGATGCAGTTCAGCGCGGAGACGAAGTTGTAAGGCTCGACGCCCATGTTGAGGAAGCGGCCCAGCACGTCCAGCACGTTGTTGGCGTGCACGGTGGTGAAGACCAGGTGGCCGGTGAGGGCGGCGTTGATGGCGATCTGGGCGGTCTCCTGGTCGCGGATCTCGCCCACCATGATCTTGTCGGGGTCGTGGCGCAGGATGGAGCGCAGGCCGCGGGCGAAGGTCAGCCCCTTCTTTTCGTTGACCGGGATCTGGGTGATGCCTTTGATCTGGTACTCGACCGGGTCCTCGATGGTGATGATCTTGTCTTCGTCGTTCTTGATCTCCATCAAGGCGGCGTACAGGGTGGTGGTCTTGCCCGAGCCGGTGGGACCGGTCACCAGCACCATGCCGTAGGGCTCCTTGATGTAGCGGCGGAACTTGACCAGGTCGTGCTCGGAGAAGCCCACCACGTCCAGGTTGAGGCGGGCGAACTTCTCGCTCAGGGACTCCTTGTCGAGGACGCGCAGCACGGCGTCCTCGCCGTGGATGGTGGGCATGATCGAGACGCGGAAGTCAATCAGGCGGTTCTTGTAGCGGACGCGGAAGCGCCCGTCCTGGGGCACGCGGCGCTCGGCGATATCCAGCTCGCTCATCACCTTGATGCGCGAGATGATGGTGGAGTGCCACTCCCGGGAGATGGGGGGCATGGCGTAGTGGAGCACGCCGTCAATGCGGTACTTGATGGCCACTTCGCTGTCGCGCGTTTCGATGTGAATGTCGCTGGCGCGCCGCTCCAGGGCGTTGAAGATGGTGGTGTCCACCAGGCGAATGACCGGGGCGATGTCGCTCTCGGCCGAGGTGAGCCGCTCGATGGAGAGAGTTTCGTCGGGCGCCTCCTCCTCGGCCACCACGTCCAGGGTGAAGCCCTCGGTGACCTCCTCGAGCACGCGCTGCGACTGTTCGGTTTTCTTCAGCAGCTCGGCGATCTGGCTGAGGGTGGCCACCTTGACGCGCAGCTTTTTCTGGAGCAGGATGGCCAGCTCGTCAATCAGGTTCAGGTTGCGGGGATCGGCCAGGGCGATCTCCAGCGTGCCGTTGCCCGCGCGCAGGGGGACGAAGTTGTAGCGGAACATCAGGTCCACCGGGATCGAGCGGAACAGCTCGTGGTCAATCTGCGCCTGGCGCAGGTCCACGAATTCGCAGCGATATCGCGCGGCCAGGGCCTGGGCCTGGGCGGCCTCCTCGGCCGGGTCCGCCGGTCTTGTGCGTTCGCTCGCCATCGCTTCACCTCAACGTATCGGCCAGGGAAAAGATGGGCAGGTACAGCGCCACCAGCACGAAGGCCACGAAGACGCCCATGAAGATCATGATGGCGGGCTCGATCAGCGAGAGCGCGGCCGCCAGTCGGGTGTTGACGTCGTCCTCGTAGAACTCGGCCACGCTGGCCAGCATCGAGGGCAGCGCGCCGGTGGATTCGCCCACCTCGATCATGTCTATGGCCAGAGGGGGAAAGATCCGGCCGGCCCGCAGCGCGGCCGAGAGCGGCTGGCCTTCCCGCACCAGCTTCTGCGCCTGGGCCAGGGTCTTCTTGAGCAGGCTGGCGCCGAGGGATTCGGCCGCGGTCTCCAGCGCCTGCACCAGCGGGATGCCCCCCACCAGCAGGGTGCTCAGCACGCGCGAGAACTGCGCCACCTGATACTTGATCCAGATCTCTCCCGCCAGGGGCAGCCGCAGTTTCAAGGCGTCCAGTTTCTCTTGCGCCGACCGGCGCGCCGCCCAGAGCCGGAACAACGCCAATCCGGCGATCAGGCAGAGGAAGCCGGCCACTACGTAACTGCGCGCCGTAGTGCCGACCGCGATCAGAATCTGGGTGATGCGCGGCAGTTCGGCCTGCATGCTCTGGTAAAGCTGGGCGAAGTTGGGCACCACGTAGGTGACCAGGAACACGATCAGGCAGCAGACCAAAAACACCAGAAACGACGGGTAGATCAGCGAGACCAGCAGCTTCTTGCGCACCGCCAGGGCCAGCTTCTGGTAGCTGATGTAGCGTTCCAGCACCTCGGCCAGGCTGCCGCTTTTCTCGCCGGCCATCACCGAGCTGACGTAAACCGGAGGGAACAGGCCCTGGCGGCGGAAGGCCTCCGAGAGCAGGGCGCCGTTTTTGACCTCCTCGCGCACCGCTTGGATGGACCGCCCCAGCCTGGCGTCGGTGAGACGCTCGGCCAGCAGGTCCAGACCCTTGAGGATGGGCAGCCCCGCCCGGATCAGGGTCACGAACTGCTGGTTGAAGATCAGGAACTTCTCCAGGTTGACCTTCTTGGGCCGCCGCCAGCCGCCTGCCAGCGTGCTCACGCCCACCCGGGGCCGCACCCAGTAAACCAGGTAACCCTGCTCGGAAAGCCGCTCGCGCAACTCGTCTTCGGAAGCGGCTTCGGCCACCTGCTGGTGGATCTGCCCGCGACCGTCGGCGTATTTCAAGACGAATTCAGCCATCGCCGCCTCTCATAACTCCGACTCGATCAGGGTGACGCCCGGGGGCGGCTCGAAGCGGAACAGCTTGTCCTCGAGCGGCAGGTTCAACCGCTCCCTCCAGAAGCGGAACTCCATCGTGGAGCGGTCCTGCCCGGTAACCCTGAGCAGCCGTATCTCAAAGCGGGGAGTCACCAGGAACTCGACCTGGGAGTAGGCCAGCCGGTCGGATTTCGGCTCGGCCGCGACCCAATAGTCCGGGCCCTCGGGCCGCCCAAGGAAGCGCTTGAAGTCCCGCTGGAATTCCAGCCGGCCGAGCAGGAACGCCAGGGGGGCGCGCAGGTCCTCGGTTTCCTTCAAGGGCGTGCGTTCGACCTGGCGGGAGGAGGGGGTGTACAGGTAGGCGAACTTGCCGTCGGTCACGAAGAGCTTCCCGGGCGGCTGGGAATACTCCCAGCGCATCCTGCCGGGCTTGCGCAACCACAAGCGGCCTTGCTCCGGTTTCCAGGCCCGCCCCTGGCCCCTATAGGACTGTTCGAAAAGGACTTCCAGGGTCCGGGCCCGGTTGTATCGGCTCTCGATGCCACGCAGGATCTGGCTCAGCTCGGCCCCGGCCGCGCCCACGGGCAGACACAAAAGGCAGGCCCACACACAGCGGCGGCTCACAAACCTTTAGACGAGGCGGGAAGGAGAAACGTGCAGGGGGAACTGCGGGCGGAACGTGCGGCGGGGGCCGGCAGCCCCGCAGGGGACAAGTCGTCCTTGCCCCCCGGGGCCGGAGGGCAAGGACGCAGAGCGCGGAGGGAAAACCACAAGACCAGCTACGGGGTCTTGGTCTCTTCTTTCTTCTGCTCTTCGGTCTTCTTCTTGCTGGTCTTCTTCTTCTTGGTCTGCTCCTGCTTGGCCGGCTCCTGCTTGGTCTGTTCCTGAGAAGCGACAGCCAGCACGGGCAGGCTCAGAGCACTGGCGAGCAGCGCGACGGTCAGTTTCTTCATAAAGGATCCTCCTTGTGCCACCGGATGAACAGATCCATCCGTTGCCTCTTTGATGATGGCGGGGGTCCGGCAGCCATTGCTATCGCCTCGGGGGGCTAAAACAGCCGCCTAAAGCGGGCGAAGGGCGGCGGGGCGGCTCGCTTGCTTGGGGGAGGTCCTCCCTAGCCCGTGCAAGCGATAGTCTTGGCGGTGAAACCGCGCGAAAATAAAGAGCGGTGAACCTGTTGGGCGGCGAGGTCACGCACCGGACGATCTTCCGGGTGTTGCTCGGGGGCTTCCTGCTGGTAATTCTGCTGTTGCTGGCGGCCGGGTTCCTGGCCCTGGAGAACATCCGTTCGATCAAGGAGGGGGCGG
Organism: Solibacteraceae bacterium; assembly: GCA_037444625.1. Classification (GTDB taxonomy): domain Bacteria; phylum Acidobacteriota; class Terriglobia; order Bryobacterales; family Bryobacteraceae; genus DTHT01. The sequence goes on from JBBIMA010000028.1 coordinate 42,882, forward strand.
CGCGCCTGGCGGGCCAGGAATTGATGGCCACCCGCCTGCTGGAGGACGTGCAGCGCGAGCAGGCCGCCCTGAGCGCGGTCTTCCACAAGCTCTCGCGCGGCCCGGAGCTGGTGGACCGCGAGAAGGTGCTCTCGGAGCTGGACGAGGCCGACGACCGGCTGGAAGAGATCAGCGCCTCGGTGGCCGGAACCCCCGAGGAGCCGCTGTGGAACGAACTCAAACAGGCCTCCAACGCCTTTTCGGCCGAGGCCCGGCGCCTGCTGGCCCAGGAGGCGCCCTCGACGCTGCTTTCCCGGGACTTGTTCCGGCGCCACGAAGAGGCTCTCTCGCTGGTGGCCCGCCTGGCGGCGGCCAGCTACGCCAAGGCGGCCGGGGCCAAGCAACACATCGAGCAACGCTCCCGGGAGCTGATGCTGAACTCGGTGATTCTGCTGGGCAGCTCGTTGCTGCTGGCGCTGGGCTGTGCGGGCCTGACGGTCCGCCTGGCGGCGGGCATGCTGCGCAAGCTGGAGTGGCAGGCGGGCGAGCTGAGCCGGGTCTCCTGGCACTTGCTGGAAAATCAGGAAACCGCCGCCCGCCGCTTCTCGCACGAGTTGCACGACGAGCTGGGGCAGACCCTGACCGCCGTCAAGGCCAATCTGCTGGCGCTGCGGACCGATCCCCGGCCCGACGGGCGGCTGGAGGACTGCGTCAACGCCGTGGATCGCGCCCTTCAGAACGTGCGGGAACTCTCCCACCTGCTGCACCCCACCATCCTGGACGATTTCGGATTGGATGCCGGCTTGCGCTGGCTGGCCGAGGGATTCATGCAGCGCACGGGCATCGAAGTGGATTATCACTGCGAGTTCAAGGATCGCCTGCCGGAGGAGGTGGAGACCCACCTGTTCCGCATCTGCCAGGAGGCCCTGACCAACGTGGCCCGGCACTCGGGCGCCAGCCGGGTGCGCCTCGAGCTGCGCCGCAGCTCGAACGAGCTTCAGGTGATCATCGCCGACAACGGGCGGGGACTGCCGGCCGGGGACGCGGCGTTCCGGCAAGGCCTGGGCTTGATCGGCATGCGGGCGCGGGCGCGCAGCGCGGGCGGCGAGGTGCGCTTCTTGAATCAGGAGGACGGCGGCTTGCGGATCGAAGTCCGGGCGCCGCTGGAGGCGGGCCGTGACGGCAAAAAAGAAGATTCGCGTCTTGCTGGCTGACGATCACGCTTTGGTGCGCCAGGGCTTTCGCTTGATCCTGGCGGCCCAGCCGGACATCGAGATCGTGGGCGAGGCGGGCGACGGCCGCCAGACGCTGGAGCTGGCCCAACGGCTCCATCCCGACGTGGTGGTGATGGACGTGGCCATGCCCGAGATGAACGGCATCGAGGCGACGCGGCGGCTGGCGGCGGCCGCTCCCCGGACCCGGGTGCTGGCCCTGAGCATGTACAAGGACGCGGTCTATGTGCGCGAGATCCTGCGGGCCGGGGCCCGCGGCTACCTGCTCAAGGACGCCATTGACCGCGACCTGCTGGCCGCCGTGCGGGCGGTGGCGGCCGGGGAGGGTTATCTCAGCCCGGCGGTTTCCGAGGCGGTGCTGAGCGATTACCGGCGGCACGTGAGCGATCCGCTGGATCTGCTGACCAGCCGGGAACGGGAGGTGCTCCAGATGATCGCCGAGGGCAAGACCAACAAGGAAATCGCCAGCCGGCTGAACCTCAGCGTCTACACGGTGGACGCCCATCGCGGGCGCATCATGGAGAAGCTGAACCTGCACAGCGTAGGCGAACTGGTGCGGTTCGCGGTGCGCGCCGGGCTGATTGACTGAAGCGGCCGGCCGGGCGGGATCCCCGGGGGAGGGCCGGCGGGTACCCGCGGGGGCGAGGGGCAGTAATGCCCGGTCCCGAAACAGCCGATGTGTAAGGCAGGGGTGGAGCGCGACCGCCGGCTATGTTCATCTCGCTCAAGCGGTACCTCTCGGGCGCCGACCAGGAGCTGGCCGATTCCCTGTTCCGTATGGCGCGCTTGCTGCTGGAGGCCATTCGCGTGCACGCCGTGGTGGGCGACCAGGCCGACTACGACAAGTTCCAGCAGGACATCGCCCGGCTGGAACAAAGCCTCGAGGAGCGGTTCTCTGCCAGCGAGGTATTGGTGGTGGCGGGGGCCGCCGCCAAGACCCTGGAGGATTACAACCAGCGCACCACCCGCTTCGTACGCATGCAGAGCGCCGAGTTGCAGTCCATGCTGGCCATGTTGACCGACACGGTGGCCGCCATCTCGGCCGGATCGGAACGCTCGATCACCCGCCTCCAGACCATCGAGAAGCAACTGGAGAGGGCCTCGGTGCTGGAGGATATCCGCGGCCTGAAGTCCAGGCTCTCCGAGTGCCTGCAATCGCTGCGCGAGGAGGCCCGGCGCCAGCGCGAGGAGACGGCCCGCACCATCACCGAGTTGAAGAACGAGATCAAGAAGGCCCAGCAACGGCGCGCCGCGGCCACTGCCGCCACCAAGCCCGCCGCGCCCGGGGAGCGGATGGGCCGGGCGGAGGCCGAGGAGGCCTTGGCCCGGGCCCTCCAGCAGGGCGACCACGTCTATGCGGCCGTCTTCGTGGTGGACCGGGTGGAGTTGATCAGCGCCCGCTTCGGGCCCAACGCGGGCGAGCAACTCGTGCAATTTTTCCGCCATCATCTGGCGCAGGGGCTGCTGAGCTCGGATGCGGTGTACCGTTGGGGCGTGGCCAGCTTCTTGGTCTTGCTGGACCGGCCCTATTCGCTGGAGGAGACGCGCTCGGAGGTCCAGCGGATCGCCTCGGTCCGGCTGGAAAAAACCATCCAGATCGGCACGCGAACGGTGCTGTTGCCGGTCACCAGCCGGTGGAGCGTTCTGCCGGTGTTCGAATTCCAGTCGCTGCGCGAGCTGATCGAGGACCTGGACGCGGTGGCCGCGCGGCCGGTGGGAACGGGGCAGCCCTGAGGCCCGGCCCGCTCAGGGCAACTCGGGAAAGCTCAAGGGATGGCCGGCCCGCTCGGCTTCGCGGCGAAAGGCTTCGTGCAGGCGGCGGTAAGTGGTGGGCAGGTCCTCGGGCAGCACCCGGGTCTCACCGATGGTGGTCAGGAAGCTGGCGTCGGCCGGCCAGCGCGGCAGTACGTGCATGTGGATATGGCCCGCCACGCCGGCCCCGGCGCACTCGCCGATGTTCATGCCGATGTTGAGGCCGCGGGGCCGGTAGACGGCGCGGAGGCTGCTTTCGGCCAGGCGCGTCAGCCGGATCATCTCCTCCAGGGCGGCCGGGTCCGCCTCGCCCAGGGTAGCCACGTGCTGGTAGGGTGCGATCATGAGATGCCCGGTGGTGTAAGGGTAGAGGTTCAGCAGGATGAAGTTGTGCCGGGCGCGGCACAGCACGTAATTGTCGGGGTCCTGCCGCTCGGCGGCCTTCTGGCAGAAGATGCACTGGGCGGGGGCTTCGCGGCTGACGTACTGATAGCGCCAGGGGCTCCAGAGGCGGTCCATAAAGGGAGTCTCGGGCGGCAGGCCGGGGGGTGAGCCCGGCGCCCCGGGGGTCAGGCCGGCGGCAGGCTCTCACCGGAAGCAGGCGAGGCCGGAGACTCCGCGGCCCGGCCGGCGCCGTTGACCAGGTCTTTGAGTTCCTTGCTGGGCTTGAAGAACGGAATGCGCTTGGCGGGCACCTCGACGCGTGCGCCGGTCTTGGGGTTGCGCCCGATCCGCGCCTGCCGCTGGCGGGTACGGAAGCTGCCGAACCCGCGGATTTCGATCTTGTCTCCGCCGCGCAGGGCGCGCACGATGCTCTCGAAGATGGTGTCGACGATCACCTCGGAGTCCTTGCGGCTCATTTCCACCACGCGCGAGACTTCCTCGATGAGTTCCGCTTTGGTCATAGTCGCTCGATCCTCTCTGCCTCCCTTGTGCAGGCCCTCCGTCCGGCCGGACGGAGCGAAGCCGCCGCGAGTCCGCAGCCGCCGACGGGCTAGCGGGCCTCGCCCTGCGTCTTCAGATTCATGACCTCCTCGATGGTCATCGTGGCCGAGGCCGCCTGGCGCTGGTACTCCACCAGCCGGCTGCGTTCCTCATCGGCGCTGAGGGCGCGGATGCTCAGCCCGATGCGCTTCTCGGCCTCGCTCAACCGAATGATCTTGAAGTCGTAATCCCGTCCGATTTCCAGGGCGGGCTCGCCCTTGGGCCGCTGGCCGGCGCCGGGGATCTCCGAGTTGTGGCACAGTCCCTCGACCCCCTCGGCCAGCTCGACGAACAGGCCGAAATTGGCCGCCCGGCAGACCCGCCCGCGCACTACGTCGCCCACCTGATGGGAGCGGAAGAAAGTTTCCCAGGCGTCGGGTTGGAGCTGCTTGATGCCCAGCGACAGCCGGCGGTTGGGGGCGTCAATGTGCAGCACGACCGCCTGGACCAACTGCCCCTTCTTGAGCACGTCGGAAGGATGCTTGACCCGCTTGCTCCAGGACAGATCCGAAATGTGCACCAGCCCGTCAATGCCCTCTTCGATCTCGACGAAGGCGCCGAAGTCGGTCAGCTTGCGCACCCGGCCTTCGACCTCCGAGCCGACGCTGTAGCGCTGGCAGACCGTATTCCAGGGTTCCGGCTCGAGCTGCTTGATGCCCAGCGAAATGCGGTGCTCGGCGGGCTGCACC
>JBBIMA010000029.1:0-46775 GCA_037444625.1 Solibacteraceae bacterium
CCGGGCTGGGACTCTCCTCTCACAGCTCAACCACCTCATCGAACAGATCCGGACGGAGTTGAACCCCCGCCGCCAGCAGCTTCTCGTAGAACTTGGGCCGAATGCCCGTGGCCGCGAACCGCCCCAGCACCTTGCCTTCGGGCGAGACTCCGCGCCTTTCGAGCACGAAAATGTCCTGGAGGGTCACCACCTCGCCCTCCATCCCGGTCACCTCGGTGACGGAAACCACCCGCCGGGAGCCGTCGCTCAAACGCGCCGCCTGGATGATGACCTGGACCGCGCTGGCGATCTGCTGGCGGATGGAAATCAGCGGCATGTTGGCCGCCGCCCAGGTCACCATGACCTCCAGCCGGGCGATGGCGTCCCGGGGGGAGTTGGCGTGGATGGTGGTGAGCGAACCGTCGTGCCCGGTGTTCATGGCCTGGAGCATGTCCAGGGCCTCCTCGCCGCGCACCTCGCCCACCACGATCCGGTCCGGCCGCATGCGCAGGCTGTTGATGAGCAGCTCGCGCTGGCGCACCGCCCCCTGGCCCTCGAGATTGGGCGGCCGGGTTTCCAGGCGCGCCACGTGCGGCTGCTTGAGCTGCAACTCAGCCGCGTCCTCGATGGTGACGATCCGCTCTTTGGGCGAGATGAAGGCCGACAGCGCGTTCAACAGCGTGGTCTTGCCGGCCCCCGTGCCCCCCGAGATGATCATGTTCAGCCGGGCCCGCACGCAGGCTTCCAGTAGCTCCATCATGCCGGGCGTCAGCGCCTTGCGCTCGACCAGGTCGGCCGGCATCAGCCGGTCCCGGCTGAAGCGCCGGATGGAAAGCAGCGGCCCGTCCACCGCCAGGGGCGGAATAATGGCGTTCACGCGCGAGCCGTCGGCCAGGCGGGCGTCCACCATGGGCGTGGACTCGTCAATCCGCCGCCCGACCTGCGAGACGATTTTGTCAATGATCCGCAGCAGGTGGGCGTCGTCGCGGAACACCACGTTGGTCAGCTCCAGCACGCCGCCCCGCTCGACGTAGACCTGCTTGTGCGTGTTCACCAGGATGTCCGAGATGGTCGGATCCTCCAGCAGCGGCTCGAGCGGGCCCAAACCGAAGACCTCGTCCAGGACCTCGTCGCAGACCTGCTGCTTTTCCAGGGCGCTCAGCAGCGTGGACTCGCCCTCGATCAGAGCGATCAGGGCCTGGCGCACCTCGGCCCGCATTCGCTGGTTGTCAATCGCCGCCAGCGCCTCCAGGTTGATCCGGTCCACCAGCTTGCGGTGCAGCGTGAACTTCAGCTCCTGGAACTCCGGGCGCATCGCCCCCCGGGGCCGGCCCGCGTGCTGAAGCAGCCGCTGGTCCCAGCTCAAGGGGCGCGCCGGCCCGGAATCAGCCACCGAAAGCATTCCTGTTGGTCCTCCTCAGCGCATCCTCGTTCAGGCGCTCTGCGAGAGCGCCGGCAAAGCGTTGGGCAACAGCCCGCTGCGTTTGGTCTCCCCGGCCGCCACACCCGCCAGCCGTCCGGCGAACTGCTCGACCGCCCGCCCCAGCTCGCATTCCGGATCCAGCGGCTGACCCAGGGTGAGCATCCGCTCGAGCGAGAAATAATCGTTGGGAAAATCCGCCGCGGCCGGGCAGTTGATCACCTTCTCCAGGTCTTCCAGTCGCACCGCGTCGCCTTTGCCCGAGCGGTTCACCAGCACCTGGAAGCGGTCCCGGGAAAAGCCAAGCTGCGTGAGCAGGCGGACCGCCTTGCGCGCCAGGTGCAGGCTGGGCAGATCCAGCGTGGTGACCAGAAAGCCCCGGTCGCACTCCGACAGCGCCAGCAGGCTCAGGCGGTGGAAGATCGCGGGCAGGTCCAGAATCACCCAGTCGTAGAGCCTGCGGGCGTACTCGCAAAAATCGTGAAAGCGGCCCGGCTCGACCGCCTCCCCAGGCGGCGCGGGCGGCGCCGGCAGCACGTCCAGACCGTGGGCGTGTTCGATCATCGCCCTCCAGCGGTTAGGCTCGAAACGGTCGCCTTCCCCGAGCGTCTCCTGCATCCAGGCGCTGGGCGCCAGCTTGAGATAAAAGCTGATGGTGGCGCCCAACAGATCCAGATCCCCCACCAGCACCCGCCGCCCGGTGAGCCGCTGCAAGGCGAAGGCGATCTGCGAGGCCAGGGTCGAAGCCCCCGAGCCGGGCTTGGCGCTGGCGAAGACCAGCAGCTTGCCCGGGTCCCGTCCGGCACCCGCTTCCGGCTGCCGCAGGCGGCGGATCCTGGCGGCCGCCTCGCGCTGAGCGCCCGGCTCGAAGGGCGCGTAGAGAAACTCGCTGGCGCCGGCCCGCAGGGCGCCCAGCAGGGCCTCGGGATCGTTGCGTAGGTGCAGGCCGACCACATGCACCGACGGGCGGTGGTGGCTGAGCGAGCGAATCAACTCGGCGGCCACGGCGAAGTCGCTGGCCACATCCAGCAGCACGACCTCGGGGGCGAACTGCCGCAGCCGGATCTCCAGGGTCTGGCGGGGCGGGTAAGAGCGCAGCTCGGCCAGGACCTGAAAGACGCGAGCCTCCGGCAGCGAGCGGAGCAGCGCCTCCGCCAGGGCGCGATCCGGCGCGATCAGCAGGGCGGTCAGCTCGCCGGCATGGCCGTTGGTGCGCTCCACCTACTTCTTCCTCGGTTTGGGAGCCGCCGCCGCAGCGGGCTTGCCGGCCGGGGCGCTTCCCCGAGCGGCGCCCGGCTTGACAGCGGGCGGCAGGAACTCCCTGGGCAATTCCGGGCCGGGCAGCGGTTGGCCGGCCTCCAGCGGCCGCGTCACCTCGGGACTGACGATCACCACCAGTTCGGTCTTGCTTCGGTTCTGCTGCCGGCTCTTGAACAGGGCTCCCAGCAGCGGGATGTTGGCCAAACCCGGGATCTTCGAGAGCGTCTCGGTGACCCGGTCGTCAATCAGCCCGGCGATGACGAAACTCTGCCCCAGCCCCAGCTCCACGTTGGTTTCCATGCGGCGGGTGGCCAGGGCCGGAATGGTGAAGCCGGAGTAGACCAGCGCGTTGGCCAGATCAATCGTCGAGACCTCCGGGCGGACCATCATCTTGATGGTCTTGTGGGGCGTGATCTGGGGCAGGAAGCTCAACCGGATGCCGAACTCGCGGAACTGAACGGTCACCGCGCCCACGTTGGCTCCCCCTTGCACCACCGGGATGGGAAATTCGCCGCCCACCAGGAAGCTGGCCTCCTTGCCGTTGGTGGTGACCAGATTGGGTTCGGCCAGGATTTGCAGCAGGCCGCGCGTCTCCAGGGCCCGGATGAAAGCCGCCAGATTCAGGTCCGGGCGGAAGGCGAACACGTTCAGCGCATCGGAAATGCTGAAGCGGCTCTGGGCCCCCTCCAGCCTGCCCGGAATGACCCCCTCCAGTTGGGAGGGCCGCGGACTGGAGAACTGCCCGGTGGTCGTCAGGCCCGGTGTGTTCAGAGCGCCGGTGGAGACCAGGTTGGCCCCCAGCGACTCGATGGCGGTCCGATTCAACTCCGCGAAGCGCACTCGCAGCAGGACCTGGGGGTCCGGCCCGTTGGGCTTGACTTGCAGGTTGTTGACGACGCTCTTGGCCATCGGGGCCACCAGGGCGGCGGCTCGCTCGGCGACCGTCTGGCTGGAGACGATGCCGGTCAGCGAAAGGGCCTCCCCGGCCGCCTGGACCTGGATCTCCTGGTCGGGGAAGGTGTCCTTGAGCAGCCGCCGCACCGGCTCCAGATTGTGCTCGACCGAAACCTGGTAGAAACTGCGCCTGCCGTTCTTGGACCAGATCACCACCGTGGCGGTTCCCAGCCCTTTGGCGTGCAGCAGGACCTCGTGCAGGGAGACCGCCACCGCATCCACCACCTCCGGGTTGCTGGTCGAGATGCGCGCAATCTCGGCCGGGAAATCAATCACCGCACTCCGGCCGGTGGGGATCCTGAGCTCCTCGGCCGTCAACTGCGCGCCGTCGCTGCGCCCGGAGAGCGCGGCGGCCAGCCAGGCCGCCAGCGCCGCCATAGCGATCGGTTGCCTCATTGTCCCTTCCCGCTCGGCTCGAACTTAGTGGCGCCCACCACCTCGACGCTGCGCTGGGACCCGCGGATGACCACGATTTGCTCGGGTGGCGGTGCGGGCGGCGGCGCGGGCGCCTCAGCCTTGGGCTCGGCCCGCTCGGCGCGGGCGCGGACGGGCCGCGGACTCTCCTCGGCGGGCGGTTTGCGCACGTTATAGAGTTCGGTCAACAACCGCCCCGGCGTCTTCTCGACCGACTGATCGCCCGCGTTGCGCAGCACCAACTGGATCCGTCCCTCGTTGCCGGCCAGGGTCAGAATCTCGGCCTGTTCCGGCGTGACCAGCAGCGTAACCACCGGCGTATTGATGGCGTTGCCCCGGGCGTCCGGCTCGATGCGTTGCCCGGCCGAGAGCACCAGGATGTTCTGGAGCACCGTGGTGGTGACCGTGTCGGGATGATTGGGCGGCTTGCCGGTCACCAGCACGTCCACGCGCATGCCCGGCAGCACGAAACCCGCCACCCCGACCACGTCGTTCACCCTCACCGCCACGGCCCGCATGCCGGGCGGAATGACGGGCGCCAGACCCAAGCCGCTGCCCCGCGCTCCCACCCGCCCCTCGCGGATCGGTTCGTCGGGCAAAATGGCGCTGATCACCGGCCGCTCGAAGACCTCCTCCGGCCGGTTGAAGACGCCGGGCGGGATCTGCGCGGCGGGCAGCTTGGCCAGCTTGACGTCGGCCGGCTTGATGGTCACCCCGACCGGCAGGGCTCGCACCGCTACCACGACGTCGCGGGTTTCGGTCTTCTGGGGCTTGGCAGAGTGGCCGGCGCCGGCGACCACCTGATAGAAGACTCCGGCGACCACCAGCGCGAACAGGAGGCTCAACCCTACGACGGTAAGGAATCTGCGATCCATCACCGCCTCCTTGTGCGGGACCGGCTCGGGGGCCGGGTCCAGCGCGCGCCGGCCGGCTCCTTCTGGCCCGGAGCGGCGAACCAGCGTGAGGCCAACAGCTCCCACGGCAGCCCGGATTCCACCAACTCCTCCCCTTTGGGCAGGCCCCAGTCGTTGGGATCGCGCCGCCGGCTGCGCGCCCCGGCCGGCGGGTCCTCGGAAAGGGAATCAGCCGGCGGCAACAAGACTCTCCCGGGCTGAGACTTGGCCGGCATCCGTACTACACTTCGGCCGGGCGGCTCCCTTTCTTTAGCGAGCCTCGCTCGGGCCGGCCCGCTCGTAGAGCGCCGCCACCTGGTCGCGCTCCAGGCGGCGCCATTCCGGCCGCTCCTCCAGCAGTCCGGCCAACGGCCACTCCACCGGCGCCAGCACGAAGCGGAACCCCCAGCGCTCCAGCGTCCGCCGCCAGCCGGGCCGGCCCTGCACGGTATTCAGATATTCCTGACCGATCGCCGGCCCGTAAAAGTCGCTCCGCCCGTCGAAATACACCCGCTGCTCCGGATAAAAGCGATAAATGAGGTAATCGGCCCACTGGTCCGAGGTGAACACCCGCGCCCCGGCCAGAGCCCCCCGGCGCCGCTCTACGATCTCGACCGGGAACTTGCGGGCCGGAAAATCCCGCGGCCAGTGCGCCGCCGGCGTCGCCACGATCACCGCCGCCGTGCCCGCCGCGGCCCAGACGCTCGAACGCGCGAAACCCGCCGCCAGATCCCGCCCCACCCGCTCGAGGATGGCCGCGACGGACCTTTGCGGCCTGCCCTGCGCCCAGTCCCGCCACAGCCGGCTCGCCTCCCCGGCCACCGTCGGAGCAACCAGCAGGGCGAACAACGGAATGTGGCGCGCCGAGACCAGGGCGGCGTGCGCCCACATCAGGATCAGCAAGGCCTCGCTGATGCGCTTTCGCTTGAGCATGGCCGGAACCAGCATCAAGGCGGCCGCCGCCAGCAGCTCGAAGTGCAGGGAGTGCTCCGAGCGGAACTTGGGCGACTGAAACTCGTCCACCACGTTGCGGATCCAGTCCGAGCGCAAATAGGCGGCGATGTGCCCGTGCAGCCGCCAGCCGTAGGGATTGGCCAGCGAGGCGGCGGCGCAGGCCGCCGTCAGAGCCGCCCAGCGCAAGGCCGGCCGCCAGCGATCGGCGCGCCCGGGTGCTTCCAGCGCGGCCTCCGCGGCCCGGCCCAGGGCGATCAGCACGAGCGAAGCCAACAGCGCCGTGAAGCCGCCGTGCGTGTTCGCCCAGAGCGCAGCCAGCGGGACCAGCCCCCAGATGCGGGCCGAAGGCCGCTCCCGGTCCCGCTCGATCCAGGCCAGGGCCACCGCCCAGTAAAGCAGGGTGAAGACGTGCGGGCGGGCCAGGAAGTGGATGGCCGAGGCGCCCATGGCCAGCATCAGCACGATCAGGGCCAGGAACGGGTCGGCCTGCCGGCGCATCATACGGGCGAAGACCACCCCGGCCGCCGCGACGATCACAAGCCCGGCGCCCGCCGCCACCCCTGCCAGTCCGGCCAGGCGAAACAGCAGGGCGAAGATCACCTCGGCCAGCCACTCCCAGGCGTACCAGGGCTGCCCCGGCTTGCTGAAGGAAAACAGGTCCTGCTGCGGCCACCGGCGGTGATCGAGCACGTACTCGCCGGTGCGGATGTGCCAGCCTGTGTCGCCGTCGGCCAGCAGGGTGACCCAGCGGCCGCCGACCGCGAATTGCCAGGCCACGAGCGATACCACCAGGCAATCCAGCAGCGAGGGCGCGAGTCGGCGCCGCAGGGGGGCCGCCCGGAGGCCCGTCGCGGCTTCAGCGAGGGAGCGCATCGCCGCCGGCCGGATCGTTCCGCTCGCCTTCCACCAGTCGCCGGGCGCCCACCGCCAGCTCGTAGCGATTCCGCGCCCCGGTCTTCTCGAAGATGTGCATGAGGTGGACCTTGACGGTGCCCGGGGCGATGGCGAGGGCTTCGGCGATCTGCTTGTTCTTCATGCCCCGGCAGAGCAGGCGCACCACGTCGCGCTCGCGGGGGGTCAAGCGGGGCGACGGGCGCGGGGCGGGCGGAGGCAGGCGCACGGGCTGCTCGGTCCAGATTTCACCCCGGGCCACGCTGCTGAGGCAATCGAGCAGCACGCCGGCGGGCAGCGTGCGGCGCAGGATGCCGCGCACGCCGAGCTGGAGGGCCCGGCCCTGGTCAATGCGCTCGGGCTGGCGGATCCACAGGACCGGTTTGGCCTCCGGGCAGGTTTCCCGCAGACGTTCCAGAAAGGCCAGCAGCAGCTCGGGTTCCTCGGGCGAGCCGACCAGCACCAGGTGGGGCCGAACCTGGGCCAGGGCGGCCAAGGCCCGCTCGGGAGGATCGGCGCCCACCAGCAGCAGATCCGAGCAGGCCTCCAGGGCCAGGCGGAGGCCCTCGATGACGATGGGCTGCGACTCGCAGGCGAAAACCGTACTCAGGCGCACCGCAAGCGGATTCATCGGCCGGGAGGCCGCCGGGCATTAGAGACCGGCCGAGGGATCAGGGCCGGATACCACCGGGCTCGTCCTGCTTGAGCTCGACGATGGTGGCGCCCGCCCCGCCCTCCTCGGGCGGGGCTTCCTGGAAGCGCTGGACGTGGGGATGGCCGGCCAGCAGCGAGGCGATGGCCCGCTTGAGCACCCCCATGCCGTGCCCGTGGACGATCCGCACGCGGCTGAGCGAGGCCATGACGGCGCTGTCCAGGAACTTGTCCACCTCTTCCAGCGCCTCCTGGGCCCGCCGGCCGATCACGTTCAGCTCCTCCAGCTCGGAGGGCAGGCGGGGCCGCGGCTGGAAGGAGACCCCGCGGGGCAACCGCTGCGGCGGCTCGGCCTCCGGCAGCACCTCCAGCACGTCCTCGCGCGAGACTTGCATCCTCAGCAAGCCGGCCTCCACCTCGATCCGGTCCCCCTCCAGCAGCCGCCGCACTCGCGCCGGCGCGCGCAGATCCTTCAAGCGGACGCGCGCCCCCTGGACGATCTCGGGCAGCTCGGGGCGCCGGGAGCCGCCCTGCTCGCCGGAGGGCGTCAGGACGGTTTGGATCTGCTCGCGAAGCTCCCGCTGGAGTTTCCCCACGCGCTGCCGGGCCTTCTTTTCGGAGGCGCCCGCCTGGCGGACCTCCTCCAGCGCGGATCGGGCTTGCTGCTCGAACCGCTCCAAGGCCTCGCGGACGCGCCGCTCGAGTTCTTCCAGCTTGGACCGCTCGCGTTTCTGCCACTCGGCGGCCAGCGCCTGCTCGCGAGCCGCCAGTCGCCGGCTGCGCTGTTGCAGCTCGGCCTGGAGTCGCTCGGCCTCCTCCAGGCGCCGGTGGAGGAGCTGGAGAAAGCGGCCGAGGTCCTGCTCGCGGCTGCCCAGGGCTGCCCGGGCGCGCTCGAGCAGTTCCGGGGGCAGCCCCAGGCGGGCGGCGATGTCCAGCCCGGCGGACTGGCCGGGCGCGCCCAGACGCAGCAGGAAGGTGGGGGCCAGGGTGGCCTCGTCGAATCCCATCGAGGCGTTCAGCACGCCCTCGGTGTTGGCACCGTAAACTTTGAGCGCCGCCAGGTGGGTCGAGGCCAGCGTGAAAGCGCCCGAGAGGCGCAACTGTTCGAGGATCGCCACGCCCAGCGCGCCGCCTTCCTCCGGGTCGGTGGCCCGGCCCAACTCATCCAGGAGCACCAGGGAGTCGGGCGTGGCCTGGCTGAGGATGTCGCGCACGCGCGAGATGTGGGCCGAGAACGTCGAGAGGCTCTCCTGAATGGACTGGGCGTCGCCGAAATCGGCCAAGACCTGATCGAAGAAAGGGAACTCGGCCTCGGCGCAGGGGACGGGCAGGCCGGACTGGGCCATCAGGGCCAGCAGGCCCACGGTCTTCAGGGTCACGGTCTTGCCGCCGCTGTTGGGTCCGGAGATGAGCAGGACGCGGCAGGCCTCGTCGAGTTCGAGCGAAACCGGCACCGGCCGGCGGCCCTGGCGGGCGAGCACGTCTTCGAGCAAGGGGTGGCGCGCCTGCCCCAGGCGCAGGCGCCGGGCTCCCGGCGGGCTGAAGCCGGGGATCACGGCCTGGAAATCCCGGGCGAATTGAGCCCTGGCGAACAGCCATTCCAGTTCGCCCAGAATGGCCGCCGTGCGGGCGATCGCCTCCCGCTGCTCGCGCAGCCGATCGGTCATTTCGAGCAGGATGCGATGGACCTCGCGGGCCTCCTCCTCGCTCAGGCGCACCAGTTCGTTGTTCAGCTCGATGGTCTCCAACGGCTCGACGAACAGGGTGTGGCCGCTGCCGCTGGCCCCGTGCACGACGCCCTCGATGCGCCACTTGCGGCCCGCCACGACGGGCAGCACGAAGCGGTCGTTGCGGATGGCGATGAATTCCTCCTGCAACAGGCCGTCCTCGCGATGGGCGCGCAGGAAGCTCTCGAGCGACTCTTGGATGAGCCGTCTCTGCCGCTCCAGATCGCGGCGCAGGCGTGCCAGCTCGGGGCTGGCCTGGTCGGCCAGGGTGCCGTCTGGAAGGATCTTGCCGGCCAGATCCTTCAGCAGGGAGCGGAATTCGCCCATGGCGGCGGCCAGCGCGCCCAGCTTGGGGAAGCGCGGGGCGGCGGCCAGCAGGACGGCGCGAATGTCGGTGGCCCGATCGAGCAGTTCGCTCAGGGCGAGAATCTGTTTGGGTTCCAGGGCGGCGCCTTCGATGCGCAGTTTGCCGAGAGCCTCGGCGGGATCCGCCAGTCCCTCGAAGCGGAAGCGAATGGCGGCGCCGCGGGCGGCCGGCTGGGGTTGGGCGGCGGCTTCCAGGTAGGCGATGGCTTCCGCCGTGGCGGCCAGCGCGGCGGACGCCGGCTCCCGGTCGGTCATGGGGGCCAGCTTCTCCAGTTCGGCGCGGCCGAGCGGACTGGCGACGTAGCGCCCCAACAGGGCCCGCAGGCTTTCGTATTCCAGCAGGGCGGCGCTCGAGTTCTTCATGCAGGCTGCCCGGCCAGAGCCCGCTCGAGGAATTCCCGCGTTCCGCCGGTGAGCGGGTAACGAGCGAGCTCGGCGCGCGAGGCCCAGACGGCGGCGGAGGCGTCCGAGGCCGGCCGCAGCGCGCCGCCCGAGACCCGGCAGAAGTAATCGAGCAGGACGTAGTGATACTCGGTGCGGCCGCCGGCGTCCGCTATGATGCGCTCGAAGACGCCGGCCAGCGAGAGGACTTCGACCTCCAGGCCGGTCTCCTCGCGCACCTCGCGGCGTACGGCCTCCTCCAGACGCTCGCCCAACTCGAGCAGGCCCCCGGGCAGCGACCAGCGGTCCTTCTGCGGCGCCTGGGCGCGGCGCACCAGCAGGACCCGGCCGTCCTGGATGATCACGGCCCCCACGCCCACCAGGGGACGCTCGGGATAACGGCGCTCCATCTCGATCCTAGTATTGCACCGCGCCCTTGACGTCCAATCGGATCCGGTAGACCGAGCTGCGGGCGGTGACGTAGAGGGCGCCGAAGTCCGGATCGCCGAAGGCGCAGTTGGAGGGCGTCTCGGGCAGCTCGATGGCCCCCAGGCGCCGGCCCTCGGGCGAGTAGACCAGGATGGCGCGAGCCGCCACGTACAGGTTGCCCTTCTCGTCCACCTTCAGCCCGTCGGGCACGCCCTCGATGCCGGAGATCAGGAGGCGCTCGTTGGAGGCCCGGCCCCGGCGGTCCAGGTCGTAGGCGCGCACGCTGCGCTCGTCGGAGTTGGCCACGTAGAGGATTCTGCCGTCGGGCGAGAGCGCGATGCCGTTGGGGCGGCCGGCGGGCCGGGCGACGAGCTCCAGGGGTCCCTTGGGCGGGATGTGATAGACGCCGTAGAAGTCCAGCTCGCGGGCGTCGGCTTGCGCGCCGAAGGCCGGGTCGGTAAAGTAGGCGTGGCCGTCGCGGCGGACCACGATGTCGTTGGGCGCGTTCAAGCGCTTGCCCTGGTAGCGTTCGGCCAGCACTTCCAGGCGGCCGGTGCGATCCGCCCGCACCACGCGCCGGGTGCGGCTCTCGCAGGTGTACAGCCTGCCCTGGGCGTCGAAGGCGTTGCCGTTGGCCCCTTGGGAATTCTGGCGGAAGGGCGAGGTTCCCTCGCCCGGCTTCCAGCGCACGATCAGGTCCTGGGGCACGTCGCTGAACAGCAGGTAGCCCTCCCGCGACCAGACCGGGCCTTCGGTGAACTTGTAGCCCGCGGCCACGCGCTCGATGCGCAGGTTGGAGAAGTCTTGGGCGGCCAGCGCGGCGGCGGCCAGCCAGCCGAGCATCATCACTCGCATGGGAGAATCTCCTCGAGGCGGACGGCGCGGCCCTCGGCCAGACTGCGATAGGCCGCTTCGACCGCGCCGAAGGTTTTCAGATAGCGGCGCGCCTCGCTTTCCGAGGGCGTGCCGCGAACCAGGCAATCCAGGAAGTGCTGCTGGGCGGCGCGCACGCTGTCGCCCCGGTAGCCCCGGCGGATCCGGTTGCGCCACAGGCAGCGGCCGTCGAGCCAGAGATCGCCTTGGGGCGAAACGCGCAGCAGGCCCTGCTCGCCCTCGAAGACGGCCTCGCCCATCAGGGGAGAGTCGGGGGCCGGATCCAGATAGCGATGCCCGTCAATGACGCCCGGCAGGCCGCCGGGATGCGTCAGCACGAGCAAGGCTTGATCTTCGCCGGCGATCTGGGGGTTGAGGCGCCGCGCCTGGGCGTAAACGGCGGCCGGATCGCCGAACAGGAAGCGTGCGGTGTCCACCTGGTGGACCAGGGTCTCGTAGATGAGCAGGCGGGGCATGTCCCGGAAGTAAGGCTGGTCGGGGTAGGGCGCCGGGGGGCGGCCGTCGTTGCGGCGCACGCGGAACAGGTAGGCCAGCGGGCGGCCGATGTCGCCCTGCTCGAGGCGGCTCTTGGCGGCGCGAAACCAAGGCTGCCAGCGCCAGTTCTCGTGAATGATGAGGCGCACGCCGGCCGCTTCGGCCGTCCGGACCATGGCCAGGGCCTCGTCCCAACTCGGCGCCATGGGCTTCTGGCAGATGACGGGCAGGCGGTGGGCGGCGGCCAGGCGCACCAGGGGCAGGTGGGAGTCCGGTCGGGTGGCGATGTCCAGGAAATCCAGCCGCTCCTGCTCGAGCATCCGTTCGGCGCAAGAGTAGGCGCGCGGGGCGAGGCTCCGGGCCCGTTCCAGGACCGGATCGCAGGCCGCCGCCAGCTCGACTCCCTCCAGCCGCCGCCAGGCTTCGGCCTGGATCCGTCCGAAGAAGCCGCAGCCGATCAAGCCGGCGCGCAGCGGACGCCCTGCCATGGCGGGCTCATTGTAGCCGGTGGCGAGCCGCTGCGCGGAGTCGGCGCCGAGCCCGCAGGCCGCCTTGATCTCGCCGCCTCAGCCGGGAGGCCGGAACCGATCGCGCTTGACAAGGCGCCCGCGGGCGGAGACAATGGCGGCAAAGGGGGGTCAATGCGCGGGATTCACTTCACGGCTTTGATTTGCCTTGTCGGCCTGGGCGTACGGCCGGCAGAGGCGCAAGTTCTCTACGGTTCGATCGTGGGCACGGTTGTGGACCAGAGCGATGCGGTGGTGCCCCAGGCCACGGTCGCCATCACGAGCAAAGAGACGGGCGTGAGCCGTGAGACCAAGACCGATCCCGCGGGCCGCTACGCGCTGGTGAACGTGCTGCCCGGCCGCTACCAGCTCCGCGTATCCGCCCCGGGCTTCCGCAGCGTCACCCGGGAGGACGTTACGGTCACCATCAACACGGTGAGCCGGGCGGACTTCAAGCTGGAAGTGGGCACGGTGACCGAGCAGATCACGGTGGCCGCCTCCGCCGCCCTGCTCCAGACCGACAAAAGCGACGTGCGGGCGGAGATCGGCAGCCGGGAGGTGGCCAACCTGCCGCTTTCCAATTACCGCAATTTCCAGAGCTTGATCAACCTGGTTCCCGGCGCCACGCCGGCCAACTTCCAGCACCTGGGAGACGCCATCGGGCGCGGTTTGGGGATGAACGTCAACGGTACGGCGCTGAACAACAACCGCACGCGGGTGGACGGCGCGACCAACGTCTTCATCTGGCTGCCGCAGCATCTGGTGTACGTGCCGCCGGTCGAGTCCATTGACACGGTGAACATCAGCACCGGGTCTTTCGACGCCGAACAAGGCATCGCCGGCGGGGTGGCCGTCACGGTCGCCACCAAGAGCGGCACCAACGAAGTGCACGGCGTGGCCTACCACTACCACGACAACCAGCGCCTGTACGCGCGGAATTTCTTCCTGCCCCCGAGCCAGGGCAAGCCGAAATCCATCTTCAACATTTTCGGCGGCGCCGTGGGCGGCCCCCTGATCAAAGACAGGCTGTTTTACTTTTTCAGCCAGGAGACCACGCTGGAGCGGCAGGGAGTATCGCGGCCGAACGATTCGGTTCCCACGCAAGCTATTCGGAACGGGGATTTCAGCGGACTGGCGGCCACCATTTACGATCCGCTGACCGGCAATCCGGACGGCAGCGGGCGTACCCCGTTTCCGGGCAACCGGCTCCCGGCGGGCCGCCTGCATCCGATCAGCCGGCGGATTCAGGAGAAGGCCCCGCTGCCGAACCTGGCGGGGACCTCGCAGGGGACCCTCAACAATTACTACAGCTCGGGCACCGAGAAACTGGACCGGAAGCACTACGACCTGAAAATCAACTGGAACCCGCGGCCGGCGCTGGCGGTATGGGGTAAATACAGCCGCATGGACGGGTACTGGAATTCCAAGTTCGCCCTGGGGGAGGTGGGCGGCCCGGGCTTGAGCCGCGCGGGAAGTCCGGGGACCAACATCATGGACGTGAACATCTTTACCGTGGGGCAGACTTGGACGGCGTCGCCGACCCTGGTGCTGGACGCCACGGTGGCCTTCACGAAGTTCGAGCAGTCGCGTGTGGCGCCCGACTTCGGGAGCAACATCGGTTCGGAGGTCTGGGGCATCCCCAACAGCAACGATCCCGTGGTGACGGGGTACGCCGGGGGTCCGGCGCAGGTGAAGAAGGCCTGCCCCGAGATGGCCGACGGGGCCTGCTACAGCGGCATGCCGGCCATCAACCACGGGTTCACGGCCTGGGGGAACACCTTCGGCTACCTGCCGTTGTTCCGCAAGGAACGGGCCTATACCTACACCCTGAATGCGACCAAGATTCAGGGCGCTCACGAGCTGCGCTGGGGCTTCGACATGGTGCGATACCACATGGACCACTGGCAGCCGGAAGTGGGCTCGGGACCGCGGGGCAGCCTGACCTTCAGCGGCAACGCCACCGGGACCCGGGGTTACACGGCCAACTACTTGAACCAATACGCGACGTTCCTGCTGGGGCTGGTCACGTCCATGGGCAAGACGGTGCAGTTTTTCGAAATGACCAACCGGGAATGGCAATTCGGCTGGTACCTGCGGGACCGCTGGCAACTTAGGCGCGACCTGACGCTCAACCTGGGCTTGCGTTACGAATACTATCCCCTGATCACGCGCCGGGATCGGGGCATCGAACGCTGGGATCCGGCCACGAACCTTGTGTATCTTGGGCGGCTGGGCGGGAATCCCGACAATGTAGGCATCACCACCAGCCGGAAGCTGTTCGGCCCGAGGCTGGGCTTCGCCTGGCGCTTGAGTCCGAATACGGTGGTGCGGAGCGGCTACGGCATGACCTACGATCCGTTGCCGTTCTCGCGGCCGTTGCGCGGCCTCTATCCGGCCAGCATCAGCGCGTCCTTTGTTTCCCCGCATCCCTGGGCTTGGATTGACAGCCTGGAAAAAGGGATCCCTGCGGTGCCGCTGCCGGACGTGAGCAAAGGGGTGCTGGAGCTGCCGCCGAGCGTGGACATGGGCCCGCGCAGCCCGTGGGCGGGCGAGATTCACCGGGGTTACATCCAATCCTGGAATTTCACGCTCGAGCGGAGGTTGCCGGGCGACGTGGTGGTATCCGGGGCCTACGTGGGGACCCAGACCGTGCACCAACTGGCCGACCGCGACATCAACGCCGCACCGCCGGGGGGCGGTCCGGCCGGTCGGCCCCTGGCGGCGACACAGGGCCGGCAGATCGCCGCTCTGATGTGGGACGGCTGGGTGAACGGCAACTACCACTCCTTGCAGACGGCGCTCAATCGCCGGGTGGCGGGCGGGCTGTTCCTCAAAGGCGCTTACACCTGGTCGAAGACCATCAACTGGGCGGATGAGGACGGCTGGGCGGGGATGCCCCTGACGAACTGGGGGCCGACGCTGCGGCGTAACCGCGCGCCGGCGGGCTACGACCGCACCCACATGCTCACGTTGGGCTTCCTTTACGAGCTGCCCTTCGGGCCGGGAAAGAAATTCGCCGCCGCGGGTCCCGCCTCCTGGCTGTTACGCGGCTGGCAGACCAACGGCGTCTGGGGCGCTTACAGCGGAACGCCCTTCACGGTGACGGCCGACGGCTCTTCGCTCAACGCGCCGGGCAGCTCCCAGACCGCCGATCTGGTGGTTTCCGGCAAGGTGAGAATTCCGGGCGAGATCGGCGCCAACAAGACGTGGTTCGATCCGCTGGCCTTCCGCCAGCCGACCGGAGTGCGCTTCGGCACCACGGGCCGCAATACGCTGCGCGGACCGGGAATGTGGAACCTGGACTTCAGCTTGTTCCGCACCTTCTCGCTCAGCGAGCGCCTCCGGATGGAGTTCAAGGCCGAGGCCTTCAACCTGACCAATACGCCCAAGTTCGCCAACCCGTCGGCCAACGTGGCCAGCATGCGGCTGAACCCGGACGGCACCATCCAGGCGCTGAACAATTTCTCTTCCGTCACCAGCACGCTGACGGCGCTGGCCACCCCCTCCCAGCGGCAATTGCGCTTCGGCTTGCGAATGAGCTTTTGAAGGGCGCAGGCGGCCCTCCGGGGCCCGGCCCGCAGCTAGAATGTGGGTAGCCATGAACCGGAGGATGCTGCTGCGTGTCCTGGGGGCGCTGCTCGCGGGCCGGGCTTGGGGCGCCGCGGTGCGGCTGCGCGGCAAACTGGGACGGGACGCGGCCGGAAGGCCCGTGCTCGAGACCGCCGGCCGGAAGATACGGCTGGAGGCCGACGAAGATACCCGCAAGGTCCTGGGGGATGCCCGGCTGGTCGGTTTCGAGTTAGAGCTCGAGGGCGAGCCGGCCGGGCCGGACGCTTTCCGGGTGGGTCCTTTCTACCGAAAATCCCTGCGGGTACTGCGGGGCGGAAAGAAGTTCCTGGTGAGTTACTGGTGCGACGTCTGCTCGATCCGTTCTTACACGCCCGGCCTTTGCGTCTGCTGCCAGCAGGAGACCCAACTGGACTTGCTTCCCTTGGAGAGCGAACAATGAGATACTTCTTGGCGATTTCGTTGAGTGCGGTCTTGTTGAACGGTCAAAACTACTTCGCCGAGCGCACGCTGGAGGACTCGGTCGAGATCGTGCGCCTGGGCGACCGCAGCCGGCAGATCGAGGTTCGGATCGCGCCTTCGCTGGGCAACAACGCTTACCGGATGACGGTGAAGGGAGTCAACATCCTGTGGGCTCCCTACGCCGGTCCGGGCGAGCTGAGGGCCCGGCCGGCGCAAGGCGGCAACCCCTTCCTGGCGCCTTGGGCCAACCGGTTGGACCAGGACGCCTTCTTCGCCAACGGTAAGAAGTATCTGTTGAATCCCGAGCTGGGCAACTGGCGGCGGGATCAGAACGGCAAGCCGATTCACGGCCTGCTGGTGTACAGTCCGGCCTGGGAGCTGGTCGAGGTCAAGGCCGACGCGGGCGGGGCGGAAACCACCAGCCGCCTGGAGTTCTACCGCTATCCGGACCTGATCGCGCAGTTCCCCTTCGCCCATACGCTCTGGATGACGCACCGGCTGTCCGAGGGCCGGCTCGAGGTGCGCACGGGCATCGAGAACCATGCGCGCGAACCGATGCCGGTCGGGGTGGGCTATCACACTTACTACCGCCTGGAGGATGCGCCGCGGGACGACTGGAAGGTGCATGTGGCGGCCCGGGAGCAGGTGGCGCTTTCCGCCCAACTGCTTCCCACGGGCGAGCGGCGGCCGGTGAGCCTGCCGGACCCGGTCACACTGGGCGCCTGGCAGCTTGACGACGTCTTCACCGGGCTGGTGCGGGACGCCTCGGGGCGGGCGGAGTTCTGGGTGCAGGGCAAGTCCCAGAAGATCGTCGTCGAGTTTGGGCCGCACTACCGGGTGGCTGTGATCTACGCGCCCAAGGGCCGCAATTTCATATGCTTCGAGCCGATGACCGGGGTGACTAACGCCTTCAACCTGGCTCACGCGGGACGCTATCCCGAGCTGGAAATGATCCCGCCCGGCGGGCGCTGGCAGGAGAGCTTTTGGATTCGCCCGGAGGGCTTTTAGGCGCCCCACAGCGGCGTACCCGAGCGGTAGCTCGCCGCATCTAAAGGGGTAGAATGAGGGCTATGGGGTTGTGGAGGCGGCTGGCGGTGTTGCCTGCGCTGGCCGGGTGGCTCTGGGCCGCGCCCGGGAGCGAGCTGGAGCGCGCCCGCGCCCACTATCAGCGCACCGAATACCGCGCGGCGCTTGAGTTGTTGCTGCCTGTTGAGCCCAAGGACGGCCCGGTCTGGGAGCTGATCGGGCGGTCCTACTACATGGAGGGCGACTACAAAAAGGCGGCCGAGGCCTTCCGCAAGGCGGTCGCCGCCGAGCCCCCCAACGCCCGCTACCATCACTGGCTGGGCCGGGCTTACGGTAAGCGGGCGGAAACCTCCTCTTTTCTGACCGCTCCCAAGTACGCCGCGCGCGCTCGGGAGGAATTCGAGACCGCGGTGCGGCTGGCCCCGGGTGACGCCGAGGCGGTCAACGACCTGTTCGAGTATTACCTGGAAGCCCCCGGCCTGCTGGGCGGCGGGCTGGAGAAAGCGGCCGGGCTGCTGGAGCACATCGGCCGGCTGGATCCGGCCGAACGTTACTACGCCGAGGCTCGCCTGGCCGAGAAGCGCCGGGAGTTTTCGCGCGCCGAGCAGCAGCTTCGCCGTGCGATCGAGCTTGCGCCCCGCCAGCTCGGGCGGCTGATTGATCTGGCCCGCTTCCTGGCCAAGCAGCGCCGCTACGAGGAGAGCGAAGCACTGCTGCGGCAGGCCGAGCGGATGGCTCCCGGCAGTCCGCGGCTGAAGTTCGAACGGGCCGCCATCTACATCCGCGCCGGCCGCAATCTGGCCGAAGCCCGCCGGCTGCTGGAGGAGTATCTGAAGGCTCCGCTGACCCCGGAGGATCCGCCGCGGCGCGAGGCCGAGGAACTTCTCAAGCAGGTGTCCTGAGTCCCATGCCGCCCGGCAGGTGAGGGATGTTCCTGGCCGAGGCGTTACGTTTCAGCCTGCGCGCCTTGCGCGCCAACCGCGTCCGCACGGGGCTGACCGCCCTGGGCCTGGTGATCGGCAACGCCTCGGTGATCCTGGTGGTCACCATCTCGCTGACCAGCCGGGAATACATCCTGGAGCAGATTCAAGGCGTGGGATCGAACATGATTTACGCCTACTACGAGACGGCGGGGGCGAACCGGCCGGAGGTCGAGGCGGACTTCCTGAAGTGGGCCGACGTCGAGGCGGTGCGCAGCCGGCTCGACGGCCGCATCCGGGCGGTGACCGGCGTGATGACCAGCTTCGACCGCATGATGATCCAGGGGCGCGAAGAGGACGTCCGCATCATCGGGTCGGATCACCACTACGCCGAGGTGCGCAACCTGGTGCTGCGGGCCGGGCGCATGCTGGATCCCGACGATGTGGCGTTGCGCCAGAAGGTGGCGCTGCTGACCGAGAAACTGGCCGAGCGCCTGTTCGGGACGCCCCAGGCGGCCCTGGGTCAGGTGGTGAAGCTGCACGGCCTCCAGTTCACCGTCACCGGCGTGTTCAAGGAAAGGGTCGAGAGCTTCGGGCTGTCGGAACTGACGCGGGAAACGGTGCTGATCCCCATCACCGTGCTCCGGTACTTCGCGCCGGTCGAACGGATTGATCCGCTGTACGTGCAGGTGCGGCGGACCGAAGACGTCGAGCCGGTGACCGCCCAGGTGCGGGCCCTGATCGAGAGCCGGCACCGGCCCGGGGCCCGCTACACGGTCGAGAACCTGAGCTCGATCCTGGCGGCGGCCAAGCAGATCGCCCTGGCCTTGACGGTGGTGCTGATCCTGGTGGCGGCGATTGCGCTGGTGATCTCCGGCATCGGGATTATGAACATCATGCTGGTGACGGTGACCGAGCGGACGCGCGAGATCGGGGTGCGGATGGCGGTGGGCGCCTCGCGGCGGGACATCTTGCAGCAGTTTCTCCTGGAGGCGGTGCTGATCAGCGTCTCGGGCGGGGTGTTGGGGATCCTGCTGGGAGTGGCCTTGCCGTTGAGCGTGCGCTGGCTGGCGGTGAACGTGCGGGTTCCCATCTCGGCGGTCTCGATCGTGGTGGCCTTCGCGGTCTCCTTCGCGGTGGGGCTGATCTTCGGCCTGCTGCCGGCCAACCGGGCGGCGCGCTTGAACCCGACGGAAGCGCTGCGCTACGAGTAGCCCGCCCTGACGGGGGGCGGGCGCCTCTGCTGTAATGGCAGGTCGGGAGGCGGGCGTGACGACACCCGAAATCCTGCGCGCCACCGGGGTGGCCCTGCTGATCGGCTTTCTGGTGGGGGCGGAGCGCGAGTTCTCGCGGGCGGAGACCGAGCGGCAGCCGGGGGTGCGCGATTTCATCCTGATCGCCCTGGTGGGCAGCGTCTGCGGTCTGCTGGGGATGGCCTGGCTGACGGTGACCGCCCTGGCGGCCATCGCCGGGCTGCTGGCCGTCTTTCATTACCAGAGCCCGGAGCGCTCGGGCATCACGACCGAAATGGCGGCGGTGGCCACCTTCTGCCTGGGCTTGCTGGCCTCCCTGCCGGGCGTGAGCTTCGGGCCGACGCTGGCGGTGGGTTTGACGGTGACCATCACCATGCTGCTGGAGGCCAAGCGGGCTTTGCACCGCTTCGTACGCCAGACCATCACCGAGCAGGAATTCACCGATACGCTGCGTTTCCTGGCCGTCATTTTCATCGTTTATCCGGTGCTGCCGGCGGGCGGCTTCGGTCCGGGAGGCGTGTTCGCGCCCCGCGAAGTCTGGCTGTTCGTCATTCTGGTTTCTTCGGTTTCCTACCTGGGTTACTTCCTGGAAAAATTCCTGGGCGCGCGGGCCGGCGTACGGCTGGCGGGATTGCTGGGCGGGCTGGCCTCTTCGACCGCCGCCACCGCCTCGCTGGCGCGCGGCAGCCGGGAGGATCCCGAGAACGGGCCGCTGTTCTGGCAGGCGATCCTGCTGGCCAACGCCGTCCAGTTTCCGCGCGTGCTGGTGATCCTGGGGGCGGTGAACGCGCCCCTGGCCGCGGTTCTGGCGGGACCGCTGCTGGCGATGACGGCGACGGGGCTGGCGGCGGCGCGCCTGGCCGCGGCGGAGGCGAAGTCCCAGACCGCTCGGCCGCGGCTGGGCATGAGAAATCCGTTCCGCCTGGGCCCGGCGCTACGGTTCGGCGCGCTGTTCAGCGTGATCCTCTTGCTGGCCAAGGGAGCGCAGGCCGCGGCGGGCGGTGCGGCCGCATTGGCCGTGACCGCTCTGGGCGGCTCGTTGGACGCGGACGCGGCCGCCTTGTCGCTGTCGGATCTGGCGCGCAACGGCGGGGTGTCGCTGCCGGCGGCCTCGGCGGGCGTGCTGCTGGCGCTGGCGATGAACGCGGTGGTCAAGACCTTGCTAGCCGCCCAGGCCGGCGCGCACCGCCTGGCGCGGCGGCTGGCGCTGGCCTTCGCCGGGATGTTCGCGGCGGGTGCGCTGGTCTGGCGGCTGGCGGGGTGAGGGGTCGTTGAACTATGAGCGAGGAGGAACGGGCTGAGCGGTTCCCGAGGATCGGCTTCGTCGGTTTCGGCGAAGTGGCGTCGCTCTTTGCCCGGGTGCTGCGGGAGAGGGGCGCCGAGGTGGCGGCTTACGATCTGGCGCCCGGCAAGGTCACGGTGCCCTTCCTGCCTCTGGCGGAGTTGCTGGCCCGCTGCGACTGGATTCTTTCGACGGTCACCACACAGGCTGCGCGCCAGGCGGCGGAAAGCTGCGCGCCGCTGCTGCGGCCGGCTCAGGTCTACCTGGATCTGAATTCGACCTCGCCCGAGGAGAAGGTCGCCATCGGCCGGATTATCGGGCGCAGCCCGGCCGGATTTGCCGAGGGCGTGATCTTAGGTGCGGTCGGCGCCGAGGGCGCCGCCGTGCGGATCCTGACCGGGGGACCCGAGGGGCGACGGGCGGCCGAGATGCTGAGCGGCCTGGGTCTGAACGCCCGCTTCTTCAGCGAGCGCACCGGTCAGGCGTCCCTTTTCAAGATGCTGCGCAGCGTCTTCTCGAAGGGGCTGGAGGCGCTGCTGGTGGAGATGCTGGCCGCGGCCCGGCGCGCGGGCCTCGATCAGGAGCTGTGGGAGGACCTCACCTCTTTCATGAGCGGCCATCCCTTCGAGCGCCTGGCGGAAAACTGGATCCGCACGCACCCTGGGGCTTGCGAGCGGCGCTATCACGAGTTGCGCCAGGTCAGCCGGACGCTGCGGCAGCTTGGCTTTGCGCCCTTGATGGCGGCCGCCGCCGAGGCCTTCTTCGATCGCTCGCGGGCCCTGGCCCTCTCGGCCGCCTTCCCCGAGAAGCCGGCGAGCTGGGCGCAGGTGGTCGAGCACCTCGAAGGGCGGTTGCGGGTTTAGCCGCGGCGTCGGGCGGCGCGCACAGCGAACAGTTCCTCGTCGGACGCAGCCAGGATGCCGGCGGCGTCCCACCCGGCGGGGGCGAGCAGCTCGTAGCGCCAGGTTGCGCCCGGGATGCGGAAGCGCACCTGGGGACCGCGCAGCAGGCGCAGGTTGCCGCGGCCCGGGGTGGCGCGCGTCATTCCCATCAGGGCGTCCAGCAGGCAGGCGCGCTTCCAGGGAGCGGCGACCTGGAGGCTCGGAGGCTCGACGCCCGCCAGCACCTCCCAGCGCAGGTGCTCGAAGACGCGCACCGCCAGGGCCAGATCCGGGCAGCGCTCCCCGTGGAAGTTGACCGCCTGGTCGAGCAGCGACTCGCGCAGGTTCTCGCGGCCCGCCGGCCGCCCGATTTGCACGTTGGCGGCCGCGAAGATGGCGTCCCGGCTGACGAAGTAGGGCTTCAGGTCCACCACCGGAGTGCCGTCCAAGAAGTCCAGGCGCGCCAGCTCGATGCGGGCGCCTTGGGCGCCGAGCACGCGGGAGGCGGTCAAGCCGATGGGGTTGGGGCGGGCCGGGGAGCGCACCGCAAAGACCCCGTGCAGGGCGTCCGGGTCTTCGGCCCGTACGCCGCGGGGAACCACTTCGAGCAGATCGCGTTCGGCGGCGTCCAGCCAGGCCAGCACCCACAGGTGGGAGTGCTTCTCCAGGCGCAGCAAGCCCGGGACGAACTCGGGGAACAGCTCTACGGCGGCGGGCGCGCCCAGCGGCGGCATCTGCTTGCGCTCCCGCACGGGGGAGCGGACCACGCCGATCGGCCGCAACGGCCAGCCATTCATCATGTCCATGGGAATGTTACTCCTGACCTTCAGCCTACAGCCGCCCCGGGGCACGATCGGGCAAGGCGCCCCCGGCGGACGGCTTCAACCCAGCACCTCCCGGCGCACGGTGATGCTCTCCAGGTACTCCTGATCCAAGGCGTAGCCGAAGCCCGGCTCGTCGCGAACGGCGATGGCGCCTTGCGGGGAAACCTCGACCGGAGGCGTGATGATGTCGCGCGCCCAGTAGCGCCGGGAGGCGGAGACGTCGCCGGGAAGCTGGAAATTGGGCAAGGTCGAGAGGGCGATGTTGTGGGCCCGGCCCACGCCGGATTCGAGCATGCCGCCGCACCAGACCGGGATGCCGGCCGCCTGGGCGACGTCGTGCACGCGCCGCGCCTCCCGGAAGCCGCCCACCCGGCCCAGCTTGATATTGATGATCCGGCAGGCGCCCAGGCGGATGGCCTGTTCGGCGTGGCGGGCCGAGCGGATGGATTCGTCCAGGCAGATGGGGGTCTGGAGCTTGCGCTGGAGCTCGGCGTGGTCTATCAGGTCGTCGTGGGCCAGGGGCTGTTCGAGCATCATCAGGTAGTACTCGTCCAGCCGGCGGAGATGCTCGGCGTCGGCCGGCGTATAGGCCGAGTTGGCGTCCGCCATCAGCCGGATCCGGGGGAAGCGGCTGCGCACCTGGCGCACGACGTCCACGTCCCAGCCGGGCTTGATTTTGATCTTGATGCGCTGGTAACCCGCCTCGAGTTCGCGCTCGATGCGGGCCAGCAGTGCTTCCACGCTCTCCTGGATGCCGATCGAAACGCCGCAGGGGATCTGCCGGTGGACGCCGCCGATCAGCCGGTACAGGGGCAGGCCCCGCAGGCGCGCCTCCAGGTCCCAGAGGGCGGCTTCCAGGCCGCCGCAGGCCATGCGGTGCCCGCGGATGTGCTCCAGCCGGCCGGCGGCCTCCTGGGCCCCGCCGAGCGGGCGGCCGAGCAAGCGCGGCCCGGCGTAGTCGCGCAGGATCAGCCAGGCCGAATCGGTCCATTCTTCGTTATAGAAGGGGTGCTCGCCGGCGGTCGCTTCGCCCCAGCCGGAGACCCCCTCGGCGATCGCTTCCACCAGTACGATCCGCCGCTCCCTGGTGCGGCCGAAGCTGGTCTCGAAGAAGCTCACCAGCGGCATGCGGATCTCGCGGAGCACGATCCTTTCCAGCTTGAAGTCCATTCCTGTTCACTCCCCGGACCAGCGGCCCAGCAGGTAGACGCCGGCCTCTGGTTCGCGCTCGAAGCCCACTACCGCCAACCCCGCGCCCAGCAATTCCAGGAACCGGTTGCTGACCTGTTCCTGGATGCGGCGGGCCTGGCGCGGATCCTCCCGCCGCAGGCGCGCGATCTCGACCGGCACCTCGATACGGGCTTCGATGGCGGGCCGCACGGCCCGGCCGGTGAGGGCCGCCTCGACGCGCGGACTCGCGATCCACCACTCGGCCACGCAGCGGTCGGTCGGCAGGCCGCCGTGCAGCCGGCTGGTGGTCGTCCCGTACTGGTTGAGCACGTAGCGGCGCACGATGGCGCCCAGCCGCTCCAGGTTGAAGTAGGCGTTCTTGAGTTCCAACGGATCGAAGGTCCACTCCACCAGATCCAGGCCGCGCTCCAGGGCGTCCCGGCGTTGTTCGAGCTTGAGCATGCGGCCCACCCCGCGGTTGCGGTAGGCCTCCAGCACGCCCGTCATATGGCTGTGCAAGTAAAGCTTCCCGCCCGGCTTCAGCCCGGGGATGGCCAGCAGGAAGCCCACCATGCGATCGCCGTCGTAGGCGCCGAAAGTCTGCCCGCCGACGCCGGAAGCCACGATGAAGAAGCGCACGGGCAGCAACTCGATCTCCTGGAATCCCCAGATTTGTTTCTGGAGCGCCACCGCCTGGGCGAACTCATCGTTGCCGGATAACCTGCGGATCTGAATGCCGCCGCAAGGAGCCATAGGAGTCGGACCGAAGCTTTTAATCTAACAGATAGCGAGCGCCGGACCTCGGGAGGTGCGCCGGCCGGCGCCTTTTGCTATAGTAAGTAGTTCATGCGATTGCTGCCCGTGCCTGCGCACCACCGGGGCCGCCCTCACGGCGGCCATGCCTGCGCGACGGGCTGACTCCTTCGCGGTTTCCGCCAATTAGTTTACGAGGAGGCCCGCCCGCGCCAGGCGGGCGTTTTTGTTGGGGGCGGCGCCCTCGACCCGGGTGAACAGATGGAACTGGACTTCGACAAGTTGGGCGGCTTGGTTCCGGCCATCATCCAGGATGACCGCACCGGCCGCGTGCTGATGCTGGGCTTCATGAACCGCGAGGCCTTCCGGCAGACGGTGGCCGGCGGCTTCGCCGTCTTTTACAGCCGCTCCCGCGGCCGGCTCTGGATGAAAGGCGAGACTTCCGGCCACCGCCTGGCGGTGAAGGCGATTTACGCCGACTGCGACTCGGACGCCCTGCTGGTGCGCGTCGAGCCGCTCGGGCCGGGCGTCTGCCACCAGGGCTACCGGAGCTGCTTTTACCGCCGGCTGGAGGAAGGCCGCTGGGAGCCGGCCGAGGAGCCCAGCTTCGACCCGCGGGCGGCCTACGGAGGGCGTCCGTGAACAAGCTCAGACTGGGCATCCCCAAGGGCAGCCTGGAACAGGCCACCATCGAACTGTTCCGGCGGGCCGGCTTCGCCATCGCCGCTTCGGCCCGCTCTTACTTTCCCTCGATTGACGACCCGGAGATTGACTGCATGCTGATTCGCGCCCAGGAGATGGCGCGCTACGTCGAGGACGGGGTGCTGGACGCCGGGCTCACGGGCCGGGATTGGATCGAGGAGTGCCAGGCCCAGGTCCAGGTGGTGGCCGACCTGATCTACGCCAAGCAGAGCTTCGGCAAGGTCCGCTGGGTGCTGGCCGTGCCCGAGGCCTCGCCCTTCCGCTCGGTGCGGGAGCTGGAAGGCAAGATCATCGCCACCGAGCTGGTGGGCATCACGCGCCGTTACCTGGAGGCGCACGGCGTGCGGGCCAAGGTGGAGTTCAGTTGGGGCGCCACCGAGGTCAAGCCGCCCGAGCTGGCCGACGCCATCGTCGAGGTCACCGAGACCGGGGCCTCCCTGCGGGCCAACAAGCTGCGCATCCTGGACACGGTGATGGAATCCAACACCCAGTTCATCGCCAACCTGGAGGCCTGGCGCGACCCTTGGAAGCAGCGCAAGATCCTGGATTTGCATCTGCTGTTGGAAGGCGCCCTGAACGCTTTGGGCAAGGTCGGGCTGATGCTGAACGTGCACCGGGACAGCCTGCCGGCCGTGCTCGAAGTGCTGCCGGCGCTGAAAAAGCCCACCGTGTCCCCCTTGAGCGATCCGGAGTGGCTGGCGGTCAACACCATCCTGGACGAGACCACCGTGCGCTCGATCATTCCCCGGCTCAAGCAGGCGGGCGCCCAGGGTATCGTCGAGTACCCGTTGAACAAGATCGTGATGTGACCATGATCCGCATCGTTGATTCCCGCGAGGCGAGCCGCTGGCTGCGCCGGCGCAATGCCCGTCTGGCGCAGGCCGAGCGCACGGTGCGCCCGATTCTGGAGGCCGTGCGCCGGCGGGGCGACCAGGCGCTGCTTGAGTACGCCCGGCGCTTCGACGGCCTGAACCGGCCCAGCGTGCGAGTGCCCGAGGAGGAGTTGCGGGCGGCCGCGGCGCGCCTGAGCACCGCCTTCCGCGAGGCGGTGCGCCTGGCTTCGAAAAACATCCGCACCTTCGCCCGCATGCAACTGCCTAAGGCGGGCTTCCGCCAGCTTTGCCGCGGCTTGCGGGCGGGCCAGATCGTGCGCCCGCTGGACGCGGTGGGGGCCTATGTGCCCTCCGGGCGCTACCCTTTGCCCTCCACCCTGATGATGACCGTGATCCCGGCCCAGGTGGCCGGGGTGCGCGCCATCTGCCTGGCTTCGCCCCGCCCGGCGCCCGAGATTCTGGGCACGGCCTGGATGCTGAAGGCCACCGAGGTCTTTCAGATGGGCGGAGCCCACGCTATCGCCGCCCTCGCCTACGGCACACGCACGGTGCCCAAAGTGGATCGCATCGTCGGTCCGGGCAACATCTACGTGGCCGCGGCCAAGAAGCTGCTGGCCGGGGAGGTGGGCATTGATTTCGTCGCCGGACCTACGGAAACCCTGATCATCGCCGCCGACGGCGAGCCGGAGGTGCTGGCCGCGGACATGCTGGCCCAGGCCGAGCACGACAGCGACGCGGCCGCCATCCTGCTGACCACCTCGCGGCCGCTGGCCCAGGCCGTGGCCCAGCAACTGGAGCGCCAGCTCCGGGACCTGCCCACCGCCGAGGTGGCCCGCCGGGCGCTCCAGAACCACAGCGCCATCGTGCTCACCGACTCGCTCGAACAGGCCGTCGAGCTGGCCAACCAGTACGCGCCCGAGCATCTCAGCCTGCCCGACGGCGCCCTGCTGGACCGGGTGCGCCACGCCGGCAGCGTCTTCATCGGCCCGCACAGCCCGGAGGCGGCCGGGGATTACGCCGCAGGCCCCAATCATGTGCTGCCCACGGGCGGCATGGCGCGCCTGCGGGGAGGACTCTCGGCGGCCGATTTCGTCAAGGTCATCGCCGTGCAGGAGCTGAGCGCGCCCGCCCTGGCCCGCCTGGCCCCCGCCATCACGACCTTGGCCCGCGCCGAGGGCTTGGAGGCCCACGCCCGGTCGGTGGAGGCCCGCATCCGTGGCTGAAAGTCCCGGACCCCGCCAGGCCGTGCTGCGCATGGCCCCTTATTCGCCGCCCACCGCCGGGCGGCAGGGCAAGCTGCGCCTGGATTTCAACGAGAACACCGTGGGCTGCTCGCCGCGCGTGATCGAGTATCTGCGCGAGCGCCTGAGCGCCGACGCCCTGGCGGTCTATCCCGAGTACGGCGAGGCGCGGCGCGAGCTGGCCGCCTTCTTCGGCGTAGCCCCCGAGGAGCTGCTGCTCACCAACGGGACCGACGAAGCCATCCAGTTACTCGTCAACACTTACGTGGACGCGGGCCAGGAGGTCTGCCTGCTGCGGCCCTCCTACGCCATGTATCGCTTTTACGCCGAGCTGGCGGGCGCCCGGCTGCGCGAGATTCCCTATTGTCCGGAGACCCTGGCCTTTCCTTTGGAGGAGCTGCTGGTTGCCCTGTCCGCACAGACCCGGGCCGTGCTCATCGCCAACCCGAACAATCCCACCGGCACCGGCGTGGAGCTGGAAGGCGTCCGGCGCATCCTGGAGAAAGCCCCCGGCGCGGCGGTGCTGATTGACGAGGCGTATTACGAGTTCAGCGGGGTGACCGCGCTGGGCCTGCTGGCCCGCCATCCCAATCTGTTCGTCAGCCGGACCTTCTCGAAAGTGTTCGGGCTGGCCGCCCTGCGCCTGGGCTGCCTGTTTTCCCGGCGTTCTAACATCGAACATCTCAGCAAGGCGCAGTCGCCTTACAGCGTCAATGCGGTGGCGGCGCTGGCCGCGCGCGCGGCCGTGCGGGATCCGGAGTATGTCAGCAGTTACGTGGCGGAGGTCCTGGCCGCCCGCGACTTACTATGTCGGGAGCTGGAGCGGCTGGGCATCGGCTATTATCCGAGCCGGGCCAACTTCGTGCTGCTGCGGGCGGGCGAGCGGGCCCCGGTCCTGCGCGACCGCCTGCGCGAGGCGGGCGTGCTGGTGCGCGACCGCAGCTACGAGCTGCCCGGCTGCGTGCGGGTGACCGTCGGGACGCGCGAGCAAGTCCGGCGGCTGGTGGCCGCCTTGGAGCAGATTTGGTGATGCGCCCCCTGCCGGAAGTGCTGGTGTTCGACATGGACGGCGTGCTGGTGGACGTTTCCGGCTCTTACCGGGAGACTATTCGCCGGACGGTAGAACACTTCACCGGGCGGTGCCCGAGCCCGGAGCGGATTCAGGACTACAAGAACCGGGGCGGGTTCAACAACGACTGGGAGCTGGCGCACGAGCTGATCCGCGAACAGGGAGGCGCGGCGCCTTACCCGGAGGTGGTGGACCGCTTCCAGCGCATTTTCCTGGGGGAGAACGGGGACGGCCTGATCCGCCAGGAGCGCTGGATTCCCCGCCCGGGGGTGTTGGAGCGGCTGGCGCAGCGCTTCCGCCTGGCGATTTTCACGGGCCGCCTGCGCCGGGAGGCGGAAATCACGCTGGGACGGTTTGCCCCCGGGCTGGTCTTCGATCCGGTGATCGCGCACGAGGACGTCGCCCGAGGCAAGCCGGCCCCCGACGGGCTGCTGAAGATCGCGGCCGCCGCGCCCGGCCGGCGCCTGTGCTACATCGGCGACACGGTGGACGATGCGCGCGCGGCGCGAGCCGCCGGAGCGGCCTTCGTGGGCGTGGCGTGGCCGGGCAACCCGCGGGCCGGAGAGCTGGAACGGTTGCTGGCGGCCGAAGGCGCGCGGGCCGTGATCCCGGAGGTCAACGAACTGGAGGGCCTGCTGGCATGAGGAGCGCCCGCCTGGAGCGCGTCACCGCCGAGACCCGGATCCGCGGCCGGCTGAAGATCGAAGGGCGCGGGCGCTACCGGATCTCGACCGGGATTCGCTTTCTGGACCACATGCTCGAACTGTTTGCCCGGCACGGCGCCTTTGACCTGGCGCTGGAGGCGCGGGGCGACCTGGACGTGGACCAGCACCATACGGTGGAGGACGTGGGCATCGTGCTGGGCCGGCTGTTTTCCGAGGCGCTGGGCGACCGGCGGGGCATCAACCGGGCGGGCTACTTCGTGCTGCCCATGGACGAGACCCTGGCGGTGGCGGCGGTGGATCTGGGCGGGCGGCCTTACCTGGTGTACCGCGACCTGGTGCGGGCCCGCAGGGTGGGCGATCTGGAGGCCGAGCTTCTCGAGGATTTCTTCCAGGGCTTCGTGACGCACGCCCGGGCCAACCTGCACCTGCGCGTGCTCTACGGGCGCTCCAGCCACCACAAGCTGGAGGCCCTCTTCAAGTGTTTCGCCCGGGCCCTGGCCTACGCCTGCTCGCGCGAGCGGCGCCTGCGCCGCCAACTGCCCAGCACCAAGGGGCTGCTGTGATCGCCATCTTCGATTACGGGGCGGGCAATCTGCGCTCGGTGGCCAACACGCTCGAGGAAGTGGGCGCCGCCTACCGGATCGTGCGCGACGCCGCCGGCCTGCGGCGCGCCTCCAAGCTGATTCTGCCGGGCGTGGGCCACTACGGGCAACTGCTGCGCGCCCTGGACGCTGCCGGGGTGCGGCCGGAGCTGGCCCGCATGCTGCGCGCGGGCGTGCCCTACCTGGGGATCTGCCTGGGGCTTCAAGTTCTGTTCCAGGGCAGCGAGGAGGCGCCCGAGGTTGCCGGCCTGGGGCTGTTTGAAGGCCGCGTGGCGCGCTTCCCGGCGGCCGCCCGCGTGCCCCAGATGGGCTGGAACCGGGTCCAGGCGCGCGAAGGTTGCCGCCTGCTGACCGGCCTGCCCTCGCCGGCGTACTTTTATTTCGCCCACAGTTACTATGTTCCGGTGACCGAAGGCACGGCCGCCCGGGCGACTTACTGGGTGGATTACACCGCCGCGTTCGAGTCGGGCCTGATTTTCGGCGTGCAGTTTCACCCCGAGAAATCCGGCCCCCTGGGGTTGCGCGTGATGCAGAACTTCGCGGAGTTGTAAGCCATGCTGGCCAAGCGCATCATTCCCTGCCTGGACGTGACCGCCGGACGGGTCGTCAAGGGAGTGAACTTCCTGAACCTGCGCGACGCGGGCGACCCGGTCGAGCTGGCCGAGCGCTACAACCAGCAGGGTGCCGACGAGCTGGTCTTCCTGGACATCACCGCCTCCAGCGACGAGCGCCAGATCATGGCGGACGTGGTGGCCCGCACGGCGCGCAAGGTCTTCATACCGCTCACGGTGGGCGGCGGCATCCGCTCGGTGGCCGACGCCCGGCGCATCCTGCTGGCCGGGGCGGATAAAGTCAGCGTCAATACCGCCGCCGTGCGGCGCCCCGAGCTGATCGGCGAATTGAGCCGGGAATTCGGCGCCCAGGCGGTGGTGCTGGCCATTGACGCCAAACGCCGGCCGGGCGGCGGTTGGACGGTTTACGTGCGCGGCGGCCGGGAGGACGCCTGCCTGGACGC
This sequence comes from Solibacteraceae bacterium, assembly GCA_037444625.1. Lineage (GTDB taxonomy): Bacteria > Acidobacteriota > Terriglobia > Bryobacterales > Bryobacteraceae > DTHT01. Next base: position 30,459 of record JBBIMA010000029.1, read on the forward strand.
CCTGGAGTGGGCGGCGCGCGGAGAGCAGCTCGGCGCGGGCGAGATTCTGCTGACCTCGATGGACACCGACGGCGTGCAGCGCGGCTTCGATTGCGAGCTGACCCGGGCCGTCTCGCGCGCCACGCGCATCCCGGTTATCGCCTCGGGCGGCGCGGGCAAGCCCGAGCACTTCCTGGAAGTGCTCACCGAGGGGGAGGCGGACGCCGCTCTGGCGGCCTCGATCTTCCACTACGGAACCTACACCGTGGGCGAGCTCAAGCGCTACCTGGCTCGGCACGGCGTGCCCGTGAGGCCGGCATGATCCTGCCTTCGATAGACCTGATGGACGGCAAGGTGGTCCAGCTCGTCCAGGGCCGCCGCAAGGCGCTGGAGGCCGACTCGCCGGCCGCGATGCTGGAGCGCTTCGCGGCCTTCCGCCAGATCCAGGTGATTGACCTGGACGCCGCCCTGGGCCGGGGCGGCAACGATGAGATCGTGGCCTGGTTGGCGGCGCGCGCTTCGATCCGCGCCGGCGGCGGCGTGCGCAGCCCGGAGCGGGCGCGGCGGCTGGTCGAGCAAGGGGCGCAGAAGGTGATTGTGGGCACGGCGGCGTTCACTCCCGCGGGCGTCAACCGGGAGCTGCTGGCCGAGCTGCGCGACGCGGTGGGGCGCGAACGCCTGATCGTGGCGGTGGACTCGCTGGGCGGCCGGATCGTAGTGAAGGGCTGGCGCGAGGCGACCGCCCTGAGGGCCGAAGAGGTTCTGGGAGAGCTGGAGCCTTACTGCGCGGGCTTCCTGTGCACCTACGTGGACAAGGAGGGGATGCTGGAGGGAACCGACCTGGAGTGGTTCGCCCGCCTGCGGCGCGCCACCCGAGCCGAGCTGACCGCGGCGGGCGGCATCGCCACCCTGGAGCAGGTGCGGGCGCTGCTGGAGCTGGGCCTGAACGTCGCCCTGGGCATGGCCATTTACACCGGCCGGCTGGATCTGGCCGAGCTGGCCGCGCTGGATCGCGCCGGCGTTCCGCCCGAACCTTCCCGGTGAGCCCGCGGAAGGCGAACCGCCCAGCGGGGCGGTTCCGCCCCTCGTAAAGCCGGGACCGGGAGGGGGCCCGCCGGCCCGTCCTCCCCCGGGCCGCTATACTGGGCTTGATGGCGGGGGCGGCTCGGAGGGCGGGGCGGTGTTGATTCGCAGGGCGGCAAAGTGGCGGGAGTGCGACGTCACGCCCAAGCAGGTTTACCTGAGCCGGAGGCGCCTGCTGTCGCTGGCCGCGCTGCCCCTGGCGGGCGCTTCGGGCGAGAAGCCGGCGCCTGCCAGGCGCAGCCCCTTCAGCACCGAGGAGCCGCCTACTCCCTCCGCCCTCGTCACGGGCCACGCTAATTTCTACGAATTCGGCGTGGGCAAGGAGGAGCCGGCCCGTAACGCCAGAGGTTTTCAGCTCCCGCCCTGGACGGTGACGGTGGAAGGGGCGGTGGCGCGGCGGCGAGTCTTCGACTGGGACACGCTCAAGAAGCTGGCGCCCATGGAAGAGCGCATCTACCGGCTGCGCTGCGTGGAAGGCTGGTCGGTGGTGGTGCCCTGGATCGGCTATCCGCTGCGGGCCTTGATCGAGGCCGTCCAGCCGCTCTCGAAAGCGCGCTGGGTGGCCTTTGAGAGCTTCTACGACGCGCGCCGCATGCCGCACAGCCGAGGGGCGGGCATTCCCTTCCCTTACCGCGAGGGTTTGCGCCTGGACGAGGCCCTGCACCCGCTCACCCTGCTTTGCTTCGGCATGTACGGCGAATCGCTGCCGATGGCCAACGGCGCTCCCGTGCGGCTGATCGTGCCCTGGAAGTACGGCTTCAAGAGCCTGAAGTCTCTGGTCCGCATCCGGTTCACCGAGCGGCGGCCGCCGACCACCTGGAGTTCGGCCAGCCCCGAGGAGTACGGCTTTTACGCCAACGTGAACCCGGCGGTGGACCATCCCCGCTGGCGCCAGAAGCAGGAGCGGCGCCTGGGCGAGCCCGGGCTGCGGCGGACGCTGTTGTTCAACGGCTATCCCCAGGCGGCGCCCCTGTACGCCGGCATGGATCTGGCCAAGGACTACTGAAGCGGCCGGGCCGGCTAGGGTTTGGCCGCCCGGCGCTTGCGCACCCAGCCTTCCTTGAGGACCTGGCGGGCGCGGCCCAAGGCCAGGGCTTCCGCGGGCACCGGTTCGGTGATCACCGAGCCGGCGGCGATGTAACAGTCCGGCGCCAGCTCGAGGGGCGCCACCAGCGTGGCGTTGCTGCCCACGAAGACCCGGTCCCCGATGCGGGTGGGATGCTTGCGTTCGCCGTCGTAGTTACAAGTGATCGTGCCCGCCCCGATGTTGGTCCCGGCCCCGATGTCGGCGTCGCCCAGATAAGCCAGATGATTGGCCTTCGAGCCTGCGCCCAGCCGCGCGTTCTTCAGCTCCACGAAGTTGCCCACCTGTGCGCCCGCCTCCAGGCGGGAGGCCGGGCGCAAGCGGGCGAAGGGCCCCGCCCGACTGCCGTCCTCCAGGCGGGCGTCCTCGATCAGGGTGTAGGGCCGGACCTGCACGCGATCGCCCAAGAGGGCGTCGCGCAGAATGGCGCCCGCGCCGATGACGCATTCCTCGCCGATCACGCTGCGGCCCAGGATCTGGACGAAGGGTTCGATGACGGTGTCGGCGCCCACCGAGACCGCGGCGTCAATCACGACCGTCTCGGGCAGGCGGATGGTGACCCCGGCCAGCATCAGCTCGCGCGCCTTGCGGCGGCGGCAGAGACGGTCCGCCTCGGCCAGCTCGACCCGCGTGTTGACGCCCAGCACCTCGAGGGGGTCCTCCAGCCGCAAGGCTTCCACCGCCTGGCCGGCCCGGCGGAGAAGGGCGAAGACGTCGGTGAGGTAATACTCGCGGGCGGGATTGTCGGGCCGGAGGCGATCCAGGAGAGGCCAGAGGGCCTCCGGATGGAAACAATAGATGCCGGAATTGATTTCCCGCACCGCCTGCTGCTCGGGCGTGGCCGCCTTCTGCTCCACGATCGCCTCGATGAAGCCCTGCTGGTCGCGCAGCACCCGGCCGTAGCCGGTGGGATCCTCCAGCTCGGCGGTCAGCACCACGGCCGCCGCCCCGCCCGCCCGCTGCCGCTCGTCCACCCGGCGCAGCGTGGCGGCCGACAGCAGCGGGCAGTCGCCGTAGAGCACCAGCACCGGCCCGCCCAGCCTCGCCAGCCGCTCGCGCGCCACCAGCAGCGCATGCCCCGTCCCCTTCTGCTCGGCTTGGTGAACGAATCCCACGCCGTAGCCGCGGACCGCCTGCTCCACCTGTTCGGCCTGGCAACCCGTCACCACGAAGATCCGTTCCGGCGGCGCCAGCTCCAGGGCGGTTCGCACCACGTGTTCGATCAAGGGCAGGCCGCCCGCTTCATGCAGCACCTTGGCCCGGCGGGATTTCATGCGCGTGCCCAGACCGGCGGCCAGAATCACGATCAACGGCTCTTGCATCGCTCACCCCCGGGCGCGCGTTCGCCGCGCCCGCCGTCCCTCCTGCGCCAGCTCGAGCGCCACGCGCGCCGTGGCCTCCGGATCGTGCCGCACTTTCTCGCCCTCTTCCAGCAGGTCGCGCAGCAGGACCCGGACGCCCAGCCTGCGCAGCCGCTCCAGGTCCGCCTCCACCGGCTGAGCGCGGTGCCGCGCGTAGCGGGCCCGCACCGCCTCGCTGATGGGGCGCGAGTTGATGATGACGTAATCGAGCAGGTCCCGGCCGGCGTGGCGGAGGATGGCTTCCACGTGGTCGGCGGCGGTGAAGTGCGTGGTCTCGCCCGGTTGCCACATCAGATTGACGAAGTAAGCCTTGATGGCGGGCGAGCGGCGGATGGCCTCGGGAATTCCCTCCACCAGCAAGTTGGGAATCACGCTGGTGAACAGCGAACCGGGACCCAGGGTGATCAAGTCGGCCTGCGCGATGGCCTCCAGGGTCTCGGGCAAGGGCCGGCACCGGGACGGGCGCAGCGCGACGCGCTCGATGCGCGAGCGGCTGCGGCTGATGCGGCTTTCGCCCTCGATGCGCCGGCCGTCCTGCAAGGTGGCCTCCAGCGAGACGTTGTGCGCCGTCGAGGGGAAGATCCGCCCGGCGATGGCCAGCACGTCCGAGGACACCTTCACCGCCTGGGGAAAATCGCCCGTGACGTGGGTCAAGGCGGTCAGGAACAGGTTGCCGAAGCTATGGCCCTTCAGGCCGCGCCCGCGGGCGAAGCGGTACTGGAACAGCCGGGACAGCAACGCTTCGTCTTCCGAGAGCGCCACCATACAGTTGCGGATATCGCCCGGAGGCAGCACGGAGAACTCCCGGCGAAGCCGCCCGGAACTGCCTCCGTCGTCGGTGACGGTGACCACGGCGGTGATGTCCGCCGCCGGCCCCCGCCGCCGGCCGGGCGCGTGATCGCCGCCGGGCAGCCGGGGAGCGTAGCGCTTCAGGCCGTGCAGCAGCGCGCTCAGGCCGGTGCCTCCGCCGACGGCCACGATGCGCAACAAGCGGTCTTGGCCGCCTGCGCCCGGTTCCGGGATGGAGGGTTTCATGGCGGTCTCCCTGCGCCGGGCTGCGCTATCGGGTCCGGTTCCTTTCCGGGTTGAGGATCTCGGCCAGCGGTGGTTGCTGGGCGAACCACGCGAAGTCGGGATCGTTGCGAGCCGCAATCAGGTTGCTGGGTTGCAGCTCGATGGCGCGCCGCATGTATTGGGCGGCGCCCGGCAGATCGCCCTGCCAGCAGCGGCACAGCGCCAGAGCGTAGTAAAGGTGATCGCCCGCGGGGTTCTCGGCCAGCGCCTTCTCCAGGTGCGCCTCGGCCTGTTCCCAGCGGCGTTCGTTCAGCAGGAGGACGGCGTAGTTGTAGTGATCCTCGGGCGAGGTTGGCGCCGGCTCCCGGCCGGCCAGCCGTTGCTCGCACATGCGAGCCCGCTGGCGGGCCACGTGCGCGATCTCGAGCGCGGGCCCTCCGGCCGCGCACTGGAAGGCTTGCCGGGCGGCGGCGAAGTCGCGGGCCTGGAACAGCCGCACGCCCTGCTCGAAACAGCGCACCTGTTGGGCGGCGTCAGAGGCGGCCCCCGCCGGCCGCTCTCGATCCCGGCCGTCGTCACGGCCGGCGCGGGGCTCGGCGGCAGGGGGCAGGCTCTGCTGTGAGCTTGAATCGGAGGATCGGCTGACTGGCTTCTTCATAGGCCCGCAAGCGAAGCTCCGGGGCTGCCCTTGGGGTGTGCATCCCACCGCCCCGACGGCCGCTTCGCCCTCCCTCGGCCGGCGACCCGGCCCGGCCATTAAGATCTTCTAGCAGATCGGCGGCGGAGGAATCAAGGGGCCGGCGTGCGCTGCCGCCGGCGCTCGGCGCGTGCCGGAGCGCCGGCTTCAGAGAACTTTCGCCAGTTCGGCAGCGAAGGCGCTGCGCGGTTCCTGCGGGTTGCGTTTAGCCTTCTTGGCCTCGCGCCGCGCCTTGGCCTCCGCCTTCACCTGGCCCTTGGGCTTGGGCGGCTGAGCCTGATTGGCGCGGAGCAAACGGCCCTCCAGCGGCGCGCGGTCGAAGCGGCGAATGATGGCCTGCATCTCTTCCTGGTTGGGCGCTTCGATGAAGGCGAAGCCCTTCGACTCTTGGGTTTCGGGGTTCCGAATGACCTTGATCGCATCGGCGACCAGGTTGTCGGCGGTGAGCCAGCTACGAATGTCGTCTGCGGTCACCCAGGTGGGGAGATTGCCGAGAAAGACGGTAAAGTTCATCCTCTGGTGTGGTTCACTCGCTGATTTGGGATGGTGGAGAGCAAGCCGGGGGCTTCCGTCCATCCTGAGTGTAACAAAGCCCTCCCCCCGGTTGCAACCGAGCGGCGCGTGCCGCTCAGCCTTCGCGCACCACCCGGAAGCCGGTCAGGCGGCCCAGCCGCTCGATCGCCTCCAGATGGTTGCCGTAGAACAGCACGCGATGCAGCAGGTCGCGCGTGCCGGGCATGGGGCCGCTCAGTTCCGCCGACCAGCCCGCCAGCAGCTTGCGCGCATCGGCCACTTTGGTTCGGATCTTGGTGCGGCAGCCGCGTTCGTCGTCCACATTGCCCACCGCCTCGCCGGTCGAGACCAGCAACTTCCGAGGGCCGGCGAAGCGGGCCACCGTGACCGGCTCCCCGGCCGGCGCCAGCACCTGCATCGAGGCGCCCTTGTGGTCCTCCAGGTGCGAGCGGATCAGATAGGGCGAGGGCTCGGCAGTGATGCCGCGCAGCCGCGTGGCCGCCACGCAGTGGGCGTGAATGACCTCGTTGCGGCTGGTGTCGAAAACCGGATCGGTGACGAAGCCCGGCTTGCCCGAGAAGGAGGTCACCAACAGTTGGGTCATGGCGGAATCCAGATCGTTCTCGCAGACCCCGTACCAGCCGGCGTCGTTGAACTTGGAAAAGGCGATGCAGGGGTAGGCGGGCAGTTCGCGCCGCCCGAAGCCGCCCAGGCAATCAATCGCGACGGCATTGGCCTGCTCGCGTCGCAGCAGGTCCCGCAAGGCCAGATACAGGCGCAGGGAATCGGTGATCTCCTGCGGGCTGGGCTCGACCACCCGCACCGCGGCGCGCGCGAAAGCTTCCCCCTGGCGCCGCGCTTCCTCCGGACTGATCGCCTCGTAGGCCGCCTTCAGGTCCAGGTAGCTCGGGAAGCCGAAGCGCGTGCCGAACTGCGCGGTGAAGCCCTCGGTGGCCGGACGGGCGGCGGGCGGCGAGACCAGCAGCACCTTGCTGTAGCGCAGGTGATGCACCGTGCCCAGCAGGGGGACGTAGGGATCCAGGTCGGCGAAGTCGCTGGAGGCGATCAGCTCCAGGCGCGCGCCCCGCTGCATGTAGGCCGCGGCGTGCGTCCAGTCGTGCCCGGCGTACGGCCGCGCGAACATCAGCGTAGGCTTGCCCGACTCGACCAACACGCGCAGCATGGGATGGATGATGGTGACCATGTTGAAGGCCAGGATGACGTCGGCCGGCTCGGCCTTCTTGAGCCAGGCGGCGGTTTCCTCGGCCGTGCGCACCATCTCGCCCCCGGTGAACCGGATGCGGCCGGGGTAGCGCCGTTCCAGCTCGGCAAGCTGCCTCTCAATGGTCCGGACCTCTTCTTCGAGGTTCGCGTCGGGCCGCGGCCAGCTCGGCCGCCCGCCCAGGTAGATCTTGCTGACTACCGCGGGGCCGCTCCAGGGGCCGTCAGGAGCCTCCTGGCCGGCGGCCAGCCGGGCGAACCATCCGCTCGCCGCCAGCAGGAACCGGCGGCGGTCCAAGCAGAACAGCGTTTCGGGCATGGCGCCGACAAGTATAGCTCAGGCGACGCCGGCCCGCTCGCCTATTCGGACCGCTTCCAGCCGTAGGCCGCCAGCAGGATTTCGAACAGGTCGGTGTTGGCCAGCACGCCGCGCACCCGCTCGGCGCCCGGACCTTGAGCCGCCACCAGCACTTCCTCCCCCGTGTGGTCGTCGTCCCGCCGCACGTTCTCCCAGCGCACACTGTCCTGACCGGCGGCGGCCGCCGCCTTCTCCTCCGGGCTGAGCAGCGGCCTGCCCTTGCGGCCCCGGTGGATGCGCAGGTCGTAGGAATGGTCCGCCGTGAACAGGATGAGCGTATCGGAGGCGTTCATGCGCTCCGCCGTGCGGCGGATGAGGCGGTCCAGGGCGACGGTCCGCTCCAGGCCCAGCACGATGTCTTCCGTGTGCAGATCCGATTCGACCATGAGGAAAAAGCCCTTGGGATTGCGGCCCAGAATCTCCAGAGCGAGCGCCGTGGCTTTCTCCAAATCGAACCTGTCGCCGTCCATCAGCGCCACCACCCGCCGCGCCCCGGGCGGGATCGCCTCCACCGCGTCGTAGAAGCCGTAACCCTTCCCGGCCAGGGCTTGGGCCACGTTCAACCCCATCTGTTGGGTGGCGGCCAGGATCTCGCGCCGGCCGGCGCCGATGACGACGTCCACGCCGTCGCCGAAGCGCGGCTCCAGGATCTGGGCGAAGATCTCGCCCACCTTCCGCCGGTCGTTGGCGTGGGCGTAGCAGGCCGCCGGGGTGGCCGAGGCGGCGCCGCTGTTAGTCACCACACCGGTCGCCAGACCTCGCTCTTCGGCGTATTCCAGGATGGTCTTCAGGGGCGCGCCGTCCTTGGCGCCGCGCACGGCGGCCGCGGACTGGGACACCACGCCGTTGTGGGTTTTCTGCCCGGTGACGATGGCGGTCATGCCGGCCGCCGAGTCGCTCACCCAAGAGGAGGCGCTGGAGGTCTCCATCAGGGCGATGTGGGGCATGCGCTGGAGGAAGAGCGCCCGCGGTTTGTCGTAGCCGTAAATGCCGGCCGCATTGAGCGTCGGGATGCCGCCCGCATCCCCCAAAAAGAGAATGACGTTGCGAGCGCGCTTCTCGGCGGCCACCAGGGGCGCCGCCAGCGCCAGCCATAACAGGACGCGTCGCGTCGGCAAGAATCTCACTTTGACCTCCGTATTTCGGCTTGTTGGTGTTGTTCCGGTCCGCGGCCGGCAATTCCCGGGCCGTTCACAATCCGCGGCCGCGCAAGCGCGGAGCGGCGGCCGCCGTCCCGGGTTGTTCGGCTTCCGAACACCGCGCCGTTCGGCCTTCTCACAATTGGATTGCCCGCCGGCCCGGCGGGATGCGGGGGACGATTGGCCCCCGGCGAGCGGGGAGCCGGTGGCGGGCCGCGCTATACTGAAGGCGAGGAGCTTTCGTTCTCGTTGCATCCCCGGGAGTGGATCCGCCTGCTGGAGCATACCCACTGGCTGGCCGTCCAGCAGGGCGGCGAAGAACCCCTGATCGGCGGCCAGGCGGTGATCGAGGGGGTCATGATGCGCTGCCCGCACAGCTACTGCGTGGCGGTGCGGCGGCCGGACGGGCAGGTGGTCACCGAAGAGGGCCTGCTGGTGAAGGTTTCCGAGCGGCACCCGGCCCTGGGCTGGCCGGTGTTGCGCGGCCTGGGCACGCTGGGGCAGGCGCTCTGGCTGGGGATGAAAGCGCTGCGCTTCTCGGCCAACGCCGCTCTGCCGGAGGCCGAGCGTAAGGGGAAGCCGGCGGCGGTCGGGCCTTGGCTGATGGCGGCCAATCTGGCCCTCTCGCTGGCCTTTTTCCTTTTCTTGTACAAGTTCGTGCCCCTTTATCTGGCCACCCGACTGCAAGCCTGGGCGCCGGCGCTGGAGGGGCGGATCGGGTTCAACCTGGCCGACGGCCTGATTCGAATCGCCCTGTTCGTGGGCTTTCTGCTGGCCGTCTCGCGCTGGAAGGACATCCGCCGGGTGTTCGAGTATCATGGCGCGGAGCACCGCGTGGTGTTCAACTTCGAATCCGGCAAGCCGCTGTCGGTGGAGAATGCGCAGAGCTTCAGCACCTTTCACCCGCGCTGCGGGACCAGTTTCCTGATGGTGGTGATGCTGATCTCGATCGGGGCCTACGCCCTGCTGCCTTTTGAGTCCTTCGGCGGGAGGCTGGCTTCCCGGGTGTTGCTGTTGCCTCTCATCGCGGGTGTAAGCTACGAGGTGATCCGGGCGGCGGCGCGGGGCGGGGGCCGGCTGCTGCGGGCCGTGGCGGCGCCGGGGCTGTGGTTGCAGCGCATCACGACGCGCCCGCCCGGCCAGGAGCAGACCGCCGTGGCCATCCGGGCCCTGGAGGGCGCCCTGGCGCTGGAGGCGGCGCAGGGGGGCCGGCTGGTGATCTGCTGAGCGTGACGCGCCATGCAATATGTGCGAAAGCTGGATGAGATCGAGGCTCGCTTCGAGGAGCTGACGCGCCAGATGGCCGAGCCGGCCGTCGTTCAGGATCCCGGCCGCTACTTGAAAACCGCCAAGGCGCACCGCGAGCTGGAGCCGGTGGTGGCCCGCTATCGGGAATGGAAAAAGACGGCCGCCGAGCTCGAGCAGGCCCGCCAGATGCTGGGCGACTCCGATGACGATCTGCGCAAGCTGGCGGCCGAGGAGATCGCCCGCCTGGAGCCCGAACGCGCCCGCCTGGAGGAGGAGCTGAAGATCCTGCTGCTGCCCAAGGATCCCAACGACGAGAAGAACGTGCTGCTGGAGATCCGGGCGGGCACCGGGGGCGACGAGGCCACCCTGTTCGCGGCCGAGATCTTTCGCATGTACGCCCGCTACGCCGAATCGCAGGGCTGGCGGGTGGAGATCTCCTCGCTGAGCGAGTCCGAGGTGGGCGGCTTCAAGGAGGTCATCGCCCTGGTCAGCGGCGAGAAGGTCTACAGCAGGCTGAAGTACGAGAGCGGCGTGCACCGCGTGCAGCGCGTGCCTCAGACCGAGGCCCAGGGCCGCATACACACCTCGGCCGTAACGGTGGCGGTGCTGCCCGAGCCGGACGAAGTCGAGATCGAGCTGGATCCCAAGGACCTGCGCATTGACACCTTCTGCTCGTCGGGTCCCGGCGGCCAGTCGGTCAACACCACTTATTCGGCGGTGCGCATCACCCACCTGCCCACCGGCCTGGTGGTCTCCTGTCAGGACGAGAAATCGCAATTGAAGAACCGGGCCAAGGCCCTGCGCGTGCTTCGCTCGCGCCTGTTCGATCGCGAGCTGGAGCGGCAGCGGGCTGAGATCGGGGCCGAACGGCGCAGCATGGTGCGCAGCGGAGATCGCAGCGAGAAGATCCGGACCTACAACTTCCCCCAGAACCGGGTGACCGACCACCGCATCGGCCTGACCCTCTACCAGTTGGACAGCATCCTCGACGGCCGCCTCGACCCGCTGATTGACGCCCTCACCACTTACTACCAGGCGGAGCGGCTCAAGCAGCAAACCGAGCCGGCGGGAGCGGCGCATGAATCTGGCGACGGCGCTCCGGCAGGCCTGCAAGCGACTTGAGACGGACGGGGTCCCGGCCCCCCGCCTGACGGCCGAAGTGCTCCTGTGCCATCTGCTCGGATGCGGGCGGAGCTATCTCTACGCCCATCCCGAGGAGGAACTGAGCCGGGCTGCGCTGGCCGAGTATTTGCGCCTGATCGAGCAGCGCCTCGCCGGCCGGCCCACGCAGTACATCACGGGCCGGCAGGAGTTCTACGGGCGCGAGTTTCTGGTCACACCCGACGTGTTGATCCCCCGCCCGGAGACCGAGCTGGTGGTGGAGACGGCGCTGGAAGCCGCCCCGCGGGCGGCCAGGATCCTCGAGGTGGGCTGCGGCTCGGGCGCCATCGCGGTCACCTTGAGCCTGGAGACCGGCCGCCCGGTTTGGGCCACCGATATCTCCCCTGCGGCGCTGGCGGTGGCCGCCCGCAACGCTCACCACCTGGGCGCGCGCCTCTACCTGGTCCTTTGCGATCTGACCTCGGCGATCGCCCCCGCCGCCCTGGACCTGCTGGTCTCGAACCCGCCCTACGTCCCCGAGGGCGAGCGGGCCGGCCTTCCCCGCGAGGTGCGCGACTTCGAGCCGCCGGTGGCGCTCTACGCCGGGCCGACCGGCTTGGAGGCCTATCAGCGGCTGATCGCCGACGCGCCGCGCGTGCTGCGGCCCGGCGGCCGGCTGGTGCTCGAGCTGGGCTACCGCGCGCTCGATCCGGTGCGCGCCATGCTGGGCGAGGGCTGGCGCGAGATCCGGGTGCGCCACGATCCGGCCGGCTGGCCGCGCGTGCTGGCCGCGGTTTACGCGGGCGAGGCTTCCACGTGAAGACCATCTTCCACGTGGACATGGACGCCTTCTTCGTCTCGGTGGAAGAGCTGTTCGATCCCTCGCTGAAAGGCAAGCCGGTGGTGGTCGGCGGGCGGCCGCACGAGCGCGGCGTGGTGGCGGCCGCCTCCTATGAAGCGCGCACCTACGGGGTGCATTCGGCGCTGCCCTTGCGCACCGCCTACCGTCTCTGCCCGCAGGCGATCTTCTTGCCAGGCCGTCCGGAGCGCTATCGGGAGTATTCCGAGCGGGTCTTTGAGGTGCTCAGCGGCTTCTCGCCCAAGGTCGAGATGGCCTCCATTGACGAGGCCTACCTGGACATGACCGGTACGGAGCGACTGCTGGGGCCGCCGCTCAAGGCGGCCGACCGCATCCACGAGGCCGTCCGGCGCCGCACCGGCCTGAATTGCTCGATCGGGATCGCCGGCTCGCGCCTGGTGGCCAAGGTGGCTTCCGATCAGGCCAAGCCGAACGGCATTCTCTGGGTGCTGCCCGGTCTGGAAGCGCGCTTCCTGGCCCCGCTGGAGGTGCGCAAGATTCCGGGCGTGGGCAAGGTGACCGAGCAGCGGCTGCACGCTCTGGGCGTGCGCAAGGTCGCCGACCTGGCTCGGCTGGAGGAATCTCTGCTCGAAGCAGAGTTCGGGCGCTGGGGCCTGGCGCTGGCCGGCAAGGCGCGGGGTCTGGATGCCGGCGGCTGGTTCGATGCCGAAATCGGAGCGGCCGGGCCGCCCAAGTCGCTCAGTCACGAGCACACTTTCGAGCGCGACACGGCGGACCGGCAGTTGCTCGAAGCCACCTTGGTGCGCCTGGCGGCCATGGTGGGGCGGCGGCTGCGCGAGCACGGCCTGTTCGCGCGCACCGTGCAGCTCAAGCTGCGCTATCAGGACTTCTCCACCATCACGCGCGCCCGCACTCTCGATCGCGCCACGCAACTGGACCCCGAGCTGGCGGCCGAAGCCCGCCGGCTGTTCGCGCTGCACTGGAAGCCCGGCGCGCCCCTGCGCCTGCTGGGTCTGGAAGCTTCCGGCCTTCAGTCCGGCCCCGGTCAACTCAGCCTGCTCGATGAGGAGGGCAGCGACCGCCGGCTCAAGCTGCTGGAGGCGGCCGACCGGCTCCGCGACCGCTACGGCGAATCCGCCCTGGGGCCGGCCTCGGCCCTTCAAGCCGGCTACCGCGAGCGGACCCACGAAAACCCGGCCGGGTTGCCGGGACGGCGCGGCCCAGCGCGCACGGGCAAGGGCGGCCTCCCCGGCGGATAATAGAGCTTGGGCGAGTCCGAGGGGCGCGTGAAGAGCCTGGAGGAATATCTGGAGCTGGCCGAAAGGGCCCACGGGCATCTCTGCGCGGGGCAGGTTCTAGGCGTGCGCATGGCCCTGTACGGCCTGAAACTGCTGGGATTGCAGGACCCGGCCGGCAAGGACCGCAAGCGCCTGATCACCTTCGTCGAGATTGACCGCTGCGCCACCGACGCCATCGCCGTGGTGACCGGCTGCCGGTTGGGCAAGCGGGCCCTGAAATTCCGCGACTTCGGCAAGGTGGCCGCCACTTTCTGCGACCTGGCGGAAAACCGGGCCGTGCGCGTGGCGGCGCGCGACGCGGCCCGCGAGCGAGCCCGCGCCCTGTATCCCGAGCTGGGCGACCCCAACCGCCAGCAGATGCGCGCCTATCGCGAGCTGCCCGACGCCGAGCTGTTCCTCCATCAGTGGGTACGCGTCCGGCTGGCGCCCGAGGATCTGCCCGGGTACCGCGGGCGGCGCGTCGCCTGCGCGGCCTGCGGCGAGGGGATCAATTTCCGGCGCGAGGTCGTGCGCGACGGGCGCATCCTCTGCCGGGCCTGCGCGGGCGAAGCCTACTACGAAAGCGCATGAGGCGCTACTACATCACCGACCGCAAGGCCTTGGGCGGGCCGGAACCGCTGCTGGCGGCGATCGCGCGCAACCTGGCCGCGGGCATCGAGATGATCCAGATCCGCGAGAAGGACCTCAGCGCGCGCGAGCTGCTCGATCTGGTGCGGCGCGCGCTGGCCCTGCCCAATCCCCGCGGGGCGCGCATTCTGGTGAACAGCCGGATGGATGTGGCGCTGGCGGCGGGCGCGCACGGAGTGCATCTGCCCGCCGATTCGATTCCCCCGCGACGCTGGCGGGCGCTGGCGCCGCCGGGCTTCCTGATCGGGGTTTCCTGTCACCGCCTGGAAGAGGTGCTGGACGCCGAGCGCGAGGGGGCCGATTTCGCGGTGTTCGGTCCGGTATTCCGGCCGCTTTCGAAGGAGGCGTCGGGCGAGCCCGTGGGTCTTCAAAGGCTGGCCGAGGCGGCCCGCGCCGTGCGCATTCCTGTTTTCGCGCTGGGCGGCCTCACGCTCGAGAACGCCCAGGCCTGCCTGGAAGCGGGTGCGGCCGGCATCGCGGGCATTACGCTCTTTCAGCAGCCCTGACCGTTACAATAGGCGCAAATGCAGGCGAGCGACCTTTGCCGGCGCATGCGCGAGGACTGGAACCGGCGGGCGCGCGAGGACGCCAAGTACTACGTCGCTTTCGGACGCCGCGGCCAGGACGACGAGGAGTTCTTCGCCACCGGAGCCGAGCTGGCGCGGGGGCTGGCGCGGGAACTCGAGCGACTCCCCCCGGGTAATCCTCGCGCCCGCCGCGCCCTGGAGATCGGTTGCGGCCTGGGCCGCCTGATGCTGCCGCTGGCCGCCCGGTTCGGCGAGATCCACGGAGTGGACGTCTCCGACGAAATGGTGCGGCTGGCGCGCGAGAAGCTGCGGGACGTGCCCCACGCCCACGTCCACTGGACCGCCGGGGCGGACCTGGCCGCCTTCGCTGACGACTCCTTCGATTTCGTCTACTCCTACGCCGTTTTCCAGCACATTCCCGCCCGCGAAGTGGTCTTCCAGTACCTGCGCGAAGCGCGGCGCGTGCTCAAGCCCGGGGGCGTGTTTCGCTTCCAGGTGAACGGCCTGCCGCCGGCCGGCGGCGACTACGACACCTGGAGCGGCGTCCGCCTCAGCGCGCAGGAGATCGCCGACTTCGCCCGGGAGCACGATTTTCAGTTGCTGGCCCTGGAGGGCGTGCGGACGCAGTATCAGTGGGTCACGTTGGTGAAGCGCCCGCCGGGTTGGTGGGCCGGGCTGGCCCGGCGGCCCGCGCCGCCGCCCGCCCGCATCCGCCGCATCACCAACGCGCACAGCTCCGAGCCCGCGGTTCCCAGCCGGGGCCGTTTCGCAGCCGCCTCCCTGTGGCTGGAGGAGCTACCCGAGGATTGCGATCTGAACGCGCTGAAGGTCACCCTGGCGGGAGCGCAAGGGCGGCTGAGCTACCTGGGGCCGGAGCGGCACGGGCTGCGGCAGCTCAACGTCGAGTTGCCCCAGGGCCTGCCCAGCGGCCTTCAGCCGGTCGAGCTGTTCTGGTGGGAACGGCCTATCGCGCCCCGGGCCGTCCTGCGCGTGATCCCCCCTCCGCCCGCCGTTCCGCGGGTGGTGTCGGTCAGCGACGCCGTGGACCTGCTGGCCGGAACGCGCATTCGCTCGCGCACGGTGCAAGTCTGCCTGGAGGAGGCCGAGCGGCCCGAACAGTTCGAGGCCTCGATTGACGGCCGGGCGGTGGGCGAGCTGGAGATCTTCTGCGCCGATTCGCTGCCGCCGCTGCACGTCATCACGCTGAGGTTGCCCGAGGGCGTCGGGCCGGGCGTTCATCGGCTGGAGATGCGGCTGGGACGGCGGGCCTTCGCTCCCGTCCAGATCGAGGTGCTCGAGTGATCGCGGCGGCGCTGTGGGCGGCGTGGCTGGCCGCTCCGCCGGAGATCCCGCCGACCGGCGTGGTGACGCTGCCGGCGGGCGTCATCCGGCTCGCCCGGGAGCTGGCCGCCCCGCCGGGCGCCCGCGATCTGGAGATTCGCGGCGCGCCGGAAGGGACCGTGCTCCGGGCGGCGCCCGGCTTTCGCGGCCGCGCCCTGCTGGTGATCGCCCGGGCGCGCAACGTGCGGGTGCTCGATCTGACCCTGGAGGGCAACCGCGCCGCCCTGGCGCGCCCCCAGGGGTTGCCGCCCTGGGACGTCCCCTTCTGCCGTTTCACGGCGAACAACGGCCTGCTGGCCGAGGACGTCGAGGGCCTCCATCTGGCCGACCTGCGCCTGAGCGAGATCGCCGGATTCGCCGTCCTGGCCGCCCGCTCGCGGGCGGTTCGCATCGAGCGCCTTCGGATCCGCGACAGCGGCTCGCTGGACGCCTCCGGGCGCAACAACGCCACCGGCGGCATCCTGCTGGAGGAGGGGGTGGCCGGCTTCACGGTGCGCGACTGCCGGCTGGAGCGCGTGCGGGGCAACGGGATCTGGACTCATTCGCTGGGCTCCTCGCCGCGCAATCGCGACGGCCTGATCGCGGGCAATTACTTCGAGGAGCTGGCTCGCGACGCCATCCAGATCGGCCACGCCACGCGCGTGCGGGTCGAGCGCAACCGGGGCCGCCGGATCGGCTACCCGGCCGGGGAGGTGGATCCTCAAGGCACGCCGGTCGCCCTGGATACCGCCGGCGACACCGACGCCGCCGTTTACGCCTTCAACCGGTTTGAAGAGGTCAACGGCAAGTGCATTGACCTGGACGGCTTCCACCACGGCGAGGTCCGCGGCAACCTCTGCCGGAACCAGGGCCCGCGGGAGGCCTACCCCCACGGGCACTTCGGCATCGTGCTCAACAACAGCCACC
>JBBIMA010000030.1:0-7630 GCA_037444625.1 Solibacteraceae bacterium
GCGGCCGCTGCGCGGCCGGCGCTGGTGGCCGGGACCGGCGGCTTCGCCGGCCCTTGGGTCAGGCGTCTGCCTTTGGCGCGGGATTCGAAGCCTTGCCGGCCGGCCGCCCGGCGCTGGCTGGTGGTCGGCGGCAGCTTGCATCCGCGCTCGCGCGAGCAACTGGAGCGGTGCGAGTGGCCGCGCGCGGCGTGGCCGTGGCAGGACCTGCCCGATTCGCCCTGGGTCTTGCTGGCGCCGCCGCCCCTTCTGGGAGCGCCCCTGGAGGCGGCGGCCCGGATCGGGGAAGCGGCGGCCGCCGCCTGCCGCCGCAGCGGGGCTGACGGGCTGGTGATTTTCGGCGGAGACACGGCGCGGGCGGTGCTGGGCGCGCTGGGGGAGAGGGCGGTCGAGCCTTGCGGAGAGCTGCTGGCTGGAATTCCGCTTTCCCGCCTGCCTGCTACGGGGCTGTGGCTGGTGAGCAAGGCGGGCGGTTTCGGGCCGCCCGAGGTGTTGACTTTGATCCGAAGGGAACTGGAGCGAGGAAGGTGATTTTCGGCATTACGATGGGCGACGCCTGCGGCGTGGGTCCCGAAATTCTTTTAAAGGCCTGGAGACAGGGGGAGCTCTCACAGCGGGTGGTGGCTTTCGGAGACCTGGCGGTGCTCGATCGGGTCAACCGCGAGCTGGGCTACGGCGTGCCCCTGCGGCGGGCGGCCGATCCCTCCGAGTTACATGAGGGCGCACTGAGCGTGGTGGATCTGGGATTGCTCGACGCCGAGCAAGTGCAGCCGGGCCGGGTGGACGCCCGCGCGGGGGCCGCGGCTCGCGAGTACGTCGTGGCGGCCACCCGGGCCGCTTTAGCCGGCCGGATCGCCGCCCTGGTCACGCTGCCCGTCAACAAGGAGGCGGTTCAGGCCTCCGATCCGGGCTTCACGGGCCACACCGAATTGATCGGCGCGCTGTGCGGCGTCGAGGACGTGACTATCATGCTGGCCTCCGACGAGCTGCTGGTGACGCACGTGACCACGCACTTGTCGCTGCGCGAGGCCCTGGCCCGCATCAAGCGCGAGCGGGTGGCCCGGATCCTGGAGCTGAGCTGCGCGGCCGTGCGGCGTTTGCGACCCGACCCGCGCATCGCGGTGGCGGGCCTGAATCCGCACGCCGGCGAACACGGCTTGTTCGGGCGGGAAGAGATCGAGGAGATTGCGCCGGCCATCGAGTGGGCGCGGGAGCGAGGTTTACCGGTCGAGGGGCCGGTGCCGCCCGACACGGTCTTCTACCTGGCGGCGCGGCGCAGGCGCTACGACGCGGTGGTGGCCATGTATCACGACCAGGGTCACATTCCGCTCAAGCTGCTGGATTTCGAGGGCGGGGTGAACGTAACGCTGGGCCTGCCCATCGTGCGGACCTCGGTGGACCACGGCACGGCTTTCGACATCGCCTGGAAGGGGACGGCCTCGACCCGCAGTCTGGTGCGCGCCCTGGAAATGGCGGCGCGGCTGGCCGGGCGCTGAGTGCGGGCGCCCGGTGCGGGGCGGGATAACGGGCTCAGTCGGCCGATGCGAGCAGGGTTTCGAAGGCGTCCTCGGGCAATTCCTCGAGCGAGGCCACGATCCGATCGGCCGGGGCGGCGACCCCCGGGTGAGCCAGCAGGATGCTGCGCATGCCGGCCCGCCGTGCGGCCTCGATGCCGGCGGGCGCATCCTCGACGACGATGCAACGCGCGGGCGGCACGCCCAGGCGCGCCGCGGCCAGCAGGAAAACTTGGGGATCGGGCTTGCCTTCGGTGACGTCCTCGGCCGCTACGACGGCTGCGAAGCAATCCCCCAGCCCCAGGACATCCAGCATCACCTCGACGTTCCGGCGAGGGGCCGAAGAAGCGATAGCTTGCCGCCAGCCCCGGGCGTGAAGGCGGCGCACCCAGGCGGCGGCGCCGGGTGCGGGTGCCAGACCCCGCTCGCGCACCAGGCGGCGGTAGCAGGCCTCCTTGGCGTCGCCCACGCGAGCGACGCGCTCGGGGGTGGCGCCTGCGCCCAGCCACTGGGGCACGAAAGAGTCGTTGCGCCGGCCGAAGGTGGCGCGAAACTGCTCCCAGCTTATGGGTACGCCCTCGGCGGCCATGGTCTGGCGCCAGGCCTCCCAGTGGAGACGCTGGGAATCCACCAGCGTGCCGTCCAGGTCCCAGAGCACCGCCCGCACCATGGGCCGGCTCGGGGTTCCTCAGGGGGCCATGGCGGGCGGAACCGGCAGGGTGACTTGACCGGTAGCCGCCCACTCGGCCCCGCGCGCGAAGGTGACGGCGAAGGGAATGGTGCTGGTGGCCGCCGCGTCGTGGCCCAAGGCGGTTGTGAAGACGCGGCCCTGGCCGTACTGGACGGTCCAAAGCATGGGCTGATGGAGGCCCGGCCCGGGCGTGGGCTGCTTGGCCTTGCCCTGGTAGCGGGCGTGGTCGTCCCAGGCGGTGGCCAGCACATGGTAGGACCCGGCGGGCTGCCACTTCAAGTTGGCGTACAGCTCGTCGTTGACTTGCAGGAAGGACTTCTTCAGGCCGCGCGTGATGGGATGGTCGGGGTCCTTGATCTCGACGGTGAAGTCGTGCGCCGGCGAGTGATGGCCCTGGTTGGGCCGCCAGTTGCCGGCGCACATTTTCTCGTATTCCTCCCAGCCGTCGAAGGCGGCCACCGAGAAGTGATAGATCACCAGGCCCTTGCCCGAGCGCACGAAATCCACCAGGGCCTTTTCGGCCCGCTCGCCCCAGCGCAGCTCGGGCCGCCGCCGGTCGTAGTAATTGATGACCACCAAATCGTAGGGGGCCAGCGTCTCGGGTCCGGCGCCGCGGAACTCTTCGGTGACGCGCACCTCGAAGCGCCCGGTGTCCTCGAGGATCTTGCGCAGCACGGGGGTGGTGCCCCGCCAGTCGTGCGCGTTCTGGCCGGTGATGATCAGGGTCTGGATCTTGGGCGGGCTCTGGGGCCGGGGCTGCGCTGCGAGCAGCAGGGCGGACCACAGCAGCGAAAGCGTAAATCTCACGGGCCACCTCCGGCGGCCCGCCGGGGCGGGCCGGAGGGGCATTATAGCGCACCGGAAGGGTCTGGAAGCCCTATCCGGGACCCTCGCGCAGCCCGGGGCCGCTTACTCGTGCTTGAAGCCCTTGGGCAGAACGGCCTCCTGCTTGCCCGGATTGCGCACCAGCACGTCGTGCCAGCCGGCCGAATTCCGGTAGGTGACGCCCCGGATCAACTGCGGGCTGACCACCTTGACCTCGCGCAGGTATTGGCCGCCGATCTTGACCGCCAGGCCCGCCAGGAAGCCGTCGCCCTCGATGGCGACCTCGGTGCCGCCCCAGGTGGGGCCGGCGGCGGGCGTGATGCGATCCACCCGCGGGGCCACGACCGTGCCGGAGACCTCCTTGGCCTGCGGCGGTCCGAACTGCTTTGCGTCGTAAGGCCGAACCTGGAAATAGTAAGTCTGGCCGGCCTGAAGATACTCCGGCTGGAAGCTGGTGACGTTGCCCACGTCGTACTCGATGGGCAGATCGGTGGGCGAGGTTCCGCCGAAGATCTTGTACCCGATGACGTTGCGCGAGGGGCTGCGCGACCAGCTCAGCCGCAGCGAGCCGGGCGTGATGCTGACGGAAGGAACGGGCGCGGGCGGAGCGGCGCCCACGGCCTCGACGGGGTCACCCGCCACGGTGATCTCGGCGATGCCGGGCGCCTGGCCGCCCGGAAAACCGATGAGCTGGACATGGATCCAGGTGATCGGTCCGGGATTGGGGATCGCCACCGCGATGGGCTCTTCCGGCCGGCGCGGGTCGCTGCGGGCGCTGAGCCGCTTGCCGTCGCTCAAGAAGATTTCGATCGGCCCCAGCTCTTGGGCGACGTTGGGGCGGGGGTAGATCCGGATTTCGCGGGCCGTGATGCGCTGCTCCCAGCTCAGGCGAACCCAAGGCCACAGGTCGGAGGCGGCGGGGATCCACTGGTAGTAGCCGTTGTCCAGGCCGATGTGGCCGTCGTTGATGCGGGTGGCCTGCATGTAGGAGGCGTTGCGGGTCGAGGAGGCGGCGGCATAGGCCAGGCGCGCCAGGTTGGTCCGGGCCTGGGCCGCCAGGTCGGGCCGGATCATGTGCCCGCGATGGCAGCCGTTGCAGCGCAGCACCTCGCCCGGGCGCAGTTGTTCGTGGCCGAAGGCGGGCGTGCGAATCTCGCCCAGGCTGCCGGGGTAGCGGGCGGCCACGCCGGTCGGTCCGCGCAAATAGAACAGCACCGGGCGGTCGGCGGGAATCTCGGCCCGGAAGGAACCGTCCGGGTTCACCGGGAAGGACTTGAAGAAGCGGGGCATCTGCTTGCGGATCAGGGGAAACTCCGGCGCGGTGAGGAAAGTTTGCGCGTCGTCGTAGATGTCAATCGCGACGACCGATCCGGGCAGGGGGGAGAGAATGTTGGTGAAGCGGGGATCCAGGTCGGCGTAGACGTTGGAATTCTCGAAGATGGCGAAGCCGGTGATGGGAGCGGTGGGATCCTCCGGGGGCGCGGTGCGCACCTGGTCGGCGATCAGGCGCGGACTGCGCCGCCAGACCGCCACCGGATCCAGCTCGTCGGTCGCCGGATCGTTGTAGACCGGGCGGAGGTTCTGGAAGTCGCCGTCGCACAGCCAGAGGCCGAAGTCGAAGGAGGCGAACATCTGGTTGCGCTCGTTGGTCCAGACTTTGCTTTCCGGAGTGTAAGCGAACAGGATGCGCCCGTCGGGCAGCGGTGTGGGCGTGAGCGCGTGGGGCGCTTCGAGGTTGCGCGGGTCGCCGATGCCTTCGATCGAATTGCCCGTGCCGTCGCCCGGCCGAAACTTGGCGATCGAGCAGGCCAGGGTCGAACCGAGGAAGCTGCCGCCGGCCCGGCGGGTGTAGACGATATCCCCGTTGGGCATTTCGCGGAAGTGCATGCCGCCGCCCGGGCCGTGATCCAGGCGGCCGGCCATGAAGCCGAGCCGCCCGGCGTGGGTGCCGTCGGGGTAAGTGGCCCAAGGTTCGAAGTAACTGGAGGCGAAATTCACGTCGGACTCCAGGGGCTGCAAACCCTCGGTGTATAGCGAGGGGATGTTCATGTTATCCACCCACATGGCGAACAGGATGCGCCCGTCCTGCATCACCCAGGGGTTGAGGGCCCCCGAACGGGTGGAAATGATACGGTGCAAATCGCTGCCGTCCGGGTTGATCACATACAGCGTCACGGTGCGATGGCCGCAGGAGCCGCTGACCCCCGGATAGCGCGAGGAGGCGAAGACGATGCGCCCGTCGGGCAGATAGGCGGGGGCGAAGTCGCTGAACCGCCCGAAGGTGGCCTCGTTCTGGCGAGGACGCTTGGGATCGTCCGGAATGGCGACCCCGCGGCTGTCGGGCGTGATCTGCCGCAGGCCGCTGCCGTCCAGGCCGACCTCGAAGATGCGCCACATGCCGTTGCGGGCGCGCACGCCGGAAAAGACCACCCGCGTGCCGTCCAAGCTTACCATCGGCCGCTGCACGTCGTAGATGCCGTTGTGCGGGCCGGCCAGGGTGACCACGGTGCCGTCCGGCCGCAGCAGGCGCAACGCGCCGCCGACCGTCATTTCCCGGCCCAGAATGTCCACCGGCGGGCCGACCTCGTAGTTATTCAGGGTCTGGATATGGTTACGCGAGACGAAGACGATGGGAGGCAGCAGCTCGGCGGCCGGAGCGGGTCCCTGGTTGAGCGCCGGGAGCACGCCCAGTACTAAGGGTACTAAGAGCAGGACTGCCGCCCTGCGGTTTCTCAGGGAGCCGAAAATCCTCGTGCACATAGTGTCCCTCCCCTTGCATAACACAATGCGAAGGCCGGGGGAATACCTTTTTTGCCCTCCGGCCGCGGCCCGCCGGGCGGACAGCGGGGCGGGGCCAGGCGCCCACGGAACAGGCGGTTGACGTTTCCCAGTCTATTCGTCTACACTCATAGCATGATCCTCTCTGAGCTCGACCGGCGCCTCAAGGCGCTGGCCGACCCCACCCGCTTGCGCATCCTCAACCTGCTGATGGAAGGCGAGCTGTGCGGTTGCGACATCCAGCATGTGCTCGGCCTGACCCAGAGCAACGTCTCCCGGCACTTGGCCTATCTCAAGCACAGCGGCTGGGTGGCCGATCGCCGCGAGGGCTACCGGGTCTTCCACCGCCTGGCCAACGCCGCCGGCCAGTGGCAGCCGCTGCTGGCCTTCTTGCACTCCAGCTTCCGGCAGGACCGCATGTTGCGCCAGGATCGGACACGCTTGCGGCGGGCCGTGGGCCGAGGCGCCTGTCAGTTGCGGCCGCAGGAATACGGACCGGAGGGAGCGACAGCATGGACCGCCAGAGCGTAGGCGATGCGATCGAGCGCGTGAGCGCGGCCCAGACGGCCGCCGGCCGGGGCGGGACCGGACCGGCATTCCGGCCCGAGGGCAGACTGTGGCTCTACCTGGCCGCGGCGGTGCTGGTGGAGCTGTTTCAGTACTGGGTGGCGGGGATGGTGATTGCGGCGGGGTGGTGGTGTTCGTCTCCTGGGAAAAGGTGAAGGCCCGGATGGGATACGGCGGCTTTAGAGCCAACTTCCTGACCGCTGCGGCGGGCGCCGTCATCCCGATTTGCTCCTGCGGCATCGTGCCCGTGCTGGCGGGCATGGTCGAGGCGGGGGTCCCTCTTGGCCCGACCATGGCTTTTCTGGTGGCGGCTCCGTTTCGGGCTGCCGGCCGCCAATCAGCCGGAAGGGGTGCGTGCGGAACAGCTCGGGGCGGGCAGCGAGAGGGCGTTGGAGACCCTCGAGGAGGCCGGCTTGGTCGAGAGGACCCGTAGCGGCACTGGGAGGCTGGCGGCCGAGGAGAGCGGGGCGCTTCGCGACCCCGGGGCCTGTGCGGTGCTCCCGGTGGGTGATGCGGCCGGGGGAAGCATAGGCCGACCTGTGGGGGAGATGTTCCGGATGAGCCGGCGGCTGTTCCTGCAATTGAACCACTACTTACTGCTGGCGGTGCTGATTGCCGGGGCCATCAAAGTGCTGCTGCCCACCGATCTGATTACCGAGTGGGTGGGGGGAAAAGCCCTCAACAGCGTACTGGTCAGCGCGGCCGTGGCGCTGCTGGCCTACGTCTGCACGTATGTCGAAGTTCCCACCGCTTTGGCGCTAATGAGCACAGGCATGGGCCCCGGAGCCACGCTCGCTTACCTGCTGGGCGGTCCGGGGCTGTCGCTGCCTTCGATCGCCATGCTGTGGGGTGTGTTCCGCCCGCGTGTGGCGGCATTGTATGTGGGGATTTCCTTTGCCGGCTGCGTGGCGGCGGGTTACTTGTTCAACCTGCTGGCATGAGTTTCTGGTACGGGAGCAAACAATGAGCACGGTAGTTCGACTGTACTATTGGCCGCAGTCGTTCCCTTGCGGGCCGCAATCCTCCTGCTGCGGACCCGTCGGGCAGAGTCGGGAAGAAATTGAAAACTATGTCCGCCAGATTGAGTCCGGCTTGCCGGGCGTCAAGGTGGAGACCTTCGATGTCTCGGCCAAGCTCCGGCTGGAGCGGGACCGGCCCGTGATCAAGCTGGTCAACACCTTCGGAGCGGCGGCCTGGCCGATTTTCGTTGCCGACGGCGAGGTGATCTCGATGGGGCCGCCTGCGATGGCCGAGCTGA
>JBBIMA010000030.1:7730-44177 GCA_037444625.1 Solibacteraceae bacterium
TTCGTTGCCGACGGCGAGGTGATCTCGATGGGGCCGCCTGCGATGGCCGAGCTGACGGACTTGCTCCAGCCGCGTTGCCCGCACTGCGGCTCGACGAAGACCATCCGGACCTTCACCTCCTTCAGCGTCCTCACCGGCCGCCGCGCGGGAGGGGGTGGGGCGTGCGGGCCGGCGGCGGGGCCCGGCTGCTGCGGGTAAGTGCGGCAACCGGTGCCTCCGCCTCCCAGGGGAGTGAAATTCCGATGCAAACCGCGTTGATCACCACCGGCTTGTTCGTGCTGGCCACCGTCTCGGGCATGCTCGGTCTGGGCGTGGCCTTCGCCGCCATTCCGTTCCTGGGGTTGTTTCTTCCGGATTTGGTCCGCCAGGTTCAGCCGCTCAGTCTCCTGCTCAACGGACTGACCGGACTGGCTTCGATGCTGGGTTTCGCCCGCAGCGGCTACGTCGCGTGGGGACGGGCCCTGCGCCTGGCGGTGATCACCACCGTCGCCGCGCCGGCCGGCTCTTACGCCGCCCAACACGTCGCTCAGATTTATATCTGGTGGATTTACTTCGCTGCGGTGATCTACCTGGCCTACCGGATGTTCCGTCCGGTGCAGGCCCGCCCCGGGGCGGAAAACTTCGCCGCCGCTTTGTGGCTGGCGCTGCCCATTTCGGTCCTGAGCGGCTTGCTGGGGGTCGGGCCGGGCTTCCTGCTGCTTCCCACTTTGATGCTGGTCGGTTTCGAGCCCAAGCAGGCGGCCGGCATCAACGCCCTGGCCATTACGCCTCCTTCGTTCTCAGCCTTGGTTCCGCACCTCGGCACGGCCCGCGTCGGGCCCGGGCTCGCGCTGCCGCTGGTGATTGTGGGAGTCGTCGGTTCGTTCTTGGGAGCGCGGGTTACCAGCCTGTACGTGCCGGGAACGAGACTCAAGCAGTATTTCGGCATCCTGCTGGTGGTGATGACGCTGTACAAGATTTACACCCTGATGGGCTGACGATGACGATGCACTGCCTTCTCAGTCGCCGGAGGGCGCTGGCCGGGCTGGCCGGAGTGGTCCGGGACGGCCAGGCGAGCGCTCCCCCGGAGGGCGCGGCCGACAACGCCCCGGATTGGTTTTATCCCGACTGGGCGGCGCGAGCGCCCAACGCGCGAGCGATCCGCGTGCTGGATACCGACAGCGCCCTGGGCCGATATTCGCTGAAGACCAAAGAGGTCGGTCTGAAGGATCTGGCCCGCTTTCACGGCCATCTCTGCGACGGCCTGGTCATCGCGTTCGTCGAAATCAAAGGTGCGCTCGGGAAGCTGTTCCCGGACGGGGTGACGGACCGCACCGACCTGCGCGTGGTCTCCAAGAACGGACCCTGCTGGGTGGACGCCGCCATGATGATGACCGGGGCCCGTATCAATTTCCAGACCCTGCGCCTGGATCACTCCATCGGAGACGGCTTTCTCATCCAGCGCATTTCGAGCGGACAGGCTTGGACGGTTCATCTGAAGCCCGGCGTATTTCCGGCCGAGCAAGCCGCTTTGGAGGAACGCATACGCAGCGCGCGGGCGGAAGGGCGGTCCGTATCGGCCCGGGAGATTGACCAGGCGGAGGCCCTGGCCGAAGCCACCAGCCGCCGGATCCTATACGCCCGGCCGGAAGACGTACTCGAATTGAAGGCCGCGCCCGGGTACAAGTTTCGCGCCTTGGACTTACTCGGGGAGCGGGGCGACGTCATCAACAAGAACATGCCGAGATGAAGGAGGCTTTCCGATGTGGACGAATTTGCTGTTGGCCGGACTCCATGCCCTCCAGGACTACGTGGCCACCCACGTGCTGACCTGTCTGATCCCCGCCTTCCTGCTGGCCGGCGGCATCGTCAGCTTCGTCAGCCGCGACATGATCCTGGACTATTTGGGCGAACAAGCCAGCAAGTGGCGCAGCTTCCCTCTGGCCGCAGGCGCCAGTTTCTTCGTGGCGGCCTGCTCCTGCACGGTGATCCCGGTAGCCAGCGGCCTGTACTACGGCGGCGCGGGCATCGGAGTGGCCTTCATCGTACTCTGGGTGGCGCCGGCAACCAACATCCTGGCCCTCATTTATACGGGCGGCATTCTGGGCGGTTCGATCGTGTTGGCGCGGATTGCGGCCGCTTTGCTGATGGCTTTCATCGTGGGCGGCGTGATGACGGTTGCGTTCCGGGGCGAGGAGCGCCGGCAGGATCCGGCTGCGGCCGGGGTGGCGCGCGGGCCTGTGATCGCGCGCGAGAGGCTGATCCTGCTGGGGCTGATCCTGGTTTCGTTGCTGGCCCCTAACTACGTGGTGCGCACGGGAGCTTACCTTTACAAGGTGCTGGTCTGGGGCGGCCTGACGGCCGCGCTGGGGATCTACGCCTGGCGGGCGCTGCCCCGGGCCGACGTGGAATCCTGGCTGCGGGAATCCTGGTGGTTCGTGCGCATCATCTTCCCCCTGCTGCTGGCGGGCGTCTTTGCGGTCGGGGTGATCGGCAAGCTGCTGCCGGAGGCTTGGATTCGGGCCTGGCTCGGGGGCAATGGTCTGGGGGCTTCGTTCCTGGCCACCTTGATCGGCGCCGTGAGTTACTTCGCCACCATGACCGAGGCGCCGTTCGTGCACACGCTGATGAAATTGGGCATGGGTCCCGGCCCGGCGCTGGCCCTGTTGCTGACCGGCCCCGGCCTCAGCCTGCCCAACTGGCTGGCCATCGCTCGGGTTTTCGGGGCGGCGAAGGCGGCGGTCTACGTGGTCACGATCGTGGTGTTGGGAACTCTGGTCGGGTGGTTCTTCGGGAATTTCATCTTAGGGAGGTAGAGAATCCATATGAAGATACAGATTGCGGGTCCTGGCTGCGCGCGCTGTCAGGCGACCGAACGGAACGTGGTCAATGCCTGCGCCGAGCTGGATCTGGCGGCGGACATCTCGCATGTTTACGACGTGCGCCAGTACGCCGCCCTGGGCGTGAGGGTAACCCCGGCCGTGGTGGTGGACGGCAAGATCCTGGTGGCGGGCAAGGTTCCCACCGTCGAGGAGCTCAAGAGGCTGCTGGGGGGACTGAGGCCGGCCGCCGGCTGAGGCGCGTCCGCCTCAGGGCCCGGGCAGTTCCAGCACCGGATCGGGGCCGGCGCCGGGCGCGGTCTTGAAGCTGCGCAGGAGCTTGCGGTCGGCCACCGAAATTACGTAGACGGTGTCCTGGTCTTGCGCGGCGGCGTAGGCGCGGCGGCCGTCGGGCGACAGCGACAGCGAGACCGGCCGCCCGGCCAGCTTCACCCGCCCCAGCACCCTGCCGGAGGCGGCATCGGCGAATTCCACGGCCTCGTCGTGCATCAGGGCATAGACCAGCGTCTTGCCGTCCGGCGTGATGCCCACGCGCACCGGCCCCCGCCCGACCGAGATTTCCCCGGCCGCGCGGTTGTTCTCGGCGTCCACGACGGCGATCCGCTGCGCCTCCCGGTTCACCACATAAATGCGGCGCCCGTCCGGCGAGCGCACGCTGCCTTCCGGCCGCTCCCCGGTGGGAATCAACCGCACGCGCCCGCCGGCCAGCTCGATGACGGCGATCGTGTGCGAGCCGGCATTGCTGACGTAGGCGTAGCGCCCGCCCGCCCCGGCCGCCACCATGTGGGCCGTCTTGCCCTGGGTCTCGTAGGCTTTCAGGACGCTGCGCGCGATCGGGTCCACCACCAGCAGCCGGTCCGGCGCTTCGCAACTGACCAGCAGGCGGCCCGTGGCGCGGTCCCAGTCAATGCCGTGGGGACGGTGATATTCCCCCAGCGGGATTTCGCCCACTTTCTTGCGTGCCTCGAGGTCCACGATCGAGATCGTGTTGCCGCCCGGTCCGGGATCCTCGATGCGCATCGTGCCGTTGTCGGTGATGTAGACCAGCCGGCCGTCCGGGGAGACCACCATCTCGTGCGGATGGCGCCCCACGGCCACCTCGGCCAACAGCTTGCCCTCCGGGCTGTAGAAACCCAGGCTGCCGGCGGCCTTGTGCAACACCAGGAGTTGCCCCTGCGGAGCGGCCGGCGGAAACGCCCATAGCATCCCGGCCAGCCATGCGAGCCAGCGCGACATGACCCTTGCCTCCCAGAGGCTATCTTGTCACATCCCGCGCCCGGCCGCCGCGCGGGCCAGGATCCAGCGGGCGATGTCCTCGATGACCTCCGGGTCCACGTGGCCGGGCTGCTGGTACTCGGCCGGGGTGCTCCGGCCCTCGCCCGGGGCGAACAGGTGGTTGAGACGTGGATAGCTCTTGAAGGTCGCGTTGCGGCGGCCGCCAAGCGCCTGCTTCCAGCGCGCGAAATCCGCCATGCGCACCTGGTAATCGCGCTCGCCTTGCAGGTACAGACCGGGCACCTGGAGCTTGCGCATCTCCGCTGCCGGGTCGTAGCCCTTCAAATCCCGGAGGTAAGCCGCCGGCATCCCCAGGACGCTGCGCTGCTCGGACCGGCCTTGCTCGATCGCCTGCATCTCGGCCGCCATTTGCTTGAGGCGCTCGGCCTGCTGCTTGAGCCGCTCGTTGGCCGGCTCGAGCGACGCCAGGTACTCGGCCTGCTCAACAATCAGCACCGCCAGCGGCCGGGTGCTGCCCGCCATCACAATGACGCCCGCCAGCCACGGCGCCTCCCGCGCCATGCGGGGCATCAGGTAGCCGCCCAGACTGTGGCCCAGCAGGAAGACGCGCTTGGGATCAATCTCGGGCGTGGCACGCAGCAGGGCGGCCGCCTTCAGCGCGTCCTCGACGGTTTCCTCCCGAACCGTCAGATCGGTTTGGGCCGCCATCTGCGCGGCGTACTGGCGAGTCCGCTTTTCATAGCGCAAGACGGCGATGCCCCGCGAGGCCAGGCCTTCGGCCAGATCCTTGAACACTTTGTGATTGCCCACCGTCTCGTCGCGGTCCTGGGGGCCGGAGCCGTGCACCAGCGCCACGGCCGGCCAGGGCCCCGGGCCTTTCGGCAGGCTCAGCGTGCCGGGCAGCGCCCAGGGCGCCTGGCCCACGCTCACTTCGCGCTCCAGGAAGGCTTCCGGACGGCTGTAGGGCGGCCGCTCCCATTTCGCGGCCGCTTCCTGAGGGCGCAGCAACAAGCCGCGCACGCGCCCCTGGGCATCCAGGGTCACCACCAGGTTGAGGGCCAGGAACTGGAACTTTATCGGCACCAGCGCCGTCTCCAGCTCGCCTGATTTGCGCAGGAGGGGCTCGCCCACCTGCTCCAGCTTGCCCAACTGCTTGAGCGAGGGACCGACCTGGGTGCGCAGCGTCTCCACGCTCAGCCGGGCCTTCAGCTCCTGGCTGAAGGCGGCGTGCAGCTCTTCGTATTTCTCGGCCAACAGCAACTCGGCCACCCGGCGCGCCTGCTGGGCGGCGGGCGGCGCTTGCCCGGCCAGAACCGAGGCAGTCAGCAGGATGGCCAGGACGGCGCGCGGCGACATGCTCCCAGTGTAAGTCAGCGGCCGCCGGCCGAGGCCGCGCCGGGCGGCTGCGGGATTTGATATTCTTGAGAGCCGGAAATCGTCTGGCGAGGTGACGATCATGCAACGCCGAACCTTCCTGCTGGCTTCCGCCGCCGTGGGCCGCTCCTGGGCCCAGAAATCACCCAATGACACGGTGCGCGTCGCGGTCCTGGGCGTCAACGGGCGCGGCCGGGACCACATCGCCGGCTTCCAGAAACTGAAGAACGTCGAGGTGGTCGTGCTGTGCGATCCGGACCGCAACGTGGCCGGCGCGCGCGCCGCCGCTTTCGAGAAAACTTACGGCCGGAGCGTGCGCACCGAGACCGACCTGCGCCGCGTCTTCGACGATCGCTCGATTGACGCCGTCTCGATCGCCACGCCCAACCACTGGCATGCCCTGGCCACCATCTGGGCCTGCCAGGCGGGCAAGGACGTCTACGTCGAAAAGCCCGGCTCGCACAACGTCTTCGAAGGCCGCAAGATGATCGAGGCGGCCGCCCGATACCGCCGGATCGTGCAGCACGGCGTGCAGCTTCGCAGCTCTCCGGCCGTGCAGGAGGCGGTCGCCAAGCTGCGCGAGGGCGTGATCGGCAAGGTCTACATGGCCCGCGCCGTCATCTATCGCTGGCGCGGTTCGATCGGCAAGAAGTCCTTCGAGCCCACCCCGTCCTACCTGGACTACAACCTCTGGCTGGGGCCGGCCGCCGAACGGCCGTTCTCGCGCCGCTGGGTGCACTATAACTGGCACTGGCACTGGGATTTCGGCAACGGGGAAATCGGCAACCAAGGCGTGCACGAAACCGACATGTGCCTGTGGGGCCTGGGCGTCGGGCTGCCGCGTTTCATCACCGCCTCCGGCGGCAAGTTCCTCTGGGACGACGACAAGGAGACGCCCGAGATCCTCACCGCCGGCTTCCAGTATCCCGAGCAGAACAAGTACATCGAGGTGGCCGTGCGCCACTGGTGCACCAACGACGAGCAGGGCGTGGGCGTGGGCAACATCTTCTACGGTTCGGAAGGCATCCTGCTCATCAAGGGCTACAACCGCTACGAGACCTACCTCGGGCCCAAACGCCAGCCCGGTCCCACGCGCAGCGAGGACGGCGACCACTATGCCAACTTCATCCAAGCCGTGCGCAGCCGCAAGACGGAGGAACTGAACGCCCCGGTCGAGACCGCGCACTTCAGCTCCGCGCTGGCCCATCTGGGCAACATCGCCTACCGGCTGGGGCGGCGCCTGGAGTTCGATCCGGCCCGCGAACGCTTCGTGGGCGATGAGGAAGCCGACCGCTTGCTGACGCGCGAATACCGCAAGCCCTTCGTGGTGCCCGAGAAGGTGTAGCGCGGGCGAAGCGCTCCCTGCGGCCGGCGCAGGCGGGGCGAAGGCCTCCGGCCGGCGTGTTATGCTGGAATTACCGCATCCTCGCAGCGGCGAGCGCAAGCCTTGAAAGTCGGTTTCGTCAGTCTGGGCTGTCCCAAGAACCTGGTGGACACCGAGGTCATGATGGGCCGGCTGGCCGCCGGCGGCCACCAATTGACCCCCCGGGCCGAAGAGGCCGATGTGCTGGTGGTCAACACCTGCGCCTTCATCGAGCCGGCCCGGCGGGAATCGGTGGACGCCATCCTGGAGATGGCGCGTTACAAGCAGGCCGGCTGCGCCCGGCGGCTGATCGTCTCCGGCTGCCTGGTGGAGCGCTACGGCGAGCAGATCCGGCAGGAGATTCCCGAGGTGGACGCGATTCTGGGGACCGACCAGATCGAGCAGATTGCGGCCGCCTGCGAAGGAAGACCCCTCGGCCCGCGCCCGCCCGCGCCCTATCTCTACGACGAGCGTACGCCCCGGTTGCGCGCCACCCCGCCGCACTACGCCTACCTGAAGATCGCCGAAGGCTGCGACCATGTCTGTTCGTTCTGCATCATCCCGCAGTTGCGCGGGCGGTTCCGTAGCCGCCGGCCCGAGTCGGTGCTGGCGGAGGCCGCCGCCCTGTTCGCACAGGGAGTGCGCGAGATCATCCTCGTCGGCCAGGACACCACCAGCTACGGAGAGGACCTCGGCCTGCGGGACGGGCTGGCCTGGTTGCTGGAGCGGTTGGCCGCCCTTCCGGCCGAGGGCCGGCGCTGGATCCGCTTCCTCTACGCTTACCCGAACCGCGTCAGCCGGCGGCTGCTGGATGTAATGGCCGCCCATCCGCGAT
This sequence comes from Solibacteraceae bacterium, assembly GCA_037444625.1. Classification (GTDB taxonomy): domain Bacteria; phylum Acidobacteriota; class Terriglobia; order Bryobacterales; family Bryobacteraceae; genus DTHT01. The sequence goes on from JBBIMA010000030.1 coordinate 15,358, forward strand.
TGGTCCCCTATCTGGACTTGCCTTTCCAGCACGCCAGCCCGAGTGTGTTGAAACGCATGAAGCGGGGCGGCTCCGCCGAGGGCTTCCTGCGCCTCGTCGAGCGCATTCGCCGCACGGCGCCGGAGGTGGCTTTGCGCAGCAGTTTCATCGTGGGTTTTCCGGGCGAAAGCGAGCGCGACTTCGAGGAACTCTGCCGGTTCCTGGAGGCGGCCCGTTTCCAGCACGCGGGCGTGTTCGCTTACTCGGACGAGGAGACCGCCCCCAGTTATCAGTTGCGCGGGAAGGTGGACCGCCGGACGATTTACAACCGGCGCCGGCGCCTGATGGCCTTGCAGCGGCGGATTTCCCGGGCGCATAACCGGGCGCTGGTCGGTCGCTTGCTGCCCGCGCTGATCGAAGGGCCTTCCCCCGAGAGCGATTGGCTGTGGCAGGCTCGCCTGCCCACTCAAGCGCCGGAGATAGACGGCGTCTGCCTGATCAACGACTTGGAGGGCGCGCCGCCCCGCCCGGGCGAAATTCGCCCGGTCCGGATCACCGCCGCGCACGATTACGACCTGGTCGGGCGGCTGCTGCCGGCCGAAGAGGACGAACAGCGAGCTCCGGCCGCCGCGCCGTTTCCCGTTCCGGCCGCGCAAAGCGACGCCGCTGAGCCATGAGGTGCCCGATCTGCAAGAAGCCGGTGGCCCTCGGAGATCCCTTCATGCCGTTTTGCAGCCGGCGGTGCCGGCTCATAGACCTGGGCAACTGGCTGGAGGAACGCTACGTCATTTCGACGCCGCTGAACTCCGGCCGCCCCGCCGAGGCCGAAGATGAAAGCGGTGAGCAGCCCGGCGAGTCGGACTGAAGCGGGCGCCCCGGCCGCCTGGCTGGCGAGCTGGTTTGGCTGCGGGTATTTTCCCTGGGCTCCGGGCAGCGCGGCTTCGGCGGCCGCCGTGGCGATGGCGGCCGCCCTGGTCGGCTATGCGGGTTGGCGTCCCGGGATGATGGTTCTTCCGGCGGCGGCGCTGCTGGTGCCGGCGGTTTGGGCGGCGGCGGCGGTGGCGCAGGCCAAGGGGGCGAAGGACCCGCGCCTGGTGGTGGTGGACGAGGTGCTCGGGCAGTGGGTGGCGCTGGCGGGGGCGGCCGTGCTGAACTGGAAGAGCGCCCTGGCCGGGTTCCTGTTGTTCCGGCTTTTTGATATCGTCAAACCTGCGCCCGTGCGGCAGGCGGAAGCTCTGCCGGGCGGCTGGGGCATCGTGGCCGATGATCTGGCCGCCGGCCTTTACGCGGCGCTTGTGTTATGGCTGGCGGGATGTTTCAATCTTTATTGACGATGGCGACTAAACGAAATTCGGAGGGCAGACCCCAGATCACCGAGGTGATCCCCGGCGCGGCCATCGCCGGCGGCGAACTGTACATCCGCGGCAAGTTCCTGGCGCGTTCGGAGCGCCGCCCGCGAGTCAGGCTGGGCGAGGTGGCGGCGCCGGTGGTGATCGGTTCGGACTCGCTGATCATCGCGCGCGTGCCGGAAGGGGCTTCGGTGGGAGAACTGGTGGTGGAAAACGGCGAGCACGCCAGCTCGCCCTGGACCTGCGAGATCGGCCTCCAGATCGCCGACAACGTGCACCCGGTCGGCAACCCCGCGGTGGACGAGGCGGGCAACATCTACACCACTTTCAGCGGCTCGCGCGGCCAGAAGACGCCGGTGTCGGTTTACAAGGTGGACTTGAACTACCGCATCAAACCGCTGCTGTCGGATCTGATGAACGCCACCGGCCTGGCTCTGGATCGCGAGGGGCTGCTTTACATCTCCAGCCGTTACGACGGCATCGTCTACCAGGCCACCCAGTCGGGCAACATGTCGGTCTACGTCGAGGGCATGGGCGTGGCCACCGGGCTGGCCTTCGATGAGGAGGGCAGCCTCTACGTGGGGGATCGCCAGGGCACCATCTTCAAGATCAGCCCCACGCGCCAGATTTACGTCTTCGCCACCTTGGAGCCCTCGATCTCGGCCTACCATCTGGCCTTCGGGCCCGACCGCTACCTGTACGTCACCGGACCCACCACCTCCAGCTTCGATTGCGTTTACCGCGTCTCGCCGGCCGGCGACGTCGAGGTTTTCTACCGCGGCCTGGGCCGGCCGCAAGGGCTGGCTTTCGACGCCGAAGGTCGCCTTTACGTGGCCGCCTCGCTGGGCGGTCGCAAGGGCGTGGTCCGCATCAACCCCGACCGCAAGGCCGAGCTGTTCCTGTCCGGCCCCAACATCGTGGGTTTGGCCTTCACGCCCGCCCGCGCCCTGATCGTGGCCACCAACAGCACGCTGTTCCGCGTGGACGTGGGCATCAAGGGCCGGCCCCTGTTCTAGCCATGCACGCCGAGATCATCGCGGTGGGCTCGGAACTGCTCACCCCGCAACGGCTGGACACGAATTCCCTCTGGCTGACCCAGCAGCTCAACGACCTGGGCATTGAAGTCGTGATGAAGATGGTGGTGGGCGACGAGCGCGACCGTCTGGCCGCCGCCCTGCGGGCCGCCCTGGAGCGCAGCCCCCTGCTGCTGGTCAGCGGAGGCCTCGGACCCACCGAGGACGACGTCACGCGCGAGGCGGTGGCCGAGGCGCTGGGGCGCCCGTTGGTCTTCGTGCCCGAGCTGCTAGAGGCCATCGAACGCCGCTTCCGTAGCGCGCAGCGCGTGATGGCCGAAATCAACCGGCGGCAGGCCTTCCTGATCGAGGGAGCGGAGGCCTTGCCCAACGAGGTGGGCACCGCGCCCGGCCAGTGGATCCGCCAAGGCGAGCGCGCCATCGCGCTGCTGCCGGGCCCTCCCGGCGAGCTGAAGCCGATGTTCAGCCGCCACGTTCTGCCCCGGCTGGCGTCGCTGGTCCCGCCCCTGGTGATTCGCACGCGGGTCTATCGCGTCACCGGCCTGGCGGAATCGGATCTGGATCAGCGCATCTCGCCGGTCTACAAGCGCTACTCGAACCCCGCCACGACCGTGCTGGCCGCGCCGGGCGATATCCAGGTCCACTTGCGCGCCCGCTCGTCCAGCGAGCCGGAGGCCCAGGCGCTGCTGGAAGAGCTGGGCGGTCAAATTGAGGCCCTCCTCGGCGATCGCATCTACTCGCGCGGCGAGCCGATGGAGAAAGTGGTGGGCGAGCTGCTCCGGGCGCGCTCGGCGACCCTGGCGGTGGCCGAGAGCTGCACCGGAGGGCTGTTGGCCGAACGGATCACTTCCATTCCCGGCAGCTCGGATTATTTCCTGGGCGGCCTGCTGGTGTACAGCGACCGGACCAAGGTCGCCCTGGCGGGCGTGCCCGCCGAGCTGCTCGAAAGGCACGGCGCGGTCAGCGAGCCGGTCGCTTGCGCTCTGGCCGAGGGTGCTTGCCGGCGCACCGGCGCCACCTACGCCCTGGCCGTCACCGGAGTCGCCGGTCCGGGCGGGGGCGGCGGGACGGCGCCCGTGGGGACGGTCTACATCGCCCTGGCCGGCCCGGAGGGCGTCGAGGCGCGCTGCTTCCGCTTCCTGGGCGATCGCGAACGGGTGCGCGCCTTCGCGGCCCAGGCCGCTCTGGATGCGCTCCGGCGCCGCCTGCTGGCCTCCCCCCAGGCGCCCTCGGGCGCTTCGCCTCAACCCAGGTAATCGAACAGGCTGCCCCGCCGCATCTGGGCCCGCGCCGCCAGTGCGGCCTGCTGATGCGTAGTGGCCTGGCTGAGAGCCAGAGCCGCCTCGGTGACGTCGGCGTCCCGGATCGCGCTCAGCAGGTTTTGCTCGCGCACTTCCAGCTTGTGGGCGAAGTTGACCGCCTCCTCCACCTTGTTTTGCAGCGTCCCGTAGAAGCCCAGCTCGACGTTGAGATGCTCGTGTGCCTGGCGAAGCTGGGTCAAGGCTTGTTCGATGGCTGCGGTCTGCGCGTCGAACTGGTTCTGATAGTCGGGATCCCCGGGCGGCACGCTGGGCCCGTTTTCGAGCGCGACGCGCAGGGCGTTGAGGGCGGCAAACACCCCGGCCGAAGGGTCGTCGAAGATCTCCTGGGCCGAGCGGGCGATGCGGAAACGCGTGCCCGCCGGGTGCAGGATCTCGCGCGTGGCTTGCGCGCCCGCGTAGGCGCTAACGCCGTTGGGCGCCGCAAGGTCCAGCGTGTAGGGTGCCGTCTGATCCGCGTCCCCGCTGAAGATGTAGCGGCCCTCGACCCGCGTGGCGGCCAGCGCCACCATCTGCTCCAGCAGAGCCTGAACCTCCGCCCCCAGCGTCTGTCGCGAAGCGGGCGTCTGGGTGGCGTTGGCTCCTTGGACGCCCAAAGTCAGCGCCCGCTCGAGCACCTTCACCGCCGACTGGAGGGCCTGCTCGCCGGTGTCCACCTCGGCCCGCACCCGGCCGAGATTCAGCCGGACCTGCACGGCTTGATCCAAACGAGCCTTGGCGGCCAGCAGATCCCCCACCTGGTCGGGCCCGTCGGAGGCGGTCGCGATCCTGAGGCCGGAGCTGATCTGCCGCTGGGCGCGGTCCACCCGCTGCTGAATGCGCTCCAAGTCCGCCAGGAACCGTTGAGCGGAGCTGTCCAGCGCACGGATCATCTCGGATCCCTCATTGCACCAGGCCCAGTACGGTCTCCAGCAACTCGTCGATCGCCCGGATCATCTTGGCCGCCGCCTCGTAGGAGCGTTGGAACTGGATCAGGCGTGCCGCCTCCTCGTCCAGCGATACGCTGGAGGCCTGCTCGCGCAGCCAGCGCGCCTGCAACAGCATCTGCTCGTGTTGGGCGCTGTCCTGGCGCGCGTCCTCCAGCAGCGTTCCCACCCGCCGCGCCAGCGTGCCGTAAAAGCCGACGAAGCTGAAGCCGTCCAGCTCGGGCGATTCCGCCAGCTCCATCAAGGCCAGCACGTTGCCGTTGCCCCCCGGCGCGGAGGCCGTGGCCGCCGCCAACTCCTCCGGCCCGATCTCGGTAACGCGCAGCGTGGCCGCCGCCAGCTCCGGCGCGTCGTAGGCGAACAGGGCCGCGCCCGGCTGCCCCTGCCGGTCCAGACCGGCCTCCAGCGTGGCGTTGATGCGGTCGGCGATCGCCGCCGCCAGCCGGTTCAACTCGGCCAGCAGCCCGGGTACGGTCTGGTTGCGAAAGGCCAGTTGGGCCGCCAGACGCCCTTGGGAGATCTGCGAAGTGATGTCCCGCCCGGCAGCGTCCAGGATCGAGGCTTGCGCGCCCGACGTATCGGCTGAGAGCTCGAACTGCTGATCGCCTACCAGCAACGGCGTCTGCCCTCCCAGCAGGATCGTCACCGAGCCGTCTTCGTGCCGTAGGGCGGTGAAGTCCGCGTACTCGGCCAGTTGTTCCAGCGCGTCGTGCAGCCGGGCGTCCAAGGCCGGGTCTTCCAGGTTGCGGACGTCCTGGCGATAGAGAACGTTAAGCTCGCGCACCCGCGCCACCAGGCTGTTGATGCCGCTGACGGTGTTCTGAATCTGGGTCGAGGTCTGAAAGGAGGCGTCCGCCAGCGCCGCGGCGGCTTCCCGGAAGCGACCGGCCAGGTCGCGGGCGCGCTCCAGAACCGTCTGCCGGGCCACCGTGTCGTTGGGAGCGATGCTCCAGGAGGAGATGCTGGTAAACAGCGCCGTGAGCGCCCCCGGCAGGCCCGCCTCGCCCGAGACATCGAACAGTGCTTCGATACGTGACAGCGCGGCCGCGGTCTCCTCCGACCGGCTGTAGATGGACTGGCGCACTTGCACCGCACGCTCGGCGTATTCCTGGCGAGCGCTCTCCACCCGAGCCGCACGCACGCCGCCGGGCAGGCCCAGATCCGGCGCGAAGGGGACGGCCTCCAGATAGAGCGTCTGCTTGGCGAACCCCGGGGTCGAGGCGTTGGCCACGTTGTTCTGCGTGACCGTCAGAGCTTTTTCAAAGACGCGCAGGGCGTTCGCCGTCGCCCCCAGCGAGGACAGGAATCCGGCCATGCGCCCTCCTTCAACCCTCCAGGGACAACGACGGCGCCGGAGCCGGCCGCGCAGGCTCGCCTTGCGGAGTATAGCCGCATGTCAGCGCGCCCAGCAGGCAGGCCCATTCCCGATGCCAGGCGGCCGCGTGCTCTAACAAGGCGGCGATCCAGCGGGCCTCCCGCCGCAGCTCGCCGACGGTCTCCCTTACCGCTCCTGTCCCCTCGGCCCGGCCCCGGCGGCAGGCGCTCGCCAGCGGCTCCAAGGCTTGCTGCGCCGCTTCCAGCTCCTCCAGCGCCCTCTCCAGGACCTGCGGTCCGGGAGTCAACAAGCTGCGGCGCACCAGATCGAGGCGCTGCCGGGCGGCGGCCGCCCCGGCCAGGGCCGCGGCTTCAGCCGAGCTCATGACGGGCCTTCCAGGGCGTCGTCAATCAGGCGCCGGCTCAGAGCCAGCGGGTCCACCTGATAGCGGCCGCTGCGAACCTCCGCCGCCAGACGCTCCAGGCGGGCGGCCCGCTCGGGGGGCTCGGCGCGACTGAGTTCCAGCAAGCGAACCGAGAGCTCCGACAGGCCGACGCTATCGGTGGGCGAAGCGGCGGGCTTGTGAGAGGTTTCCGAGCGGGCGGGAGCGGCGCCGGCGGTCTGTTGGGTCTGCTGGATCTGGGAAGGGGCGGCGCCCGAGAGATAAGCCTCGTTGATCTTCACCTGATGCTCGCGGGACGGCGGCCCCTGCGAGGCCCCGCCCGCGACTCCTCTTGGGCTTATCGGCTGAAAACCACCCCGGGTTTAACCCTCCCCCTGCGGCGCGCTCACCCGCACCTTGCGCCCGCGCAACTTCGGCAGCACTTCCGGGTTGCGGACCCGGCCTACCACCGTCACCGGACTGGCCGCCCGGCACTCCTCGCCCTGGCTGGCAGGCGTCGGACCCCAAAACAGGCACAGGCACGAGCCCGCCGGCCAGTAGGCCACCGTGCCCGGCTCGACCACCTCGATATCCTCCCGGCTCGCACCGGCCTTGACCGGAATCGGAAAGTAGAACTCCCCGCCCCAGTAGTTACCCGTGCTTTCGATGGGCAGGGCCTCCAATATCCGCCGGGCGGTGGGGCAGTCGTTCCACTCCGCCCGAACCTCCTGGTCTCCGATCTGAAACACAATCTCTGCCATGGCTGTCTCCCGCCGCCTCGCGGCCGGCTACTCCCAGTATTTCCTCCGTCCGTAGTGCTCGTAAAGGCGGGCCTCTTGCTCCCGCGTCAGGGGCGTCCCCGGGTCGTAGGCCGGGGCGCTCCGGATCCGCTCCCGCGTCAGGTCCGTGAGCACCTGGAGGCGGGCTTCGTCAATCCGGCCAACCCACTCGGCGGCCACCAGCACCCGCCGCCCGGGCAGCCAGTGGCCCGTGTCCACCGAGAGGTAGCGCACCGTCCAGCCCGCCTCCTCGATCAGGAAGTCTTCGATGTGGCCGATCTCGCCGTCGGCCGCCTCGAGCCGGTAGCCGGTGAGCTCCCGGGCGCTGCGCAGCCGAGCTTGTTCCGGACCCGGCGCCGCGCCGGCTGCCTCCGGTTCCTCCGCCGGGGTGGGAAAATAGACGGCGCCCGCCCCGTAGGCCGCGTCTCCGATCCAGTAATCCGGCCAGCCGTAGTAGGCTGCCAACTCGATTTCGCCCCGCCGCGAGACAGGCAGGGCGGCTTCCACCGGGGGGCTGTCGCGGACCTGCCGGCGGGTCAAACGGACCGGGAGGACCCGGCGCGCCGGCTCGGGCGCGCCCGCGCAATCAGGCGCCAGCAGCACCAGCCGTTCCAGAAGCCACCCACCGGTCTTGACGACCAGGTACCGCACCTTCCAGCCGGTTTCTTCGAAGTAGACGTCGTCCAGCTTGCCGATCGGCCCGTCGCTGCCCTCCACCGTATATCCGCGCAGTTGCCTGGCGCTGCGCCACATGCCGCCCTCTCGTTGCTAACAGCATGGGCGATCGGCCCGGGCGGCGTCAAGCCCGCGGCCGCGCCCGGCGGAGGCCCCGCTACAATACCAAAGTGATGGCGTACTGGCCCGGCCGGCATTTCCTGTACAACTTGGTCGAGCGCCGCAGCCTTCTCATCCAGCTTGTGCGGCGTGATTTCGAGCAGCGCTTCGTGGGCTCGGCCGCCGGCTGGCTGTGGGGCCTGATCCACCCTTTGGTGCTGCTGGTCAGTTGGACCTTCGTCTTTCAGACTTGCCTGAAGGTTCGCCTGCCGCCCAGTGAAATCACCCAGAATTACACGCTGTTCTTGTTCGCCGGATTCCTGCCCTGGCTGTTGTTTCAGGACACCGTGCAGCGCTCGGCCGCCTGCCTGCTGGAGCACAAGGGGCTGATCACCAAGACCCTGTTTCCCGCCGAGCTGGCGCCGGTTTCCATCTTTCTGTCTTCGTTGATCAACCATCTGATGGCCCTGGCCCTGGCGGTGGGTGCGATCGCCCTCTGGGGCAGGCATTTCGGCCCCGGGGTCCTGGTGCTGCCGCTCTATATGTTGCTGCTGGGATTGTTCGCGGTGGGCTTGGGCTGGGTGGTTTCCAGCCTCAACGTCTATGTGCGGGACACCGCCCACGTGCTGTTGGTGGGCCTGACCGCCTGGTTCTGGCTGACGCCCATCTTCATCACCAAGGAACAGATTCCGGCCCACCTGCTCTGGCTGATCCGCCTGAACCCGATGACCCACTTCGTGGAAGCCTACCGCGAGCGGTTGCTGACCGACCTGCCGGTGAATCTGCGCGAGCTGGGCGCGCTGTGCGCCGCCGCCCTGGTGATGTTCGCCCTGGGCGGCCTGTTCTTTCGCCACCTCAAGCGCGGCTTTGCCGACGTGCTCTGAGGTCCCCGGCGCCGGCCGCCGGCCGGCGATTTTCCCGCTCTGCCGCCGGCCGATTATGCGAGACTAATAACTAAGCCGGAGGGGAGGAATTTCCTCCCCTCCGGCCGTGGCCGACATGCTGCCGACGTTCCTCATACCCGAAGCCGTGATCCGGGAGGACGGGGTCGGTCCGGAAATCCAGTTGGGCTCGGCTCAAGGCAAGCTCTTGCTGCTGACGCTGGGGATCACCCGGATCATCGAGCAGGAAAGCTTGGAAGTGGCCGTCTGGGGCTCGGCCGAGGGCACCGACTGGGGTGCGCGACCCCTGCTTTCTCTGCCCCAGAAGTTCTACTGCGGCGTCTACCGGTTCCTGTTGGATCTCTCCGAGAGCCCCCAGATTCAGTATCTGCGCGCCCATTGGAAACTGAACCGCTGGGGACGGGGCGATCCCACCCCGCTGTTCGGCGTGTGGATGGCGGTCGAGGAGGCCCAGCCGCAGTCGCTGACGGCCCGCTCGGCCTGAGGCTCAGAGCCGGTTGATGAGGGCGGCTACGTAGCCCGCCCCGAATCCGTTGTCAATGTTGACCACCGTGACATTGCTGGCGCAACTGTTCAGCATCGCCAGCAGCGCCGCCAGGCCCCGGAAGCTGGCCCCGTAGCCCACGCTGGTGGGCACCGCAATCACCGGGCAGCCGACCATGCCGCCCACCACGCTGGGCAAGGCCCCCTCCATGCCGGCGCACACCACGATCACGCGCGCTTCCGCCAGCCGCTGCCGGCTGCTCATCAGGCGGTGGATGCCGGCCACCCCCACGTCGTGGATGCCCTCGACCTGGTTGCCCATCACCTCCGCGGTCACCTGGGCCTCCTCGGCCACCGGCAGATCGCTGGTGCCGGCCGAGACCACCGCGATCTTGCCCTTGCCGCGGATCGCCCGGTCGCGCCATATGCGCAGGGCGCGGGAGCGCGGGAAGTACTCCGCCTCAGTGCACAGCCGCGCGACGCGCTCGGCCGCCGGCGGATCGGCCCGAGTGATCAGCAGGTTGGGCGACTGTTCCAGCAGCCGCTCGGCGATGCCCGCCACTTCCTCGGGCGTCTTGCCCTGGGCGAACACCACCTCCGGCATGCCTTGCCGCAGCGCACGGTGATGATCCACCTTGGCGAAGCCCAGGTCTTCGAAGGGAAGGTGGCGCAGCCGCTGGAGAGCTTGTTCGACTTCGAGCGAACCGGCTCGAACCGCTTCCAGCAGGGCCCGCAGTTGCTCCGGCGTCATGAGAGTCGCACCGCCTTGGCGGTCAGAATGTCAGCGTATCGCCCAACTTCAACCCGTAGCGGGCGGCCATCCCGCCGGCCAGCTCGAGCACGAACAGCGCCTTGTGATTGCCCCCGTAGTTGGGACACTCGCTGGCCTTCTTCAAGCAAGGCGGAGTGTTGGCCGAGATCTCCACGATGCGGCGCCGCTCGTCCAGCCAGAGAATATCCAGCGGAATGCGCACCTGGTACATCCAGTAGGGATAGTTGCCCGGGCTGCCGTGCACGAACAGCATGCCGCGGTCGGGATCCAGCCGGTCGCGGAACATCATGCCCCGCATCATATCGGTGGGGTGGGTCATCACCTCCACCCGGATCCTCTGGCCGCCGGGCAGGATCACGGTCCGGCTGTTCAACTCGTCCAGCGTGGTGGTATGGGGGCTGCAACCGCCGCCCAAGGCCGCCAGCAGGCCCGCCGTCGAAGCCCACCAGCCGAGCCGAACCGTCCTCCGCATCATGAACCTATTGTACGGGCCGAGCTGCGCCGCCCGGCGCCGCCTCTGCCGCTGCCCGAAGAAACTCCGCCGCCAGCGCAGCCGCCGGGCGTCCCTGCTGCCTCCGCCGGTTCCATTCCCGCATCTGGGCGGTCGAAATGCGGCCCGAAAGCTCCCCCGCCGCCCGGCGCAGGCCCGCGTGCCGCGCCAGCGCCTCCGCCCGAACCACCAAAGCGGCCTGGGCGGGCGGGAAGCCCCGGCGGTCGTCGGCCAGCACCTGCAAGTCCTCCTCGGCCAGCTCGCCGTCGGTCGCGTTGCCGGCCACCATGTCCGCCTTGCCTTCCCGCAGCGCCCGGTAGGCCTCCTCAGCCTCCATCGTCTGCGGGCCGCCGCTCAACGGCAGACCGTAAGTCTGCATCAGGGCCGCCATTCCGTTCGGCTGCATCAGGAACTCCCGGCCGGCGGCCACCCGCCAGCCCGATTCCAGCCGCGCGGCCTCGCTCAACTTCTCCAACCCCAGCCGCCGCGCCTGTTCGGCCCGCACCACCATCGCGAATCCATCCTCGAAACCGAGGGGATCCAGCCACTCCAGTTGGAGCCGGCCGTATTCCAGCCGGACGCGCTCCAGAACCACCTCCGGGCGCGCGTCCGCCGGCCGCTTCAAAATCACCGTCAGCGCAGCGCCGGCGCACTCCGGATACAGATCCACCCGGCCGTTGATCAAGGCATCATGCGCCGTGAGACTGCCGCCCAAGTCCGTATTCCGCGCCAGGGAAACGCCCAGCCGGCTTTCCAAATGCTGCGCGACGATCTCGCAAAGCACCGCCTGCCGGCGCGGATACGCCGCCCCCACCGTCAACGGATGCGCCTTGGGCCGGCATGCGGCGGCAGGCAGTCCCAGCAGGCAACACAGCGCTCGGCGGCGATCCGGTTGGCGCACCGCCTTGAATTATACGCAGCCGCCTGCGCCGCACGCAGGGCGCCGCCTGAGGCTCTCCTCAGGCGGCCCCTTCCCGGCCGGCGGCCGGGTGGGCTACCCGGATGCCCCGGGCCCGATCTTCCCAGCGTCCGGGAATGGCTCTGCCGCAGTCGGGGCAGCGTCCCTCCGCCGTCAGACGGTACTCCAGAATCCGGTAGCCGCGACGACCGATCAGCCGCAGGCCGCAACCCGGGCAGTAAGTGTCCTCCCAGGGACCCACACCCCCCGGCAGGTTCCCCGCGTAGACGAAATTCAGGCCCGCCTCGCGCCCGATCCGCGCCGCCCGCAGCAGGGTCTCGGCCGGGGTGGCCCCCACGCCCCTCATCTTGTAGTCCGGATGAAACGCCGTCACGTGCCAGGGAATGTCCGGCGACAGCCCGGCCAGAAACCCGGCCATCTCGCGCAGCTCTTCCTCGGAGTCATTGAAGCCCGGCACCACCAGCGTCACCACCTCCAGCCAGAAGCCCAGCCGGTGAATGCGCCGCAGGCTGTCCAGCACGGGCTCCAGCCGTCCCCCCAGCTCGCGGTAGCGACGGTCGCGAAAGCTCTTCAAATCCACCTTGAACAGATCCAGCCAGGGCCGCAGATACTCGAGCGCTTCCGGCGTGGCGTTCCCGTTGGAGACGAAGCCGGTCCGCAGGCCGGCGGCCCGGGCCGACTTGAACACCGCCACCGCCCACTCGGCGGTGATCAGCGGCTCGTTGTAGGTGCTCACCACGGCCTCCGCCGCCAGGGCCTTCGCCTGGCGAACCAGCCGCTCGGGATCGGTCCGCCAGATGCCGGCCCCGGCGCGCGGATCGCGCAAGGCTTGCGAGGTGACCCAGTTCTGACAGTAAGAACAGTGCAGATCGCAGCCCAGCATCCCGAAACTGAAGGCCAGCCCGCCGGGCGCCGCGTGGAAGAACGGCTTCTTCTCGATCGGGTCGCACTGGGCGCTGACCACGTAGCCCCAGGGAGCATACAGCACGCCGCCCCGGTTGAAACGGACCTTGCACACCCCGGCCTGCCCCTCGAAGATCGGACAGCGATGCCCGCAGGCGTAACAGCGAATGCGCCGCTCGTCGAGCCTTTCCCAGAGCTCGGCGGGGCGGACCTGATCGGCCAGGACCTCGGCCAGCGTCGGCATTCGCGCCCCTTCTCATGATAGCGCGCCCCGGCGCAGCCGCCCCCGGCGACGCCGGAGGCTTGAAACCCAGTCCCCCGGGGCCCCATCCTACATAGCAGGGAGGGCATATGCGCCTTCTGATCCTGGCTGTCGTTGCGGCCTTCGCCGCCTCCCCCGCCGACCAGCCCAGCCTCTCGGAGGCGGAGATCGAGGCCATCATCCAGAAGTTCGCCGCCAAGGAAAGCGAGTTCGCCCGGGCGCGCGACAACTACACCTACCGGCAGACCATGCGAATCGAGGAACTCGACGAGGGCGGCGCCGTCCGCGGCCGCCACGAGATGGTCTCCGACATCATCTTCTCGCCCGAAGGAAAGCGCACCGAACGCGTCGTCCGGGCCCCGGTTTCCACCCTGCGCCGCCTCCAGTTGACGCCCGAGGACATGCAGGACCTGCGCGACGTCCAGCCCTTCGTGCTCACCAGCGAGGAGATCGGCAAGTACTACGTCCGTTATCTGGGCAAGCAGAACGCCGATCAGATCCCCTGCTACGTCTTCGCCGTCAAGCCCAAGAAGCTCGAGCCCGGCCGGCGCTACTTCCAGGGCCTCATTTGGGTGGACGACCGCGACTTACAAATCGTCAAGACTTACGGGCGCGGCGTGGGACTGCTCAAGAAGGGGTCCGACAACCAGTTCCCCAAGTTCGAAACCTACCGCGAGCAGATTGACGGCAAGTATTGGTTCCCCACCTGGACCGGCGCCGACGACACGCTCTACTTCGAGGGCGGACCGCAGCCCATCCGCCTCCGGGTGCTTTACGAAAACTACAAACAGTTCAAGAGCGAGGTGCAGATTCGCTACGGCGAGCCGGTCGAGCCCCCGAAGAAGCCATGAGCGCCTCCTCCGGCTCCTGTTCCGCGCGCCGCACGCCCTCCCAGCGCCGCCGGAACGAGAAGAAACTGCCGATATACTCCCGGGCCAGTTGCGGCCAGGTCTTGTCCACGTAAGAGCGGATGGAAACGTAACACTCCCGGCAGTCGTTCCGCCGCGTGAATTCCTCGACCATGCGGCGTCGTTCCTCCAGCGCGTAGCGCTGGAACTGCATCGAACAGGGTTGCAGCCGTCCGTCGCACGTCACCACCAGAAAGCGCAGGCCCGCCATGCAGCCCGAGGCGCCGCCCTGCTCGAAGTAGCGCCGGGTGGCCTCGATCGTGCTCGGCGCGTTGACGATCCAGTTGCTGGCGTCCCGCCGGGCCTCAATCCGGTCCAGTTGCCGGTTCAGCTCGGCAAGCTGCTCGGGGCTGTTCAAAAAGTAATCCCGGCAGCCTGTGCGCCGGGGCGAGTAAGCGCTGTAACAGATGTTCACCCCCCACTGCCGGGCCCGGTCGGCGATGGCGTTGATCTCGCCCAGGTTGGCGCTCGTGATGCAGGTGTTCAGCACGATATCGTCGTAGCCCAGCGCCGCCAGCCGCGGCACCAGCCGGCTCAGCTTGCGGTACAGCCCGGGGTGGCGCCGGAATTCGTCGTGCCGCTCGTCCGGGAAATCCAGGCTCACCGAAAACTGATCCACGCCCGCCTGGCGCAGCTCCAGATAACGCTCCTCGGTCATCAGCGACCAGTTGGAAACCAGAATCGTGTAGGGCAGGCCGGTCCGGGGATTCTTGACGGCCCGCACGATCTCGCTCAAGTCCCGCCGCAACAGCGGCTCGCCCCCGGAGATCTGCACCACGCAGGGGCGCAAGGCCCGCACGTAACGGCGGTATTGCTCCGGCGCGAGGTTGCGCGAGTCGTCCTTGGGGCCGCCGTGATCGCAGTGCCGGCACCAGCAAGTGCAACTGTCGGTCACCTCGAAGGAAACTACGATGGGACGGCCGGTGAAGTAGTTGACGGAGCCGCGAACGATCACGCTCAGGGATTGAACCAACGGAGTCCTGCGCATACCGGCCTTCGCCTGCGAGCCCGGCCGGCGCCTTGGCCGGGTATTCGGATGGTAGCAAGCCCCGGGCGAACCCGGCAAGCGCCATGCAGCCGGCGGTTTCCCCGCTCATTGGACGGCGCTCCAGCCCGCCCGAACCGGTGCTAGCCGCACCGGCAGCCCGGCTCACGCCGGAAAGGCGCCGCCTGGTTAGCCCCGCGTGCGAACCGCACCGGCAGCCCGGCTCACGCCGGAAAGGCGCCGCGTGGTTAGCCCCGCGTGCGAACCGCACGGGCGGTCCGGCTCACGCCGGAAAGGCGCCGCGTGGTTAGCCCCGCGTGCGAACCGCACGGGCGGTCCGGCTCACGCCGGAGGGATCTCACACCCCCTCGCCGGCCGGGCGTCGGACCCCGACCAGTCGCAGGTAAAGAATCCGCAACGTGGCCATCACCGGAACCGACAGGAACATCCCGGGCGCTCCCGCGATCGCCTCCCCCGCCAGCGCCCCCGCGATCACCAGAACCGGATGCAACGCCAACCCCGCGCTCATCAACTGCGGTTGCAGCACGTAGTCCTGGAACAACCGGTAGGCCCCCAGAAAGGCCAGGATCCCCCACACCGACCCGTGACCCGAGATGATCACCACCAGCACGATCGTCGCGGCAGCCGCCAGCGGACCCAGCACCGGAATGAACTCCAGCACTCCGGCCACCGTCGCCAGCAGGAGCGCGTAAGGGATCCCCAGCAGCGCGAAGGCCGCCCCGTAAGCCACGAACGTAGCCGCCGACAGCAGCACCAGCGCCCGAATGAATTGCCCCAGCAGCCGGTGAACGTCCGCCAGCACGTCCTCCCACAAGGCCCGCTGCTCGCGCGACAGCCCGCTCAAGGCGCGCGCCTTCAACTCCGCCCCGTCCTTCAGCAGGAAAAAGCTCAATACCGGCACGATCACCAGGACGATCAGCCCGCCCACCAGCGACATCACGCCCGCGGTCGCCCGCTGGATCAGCGGCAGGGCCTCCTGCCCGAGGTTTTCCAGTTTGTCCCGAATCGCATTCGCCACGGCTTGTTTGGCCGGCGCCAGCCACTGCGGCTCCGGGGCGCGCAGTCCCGTCTCCAGATTCTTCGCCCAGTCGGGAAATTTGGCCGCCATGGCGGCCGCGTCCTGGCTGACCCGGTTGCCCACCACCGCGCCGAACAACCCCACCAGCCCCAGCAGCAACAGATAGACCAACGCCAGCGACAGGGCGCGCGACAGCCGCCGCTGCGTGAACCGGTTCAGCAGGTTCAGCACCGGCGCCAGCAGATACGCCAGCAACACCGCCGCGAACAGCACGAAAAGCACCCGTCGCACGCGATACAACAGAAACGCCGCCAGCCCCACCAGCAGGACCGTCCAAGCCGCCCGCGCCGCCCGCGGTTCGATCCCCAACATGCTGCTATGCTAGCAATATCCCCCGCCGGACCGTTTCCCCGCCGGGCGATACACTACTTTCCATATGCCGCTACCCATCTTGCTGGCCTTGCTCTCGGTCGCCGAACCCGAAACCATTTTGCTCTGGCCCGGCGGTGCCCCCGGCGCAGTGGGCCAACAGGAGGCCGACCGCCCCACGCTCACCATTTACCTGCCCCCGGCCGAACAGGCGGTCGGGACCGGCGTGGTCGTCTGTCCCGGCGGCGGCTACGCCACTCTGGCCTTGGACCATGAAGGTCGGCAGGTGGCCCAGTGGCTGAACTCGCTGGGCGTGGCGGCCTTCGTCCTCCGCTACCGCCATGCTCCCCGCTATCGCCATCCCGCGCCTTTGCAAGACGCCCAGCGGGCCATACGGCTGGTGCGCACCCGCGCCGAGGGTTTCCGCCTGGCTCCGGACCGCATCGGCATCTGGGGCTTCTCTGCCGGCGGCCACCTGGCCTCGACCGCCGCCACCCACTTCGACGCCGGCGACCCTGACGCTCCCGATCCCGTCCAGCGCGCCGGCTGCCGGCCCGATTTCCTCATCCTGGCCTACCCGGTGATCAGCTTCACCACCCCCTACGTCCACAAGGGCTCCTTGCGCAATCTGCTGGGTGAGAACCCCGAGGCCGCCTTGCTCGAGAGCCTCTCCAACGAGAAACAGGTCACCGCCCAGACGCCGCCTACCTTCCTGTTTCACACCACCGAAGACAAAGGCGTGCCGCCGGAAAACAGCGTCCTGTTTTACCTCGCCTTGCGCCGGGCGGGTGTGCCGGCCGAACTGCATATCTACGAGCGCGGCCGCCATGGCGTCGGCCTGGCCCCGGGCGATCCGGTGCTTTCCTCCTGGCCGGCCCGCCTGGCCGATTGGCTGCGCGTGCGCGGCCTGCTGGCCCGCTGAAGCTGTCGCCGCTCGGGCCGCCCCCGGGCCGCCCCTGGTTCTCGCTATCATGTCCGGTTCGGAGAGTATCCCCATGCTGCGCACTATGCTGATTCCCGCCGCCCTGCTGGCGGCCGGCATTCCCCTCGCCCGGGCCCAAGCGCCTCGCGCCGAACGGCCCAAGCCCCCGGAAACCGGTTGGGTTTCCCTCTTCAACGGCAAGGACCTGACCGGTTGGGTCAAAGTCGGCAACGAGAAGTGGGAGGTCGAAGACGGCGTCATCCACGGCCAGGGCGTCACCAAGGAGTACGGCTACCTGCGCACCGAGAAGACCTACAAGGATTTCGAGCTCTCGCTGCGCTTCAAGGCCGAGGCCGACGGCAACAGCGGCGTCTTCTTCCACACCGACTTCCAGCCCGGCACCGTCAACGTCAGCCAAGGCTTGCAGTTCGAAATTGACCGCACTCTCAACCACCATACCTGCGGGGTCTACGGCGACGGCCGGGCCTGGGTCGTCTGGCCGGCGCCTGAGAATGAGACCGTCATCCGGCCCTACGAGTGGAACGACATGTTCATGAAGGTGGAGGGCCACCGCTACATCTGCAAGCTCAACGGCGTGCTGATGGTGGATTTCACCGACCCCGCGCCCCGCTCCTTTGACGGCTACATCGCGCTGCAATTGCACTCCGGCGGCCAGGGCAACATGAAATTCAAGGACATCTTCATCCGCGATCTCAGCAAGCGCTGAGGCGGCCCGGCCCGGGGCCGCTCACAGAGCGGGGTGATCTCGCAGGGCCGCCTCGATGGCCGCCCAATACGGATCCGCGCAGCGGCGCCGCGTCTTGACCAAAGCGAAGGCCTCCTTCAGGCTCATGCCCCGCCGCCACACCAGCCAGGCGATGGCCACGCTGGGCGAGCGGTTCACTCCTGCCGAGCAATGCAGATAAACCCGGTGCCCGGCCGCCAGCAGCTCGTCCAAGGAGCGCGCGCAAGCGGGCAGGCGCAGGCGCAGCTCCTCCGGGTAGCCGTCGCGGACCGGGAGGCGCAGGCAACGGATGCCCGCAGCGGCGTACCACCCTGCCATCTCCGCCCACTCCAGGCCGAGCTCGCGCAGGTCTTCGTCGGTCTGCAAGCTCAGGGCGGCGGTCACCGCTTCCCTCGCCCGAAGCCACTCGACGTCCTCGGCCGCCGCCGGACAGCGGCCCACCAGAAGCTCGGCCAGGACCTGGTCGTAATCCGGCACGCTCATCCCTGCCCGGCCTCCGGCCAGTGGAGGACCAGCTCCGGGCCTTCCAGATCGAAACGGGGCCGGCGGCGCCGTGCGATCAGCTCCTTCTGCTCCAGCAGGGCGGTCACCAGCAGAGGCATGGCGATCGTCGAGTCGCAATGGCAAGTCACCATGTGGGCGTCGCGCGCGATCTTGCCCCAGCTTTGCGCCTCCTGGAACGTGCAGCCGGAAAGGCCGCCCCAGTGCGGCGCGTCGGTGACGATCTGGATGGCGTACTTGTGGCCCTCGGCCGCCTCGCCGATGTTCAACAGGGTCACCTCGGTTTGCTGGATGAAGTTCTTCGGGGTCCCTCCCCCGAAGTAGACCACGGCGGTAGGGGCGCTGCGAGCCAGAAGGGCGGTTTCCAGCACGTCGCCGATGACGTCGAACGTCACCCGGTTACCGATCATGTGCCGGTGCATCGCAATGCCGATGCCGATCGAGCTGTCGCCGATCGCCGGGCAATAGATGGGAACGCCCGCTCGCGCCGCGGTGGTGAGAATGCCCTCCTGGCCGCCCTGTTCGCCCAGGAAGCGCCCCAGGCGGAAGAGAAATTCCCGGGTGGTGTAAGGCCGCGAAGCCTCCAGGGAGGCGGCGAACTGGCCGATCAGCCGATCGTGGGAGCGAAACTCGTCTTCGTCGGCCAGCACGTCGTACATGCGGTCCACCATGTGGTTGGCCAGCAGCACGTCGTCCAGGTCGGGCGACCCCTGGTAATGGCGATGACCCAGCGTCTCGTGCAGATCGTGGAAGAGGTTGGCCCCGGTCGAGACCAGGCAATCAATCAGGCGGTGGCGGAGAATCTCCACCACCAGGCGGCGCATGCCTGCCGGGACCATGGCCCCGGCCAGGCCCATCCAGATCAGGCAGTCCGAGGCCAGCATTTTCTTCCAGACCTGGAAAGCCTCGCCGAGCTGGCGTCCCTGGAAGGCGGTGGCCCTCATGCCCTCCAGCAGGTCAGAGAAGCTCTTCATGCCGGTGGGATCGAAGGGCCGCACCGGTACGGAAAGCAACTCGCGCTTTTCGAGAGCGGTCTTCATCCTCCTCCTCCAGCCGGGCGGAGCGTCCGCCCCGGAATGATTCTGTGAAAATTCGCGGCGGCCGCGACCCGGGAGCGGCCCGGGCCGGCGCTACTGAAGACGCCAGCGCTGGCGCTCATTGCCCACCAGCGCGTCGAAGATGGCCAGGACTTGTTTGCGGTAGCGATAGATGCGGCGCAGGGTCTGGCGGAAGGAATCCTGGAAATCCGGCGAACGCATCCACTTTCGCAGCAGCTCGCGCGGGACGTCAATGTCGCGCCGCAGCGCCTCGGCGGAGTGTCCCCGCAAGAACAGGCCGTAGAACATGGCCGCCTCGCGTTGCGGCGCCGAAGGATCAAAGTCATCTTTCGAGGCTCGATCCATAGCGATCGTCCGGCGGCTGCCGGGAAATGCCAGTATAATCGCGGCCGCCGCCCGGGATCAAGCCCGTCCGGTGCGCGTTGGGCACGGGCCGGCGGCGTGGCCGGCGACTGCGCAACGGCGGGAAGTTCGCCCACGGCGGGGTGCCGGATTCGATCACCACCCTCAGCCCGCGCACGGTCCGCAACCTGCGGGCGGCGCTCAACCGCCGACCCTAACCTCGACCCGACCTCGCCCAATTTCGGCAAGATCTTTCGCGACAACGGACAGAGCAATTTCCCGCGCAACGTCCGGTTGGGCATGCGCCTGGTATTCTGAAGTCGTTCGGAATGCAAGCTCGATGGCGACGGCTCGCCCAGCCCCGCATCGCAAAGGAGAAGGCCTTATGAGAGTGGCACGCAGAACTTTTTTGCAGGCCGGCCTGGCCGCAACCGCCCCGGCGGTTCAACCTCCGGCCGGCGCCGCCCGCAAGATGATCGGCATCCAGGTGGGCGCGGTTTCTTTCCTGGACGAGGGCGTCCCTCAGGTGCTGGACATCTTCCAGGAGAAGGGACGGATCAACACCCTGTTCGTCGCCACCTTCACCTACGGGCGCGGCATCGCCGGACGCCAGGTGCCCGGCCAGCCTCTGCCCGATCACGGCAAGCAGGAGTACGACACGGACTTTCGCGGCGGCTGCTACACCCGGCTGCATCCGGAGTTCTACAAGGACACCGTCCTGAAAGACGTTCGGGCCCGCGATCACGGCGATTACGACGTCCTCGAGGCCGTCCTGCCCGAAGCCCGGCGCCGCGGCCTGAAGACGATCTGCTGGTACGAGGACGTCTGGCGCAACGACGTGCCCAACATCGAGAAGGTCCAGGAGATTGACCTGTACGGGCGGCGCACCAACCGCACCTGCATGAACCATCCCGACCACCGCGCGTTTCTGGCCGGCCTGGCCGAAGACTGGACGCGCAACTACGAGATTGACGGCGTCATGTGGGGCTCGGAGCGGCACGGAGCGCTCGGCACCGCCCTGGGCTCAAGCCACGGCGGGCGGGGCAGCGACCCCTCGCGGGTGGGCTGCTTCTGCCCCCATTGCGAGAAAAAGGCCCGCCAGCGCGGCATCTCGGTGGAGCGCGCCAAGCAAGGTTTCCGCGCCCTCGAGCAGTACGTGCGCGCGGCCCGCGCCGGCCGCCGCCCCGTGGACGGCCACTTCGTCCAGTTCCTGCGCCTGCTCATGCGCTATCCGGAAATCCTGGCCTGGGAGCAACTCTGGCACGACAGCCTGCGCGAGTGCTACGCCCTGATCTACCAGCGCGTCAAGGCGGCCAAACCGCAGGTCCAGGTGGGCTGGCACATCTGGCACAACAACTCCTTCAGCCCCTTCTACCGCGCCCAGCAGGACCTTCGCGAGCTGGCCGCCTGCTCGGACTTCCTCAAGATGGTCATGTACCACAACTGCGCCGGCGAGCGGATGGCCACTTACATTGACAGCGTGCAGCAGCACGTTTTCGGCGACCTTTCCAAGGAAGAGGCGCTGGCCTTCCACTACAAGACGCTCAACTTCGCCGAACGCGCCCTGGAGCAGATCCCCTTCACGGGCTTCTCCGCCGACTACGTCTATCGCGAGGCCCGGCGCGCCGTGGAAGGCGCCGCCGGCACCCCGATCCAGATCTGGGCCGGCATTGACATTGACATTCCGACCAATCTCAACCATTCCCGCTCGACGCCCCCGGCCACCAAAGCGGCCGTGCTGGCGGCGCTCAAGGCCGGCGTCCACGGCGTGCTGCTCTCGCGCAAGTACTCCGAGATGAGGCTGGCCAATCTGGCGGCCGCCGGCGAGGCGGTGCGCGAGTTCGGCGCCTGACAGGGTGTTGCCATGCCCCGCACGGCCGGCCAAGGCTTCACTCGCCGGGAGGCGCTGCTGGTCCCGGCGCTGATGGCCGGGGGGCAGCCGTCGCCTGCCGCTGCCGCCCAACCCTGGTACCGCCGCGTTTTTCGCTGGGGACAGACTAACATCACCGAGAAGGATCCCGAGCGCTACGACATTGATTGGTGGCGGCGCTACTGGAAACGCACCGAAACCCAGGCGGTGATCATCAACGCCGGAGGCATCGTCGCCTACTATCCCAGCAAGTTCCCCTTGCACTATCGGGCCCGGTTCCTGAAGGGGCGCGATCTGTTCGGCGAGCTCACCCAAGCCGCCCACAAGGACGGCCTCTACGTGATGGCGCGCATGGATTCCAACCGCGCCGCCGAGGAGTTCTTCCGGGTGCACCCGGATTGGTTCGCCCGCGACCGCCAGGGCAGCCCCTACCGCGCCGCCGACCGCTACATCGCCTGCATCCACAGCGGCTATTACGAGGAGTACCTGCCCGCCGTGCTCGAGGAGATCATCGAGCGCTCCCACCCGGACGGCTTCACCGACAACAGTTGGGCCGGTCTGGGCCGCGAGGCCGTCTGCTACTGCGACAACTGCCGCCGCAAGTTCCGGGCCCAAACCGGCTTGGAGCTGCCCCAGGCGGCCGACTGGGACGATCCGGCCTACCGCCGGTGGATCCTGTGGAGCTACGCCCGGCGCATCGAAATCTGGGAACTGAACAACCGCACCACGCGCAAGGCGGGCGGACCCGATTGCATCTGGTCGGGCATGATGAGCGGCTCGGTGAGCGGCCTGGCCCGCTCGTTTCGCGATCTGCGCGAGATCTGCAAGCGGGCCGAGATCCTGTTCCTCGATCATCAGCGCCGCGACGACGACACCGGCTTCCAGCAGAACGGCGACACCGGCAAGCGCGTCCATGAGCTGCTCGGTTGGGACAAACCGGCGCCGGAAAGCATGGCCATGTATCAGTCCGGTCCGGGCTACTACCGCGTGGCCAGCAAGGTCCCCGCGGAAGCCCGCCTGTGGATGATCGCCGGACTGGCCGGCGGCATTCAGCCCTGGTGGCACCACGTGGGCGCTTACCACGAGGACCGGCGGATGTACCGCACTGCGGAGCCGGTGATGAAGTGGGCCCGGGAGAACGAGGCCTATCTTCACGACCGCACGCCCCTGGCCGGCGTGGGCCTGGTCTGGTCGCAGCGCAACACGGATTTCTTCGGGCGGGACGAGGCCGCTGAGCGCGTGGACGCCCCCTACACCGGCTTCATGCACGCTCTGGTGCGGGCCCGCATCCCTTACCTACCCGTGCACGCCGACGAGCTGGCGGAGGCCGGCAGGCGTTTCGCCCTGCTGATTCTGCCCAACCTCGGCGCTCTCTCCGACGAGCAGTGCGCCGCCATCCGCCGCTTCGTGCGGGCGGGCGGCTCGCTGCTGGCGACGGGGGTCACCTCGCTTTACGACGAATGGGGCGACCCGCGCCCCGACTACGCGCTGGCGGATCTGTTCGGGGCCCACTGGACGGGCGATGTGCCCCGCCTGTCCGCCACGGCCCGCGGCCCGCAGCGGCGCTCCCAGGACCGCCTCTCGCCCGGCGCCCACACGTACCTCCGCCTCCATCCGGAGTGGCGCGCCAAGGTGGACGGCCCCAGAGCGGGCGACGAGCCCGAGCCGCGCGGCGAGCGCCACCCGGTCCTGCGTGGTTTCGAGCAGACGGACCTCATCCCTTACGGCGGCATGCTGTCGCCCCTGCGAGTGGAGCCCGGCCTGACCGTCCCGCTCACCTTCGTCCCCCCGTTCCCCACCTATCCGCCGGAGACCGCCTGGATGCGTACGCCCAGGACGGACATTCCGGGCCTGTTGCTCCACGAGCGCGGGCCCTCGAAAATCGCCTTCCTGCCCGCGGACCTCGACCGCCGCTACGCCTTGGAGCACTTGCCCGACCACGCCGACCTGCTGGCCAACCTGGTCCGCTGGGCGGCGGGAGATTCCATCCCCCTATCGGTCGAAGGACCGGGCCTGCTGGACTGCCACCTTTACCGCCAGGGCACGCGGCTGATCCTGCACCTGGTCAACCTGACCAGCGCGGGCACTTGGCGCGCCCCCGTCGAAGAATTCATTCCCGTCGGTCCCCTGCGCGTCTCCATCTCGCTGCCCGAGGGTCTCGCGCCCCGCCGCGCCGAGTTCCGCGTCCGGCGCGGACCCGCCCCCTTCTCGCTCCGGCAGGGACGCGCCCTGATCGAGGTGGCCTCCCTCCTGGACCATGAGATGGTGGTGTTGGAGTAGGCGCGCGGCCGCATGGTGCCGGCCCTCGGCCGCGCTCGCCCCGGGAACTGCTCAGGAGCCCCCGGCGGCTGCCTTCCGCCGCCGATGATGCCGGTGCACAAAGATCTCGCCCAGGCCCCATACGATCAGCAGGACGAACAGGCAGCCGATCACCAAGTCGAACACCGGCCGCCCGGCCAGGGCTTCCGGCGGCGGCGCCAGTCCGATCGCCAGCGCCAGGGCCACGCTGAGAACATGCCAGTACCACGGGGCGCAACACCGGTACAGCAACAGCAACGCCAGGATCAAGGAGGCGGCATAGGCCGAAAAGACGATGGTTGAGCTCACGGTCCCTCCCGACGAAACACCCATTTAACGCGATTGCCCGGGCCGAATTCAAGCGCCTCGGTCTCGCACCCCGCCGCCGCCGCGCCTCGAGTAGAATATCCCTCTGTGCCAGCCAAGAAGATTGCAGTGTTGGGCGCCGGCAACATCGGCGCGGCGATGATCGGCGGGATCTTGAAAGGAGGGGTGGCCGACCGAGAGCGCTTGATGGCCACCGAAGGCTCGGCGGAACGCGCCGAGGAGATCGCCCGGCGCTTCTCGATCCCGGTCAAAGTGGGCGCCAATCGCGAGGCCGCCCAGTGGGCCGAAGTCATCATCCTGGCGGTCAAGCCTCTAACCGTTCCGCAAGTGCTCGAGGAGATCCGGGACGAGCTGCGTCCCGACCAGATCCTGATCTCGCTGGCCGCCGCCGTGCCCATCGCGCTGATCGAGAAGCTCGTCGGGAAGCGTCTGCCGATTTTCCGCGCCATGCCCAACATCCCGGTGGTGGTGGACGAAGGCGCCACGGCGGTGGCCGGCAACGGCGCCGTCACCGCCGAGCAGCGCCGCCTGGTGGAGAGCATCTTTCAGGCGGTGGGTTATGTGGTCTTCGTCGAGGAGGAGATGATGCATGCCGTCACCGCGCTCTCGGGCAGCGGTCCGGCTTACGTCTACATGGTGATCGAAGCCTTGATTGACGGCGGGCTGAAGATGGGCCTCTCGCGCGACGTCGCCACCCGCCTGACCGAGCAGACCGTGCTGGGTGCGGCCAAACTGGTCCGCGAAACCGGCTTGCATCCGGCCATCCTCAAGGATCAGGTCATCACGCCCGGCGGCGTCACCATCTCGGCCATCCACGAGCTGGAAAAGCACGGCCTGCGCTCGATGCTGATCTCCGCCATCGAGACCGCCACCCTGCAATCCCGGCGGCTGACCGACGCTCTCAGCGCCAAAGTTCTGAGCCAAACCCGATGACCCGCATCCTGGCCATTCACGCCCATCCCGACGATGTCGAAATCCTGGCCGGCGGCACCCTGGCCCTGCTGGCCGCCCGCGGCCACTCCATCACCATCGTGACCATGACTCCCGGCGACTGCGGCACGAGCGAATACTCGCCGGAGGAAATCGCCGAAATCCGCCGCCGCGAGGCGGCCGGCTCGGCCGCCCTGATCGGCGCCCTGTATCGCTGCGCCGAGTTTCGCGATCTGGCCATCTTTAACGATCACGACGCCCGCCGCCGCGTCACCGAGATCCTGCGCGAGTTCTCTCCCGAGCTGGTGCTGACCGCGTCGCCGGTGGATTATCTCTGCGACCACGAGATCACCAGCCTGCTGGTGCGCGACGCCTGCTTCGCCGCACCCGCGCCCAACTATTCGACCGCCGCCCTGGAGCCCAAGCCGCCCATTCCCGCCATCCCCCATCTGTATTTCATGGACCCCGACGGCGGCGTGGACCGCGAGGGCAACCCCATCCTGCCCGATTTCGTGGTCAACGTCGAGTCCACCTTCGAGACCAAGAAGCTGATGCTGGCCCAGCACCGCAGCCAGCGCGAGTGGCTCCTCAAGCATCACGGCGTGGACGACTACATGATCATGATGGAGGAATGGACCCGCCAGACCGGGCGGCGCGCCGGCCTCGCCCTGGGCGAGGGCTTCCGCCGCTACAAGGGGCACCCCTATCCGCAGACGCCCCTGCTGGAGGATCTGCTCGGGCCCGACCTGGTGGTGCGGCTGCGCTGATCCCGCCGCCGGCCGCCGGGCGGCCCGCCCCGCTCAGTCCAGATCAATGTCGCGTTGCGGCGGGGGCGTCTCGGGACTCTCCCGGGCCTGCTTGAGCAGCTCTTCGAACTTGCGCTGGAGCACCTCGCCGTGCCGCTTCTCGGCTTGGAAAGAGCGCTCGAACAGCTCCTCCCGCCGGGCCGCCTCGCCCTTCAGTCGGGCCAGACCGGCCTCCAGACTCTCCACCGTGCGCGGCTTCTCCGGCGCCCGGTGCGAGATCACCGCTTGGGTGGCGGGATCAATCCTGAGGCGGGCCTGGCAGCAGGGGCACTCCACCTCGAAGAGACCTTTGGGTCTCGCCATACCGCTGATGCTAGCACACCGGCCGCCTGCCCACTCACTTCCGGCGCCAGATGCGGAAGCCGCGCGTCTCGGCCGCCGGTTCGTAGTCCGCCAGCCAGGAGTGCAAGTCCGGATAGCGCTCCACGGCCAGCGCGGGATTGAGCGGTCCCAAGCCGTCGGCGATGAACGTCGGCCGGGTTTGCGCCAGCCGGCGGCGATTGCGCTGAGCCCAGGCGGCCGCCGTGGGACGGTCACTGCGCAAATGCCGATCGGCCAGCACGCCGGTCAGAGGCTGCGAGTCCAGGAAGGGAGCGCCGCCCGGCAGGCCGGCCAGCACGTTCAGCTCGGGCCGGTATCCCCAGACCAGCAGCGTGTCGCCCGGCCGGGCCAGAGCGCGAATCTTCCCGGCCGCCTCCCGGCAATCCTCCCACAGCGCCAGATCGCGCATGGCCGAAGGCCGGCCCAGCAGAGTTGCGACATGCCTGCTCCCGAAGCGCACCGCCGGAACCAGCAGCGCCAAGGCCAACAGCACGCGCATCCGGCGCCCGCGCGCCGCCGCCGCGCCCCGCGCCGCCGCCGTCGCCAGCGCGGGCAGCAAGGCCAGATAGTAGCGCGGGAAAAAGCGCGCCCCGACCGCCGCCATCCCCAGCGACAGCGCCAGCCAGGCCGCCAGCCGGCCGCGCAGCGGATCGGCCCGCCGGAAGTAGAGGGCTGCGGCCATCACCAGCGCGGCGTGGAAGCCCGCCCAGTTGGCCGTGCGCCGCAACCCCTCCAGCAGCGGGTTGCCCAGGAAGCTGTCGCCCGCATAGCGCAGGCCCCACGCCCAGACCGGTTCCTGCCAGCCGTCCGCCGCCATCCATACCACTGCGAAGCCGGCGGCGTAGGCGGCAACGATCCGCTTCCAGTCCGCCGGCCGCCACAGCACTGCCAGCGCAGGCAGCGCCAATGCCTTGACGTTGGCCAGAAGGCCGGCCGCCGCCGAGAAGCCGGCCGCCGCCGGCCGCCCCGCCGCCAGCGCCCAAACCGTGCCCAGTGTAAAGGGGAGCAGCAGAAAGTCCGGCGCCGGCGAGATGATCGCCGCGGGATGATCGAAGCTGAGGAAGAACGCTATCGCGCCCGCCGCCCATAGGCCTTCCCGCCGGCCGAACAGCGCCTTGGCCGCCCGCCCGGCCAGCCAGCAGGTCAGCAGCGCGTAGAGTGCGCCGCCCAGGCGCAAGGGCCAGCCGATCCGCGCCCCCCAGCACAGGTAGATCCAGGCGTACAGGGGCGGCTTGTCGAACCAGAAATCGCGGTAGAGCGCCGCTCCCTCCAGCAGGCGCCGGGCGCCCGCCAGGCCGTAAGCCTCGTCGGCCCAGAGCACGCCCGCGTGGCACAAGCGCACGCTGAACAACAGTCCCAGACAGGCCGCCCAGAAGGCCGCCTCGCGCCAGGCTTGGCTGCGTGGTCGCATGGCGGTGCGCGCAATTCATCACTGTAGCAACCCGGCCGCAGGGCCACCGGGCAAGGCCGCAGGCCGGTTGACAAGCGTCCCCCGCTCCGCTAAGATTTGGAAAGTATTGCTCCATCAACGGGTTGTCGGTCAGAGCCACAGTGGGTCAAGCGGGTCGCCTGCCAGACAAATCGCGCTCCTCAATGCTAAGCTCGGATCTGCCGGCATCCGCCGGCGATCCGCCGCGGCCCCGGCCCGGCAATCCCCAGGATGCAGGCGGAGATTGGGCGATGGCCCGCGAGCAAAATGAGGCGCGTCCCAGACCGCAACTGCCGGCAGGCGGCGACGACGAGTACGAACACTTGTTGGAGGACTACGGTCACTTCGCGCCGCCCGCCCAGGGGGAGGTCTTCGAAGGCCGCGTTCTGAAGGTCACCGACAAGGAAGTCATCGTAGATTTCGGCTACAAGTGCGAAGGGCTGGTGCCCATCGAGCAGTTTCTCCAGCCCGACGGCCAGCTCACCGTGCAGCCGGGCGACACGGTGGACGTGATGGTGGATCGCGGCGGCGTCGAGCTGGACGGCTACATCCTGCTCTCCCACGAGAAGGCCGTGCGCGTCCGCGCCTGGGACAACCTCGAAAAGGCCTATCGCGAGCAGTTGCTGGTCTCGGCCCTGGTGTTGGGGCGCATCAAGGGCGGCCTCACGGTGGACGTAGGCGTGAAGGCCTTCCTGCCCGCCTCCCACATTGACGTCCGCCCGGTGCATAACCTGGATGCCCTGATCGGCCAGCACATCCCGGTCAAGATCGTCAAGCTCAACCGGCGGCGGGGCAACGTGGTGGTCTCCCGCAAGCTGGCCATCGAGGAGGAGATCAACGCCCGCAAGGCGGCCATTTTGGAGGCCCTGGAGGAGGGCGCGATCGTGACCGGCGTGGTCAAGAACCTCACCGAGTACGGCGCGTTCGTGGACCTGGGGGGCATTGACGGGCTGCTGCACGTCAGCGACATGTCGTTCGGCCGGATCAATCATCCCTCCGAAGTGGTCAACGTGGGGGATGAGATCACGGTCAAGGTGCTGAAGTTCGACCGGGCCAAGGAACGGGTTTCGCTGGGCCTGAAGCAGCTTCTGCCCGACCCCTGGGAGACGGTGGCCGAACGCTACCCGGTGGGCAGTCGGGTGGTGGGCCGGGTGGTCAGCGTGACCGATTACGGCGCTTTCGTGGAGCTGGAGCCGGGCGTGGAGGCCCTCATCCATGTCTCGGAGATGACCTGGTCGCGGCGCATGAAGCACCCCTCCAAGGTGGTCAAGCCGGGCGACTCGGTCCAGGCCGTGGTGCTGGCGGTGCCGCCCGCCGAGCACCGCATTTCGCTGGGCATCAAGCCGCTCGAGCCGGATGCCTGGGCTACGGTCGGGGGGCGC
>JBBIMA010000031.1:0-43947 GCA_037444625.1 Solibacteraceae bacterium
AAGGAGTTTGTCTGCGGGGTTGAGCTGTGGCTGAAATTGACCTGTGTGAACAGGGCCGGGTCGAGGTTTGGGATGGCGGTGCCGGTCTGGATGATGACGGCGCCGCCCGCCTCGCCGGCTGCGCCCGCGCCGGTTGTTGTGGTGGTCGTGGCGGCGCCGGTGGGAGCGCCGCCGGTCACCTGGGCCAAGGCGCTGGTGGTGGCGCGTTGCACGGCGGTGGGCACGCCGCGCAGCAAGCCGCCGGCCTCGGCCCGGAGCAGGCTGGCGTCGGCGATCATGGGGCCGTAGCGCTGCACCGCGATATCCAGGTTGTTCTCCAGCGCCAGGGCGACCGCGTCCTGCAAGGACAGATAAATCCGCCCGGCGCGCAGCAGCGATTCCAACCGCGGGGAGTTGGCCAGATTGACGGGCGCGACCTCCTGCGTGCGGTACGGACGGGTGAAGCCCGAGAAAAAGCCGCCCGAGGAGCGCACGGAGGGCGTTTCGGCGGGCATGGCGGCGGCCGCCAATAGCAGTGCGCACAAGGTGGCGATCGTCGGTCGGATGCGTCTCATGGTAGATTCCTTCCCCTAGAGTCGGCTCGGACCCTCAAACAGGCTAAGACGAACCTCGAGGGCCGGATGTTCCCGAGCCCCAATGGTAGCGCAGCCGGGCCGGCTGAAGCCCGCCGCGGCAGCAAGCCGAGAGCGGCGGCGCACTCCTGGAGCGGCCCGAGGCTGGATACAATCGAGCCATGTGGCTGCTAGCGTGGTTGCTGGCGCTGGCCCCGGGGCCGGCCGCTGAGGAGCTTCCCATCGTCGGCCTGGCGTCGGTGGCCTTCCGCGTGAGCGACCTGAATGAGGCGCGGCGCTTTTACACCGGAGTGCTGGGCTTCGAGCAAGCCTTCCTGCTGAAGGCGGAGGGGGGCGCGCCGGAGCGGGTTTTCCTCAAGATCAACGACGAGCAGTTCATCGAGCTGTGGCCTGGCCTTCCGCCGGAGCAGGAGGTGCGGCTGGCGCAGGTGGCCGTCCAGGCCTCTGACGTACGCCGCCTTCGGCGCCTGCTGGAAGCGCGGGGATTGGCGCCCCGGCCGCTGGAGAAGCGCGCCGACGGCAACCTGGGCTTCCGGCTGCCGGATCCCGACGGGACCTTGCTGGAGTTCGTGGAATACTCGCCTGGGTCGCTTCAGGCGAAGGCGCGAGGCAAATTTCTCGGGCCGCAGCGCGTGGCGGAGCGGCTCTGGCACGCCGGGGTGACGGTGAGCGATCTGGCGCGCGCCATGGCCTTCTACCGCGACCGGCTGGGGCTGGTCGAGATCTGGCGGGGCGGTCCGAGCGAGACCGAACTGCGCTGGGTCAACATGCGGCTGCCGGGGCCGCGCGGGGACTACCTGGAATACATGCTGCACAGCGGCCGGCCCGGCCGCCAGCAGCTCGGTTCGATGCAGCACATCTGCCTCCAGACGCCGGACGTCGAAGCGGCCTACCGGCGGTTGCTGGCCCGGGGCCTGCCGGATTCCGAGCGCTTTCGCCCCCGGGTGGGACGCAACGGGCGCCGCCTGGCGAACCTGTTCGATCCCGACGGCAGCCGCACCGAGCTGATGGAGCCCGACCCGGCGCGCGGCCGCGCTACAGTAAGTGATCATGGCGAGCACGCGACGGAGTTTCCTTCAGGCGGCCGGGGCGGCGGCCCAGGCCGCCTCCGCGCAGACGCCGCGCAAGTACGCGGCCAATGACGTGATTCAGTTCGGCCTGATCGGGGCGGGCGGCATGGGCATGGGCGATGCCCGCATGGCCCTCTCGGTCGGCGGCACGCGCCTGGTGGCGGTGGCCGACGTCTACGACGGGCGGCTGGCCCGGGCCCGCGAGCTGTGGGGTAAGGATCTGTTCGTCACCCGGGACTACCGCGAGATCCTGGCTCGTCCCGAGGTGGACGCGGTGATCATCGCCACGCCCGATCACTGGCACGCCCGCCAGAGCGTGGACGCGCTGGAGGCGGGCAAGGACGTCTACTGCGAGAAGCCCATGGTGCAGAAGATCGAGCAGGGCCGGGCGGTCATCGAGGCCCAGCATCGCACGGGGCGCATCTTGCAGGTGGGCAGCCAGTACGTCACTTCGATCATTTACCAGAAGGCCCGGGATCTGATCCGGGCCGGGGCCCTGGGCGAGATCAACATGGTGGAGGCCTGGCTGGACCGCAACACCGCCCTGGGCGCCTGGCAATACTCGATCCCGCCCGACGCTTCGCCGGAGAACATTGACTGGGACCGCTTCCTGGGCGACGCCCCCAAGCGGCCCTTCGAGCCCATCCGGCTGTTCCGCTGGCGCAACTACCGCGATTACGGCACGGGAGTAGGGGGCGACCTGTTCGTGCATCTGTTTTCCGGCCTCCACGTGGCCACCGGCGCGCTGGGCCCCTCGCGCGTGTTCGCCACCGGCGGCCTGCGCTACTGGAAGGACGGGCGGGACGTCCCCGACGTGCTGCTGGCCTTGCTGGATTATCCCGGCTTCAACGTGGCCCTGCGGGTGAATTTCAAAAGCAGCGTGGCGCAAGAGCGGTTCGGGTTCCGCTTCGTGGGCAGCGAGGGCGTGCTCGAAACCGGCCCCGCGGTGGTCCTCAGCAAGCCGCCCCGGGAGACCGAGCCCGGCTACACCATCTCGACTTTCCCCAGAGCGGTGCAAGAACGATTCCTGGCCGAGTATCGCAAGAAATACCCCGCTTTGCAGCCCAGCCCGGAGCGCATGCGCCAGGAGGAGGAGATGCGCTTCCTGCCTCCTGCCGGCTACGACGCGCACGTCGAGCATCACAGGGTGTTCTGGACGGCGGTGCGGGAACGCAAGCCGGTCATCGAGGATGCCACCTTCGGCTTCCGGGCGGCCGGCCCGGCCCTGCTGGCCAACGTCAGCTACTTCGAGAACCGCATCTGCCGCTGGGACCCGGCGGCGATGCGCGAGCTTTCCTGAGCAAGGAGCGCCCCGGCGCCGCGGCAGCGGCGCTAGAAGATTCCACCGCCCGCGATCAGGCGCAGGCCGCCCAGCAGCACGGCGATCGCGCACAGCACCAGGCCGGCCACGGCTGCGCCCTTGCGGGGCTCCCGGCTGGTGGCCACGATGACGATGCTCAGGATCAGGCCGATCAGGGAAAACGGGATATTAATCCAGTTGAGCGCGCCCAGGCAAGGGAAGAACGCCACGAACATGCCGAGCACGGCCAGGATCCCCCACACCAGGCAGAGAACCTGCATGAAGACGCCTCCTTCCTCTTCGCGGCGTGTCCTGCGCCCCTTGAGCTGTCCGCCGCCGGTCTGACAAGCCGGGGACCCGCCGGGCCGGGCCTGGCGCGGCGGCGCCTGAGGCTCGGCGGGGGCGCACGCCCGCCTGTGCTGATAAACGGAACAAATGTACTTCAGTTGCAGGCGGCTCAGCAAGGGAGCGGCTGATTAAAGTCCCTCAACGCGGGGTGGGGGAGACGACGCGCGGGGAGGCGGGCGGTCCGGCGGCTGCGGGATATCGAGCGAGGCAGGTGGGGGTTTTCACGCACCTGGGAGGCGGCTGCGGAGCGAAGGGATCCCGAGCCATCCTTTGTCTGGAACAGATCGGCCGCCGGGACAGCGGCCTTCCGGCTGGCATGCTTCGTGCATACAATCGGAAAGGGCGAATTGCGGCTCGGTCCCGGAGACGGTCATTGGGCGGCAGGCTGGAAAGGGCCGCGCGGCCCAAGAATCGGAGTCGGACGTCCTATACTGGGAAGTTGCCGGACCCCTGCCGGAACCGCAGCGGCCGAACGCGCCGGACTGCGGAGAGAAATTCAAGCCGACAAGCTTCGAAACGGGCGGAAGGGAAATGACACGAAAGAAAGTCACCATTGATGGAAATGAGGCGACGGCCTACGTTGCCTACCACGTCAACGAGGTCTGCGCCATCTACCCGATCACCCCCTCCTCGCCGATGGGCGAGTGGGCCGACGAATGGGCGGCCAAGAAGATCCCCAACGTCTGGGGGACGGTGCCCAAGGTCGTCGAGATGCAAAGCGAGGGCGGCGCCTCGGCCGCTTTGCACGGCGCGCTGCAAGGCGGCGCGCTGGGGACCACCTTCACAGCCGCACAGGGCCTGCTGCTGATGATCCCCAGCATGTTCAAGATCGCCGGCGAGCTCAGCCCGGCGACCATCCACGTTTCGGCCCGCACGGTGGCCACTCATGCCCTGTCCATCTTCGGCGACCACGGCGACGTGATGGCGGTCCGCCAGACGGGCTGGGCTCTGCTGGCTTCTAACTCGGTCCAGGAGGCCCAGGACTTCGCTCTCATCGCCCAGGCGGCCACCCTGGAATCGCGCGTGCCTTTCCTGCACTTCTTCGACGGCTTCCGCACCTCGCACGAGGTGGCCAAGATTGAACAGCTCACCCTGGACGACATGCGCGCCATGGTCCCCGAGGAGTTGGTTCGCGCCCATCGGGCGCGGGCCATGACGCCCGACCGGCCGGTGTTGCGCGGCACGGCGCAGAACCCGGATGTGTTTTTCCAGGCGCGCGAGGCTTGCAACCCGTACTATCTGGCCTGCCCGGCCATCGTGCAGAACGTGATGGACAAGTTCGCCCAGATCGTCGGGCGGCAGTACCGTCTGTTCGATTACGTGGGAGCGCCGGAGGCCGAGCGGGTCATCGTGCTCATGGGCTCGGGCGCCGAAGTGGCCCACGAGCTGGTCGAGTACCTGACGGCGCGCGGCGAGAAAATCGGGATTCTGAAGGTGCGCCTTTTCCGGCCCTTCTCGCGGGAAGCGTTCCTGAAGGCGTTGCCGCCCACGGTCCGGGCCATCGCCGTGCTGGACCGGACCAAAGAGCCGGGCGCCGCGGGCGAGCCGCTCTATCAGGACGTGATCACTGCGCTGCATGAGGGCCTGACGGCCGGCGAGGCGCCCTTCCGGAAGATGCCGCGGGTGATCGGGGGCCGCTACGGTTTGTCCTCGAAGGAATTCACTCCGGCCATGGTCAAGGCGGTCTTCGACGAGCTGCTCAAGGAGCATCCCCGGAACCACTTCACGATCGGCATACACGACGACGTCACCCACACCAGTCTGGAGTACGATCCGGAATTCTCGACCGAGGACCCGCAGACCTTCCGCGGGTTGTTCTACGGGTTGGGCGCCGACGGCACGGTGAGCGCCAACAAGAACTCCATCAAGATCATCGGAGAGGAGACGGAGAACTACGCCCAGGGCTATTTCGTGTACGACTCCAAGAAGGCCGGTGCGGTGACGATTTCGCACCTGCGCTTCGGGCCCAAGCCGATTCACTCCAGCTACCTGATCAGCCAGGCCAACTTCGTGGCCTGCCACCAGTTCTCCTTCCTGGAGCGCTTCGACATGCTGAAGGCCGCCCAGCCGGGCGCCACCTTCCTGCTGAACAGCTACTACGGCCCGGAGGAGGTTTGGGACCGCCTGCCGCGCACGGTGCAGCGCCAGATCCTGGAGAAGAAGCTGCGCTTCTACGTGATTGACGCCTACAAGGTGGCCGAGCAGACCGGCATGGGCAGCCGGATCAACACCATCATGCAGACCTGCTTCTTCGCCATCAGCGGCATCCTGCCGCGCGAGGAGGCCATCCAGGCGATCAAGGACGCCATCAAGAAGACCTACGGCAAGCGGGGCGAGGCGGTGGTGCAGAAGAACTTCGCCGCCGTGGACGCCGCTCTGGCGCACCTGCACGAAGTGCCCGTGCCCGAGCGCATCACCGCGACCTTCGACATCCGCCCGGCGGTGCCGGCCGAAGCTCCCGAATTCGTCCACCGCACGCTGGCGGGCATCATCGCAGGCGAGGGGGATTCGCTGCCGGTGAGCGTCTTCCCGCCCGACGGCACCTTTCCCACCGCCACCGCCCAGTGGGAGAAGCGCAATATCGCCCTGGAGATCCCGGTCTGGGACGAAGAACTCTGCATTCAGTGCGGCAAGTGCGTGCTGGTCTGCCCGCACGCCACCATCCGCGCCAAGGTCTACGAGGCCGCCCTGCTGGCCGAAGCGCCCCCGGGCTTCAAGCACGCTCCGGCGCGCTGGCGCGAGTTCAAGGAGATGAAGTACACGCTCCAGGTAGCGCCGGAGGATTGCACCGGCTGCGGGCTGTGCGTCGAGGTCTGCCCGGTCAAGAGCAAGACGGAAGTCAAGCACAAGGCGCTGAACATGGCGCCCCAGCCGCCGCTGCGCGAGCAGGAGCGGCGCAACTGGGAGTTCTTCCTGAAGATCCCGGACCTGGACCGCCGGCTGCTCAGCCCCGCTCAGGTCAAGGACAACCAGTTGTTCCGCCCCTTGTTCGAGTTCTCCGGCGCCTGCTCGGGCTGCGGCGAGACGCCTTACGTCAAGCTGCTGACCCAGCTTTTCGGGGACCGGGTTGTGATCGGCAACGCCACCGGTTGCTCCTCGATCTACGGCGGGAATTTGCCCACCACGCCTTACTGCGTGGACCACAACGGGCGCGGCCCGGCTTGGAATAACTCGCTGTTCGAGGACACGGCCGAGTTCGCCCTGGGCCTGCGCCTGGCGATCAACCAGCAGGTCGAGTACGCCCGCTGGCTGGTGATGCGGTTGGCCTCGCAGATCGGCGACGAGCTGGCCGCCGCCCTGCTCAACGCCGATCAGTCCGGCGAGAAGGGCATCGCCGAGCAGCGCGAGCGGGTGGAACTGCTACGCCGGAAGCTGCAGGGTATCGAGACCCGCGAGGCCCGTGACCTGCGGGCGCTGGCCGACGCCCTGGTGCGCAAGAGCGTCTGGGGCGTGGGGGGCGACGGCTGGGCCTACGACATCGGCTACGGCGGACTGGATCACGTGCTGGCCTCGGGCGAGAACGTGAACCTGCTGGTGCTGGACACCGAGGTGTACTCGAACACCGGCGGCCAGATGTCGAAAGCCACGCCGCTGGGGGCGGTGGCCAAGTTCGCCTTCGGCGGCAAGCCGCAGCCCAAGAAGGACCTGGCCATGATGGCCATGACCTACGGCAACGTGTACGTGGCGCGGGTAGCCTTCGGCTTCAACGACATGCAGACCGTGAAGGCCTTTCTGGAAGCCGAAGCCTACGAGGGACCCTCGCTGATCGTGGCTTACTGCCACTGCATCGCTCACGGATACGACCTGATCCACGGCCTGGACCAGCAAAAGGCCGCGGTGCAATCCGGCTACTGGCCGCTGCTGCGTTTCAACCCGGCCCTGGCCCGGCAGGGCAAGAATCCCTTGCAACTGGATTCGAAAGCTCCCACGCTGCCGCTGGAGAAGTACATCTACAACGAGACGCGCTACTCGATGCTGCGGCATAGCCAGCCCGAGGCGGCCAAACGCCTGCTGGAGGCGGCCCAGGAGGCGGTGCTGGATCGCTGGCGCCAGTACGAGTACCTGGCGGCCAGACCGGCCGCCGCGGCTGAACCGGTCGGGGCGGCGAACCCGTCCGCTCAGCCCAAGCCGTCCGCCAAGGAGGACTAAGACCCATGGATCTGACCACCACGTACCTCGGCTTGAACCTGAAAAACCCGGTGGTCTTCTCGGCCTCGCCCTTGTCGGAGGAGGTGGACAACATCCGCCGGATGGAGGAGGCGGGGGCGGCCGCGGTGGTGCTCCACTCCCTGTTCGAGGAACAGATCGTTCTGGAGAGCCAGGAGCTGGACCGCCGTCTGAGCGAAACCGCCGGAGCCTCGGCCGAGGCCCTTTCCTACTTCCCGGATTTGACCCATTACAACCTGGGTCCCGAGGGCTATCTGGAGCACATCCGCAAGGCCAAGCGGGCGGTCTCGATTCCGGTGATCGCCAGCCTGAACGCGGTCTCTGGCGGGGCCTGGATCCGATTCGCCAAGTCCATCGAGGAAGCGGGCGCGGACGCTCTGGAGCTGAACATCTTCACGCTTCAGACCGACCCGGCCTTGAGCGGCGCGCAGGTCGAGCAAGCCTACTGCGATCTAGTGCGGGAAGTGGCGGGCGCGGTGCGCATCCCGGTGGCCGTCAAGCTCACCCCTTATTTCACCGCCATCGCCAACGTCGCGCGGCAGCTGGAGCAGGCCGGGGCGCGGGGCCTGGTGCTGTTCAATCGCCTTTACCAGCCGGATTTCGACTTGGAGGCGCTGGAGGTCCGGCACTCGCTCCAGCTCAGCACGCCTTATGAGTCGCTGCTGCGGCTGCACTGGGTGGCGATCCTTTACGGGCGGATCGAGGCGGACCTGGCGGTGACGGGTGGGTTCCACAGCGGCGAGGACGTGATCAAGGCGATGATGGCGGGAGCCAAGGTCGCCGAGATCGCCTCGGCGGTCTTGAAGAACGGCATCGGGCACGTCAGCCGGATCCTGGCCGACATGCGGGCCTGGATGGAGCAGCACGAGTACCAATCCGTCCGGCAGATGCAGGGCTCGATGAGCCAGCGCTCGGTGGCCGACCCGAACGCCTTCCTGCGCTCGAACTACATGAAGGTGCTCAGCTCTTACACGCTGCGCGCTTCGGCCTAAGCTAAGGCGGCGCCCGCGGTCCTCATTCCGCCAGGCACAGGGTCCCCACGAGGTCCTGGACCCGCGCCACCTTCTGCTGGGCCAGGAAGCGGTCCAGCTCGCGCGCTATCCTGAAGGGGGCGGCGGGATCCCAGAAGGTGGCCGTGCCCACCTGGACCGCCGTGGCGCCGGCGATGAGGAACTCCGCGGCGTCTTCGCCGTTGGCGATCCCGCCCAGCCCGACCACCGGAATCCTCACCGCCTGCGCCGCCTCCCAAACCATGCGCAGCGCGATGGGCTTGATGGCCGGACCGGACAACCCCCCGAAGCCCGCGCCCAAGCGCGGCCGGCGGGTTCGCGCGTCAATCGCCAGGGCCCGGAACGTGTTGACCAGGGAGACGGCGTCCGCCCCGGCCTGCTCGGCCGCCCGGGCCAGCGGCGGGATGGCGGCCACGTTGGGCGAGAGTTTCACCATCAGGGGCCGCCGGGCCAGCGGCCGCACCGCCTCGACCAGCTCGGCCAGCAAGGCCGGGTCGCTGGAGAAATACATGCCGCCCTTTTGGGTGTTGGGGCAGGAAACGTTGAGCTCGTAGCCCGCCAGCCCCTCGGCGTCCTCCAGGGCGCGCACCACCTCCTGGTAATCCTGGATCGTGTGGCCGAAGACGTTGGCGAAGACCGCCGTGCGCAGGCGCCGCAGCCCGGGCAGCTTTTCCCGGATGAAGGCGCGCACCCCGATGTTCTGAAGCCCGACGGAGTTGATCATGCCGGCGGCGCTTTCATAAATGCGCGGCGGGGGGTTGCCCGGCATGGGTTCGCGCGAGAGGCCCTTGACGACGATGCCGCCGAGCTGGTCCAGATCGGCCTGGCCGGCGAACTCCAGACCGTAGCCGAAGGTGCCCGAGGCCGCCAGCACCGGATTGCGCAGCCTCAGGCCGCAGAGCGTGACCGCCAGGCGTTCAGAGTTCATCCGCGGCCCTCCGGACGGCCTCCCAGGCCCGGCGCACGTCCTCGCGGGTGGTGCCCAGGTTGCCGATAGCCAGGCGCAGAACGTACCGCCCGCCCAGTTCGGTGTGGGAGAGGAAGAACTTGCCGCCGGCGTTGACTCGCTCCAGCAGGCGGCGATTCCGCTCGTCGTCGCCCCGCAGGCGAAAGCAGACCACCGAGAACGGCACGGGCGCGACGCGCTGGAAGCGCGGGTCGGCCTCGATCCAGGCGGCCAGCTCCTGCGCCCAAGCGATGTGCGACCGCAGGGCCTCGATGACGCCCTGCCGGCCCATGCGCCGCAGCACGAACCAGAGCTTCAAGGCCCGAAAGCGCCGCCCCAGAGGTACGCCGTAATCCATCAGGTTGACGGCCCGCGGATCCTCCGCCGTGCGCAGGTACTCGGGCGTCAGGCAGAAGGCGCGCCGCAGGATCTCGGGACGCCGCGTGTAGAAAGCGCTCAGATCCAGGGGCGTGAACAGCCACTTGTGGGCGTTGACCACGATCGAGTCGGCCCGCTCCCAGCCGGCGAACAGAGGACGCTTCTCGGGCAGAATGGCGGCCGGGCCGGCGTAGGCGGCGTCCACGTGCAGCCACAGGCCGTAGCGGGCGGCGATGTCGGCGGCGGCATCGAGCGGATCCACGCTGGTGGTGGAGGTGGTGCCGGCGGTGGCCACCAGGCAGAAGGGGCGCAGGCCCGCGGCGCGATCCTGCCGCAGGGCCTGTTCGAGCGCCTCCGGGCGCAGGCGAAACTCTTCGTCCACCGGGATCTTGCGCACGTGACGGCGGCCGATGCCCAGCGCCAGCGCGCCCTTTTCGATCGAGGAGTGGGCCTGCTCGGAGCAATACAGGGTCAGCCCCGGCCGGGCGCCGGCCTCGCGCGCCTCCGGGTCCGCCATCTCCCGCGCGGCCGCGATGGCGTGCAGGCTGCTGACCGAGGCGGTGTCGAAGATCTCGCCGAAGAACTCCTCGGGCAGGCCGAGCCACTGCCGCAACCAGCCGAGCGCCACCTGCTCGAGCTCGACCACGGCCGGCGAGGTCAGCCAGTGAATGCCGTTGGTGTTCAGGGCGGCCGCCAGCATCTCGGCGATCACCGCCGGGGGCGAGCCCGTGCAGGCGAAGTAGGCCAGGAAGCCCGGGTGATTCCAGTGCGTCACCGCCGGCAGCACCAGCCGCTCGAAATCGCTCAGGATCGTCTGGTAGGATTCGCCCGTCTCCGGTCCGGCGGCGGGCAGGGCCTCCATGAGCTCGCCCGGCCGGATGCGCGGCAACACCGGATAGCGGCGCGGGTCCTCCAAGTAGGCCGCGATCCAGTCCACCGCCTGGTGGGCGGCGCGGCGAAACTCCTCCAGCTCGCTCTTCATCGGATGCTCACCGCTCCGGTGGCCAGCATCTTCTCGGCCGCCTCGGGAGGAACCCTCCAGTGCCGGTCGAAACGTCCTTCGGCCACTACGTTCTCCAGAGATCCTTTGAACAGGATGAAATCGCCGAAGCTCTGGAGGAGGCGGCAGGCGGGAGGGATGAAGCCGAAGCCGGCCCGCTTGGCGCGCTCCGCCCCGGTCCAGAAGGGCAGGCCCGAGTTGACCACCACGTAGCGCTCGCCCACCGGCGCGACGAAGACCAGTCCGTAGTCGGCCGCGCCGGGGTTGAGTTCCAGCGGGAGCCGGTCGGCCAGACGCGCGATCAGCAGGTTGGTCTGCCGCGTGCCGAACAACACCAGATGGCTGCTGCGCAGGTCGGCTTCGCTGACCTCCTTATCGGCCAGCACGCGGAAGCCGACCAGCAGGCGCACGCGGGGCGAGGACCAGTCGGCGGCGCGGGAGGCCAGGGCGCGCCGGCTCTCGATCTCCTCGGCCGAAGCCGGCGAGGCGGTGCCGTAGACGTAGACGTGGCGCTCGGCCACAGCCTCGCCGATAGGGCCTTCCAATCCCGGCCGCTTGTCGCCGGGGGGCGGCTGATAGCGTCCCAGCGTCCACCGCTCTGCGCTCTTGGAGAACGAGAGCGCGGCGCCGGGCGGCACCCTGATGCGGGAGCCGTCCACCTGAACCTCCAGGGGCTGCGCGGGATCGAAGCCGGGGTGGCCTTCGAGCTTGAGGCTGAAGCCGTCCAGGCCGCTGGTGCGAATCTCCAGGCGATTGCGCGCCGGCAGGTGCGCGTCAATCGAGGCCAGCTCGCCGGGGGTCAGGCCGTCCAGCTCGACCCAGTAAGCGCTGCGGTGCTTGTAGGCGTCGGTGGAGAAGCGCACCCGTTGGGGAAAGCGGTTGCGGCGGTGTTGGGCGAACCAGCGGAAGATGGCGGCGTCCTTGTAGGCCGAGTCCCAGGCGTTGTGGCGCACGCCCGGATACTCGACGTATTGGACGGGGACCTCGAAGCCCAGCAGCAGCTTGTGCCATTTGCGCGAGACGCCGACCGGAACCAGCGGATCCAGGTCCCCGTGGAACAGGTGCACCGGGAGGTTGAGCGCGTTGCCCGCCAGGCGCTCCAGGCCCGGCGGAACGGCGGGGCACACCGGTGCGATGGCCGCCCAGAGGTCCGGACGACTCAGCCCGAGCCAGAGCGTGCCGCCGCCGCCCATCGAGAGGCCGGTCAGGTAGACGCGGTCTTCGTCAATGGGGAAGCGGGACTTGACCTCGGCCAGCACCTCGTAGACGTCCTTTTCGGCCAGGCCCTGGTAACCCATGGTGCCGCGGGCCAGCGGCGTGGCCACGATGAAATCCACCTCGGGCAGGGGCGGAAAGCGCCGGCTGGCTTCGGCGTCGGACTCGCCCGGCAGGTTGCCTCGGCCGAAGACGCGCCGCAGATTCAGCCGGTGATTGGACCAGGCGCCGTGGAGGCTGACGACCAGGGGGTAGCGTTTCTGGGGGTCGAAGTTTTTGGGCAGGTACAGGCCGTAGGGCTGATCCGAGTCGTCGGCGTCGGAGAAGAAGGTCAGCACCTGCGGCCCGGGTCGGATGAGCTGGGCCGGGGAAAGCGCGGCCGCCAGCAAGAGCAGCCAGGTTCGTCTAAGCATGCCCGCACTCCTCGAGTACTTCCGGCAACCAGGCCTGGAACCAGGCGCGGAACCGGCCCAGGCGCCGCTGCTCCTCGGCCGAAAGCGGCACGGCGTGCGGCCCGGCGTTCAAGCCCCGCTCGGCCAAGGCTTCCCGGATGCCCACCGGGGCCGGAAAGCTGTCAATCCAAGCGATGAACTCGTGCAAGCGCGCATCCAGGCGCTCGCGCCGTTCGGTTTCGCCGCTGAGGATGGCGCGATCCAAGGCCAGCATCAGCTCCGGCAGGGCGCAGGCGCAGCCGGAGATGACGCCGTCGGCGCCGGCCATGCGGGCGGGCGTGAAAAGCACGTCGTTGCCCACCAGCAGGGCGAAGCCGTGCCGCTGCCGGGCGTTCTTCAGTTTAATGAAATTCTCCCAGCGCCCGCTGGAGTCCTTGATACCCGCGAACAGCCCGGTGGCCAGCAGCTCGAGGGCGGTCTCGGGCGCCAGTTCGTTGCTGAAGAAAGGAATGTTGTAAAGCAGGATCGGGGCGGCGCCTTTCAGTTCGGCGGCGAACCGCAGCAAGTATTCCTTGACTTCGGCCTGCCGGTAGCGGAAGAAGTAGGGGGGCATCAGCAACAGGCCGGCGGCTCCGGCGGCAGCCGCCGCCCGGCCGAGCGCCACTGCGCCGTCCAGGGTGGAGTGCCCCACCGAGGCAATCACCGGGGCCTGGCTGCGGCGCACCGCCAGTTCGATCAGCCGGCGGCGCTCCTGCGGATCGAAGTGAGTCAGCTCGCCGGTGGCCCCGAGCAGGACGACGGAGCGCACCGCTCGGGCGTTGAGAAAATCCAGCAACTGGAAGGCGGCGTCCAGATCCACCCGGGTATCGCCGGGGCGCCGGGGCGTCAAGGCGGCGGCGTTGACGCCGCCGAAGGCAACCGTCTGCTGTGTGGTCATGGGATTGGCGCGCCGGCCCGGACCAGCCGGCAGGCGGGTCGGGCCGGGAGCTCACATTGTATCCACAAGAGTATGCAGGTGGGTGCCGGCGACCAGCGCCGCCACCGCCTCCAGGTGATGGGTTTGCGGAAACAGATCCACCAGCGCCAGCCGCTCCAGCCGGTAGCCGCCCGCGCTCAGAGCCCCCAGATCCCGCGCCAGCGTGGCCGGATCGCAGGAGACGATGGTCAGGCGCGGCGGCTTCAGCCGGAGCAATTCCGCCGTCGCCTGCCGGCCCAGGCCCGCCCGCGGCGGATCGGCCAGCACGAAATCGGGCGGCGCCTTCAGGCCGGCCAGATACCGCTCCGCGGCCGACCGCTCGACGCGAATCGGACGCCCGGCGCGCGCCGCGTTGAACTCCAGGTCCCGCGCCGCGCCGCCGCCCGCTTCCACGGCCGTGACGCGATGAAAGCGACGCGCCAGAGGCAGAGAGAACAAGCCCACCCCCGCGTACAGATCCAGAGCGGTCTCGCCCTGAGCGTCTTGCAAGGCGCAGGCCACCAGAGGCTCGATCAGGAAGCGGTTCACCTGGAAGAACGAGCGGTATCCCACGCGGTAGGTCTCGCCGCCGGTTTCGTAGTCCAGCGCGCCTTCGGCCACGCCCGGGATTCGCTCGGCGCACCACTGGAAGAACCGGCGGGCCACCGCGCGCCCGCCCGCCGCGGCGGTGACGTTCAATTGCACCTGCCGTTCGTTGGTAAATACCTCGAGCGAGCGGAGGAAGCGAGGGAAGCGAGCGTCGGGGAGCATCTCGGTGAGTGCGGCCAGCGTCCGGTTGACGGCCGGCGAGGCGATCAGGCAGCGGGCGACCGGGCACAGGCGATGGCTGCCCGGCTGGAAGAAGCCGATGCGCCGGCCGTCCAGGTGGAACTGCACGCGGTTGCGGTAGTCCCAGGGCGGGCCGGCGATGGCGGCGATCTCCTCGGGCGGGGAGATTTTCCCGATCCGGCGCAGGGACTCGGCCAGGATGGCGCGCTTGAGCTCCAGTTGCAGCGCATAGTCGGCGTGCTGGAGCATGCAGCCGCCGCAGCTCTGGAAATACGGGCAGGGCGGCGCGACCCGCCCGGCAGCGGGCTCCCGGATCTCCTCCAGGCGCCCCAGCAGCCGGCCGGGGCGCCGGCCGGCGATGCGCAGGCGGACCGTCTCGCCGGGGAGCACGAAGGGCGCCAGCACCACCCGCCCCTCCCAGCGCGCCAGCCCCAGGCCCCCGTGCACCAGCTTCTCGATCTTCAGCGGCGGAGGCGCGCCCGAAGGCCCGCTCGCGGGATTTGTCTGGCTGCTCGCCATCTCGTAGGATAGAGATTCATGCCGCCCGCGCGCCCGCCGGACGGACGCCGCGGGCGGCCCGTCCCAACTAGCATGAAACCACGAGTCTTCTCGGGAATGCAGCCCACCGGAAACCTCCACATCGGCAACTACCTGGGCGCGCTCAAGCAGTGGGTCAAGATGCAGTACGACTACGAGGCCATCTTCTGCATCGTGGACCTGCACGCCGTGACCCTGTATCAGGAGCCCGACGAGCTGCGGCGCAAGATTCGCGAGCTGGCTGCGCTCTATTTGGCGGCCGGCATTGATCCCCGGCAGTCCACCATCATGGTGCAGTCCATGGTGCCCGCCCACGCCGAGCTGGCCTGGATGCTGAGTTGCGTGACGCCCTTCGGCTGGTTGGGCCGCATGACGCAGTTCAAGGCCAAGGCGGCCGAGCAGGAGACGGTGGGCGACGGCCTGTTCCAATACCCGGTGCTGATGGCGGCCGACATCCTGCTTTACCAGGCGGCGATCGTTCCGGTGGGAGAGGATCAGGCTCAGCATCTGGAACTGACCCGCGACATCGCCCAGCGCTTCAATTCGCTTTACGGGCAGACCTTCGTGGTGCCCGAGACCCGCCTGCCCATGGTTGGGGCGCGCATCATGGGCCTGGACGAGCCCGAAAAGAAAATGAGCAAGTCCGCTCCCGGCGCCGGCCACGCCGTCGCCTTGCTGGATCCGCCCGAGGTGATCCGCCGCAAGATCATGCGCGCCACCACGGACTCGGCGCCCGGGGTGGATTTCAACTTGCTGGGACCGGGCGTGGCCAACCTGCTGAACATCTTCCAGGCTTTCACCGA
The DNA here is from genome assembly GCA_037444625.1 of Solibacteraceae bacterium. Classification (GTDB taxonomy): domain Bacteria; phylum Acidobacteriota; class Terriglobia; order Bryobacterales; family Bryobacteraceae; genus DTHT01. The sequence continues at coordinate 15,483 of JBBIMA010000031.1, forward strand.
CTGGAGCGACCAGCAGATGCGCGCCCACTTCACCGGCATGCGCTACAGCGAACTCAAGAAGCAGGTGGCCGAGGCGGTCATCGCCGGTCTGGCGCCGCTCCAGGAGCGCTACCGCCAGATCGCCTCCGAGCCGGGCTACGTGGACCGGGTGTTGCAAGAAGGCGCCGCCCGCGTGGCTCCCATCGCCAACGCCACCATCGAGCTGGTCAAGCAACGGATGGGGCTGTACACCGTCGAGGCCCCGGCGCCATCGGCCGGAAGCCGCTGAGCGGCCCATGCGGCAGGCCCCCGTCTCCCCGGCCGAGTACTGGCGCCTGGTTCGCTCTAACCGCAACTTTCGCCTGCTCTGGCTGGCGCAAATCGTCAGCGAGTTGGGGGACTGGTTCTACGCCATCGCGATTTACAGTTTGCTGTTGGAGCTGACCGGGAGCGCGAAATCCATCGGGTTGGCCTACGTGCTTCAGGTGCTGCCCCAATTCTTCGTGTCTCCGGCGGCCGGGGTCCTCAACGACCGGATGAGCCGCAAGCGGGTCATGATCCTGAGCGACTGGGCCCGGGCGGTGATCGTCTCGGGCATGCTGCTGGTCCGCAGTCCGTCGCTGGTCTGGTTGGTCTACCTGCTGCTGTTGCTGGAGACCATCGGCTGGGCGTTCTTCGAGCCGGGACGCAGCGCGGTGGTGCCGGTGATCGCGCGGGAGGAGGAGTTGCTGGCGGCCAACGCGCTGTCCTCGGTGACCTGGTCGGTCAACCTGGCCATCGGGGCCGGCCTGGGCGGCCTGTTCGCCGCGTTTCTGGGGCGCGAAGCGGTCTTCCTGCTCAACGCCGCCTCCTTTCTGGGATCGGCCGCCCTGATCAGCGCGATGCGTTTCTCGGAGGCGCACCTCAGCCAGGCCAGGCCTTTCCGGCCCGGCGACCTGGCCGATTTTTCGCCTTTTCTGGAAGGGGCGCGCTACATGCTCAAGGACCGGCGCCTGCTGTCCACGCTGCTGGTCAAGGGGGGACTGGGATTGATGGGGACCAACTGGGTGTTGCTGCCCCTGTTCGGCGAGCGGGTCTTTCCGGTGGGTTCGGATCGCTTGGGCGCGCGCCGGGCGGGCATGCTCGGCATGAGCCTGTTGATGGGTTCGCGCGGCGTGGGTGCGCTGCTGGGCCCGCTGATCGGCGGCTACTGCCTGGGGCGGCGGTCGCGGGGCTTGCGCCTGGGCATTCTCCTGGGCTTTTTGGCGGGCGCGGCCGGCTATCTCTGGCTGTCGGCGGCCCCCAGCCTGCTGTGGGCCTCGGCCGCGGTGATCCTGGCTCACGCCGGCGGCTCGACGATCTGGGTGTTCTCGACCACCTTGCTCCAGGAACAGACCGAGGACCGCTACCGGGGCCGGGTCTTCTCGGCCGACTACGCCCTGCTGTCGCTGACGGTCTCGCTGGCCAGCTACCTGGCCGGTGCCTCGATTGACCTGGGCGCGGGCGTGCGCACCTTGGCAGCTTTGACGGGCCTGGTCTCGCTGGTTCCGGCCGCCCTGTGGGCCCTGGCGCAGCGCTATTGGCGCGAGCCGGCGCCGCCCGCCTGAGGTCGCCCCAAGGCTCAGGAGGGCTGTCCGAGCGCCTCGGCCAGCAGGCGGCAGTTCTCGCGCACCTGCTCCTTGTGCTTGGGGAACATGCCGATGACCACGCAGTCGTCGGGCTTGGCGTAGCGAAAGACCAGGCGCAGGGCCTCCCGCATCTGGTCGGGCGAGGCGCACAGGCGCGAGGCGGCGTACACCTTGAAGATCAGGCAGGGCTTGCGGGTCTGGCGGACGCGCTCGAGCATCTTCTGCCGGTCGGGGTGGTGGAAGAACTCGCCCTCGACGGGGCCGCCGGCCAGCCGTTCGGTCTCGGCCCGAGACCGGCTCAGGTTGTACAGGCAGGTCATGTAGAAGTCCAGGTCCCAGTTTTTGGATTCTACATAGTCCACCACCTCGGGAATGTGGGTTCCCAGACCGACCAGAACGCCGCGGTCGCGGATGACTTTGAGCAACTCGCGGGCCTGCTCGATCTTGCCCGCGGCCCAGAAGCGGTCGGTCTGCGAGCCGTGATGATAAATGCCGATGGGCTGGTAAGCGGCGATGTCGCGGATGTTGCGAGCGATGTCGGCGTGCTCGGAGGCGGTCTGGGCGATCCATTGGATGCGCCCGCCCTCCAGCCGGTATTCGTGCAGCAGCCGCATGATGTGGCGGTCGCCGCGCGATTGCCAGGTATTGATGCCCGCGCGCTCGCACTCGGCCAGCAGGCGCTTGACGTTGGCGGCCGTGAAGTAGTCGGTCATCTCGCGGCTGAGGGCGGGTGAGACGTGCGAGTTGCCGCTGATCGGGTTGCCCCCCACGATCAGGCGTGAGACCGTGTGCGGGCCCAGCCTGACCCGGGGCGGCTCGGCGGCCGGCGCGGCGGCCAGCACAGGGCTCAGCATGGCTTGCCGGCGAGTCAAGACCATCGCACTGAAGATCATAGCAGCTTGCGGGCGACCTCGCCGTGCCCGGCGGGGACGGTCTGCGACGTGCGACCGCCGCCGGCGATCGCAAGACCCCTCCGGCCGGGCGGACGGGACCGCGCCTGTCGAATCAAAGGACTCCGGCGCCGTTGCGGGGGACACTACACTGGTGGTATGCCCCCGGCGGGCGAGCTGACATCCTGGGCACGTTGGTTTCGAGAGAATCGCGAGGCCCCTCTGGCCGTGGTCATCGGGGTGACGGCAAGCCTGGTCATCGTTGCCTTCATCGGGACCACGGAGATGCTCGGCGCCAGGCTTTACACCGCTCAGAGCCCTGCCTGGATGCGCCTCGTGTTCCCCGCCGCGGGCGCGCTGCTTTCCGGCCTCTTGCTCTATCGGTTTTTCCCGGACGCCCGCGGCAGTGGTATTCCCCAGACCAAGGCCGCGCTGTTCACCGGCCGGGCCGTCAGCCTGCGCACGACGCTCGGCAAGTTCTTCTGCTGCTCGGTATCGCTCGGAAGCGGGATTGCGCTCGGCCGTGAAGGGCCGTCGGTGCAGATCGGCGCGGGGATCGCCTCGGAGGCGGGCCGGCGGCTCGGGCTGAGCGAGTCGGAGACGGCCGCTCTGATGCCCATGGGCACCGCCGCAGCGCTGGCCGCCGCCTTCAACACACCGATCGCGGCCGTGCTGTTCACCCTGGAAGAGGTGCTCGGGAACCTGCACGCGCGCATCCTGGGAGGCGTCGTTCTTGCCTCGGCTTCCTCCTGGCTTGTGCTCCACCTCTTGCTGGGGGATCAGCCTCTGTTCCGCGTGCCTGCCTACCGCCTGGCCCACCCGGCGGAGCTCTTTGTTTATCTGCTGCTGGGCATCGCCGGAGGGTTGGCCTCGGCGCTGTTTCAGTGGTCACTGCTCCGCCTGCGTGACCGCTTCCTGCAACTGCCCCGGGCGACCGTGCCTTTCCAGCCGCTGGCCGGCGGCCTGTTCGTCGGCCTGATCGCACTCTGGATCCCCGAGCTTCTCGGCGTGGGCTACGGCGCCGTGGACCGGGCGCTGAACGGGCAGATGGCTTGGCAGGTCATGCTGCTTCTGGTCTTGCTCAAGCTTCCGGCCACGGTGATCTGCTATGCCTCGGGAAACCCGGGGGGCATCTTCGGACCCAGCCTCTTTTTGGGCGCCATGCTGGGCGGCAGCGTCGGCTCGCTGGTTCACCTTCGCTTTCCCGCTTGGACCGGGCGGCCCGGCGCCTATGCCCTGGTCGGCATGGGCACGGCGTTCGCCGGCATCATTCGCACACCCATGACGAGCGTCCTGATGATTTTCGAGCTCACCCGCGATTACGCAATCATCGTGCCCCTGATGATCTCCAACCTGGTCAGCTTCTGGCTGGCGCGCAAACTGGTCCGCGAACCGATCTATGGGCAACTGGCCGCTCAGGACGGCGTTCATCTGCCCAAACCGCCGGACGAGCAAACGGGGCACGAATTGCAAGTGGGCGACGCCATGCGGCCCGTGACGCTCCTGCTCGAGCCGAACATGCCGGCCGGAGAGGCGGCCCTCCACCCCGGCCGGCACTTTCTTGTGGGCGGCGACGGCCTGCTGTGGGGCATCCTCTCCAGATCGGACCTGGAAGGCGCCCCGGGCGACCGGCCGCTGGCCGAGTTGATCCCCTCGCCTCCCGCGCAATGCCCTTCGCCGCCCTTCACTGTGTTGCCCCACATGCACCCCGACCAACCTCTCGACCTTGCCCTGCACCGCCTTGCCAGGACCGGGCTGAGCGTGCTGCCCGTCACCGACAGAATCAACTCCCGCCGGCTGCTGGGCGAACTCACCCTCCAGGATCTGCTGGAGGCTTACCGCCGATCCTCGGCCGACCAGCCCGAAGCAGAGGATTGACCGGCCCGGCGCCCCGCTACCCCCGCGGCGGCCGGCGCCGCCGGCCTTGTGACCAAAGTCATCGCCCGGGCCGGCCCCGGCCGGTAGGCTGGAATCGTATGAGCGAACTGATTGACAACCGCGCCCAGCGCGTGCGCACCCTGAAAGAGATCATCCAGGGCCTGCACGCCGGCCAGTCGCCGGAGATCGTCAAGGCGCGCCTGCGCGAGCTGATCCGCCAGACCGACCCCTCCGAGATCGTGGCCATGGAACAGCAGTTGATGGCCGAAGGCATGCCGGTCTCCCAGATCCAGGCCATGTGCGACCTGCACTCGCAAGTGACGCGGGAGATCCTGGTGCGGATCCGCCCGCCGGAGTTGCCGCCCGGACACCCGGTAGACACTTTCAAGCGCGAGAACGCGGCCTTGCGCGAGGTCGTCGCACGGGCCCGCGAAGCCGTGCGGCGCCTTCAGGCGTTGCCGGACGATGCCCTGGCCGAGGACCTGCTGCTTGAGCTGCGGCGCGCCGTCAACGAACTCATGGACCTCGACAAGCACTATCAGCGCAAGGAGCACACGCTGTTCCCGCGGCTGGAGCGCTACGGCATCACCGGTCCGTCCAAGGTCATGTGGGCCAAGGACGACGAGGTGCGGGCGTTGCTGAAGAGCCTGGAGGAGACCTTGCGCGGTCAGTCGGGGCGGGCGGGAGAGCTGAAGGGCGCGGCGGCGGGGCCGGGGCAGCGCGCCCTGGCCGCGGTCGAGGAGATGATCTACAAGGAAGAGAACATTCTGCTGCCGCTCGCTTTGAACACGCTGACCGAAGAGGACTGGGCCGAGATCTGGGAGTCCTCGCCGCGCTACGGCTGGTGCCTGGTGGAGCCGCGCACGGGCTATCAACCGCCTGCGCGCGTGCTGCGCAAAGGAGTGGATCTGCCGCCGGGCGCAGACATCGAGTTACCCAACGGCGCGTTGAGCCTCAAGCAGCTTGCCGCCCTCTTCAACACGCTGCCGGTGGACTTGACCTTCGTGGACGCCGACGATCGCGTGGCTTTCTTCTCCGAGGGGCGCGATCGCATCTTCGCACGCAGCCGGGCGATCCTGGGCCGCAAGGTCCAGCACTGCCACCCGCCCAAGAGCGTGGACGTGGTCAACCGGATCCTGGAGGATTTCCGCCAAGGCCGCCAGAGGGTGGCCGAGTTCTGGATTCAACATCACGGGCGCTTCGTGCACATCCGCTACTTCGCGGTGCGAGACGCCGACGGAACCTACCTGGGCACGCTCGAGGTGACGCAGGATCTGACGCGCTTGCGCACGCTGGAGGGCGAACGCCGCCTGCTGGAATACGACGAGCCGATCGAGACGGCCGTGCAAGCCTGAGGGTGGCCCCCGGGGCCGATTGCACTCCGGCGCCGGCTATGGTAGAGTAGCCACGCCGATGAGAGCCGCGGGTCGGTTCGCCGCAGTGAATCTGGCGGCGGTGTCGCTATGCGCGACCGCCGGCGCGGCCGCGGATCGCGCTCCGGCCGTGTTGCGCTGGAGCGAACTCGGCTCGTTCCTGGTGGACAAGCGAATCGCGGTTGTGCTGCCGGAGGGGGCGCGCATCGAAGGCGATGTGCTGGCGGTTCGCCCGGATGCCCTGATCCTGGACATCCGCAAGACATCCGACCGCCGTTCCTATCCCAAAGGTCAGTTTGCCCTGAAGCGGGCAGGGCTATCTTCCTTGCGAATCGTCCGCGTGGCCGGACCTTGGCGGATGGTCGGGGGCATCGCAGGGGCCGTGTGCGGCATGGGTTTGGCGTTTCTCGGAGCCTATTACGAGAGCGCGGCGCTGGGGTGGGCCGGTTTCCTGGCGGGCGTGCCGGTCGGAAGCCTGGCGGGGTATTACCTGGGGAAGGCGGCCGATCGTGAAGTCACCGAGATACGGATCCTGGCCGAACCCGAAGCAGAAGAGGGTCAGCGGTGACGTTCCCGGCGACCGTGCTTTGCGCGGCGTGGCTGAGTTGGCAGGCGACTGCGGCTCCGGCCAAGAAGCCGCCCCAAGGCCGCCACTACCTGCTTCAGTGGGACGATCTGGCGCCGCTGATCTCGGGGGCGCAGGCCAAACTGCAAGTGCAGGGTGTCCGCCTGCAAGGCAGGGTGCTTGCGATCGAGCCGGACGCGCTGGTGCTGGAGGTCCGCAAGAGCTCGGATCGGGCTGCTTATCCACGGGGGCGCGCCGCCATCCCGCGGGCCCTGGTGCGAGAGATCCACGTGAGGAAATGGCGGGGAAACACCTGGCGCGTAGCAGCGACGACCATCGGCGCAGTCATCGGACTGGCTTTCGGAGCGCCGCTGCCCGCTGTGGCCGTGCTCGAAGGGGCGTATTGGGGGCCGCTCATTGCCGCCATCATTGCCGTCCCCCCGACGCTCGGCTACCTGCTGGGCCGTGAGGCCGACCTGCGCCGGATGGTCATCACTATAGAGGACGCGGGTCGCCCCGCCGCGTCGCCGGCCGGTTGAGAGACGCCGGGCGTGGAGGCGGCCGGCATCGGCCTCCTCATCGCGCAAGAAGCGCGCGGGCGGCGCCGGTTGCGCCACAATATCTGCATGGCCCTGCTGGAGACGATCGAGCAGCACATGCGCGAGGCGATGAAGGCGCGCCAGGAGGCCCGCTTGAGCGCCTTGCGCCTCATCAAGACCGCGCTCATCAAGCACCGCGCCGACACCGCCCGGCCTCTGGACGAGAAAGCCGAACTGCAAGTGCTCAACACGCTGGTCAAGCAGCGCAAAGAGGCGGCGGACATGTTCCGCCAGGGCGGCCGGCCGGATCTGGCCGAAAAGGAGGAGGCCGAACTCCGCCTGATCGAGTCCTACATGCCGGCGGCGGCCACCCAGGAGGAAATGGACGCGGCCGTGGAGGCTGCCCTGGCGGAAACCGGCGCCGTCACCCTCAAGCAAATGGGCGCCGTGATGAAAGCCGCCCAGGCCCGGCTGGCCGGCAAGCGGGTGGACGGCAAGCTGCTCAGCGACAAGGTGCGCGCCCGGCTGAGCTGAATCCCCTTCGGCCGGCTGGGCGCCGTTCTACAATAGGCTCGATGGCCGAGACGCCCGAGCCCAAGCCGCCCGCTTTGAGCTTCGAAGCCTGCCTGGAAGAGCTCGAGAAGACCGTCAAGGAACTGGAGAGCGGGGAATTGCCCCTGGAGCGCGCCCTGGAGCTGTACGAGAAAGGCGTGGCTCTGGAGGAAGCCTGCCGCAGGCAGCTCGAGGAGGCCGAGACCCGCGTGGAGATCCTCATGAAGCGCGCCGGTCGCCTCCAGCCCGAACCGTTCCGCCCTGAGAAGGCATGAGCGCCCACCGCCACCACAGCCGGCCGCCCGCGCAGCCCGGGCCGGCGCTCGGATTCCTGGAGTACCTGGCCGAGCAGCAGAAACGGGTCGAGGCCGAGCTGGACCGCCGCTTGCCGCCCGAGAACCAGCGGCCGGAGACCTTGCACCGGGCGATGCGCTACAGCGTCTTTGCAGGCGGCAAGCGCATCCGCCCGATCCTCTGTCTGGCCGCGGCGGAGGCGGTTGCGGACCGCGCCCCGGGCGTGGAAGCAGCCGCCTGCGCGCTCGAACTGGTCCACACCTATTCGCTCATCCATGACGATCTGCCCGCCCTGGACAACGACGACTTTCGGCGCGGGCGCCCCACCTGCCACAAGCAGTTCGGCGAGGCCATCGCCATCCTGGCGGGCGATGCGCTGCTCACCCTGGCCTTCCAGGTGCTGGCCGGCGCCGAGGGGCCCGACGACGCCACCAAAGTTCGCCTGATCGAGGAGCTGGCCGGCGCGGCCGGCACCCGGGACGGCATGGTCGCCGGGCAGGTGGCTGATCTGGAGGGCGAAGGAAAGCCGCCCACGGCCGAGTTGCTGGAAACCATCCACCGCGCCAAGACCGGAGCGCTGCTCAAGGCCAGCGTACGCATGGGCGCGCTGTGCGCCGGCGCCCGGGACGAGCAACGGGAGGCGCTGAGCCGTTACGGCCGGCACATCGGCCTGGCCTTCCAGATCGTGGACGACCTGCTCGACGTCGAACAGCCCTCGGAGATGCTGGGCAAGACCGCCGGCAAGGATGCTCGCCAGAACAAAATCACCTTCCCGGCGGTCTACGGCCTGCCCGCCTCGCATCGCATGGCCGAACAGCAGCTCGCCGCCGCCCTGCGTGAGCTGGAGCCGTTCGGGCCGCGCGGCCGCCGCTTGCGGGAGCTGGCCGAGTTGATCGTCCGTCGCCAGAAGTGAACCGGCGCCTGGATCAATTGCTGGTCGAGCGAGGTCTGGCCGAGACGCGCGCCAAGGCGCGCGCGCTGATCCTGGCCGGTCAGGTGCTGGTGGGCGGCCGCAAGGGCGTCAAGGCCGGCGAAATGGTGCCGGCCGAGGTTCCCCTGGAGGTTCTGGCGCCGCCCCCTTACGTCAGCCGCGGGGGCTTGAAGCTCCAGGCGGCGCTGGAGCACTTCCGGATCCCGGTCGAGGGCCGCGTCTGCCTGGACGTAGGGGCCTCGACCGGCGGCTTCACCGATTGCCTGCTCCAGCGCGGGGCCCGGCGCGTCTACGCGGTGGACGTGGGCCGCGGGCAGCTCGACTGGAAGCTGCGCGGCGACCCCCGCGTGGTTCTGTGCGAGGGCGTGAACGCCCGCTATCTCGGGCGGCAACACGTGCCCGAGCCGGTCGAGCTGGCGGTCTGCGACGTGAGCTTCATTTCCGTCACGCTGATCCTGCCGCGCCTGGCGGCGCTGCTCGCGCCGTCCGGGGAAATGGTTATACTTGTCAAGCCGCAGTTCGAGCTTGAACGCGGGCAGGTAGGCAAAGGAGGCGTGGTGCGGGATCCCGAGCTGCACCGGGCGGCCTGCCGTAAGGTGGCGGAGGCGGCCGAGGGGTTGGGCTTCCGTTCCCAGTGGATCGAGAGTCCCCTGCGCGGGGCGGAAGGCAACCGGGAGTTTCTGCTGTATGCCCGACGTTAAGGTGGTGGGCCTCATCTCGAAGCCGGGCGTGGCCGAGGCGGCGCGGATCGTGCCCGGGCTGGTCGAGTGGCTGCGCGCCCGCGGCCTGGAGGTGCGCTGCGACGGGCCCACCGCCGCCTATCTCGGCGGGGGCGAGGGCCTGCCGCGCGAGCAGGTCCCGGAAGGCTGCCAGCTCGTGATCGTGCTGGGAGGGGACGGCACCCTGCTGGCCGCGGCGCGCGCCTTGGGCGGGCGCAGCGTGCCCTTGTTTCCGGTGAATCTGGGGGGCCTGGGCTTCCTCACCGCCATCACGATCGAGGAGCTGTACCCGGAGCTGGAGCGCGCCCTGCGAGGCGGCCACCGCATCGGCCGGCGGCGCATGCTGCACTGCGAGGTGGTGCGCGGCGAGCAGACGGTCTCGACCTACGAGGCGCTGAACGACGTGGTGCTGACCAAGGCCTCCATCGCCCGCATGATTGACCTGGACGCTTACGTGGACGCGCACTTCGTCTGCGCCTACAAGGCCGACGGCTTGATCGTGGCCACGCCCACCGGCTCGACCGCCTATTCGCTTTCGGCCGGCGGCCCCATCATCTTCCCGCGGGTGGCGGCGCTCTGCCTGACGCCCATCTGCCCGCACATGCTGACCAACCGGCCGGTGATCGTGCCCGAGACCAGCGTGATCAAGGTGGTCAACCGGGCGGCCGACGGAGACACCTACCTCACCATTGACGGGCAGGTGGGCGAGCCCCTGCGCCGCCTGGACCAGGTCGTGTGCCGCTCCTCCCCCCATTGCCTGCAACTGATCCGGCCGCCCCGCTCGCTGTTTTTCGACGTGCTGCGCCAGAAGCTGAAGTGGGGGGAGCGGTGAGGCGCCTCTCGCTGGCGGGCTGGATCTTTGTGGGCATGGGGGCGGGCATTGCGCTGGGCCTGGCGGCGCCCGCCTGGGCGGTCAAGCTCGGGCTGGCGGGGACGATTTTCCTGCGCCTGATCAAGTCCATCATCGCGCCCTTGCTGTTCGCCACGCTGGTCAACGGGATCGCCGGGGCGGGGCACCCCAGGCAGATGGGCCGCATCGGGCTGAAGGCCATCGTTTACTTTGAGATCGTCACCACCGTGGCGCTGTTGTTGGGCCTGGGGGCGGTGAACCTGGTGCGGCCGGGAGCGGGCGTGCAGCTCAGCCGCACGGCCGAGGAAGCCGCCCTGCGCCCGCCGCCGCCCACTCTGGCCGGGGTGCTGGAACACGTCTTTCCGGCCAGCCTGATGGACGCCATGGCGCGGGGCGAGGTGCTCCAGATCGTGGTCTTCGCGCTGCTGTTCGGCTCGGCCTGCGCTGCGGTGGGAGCCAAGGCGCGTCCGGTGGTCGAATTCACCGAGTCGCTGGCCGAGGTCATGTTCCAGTACACGCGCTACGTGATGTATCTGGCGCCCCTGGGAGTGGGCGGCGCCATGGCGGCCACGGTCGGCGGCAAGGGCTTCTCCGTGCTGGTCGGGCTGGGCAAGCTGGTGCTCACCATGTACGCCGCCCAGATCCTGTTCGTGTTGGGCGTGCTGGTTCCGGTGGCCCGGCTGGCGCGGGTGCCGCTCAAGCGCTTCTACCAGGCGGTGCGCGAGCCCTTCCTGATCGCCTTCTCGACCGCCTCCAGCGAGGCGGCCTTGCCCCGCGCGCTCCAGAACATGGAGCGATTCGGCGTGCCCAAGCAGATCGTGGCCTTCGTGATTCCCACCGGCTACAGCTTCAATCTGGACGGCACCACGCTGTACCTGTCGCTGGCTTCGATCTTCGTGGCGCAGGCGGCGGGCGTGGAGCTGCCCGCGGGCCGGCAGTTGCTGATGATGCTCACGCTGATGCTGACCAGCAAGGGAGTGGCGGGGGTGCCCCGGGCCGCTCTGGTGATTCTGGCCGGGACGGTGGCGAGCTTCGGGCTGCCCATGGAGGGAGTGGCCCTGCTGCTGGGCATTGACGCAGTCATGGACATGGTGCGCACCTCGGTCAACGTGCTGGGCAATTGCCTGGCCACGGCCGTGGTGGCGCGCTGGGAGGGCGTGCGGCTGGAAAGAGAGGAAGCTCCCCAGCCGGCCTGAGCGCCTTGCGCAGGCCGGTCCCGGCCGCGCTACCCTGCATGTTTGGGATATGTCCAGCTCGGCGCCGATGCCGGGGCGTCCGCTGCCCGAGCAGGCCCGCCCGCGCATCGTGGTGGTGGTCGGCCTGCCCGGCTCGGGAAAGTCCACCTACCTGGAGCGGCACGGCCTGCCCGCGCTCTCCTCGGACGCCGTGCGCAAGCTGCTGGCCGACGACGAAAGCGACCAGAGCATCCACGGCAGGGTTTTCCTGACGCTGCGCCATCTGCTCTGCCAGCGCATCGCCATCGGCCGGCCCCTCACTTACATTGACGCCACGCACCTGACTCCCCAGGAGCGCCGGCCCTACCTTCAGATCGGGCGGCTGTTCAACTGCCCGGTCGAGGCGCTCTTCTTCGACGTGCCCTTGGAAGTCTGCCGGGAGCGCAACCGCCGCCGGCGGCGCGTGGTGCCTGAAGAGGCCCTGGAACGCATGGCGGCCAGGCTGGTTCCGCCCAGCCGGGAGGAAGGTTTCCAGTCGGTCACCGTGGTGCGCGCCTGAGCACGCCGGCCGGCGGAGGTTTGCTAGAGTGGCGGCGATGGCCTTGTGGCTGGTCTTGCTGTGGGCCCTGTGGCCGGCGAGCCAGGGCGACGACGCCGCTCGCCTCAATCAACACCGGGTGACCTCACGCGACAGCCCCGCCCCGGAGCCGGGGGCCGAGCGCGAAACGATTCCTTCCCTGGTCGCCGGACTGCGTTCGGCGCGCGAGTGGTACGCCAAGCGCCGGCCCGAGCTGCTGGCCCTGTGGACCCGCATCCTGGGCAAGCTGGAGCCGAAAGGCCCGGATCGCCGGTGGTTCGGCGATATCCGCCGGGCGCGCCTGATCGAGAGCCGCGAGCTGGAGACCTACACCCGCATCCGCTTGGATCTGCCCATCGAGAAGGATTTCTACCAGCATCATCTGCTGTTGCTGCCGCGCGGGCAAGGGCGCGGTCCCTTTCCGGCCGTAATCTGCTGGACCTCGAGCACGCCCGATTTCACCGCTCCCGAGCAGTGGTGGGGAAGCTGGCTGGCCTCCCGCGGCTACGTAGTGCTGACGAGCTGGGCCTTCATCCGGCACTACCGGGACGGCACGACGGCCCGCACGGGCGCGCCTGAGAAGCTCTACGAACGCTTCGGCCACTGGCTGCCGCCGGCCAAGATGGTCCATGACGCGCGGCGCCAGGCCGAGTATCTGCGCAGCCGCAAGGAGGTGGACGGCCGGCGGCTGGGCTTCATCGGATTCTCCCTGGGCGCCAAGGCGGCCGTCTACGTGGCGGCCTTCGCCCCCGAGTTCCAGGCCGTGGTCGCTCTCGACCCGCACATCGCCGTCAACGGGGGCACCAACTGGTACGCGCCCTGGTATCTGGACTGGCTGCGCCCCTTTCCGGACATCCCCACCCCGGAGCGAACCGTGCTGAGCCTGCTCAATCCGGATCCCGCCCGGCCCGGTTTCGAACACGACCACCACGAGTTGCTGGCCCTGGCGGCGCCGCGCCCCTTCCTGCTGATCGGCGGCGCCGGGCATTGCGAGGATTGCGGCGGGCATTCCGACGACCGCCAAAGTTGGGGCTACGTCAACCGGGCGGCCGAGGTCTACCGGCTGCTGGGCGTCCCCGAGCGGCTGCGGTTCGTGCTGACCCGCGACGGGCACAAACCCAACGGCCCGGAGATTGATCCGGCCTGGCAGGGTTTTTTCGAGCGCTGGCTGAAGGGCCGGCGGTAGGGGTCGCCCGGTTGCCATCAAGATGCGGATGAGATAAAATTGCAAACAGGAATCCAATGCAGGACGGCCCCGCCCCCATCGCTCCGCTCGAGGCTCTCTGCCGCCGGCAGGGACTGCCCCTGACCGTGCAGCGCCGGGCGGTCCTCCAGATCCTGCTCGGCCGCGCGGACCATCCCACGGCCGAGCAGATTCACGGGGCCCTGGTCCGGCGCCTGAGGGGCGTCTCCCGGGCCACCGTCTACCGCATCCTCGAGGCGCTGGTGCGGGCGGGGGTGGCGCGCAAGGTCCCCTCCGGCGGCGCCGCGGCGCGCTTCGAGCTGCCCCTGCGGCGCCACCACCACCTGATCTGCGTGGTCTGCGACAAGGTGGCCGACTTCCGCGATCCGGCGCTCGACCGCCTGAGCCCGGGCCGCGGAGGCCGGCAGGGCTTCCGGGTCATGGATTATACCGTACAGTTTCTGGGCGTCTGCCGCGAATGCGCCGGGAGCGCGGCGCGGGGCGCCCGCCAGCCATCTTCAAGGAGAGTGCGAAATGCAAGGAAATAAGAACGTCATTGCCAGCCTGAATCAAGCGCTGCACAGCGAGCTGACCGCCGTGCACCAGTACATGCTGGACGCCGAAATGTGCGAGAACTGGGGCTACGGCCGCCTGGCCCCCCTCATCCAGAAGCAGGCCGTGGACGAGATGAAACACGCCGAGCGGCTCATGGGCCGCATCCTGTTCCTGGACGCCACGCCCGAGATGGGCGGCCAGTTCTCCATCCCGCCCGCGGCCGACGTCAAGGCCCTCTTCGAGCGCCAGCTCCAGCTCGAACTGGAGGCCGTCAAGGAGTACAACGCGGCCGTGAAGATCGCCGCCGAGGCGGGCGATCAAGGCTCGAAGGAACTCTTCGACCAACTGCTCAAGGACGAAGAGGAGCACGTGGATTTCCTGGAGACCCAGCTCGAGTTGATCCGGCAGACCGGGCTGGAGAATTACCTCGCCCAGCAGATCCGTTCCTGAGGCGGCCGCTTCAAGGCAGCCGCGGACGCACGCGCAGGCCGTCGCGCAGGGGGCGGTCCGAGCCCAGCGCCACGCGATCGCCCTCGCGCAGGCCTTCCAGCACCTGAGCCCGGGTCAGAGTCGAGGCCCCCAGCTTCACCGCCCGCCAGCTCAGCCGATCGCCTGCGCTCAGCAGGTATACGCCCGTGCGCTCGCCCTCCCGGCGGACCGCCTCCTTGGGAATGATCAGCCCGTCGTTGACCGTCTGGGTCCGGATCTCGGCATTGACGTTCGCTCCGGGCAACAGGTCCAGGCCCGGGTTCTCGATGGTGAGCAGAACCTCACCCACCTGCCGCGTGCCCAAGGCAAAGACCTCGAGCGGCATCCGCTCGATCCGGCCTTGCCAGTCCCGGCCGGGCAAGGCGTCCCAGGTGATCCTGACGGGCATGCCGGGGGCCAGCCGGCCCAGCTCGGGCTCGTCCACGTAAAGGCGGACGCGCATGGGATCGAGCCTGCCCAGGCTGGCGGCCGGATCGCCCGGCCGCAGATAATCTCCCGGCCGGACGCGCAGGTCATAGACAACGCCCTCCAGCGGGGCTCGCAGAAGGCAGTCCTCCAGACGCTGAGCGGCTTGCCGCAGCGCCGCCTCGGCCTCCTTCAGGCGGGCTTCGGCGGCTGCGCGGTCGGGCGCCGAAACCAGCGCGGCGCGCCTGTTTTCCAGGCCCTGGATGTCGGCCCGCGCCCGGCGCAGGCGGGCCTCGGCGGCCTCGACTTCGGCGGCCGTCGCCGCCTGTTTGGACAGGAGTCGCCGCAACGCCTCGTGCTCGCGTTGGGAGACCTCCAGCTCGAGGCGGGCGCGGGCCAGCGCACTGTCAATCTCGGCCAGCTCGGCCGAGCGGCCGCCTGCAGCCAGGATGTCCAGCGCGGCGCGGGCCTGGCGCAGGCGGGCCTCCGCGGCGGCCAGCTCGGCGCGCGCCTCCTCCGGGTCGAGTTCGATCAGGACATCGCCGGAGCGCACACGGCTGCCGGCCTGGACCGCCACGCGCCGTACGACGCCCTCGCGCCGGGCTCGTACGGCGGCGAACTGCGCCGGCTCCGCTTTGCCGTTGCTGGCCAGCGAGTTGACCAGCGTCTCGCGCCGGGCCGCCGCGAACGAGATCTCCGGCGGCGCGGAGAACGTGCGGCGCGCCGTCCACAGCAGGATCGCGCCCGCCGCCAGGCCCGCCGCCGCCAGCACCGCTCGCGCTCTCATATCGTCCCCTCAATTGTGCCAGATTGCAGGCGCATGGCTGAGGCGACGGTGCTGGTGCTTTGGGCCGGCGCGACGCCCGGCGGGCGGCGGGGTCGGAGGCTGGGCCGGCTTGAAGAGCATGCGGCGGCGGCCGGGGGTGCGCGACAATGTGGAGGGATGCCGGTCTACAAGATCCACCGCCTGAAGGAGGCGCAGCAACAGCAATTCCGCTGGGCCCCGCACGTGAGCGGCGCCAGCCTGGTGCGGCCCAGAGACTATCAGGAGGGGGGCTCGGTCGAGGCGGCCACGCCTTACGCCGCTTGGTTCCTGCTGCGGGAGCGGGGAACGCCTTTGCGCGTGGGCGATTTGTTAGAATGCGAGGCAGGCGAATTGCGGATCTGCAAGTACGTGGGATTCGAAGAAGCGCGCTGGGAGGCGCCGGAGCCCCGCGAGGGCGCCGAGGAGAAGGCCTCCTCGGTCGAGGAGTCCCGGCAGCCGGGTTCGCAGTGAGACGGCATGGAGAGTCCCCAAGGCCCGGCCCGTTCGGGGCCCGCTAATCCGATCGCACGGAATCCAACCGGCGGGGATCCGCCCCCGGAGCGGCAGGCGGCCGCCGGCCCCTGTCCGCCCGGCGACGGGTCGCAGCCCGTCAACCGGTTCGCGCTGGTGGCCTACATCCCCGACCCGCTGGGCGCTTTCCTGGATGAGTTGCGCCGCGAACTGGTGCCGGACTGCATTCCCCGCGCGCACGTCACCGTCCTGCCGGCCCGTTCCCTGAGCCTGCCGGCCGAAGAGGCCTGGGAGCTGATCTGCGCCCGCGCGGCGGAATTCCCGGCCTTCGAAATTGAGCCGGGAGGCGTGGAGGTCTTCGAAAACACGGCCGTCGCCTACATCGCGGTGGGCAAGGGATGGCGCCAGTTGGTCGAGCTGCACGACGCGCTCAGTCAGGGGCCGTTGTTCTTCGCCGAACCCTTCCCGTACCATCCCCACATCACGGTGGCCCAGGATTTCGCGCCCGATCAATTGCAGCGGATCGCCGCGCAGGCGCGCCGCCGCTGGGAGCAGTACCCGCACCGGCGGTCGTTTCTGGTGGAGTCGGTGACCTTCGTCCGGGGCACGGCGGACAATCGCTGGCTGGATCTGGCGGCCTGCCGTTTGGCGGCGCCCTGCCGGCGCTGAAGCGCCCTGCTTATTCAAACAGGCCGATCTGCTCCTCCTTGCGCCGGGGGGCGGCCTTGTGCGGGCGCAAGGGGCTGCCCACCACGCCCAGCACCAGGATTTCCGCCAGCGCGCTGCGCGGGACGAACACGCGCTGGCGGCGCGAGGAAGGGTTGGGCGGGACGACGGTGAAGCCTTGCGGCTCCCATTGCAGCAGGTTGTGGGGCAGCAGGCCGTCCATCAGCTCGCCGTCGCGGAAGCGCATGCGCACCCACAGGCCGCTGATTTTGGGGCGGGCCTGAAAGACGCGCGGCTCCGGGGGCGGGGCGTCGCTTTCGAAATCGCGCACGAAATCCACCGCTTTGACCTCTTCGAAGGGCACCAACAAGACCGCGCCGCTGAGGCTGAGCAGCTCGACGCCGCCCCGCTCCAGGTAGGTCTGCGGGTTGACGTAGCCGGCCAGCGGCTCCCGGTCGAAGCGCCGGATGATCACTTTCTTGTTGGTCGAAGGGGCCACGGCGGGAACATTCTCGCTGGTATTGTAACGCGGCGGCCCCGGCCCGGAGCGCCCGCTCCGGCGGCGGTGCCTTGCGCCGGAGGCCGTTTCGGTGGTATAGGAATGGCAGAGCCGGGCGGCCGGCGGGGGATCGGCCCCGGCCAGGGAGGTTTCTATGTCGCGTCCCAGTGCGTGGACGGGTTGGGTTTTTCTGTGGGCGGCCGCGGCGCTGCCCTGCGCCGCTCAAACCACTTTCGCTTCCATCACCGGAACGGTCACAGACGCCACCGGGGCCGCCGTGCCGGGCGCTTCGGTGGAGGCCGTGCACCAGGCCAGCAATTATCGCTACGCCACGCAAACCAACGCCATCGGCGCCTACACGCTGGCCCAACTGCGCGAGGGCGTCTACACGCTGCGCGTGAGCGCTCCCGGCTTCAAGGAGTTCGTGGCCTCGGCGCTGGAGCTGGTGGCGCTGGACGTCCGCCGCCTGGACGTGCGCCTGGAGGTCGGCACGGTGGACACGCGCATCGAGGTCACTGCCGGCGCCACGCTGATCGAAACCGAGACGGCGCGCATCGCCGACTCGAAATCCGCCCGCCAGCTCGCCAGCCTGCCCCTAAACACGCGCTCGCTGTGGAATTTCATCGGGCTGTCGCCCGGCGTGGTGCAGGCCGGGGCCGGCTCAGCGACGCGGCGCTTCGCGGGCTCGCGCGCCAACCAGTCGGACTCCTCGATTGACGGCATCACGCACTCCAACGGCTACGACGGCACGCAGATCTCGCCCCTGGTCTCGGCCATTGAGTCCTTCGCCGAAGTGCGGGTGGACATGGCCAACAACACCGCCGAGTACGGGGGCATCGGCCAGGTGACCATCATTTCCAAGAGCGGGTCCAACGAGCTGCACGGTTCGCTTTTCGATTACTACGTCACGCCCTGGTTCCGCGCGCGCAATCCCTTCGCCGCCCAGCGCAGCACCGGGGTACGCCACAATCCGGGCGGCTCGGCCGGCGGGCCCATCTTGTTGCCCAAGATTTACGACGGCCGCAATCGCAGCTTCTTCTTTTACACCTTCGAGACCACGCGCGGCTCGCAGGTGCTCTCCAACCTGAACGCCACCGTGCCCATTCCCTCCTGGCGGGCGGGCGACTTCAGCCGCGAGGCGACCGCCATCCGCGATCCCTTCGCCGGCAACGCGCCCTTCCCCGACAGGCGCATCCCGGCCTCGCGCCTCAACCCCGTCGCCCGCAAAATCCAGGAGCGCTTCTACCCGCTGCCCAACCAGCCCGATCCGGAAAGCTTCCGCGCCCTGAATCATCGCTTGCAGCTCCTGCGCCCCTTCGACCCGAACACCTACTGGACCACGCGCCTGGATCATCGCTTCAGCGAAAGACACTTCGTTTTCGGGCGCTACACCTGGAACCGCTCGCACTCGCGCAACTACGACAGCGCGCTGCCCGCCATCGGACGCCGCTGGCAGACGCGCGACACCCGGGCCTTGCAGGCCTCCTACACCGCCACCCTGCGCGTCAACCTGATCAACGAATTCCGTTGGGGCTACGCCTGGAACGACAATCCGCGGCACGGCCCGCTGAAGGGTTTGGAAGTGGTGCGCGACCTGGGACTGACCGGCCTGGTTCCCGACCTGCCGGACGTCAACGGCGTCTTCCAGGTATCCTTCTCCGGACTGGGTCTCACCGGGATCTCGCAGACCCAGTGGCGCCATCCGGGCTTCAAGAACTTCGCCCAGCAGTTCCAGGAGCACCTGAACTGGTACCGCGGCCGGCACAGCCTGAAGAGCGGCCTGATCGTGGGCCGCACCCAATTCCAGGACTGGCAGATGCCCAGCAACCTGTTCGGCGCCGCCACCTTCTCGAACCGCTTCACGGGCCATCCCTATGCCGATTTCCTGCTGGGCATCCCGACCTCCTCCTCGCGCGCCGCCCCCAGCCTGTTCATTGACCGGTCGCGCTGGAACTGGGACTTATTCATCACCGACGAGTGGAAGGTGCGCTCGAACCTCACCCTGAACCTGGGGCTGCGCTACGAGCTGCATCCGAGCTGGCGCGAAGCCTCGGGCGCCCAGGCCCTCTTCGATATCGGCTCGGGGAAGATCGTGGTTCCCGACGGCGCCTTGCGCAAGGTCAGCCCGCTGCTGCCGGCCGCCTACGTCGCGGTGGTCGAAGCCTCGGCCGCGGGATTTCATCCCGGCCGGCTGATCTCGAACGACTACAACAACCTGGCGCCGCGGATCGGGCTGGCCTGGCGGCCCTTCGGCCCCGACACCGTGCTGCGCACCGGCTGGGGCATCTTCTACGACCTGATCCCCCGCGCGGTCTCCGCCGGGGGCGCCCCCTTCGTCATCAACGAGCCCAGTTACACCAATCCTACTCCGGTGCCCGCCATCGTCCTGCCCACGGTCTTTCCCGTCTCGGTCGCCGGTCCCTCCACCATCTCGCTGCCCGGCGCCGTGCGCAAGGACCTGCGGGCGCCTTACTCGATGCAATATAACTTCACCATCGAGCACCAGCGCTGGGATACCGGCTTTCGCCTCTCTTACATCGGAACCAACACCCGGCAAGGCGAATGGGGTTATAACATCAACCAGCCCCTTCCCGACAATCGCCTCTATGTGGACAAACCGCGAATGTTTCCCCGCTATCCCGGGATCACTTACATCTCCAACGGCGCGGGCCACCAATATAACTCGCTGACCGCCGAGGTCGAGCGCCGCCTGGCGCGGGGCCTGGGCTACCAGTTCTCCTGGGTTTGGGCGCGCGATATCGGCGACCTGGAGCGCGGCCAGTCTCCCGAGAACGCCTACGACCGGCGGCGCGAGCGCGCGGTGTGGCTCGACATCCCCACCCATCGCCTCACCGGCAACCTGATCTACGAGTTCCCCTTCGGCAAGGGGGCGCGGGGCGCCCGGCGGGCTCTGCTGGAGGGCTGGGAGCTCACCGCCGTCTACAGCCTGTTTTCCGGCGAGTTCCTGACCCCGCAGTGGACCGGGCCGGATCCCACCGGAACCGCCTACACCTCCTCGCGCACCCCGGCCCAGGTCACCATCCGCCCGGATCATCTGCGCAACGCCAACCTGCCCGAAGACCAGCGCTCGACCGCCCGCTGGTTCGACGTCTCGGCCTTCGCCCCGCCCCAGCCCGGCCGGTTCGGCACCTCGGCCAAGGGAGTGATCAAGGGGCCGGGATCGAAGGTGTTCAATGCGGGCCTGGCCAAACACTTCCTGTTCGGCGAACGGGCCCGCCTGCGCTGGGAGATCACCGCCACGAACTTCTTCAACCACTCGAACTGGAACAACCCGGGCGTCAACATCACTTCGGTGGCCGGGGCGGGCGTGATCACCGGGGCCGGCGGGGAGCAGGATCTGGACGCCGGCGGTCCGCGCTCTTTCCGCACCGGGCTGCGCCTGGAGTGGTAGCCTGGACGGGATGCATCGCTGGATCCTCTGGCTGATCGCGCCGCTGGCGCTGGCGGCTCAGTCCCCCTCGCGCGAGGAAGTGTTGCGCGCCATGCGCAAGGCGGCGGATTTTTACCGCCGTCAGGTCTCCCGGGAAGGCGGCTACCATTACTACTACACGGCCGATCTCAGTTATGGGCGCTCGGAGGCGGCCGAAGGCCCCACCCAGGTCGAGGTGCAGCGCGAGGCCACCCCGATCGTGGCCCTGGCCTACCTGGAGGCCTACGAAGCCACCGGCGAGCGCACTTTTCTCCAGTATGCCCGCGACGCCGCCCATGCCCTGCTTCGCGGGCAGCTTTGCAGCGGCGGTTGGGACTACCTGATCGAGTTCGACCCCGAGAAGCGCAAGGCCTATCAGTACCGCGCCGACAACAACTGCGGCGAAGACAAGCGCGGCGTCACCAACCTGGACGACAACGTCACCCAGGGCGCCCTGCGGGTGCTGATGCGGGTGGATCGGGCCCTCGGCTTCGCCGACGCCGCCATCCACGAGGGCGTGCTCTACGGGCTGGAGAAACTGCTGGCCGCCCAGTACCCTATCGGCGCCTGGCCCCAGCGCTTCCGGCGCCCGCCGGATTTCTCCCGCTATCCCGTCAAGCGGGCCGGCTATCCGGAGTCCTGGCCGCGCACCTGGCCGGGACCGGATTACCAGGGCCACTACACCTTCAACGACAACACCATTTGCGACGTCATTGACATGCTGCTCGAGGCGGCCCGCATTTACAACCAACCGCGCTACCGGGCGGCGGCCGAGAAGGGCGGCCAGTTCATCCTGCTGGCGCAGATGCCCGACCCGCAGCCGGCTTGGGCCCAGCAGTACGACGCCGACATGCACCCGGCCTGGGCGCGGGTCTTCGAACCGCCGGCCGTCACGGGAGGCGAATCGCAGGGCATCCTGCGTCTGCTGCTCACCCTGTACCGCGAAACCGGGGACCGCAAGTACCTCGCACCGATCCCGCGCGCTCTGGAATACTTCAAGCGCTCCGAGGTGCCGCGCGGGCCGCAGGAAGTCTTCCGCCGCGTCCCGCCCGGCCCGGTGTTGGCGCGCTTTTACGAGCTGAAGACCAACCGGCCGCTGTACATCACCAAAGGGACCCGGCTCCAGGCGGCCGGCCTGGGCAGCCGCATTGTGGACGGCTACCAGATCAGTTACTCGCCCGAGTCGGTGATCAGCCACTACGCCGTGCTGGTCAGCGGGCGGGAGCTGGCTGCGATCGAAGAGGACTACCGCCGGCTGGCGGCGGCCGATCCGGCTACGCTGCGCCGCCCGGAGAAACTCCGCGGCCTTTCTCCCTGGGCCCAGCGACCCGGTCAGCCGGCCGAGCCGGCGCCCACGGCCGAGGAGGTCCGCGCCCTGCTCGCTTCGCTGGACGAACGCGGCGCCTGGGTGCGCCCGGGCGTCATCGGGCGAGCCGATCGGTTGGTGTTCGCCTACGCGGCCCGGGACATGATCCTGCGCATCAGCCGCGGGCCCGCGGACGGCTCGGCGGGAGGCGCTCCCGACGGCCAAGCCCGACTGATCCCGCTCCGGGAGGGCGACAGGGTGGAAATCTTCCTGGGCCCCCAGCCGCCGCCCGGGCAAATCATCCGTTCGAGCGACTTCGCGCGGAACCTGACCCGCCTGGCGCGCTACCTGGCCGGGTTGCGCTGAAGCTGCCGGGGGACGCCCGCCCGGATTACAATAGGACGCTCGGGTTTCCGACAGAGGAATCTATGGCTGAGCTTGCGAAACTGTACGAGGCGATCCTGGCCGGCGACGCCAAGACGGCGGCCGCCCTCACCAAGGAAGCGCTGGCGGAGAACGCGGACCCGATGGAATTGGTCACGCGCTACATGATCCCCGCCATGGATGAAGTGGGGCGGCGTTTCGAGTGCGAGGAGTACTTTGTGCCCGAGCTGCTGTTGTCGGCCCGGGCCATGAAGAGCGCGATGGAGCTGATTCGCCCCCTGCTGGCCGCGCGCGGGGCCCAGCCCGTGGGCCGGGTGGTCATCGGCACGGTGAAGGGCGACCTGCACGACATCGGCAAGAACCTGGTGGCCTCGATGCTGGAGGGCGGCGGCTTCGAGGTGATTGACCTGGGGGCCGACGTGGCGCCGGAGAAGTTCGTCGAGGCGGTGACCGCCCGCCAGGCCGACATCGTGGCCCTCTCCGCGCTGCTCACCGTGACCATGCCCGCCATGAGGACCACCATCGAAGCTCTCAAGGCGGCCGGAGTGCGCGACCGGGTCAAGGTCATGGTGGGCGGGGCGCCGCTCACCCAGCGCTATGCCGACGAGATCGGCGCCGACGGCTACGGCGAGAACGCCTCCGTGGCGGTGAGCCTGGCCCGCCGTCTGGTGGGTGCGCGAGCCGCCTGAACGGCGTTCGGCGAGGCGGGCGGATGCCGGGGCTGGGCTTCCACACCGACGCCTTCAACTCCAGCTACTGGAGCTTCGAGCAGTGTCTGGAGTGGGCGCAGGCCCACCAGGTCGGCTACATCGAGTGCGGCGCCATTGACGGCGTGAGCTGGATCCACGGCCTCGGCTACCAGCCGCACGTGGCCCTGTGGGAGGACCCGCTGCTGCTGCGCCGGAAGATGGAGAGCTACGGGGTCGAGTTCTCCCAGCTCGATGCGGCCTTCCCCCTCTCGCGGCCCGAAGGCGCCACCCTGGGCGTCGAGTACGTGCTGCACGCCATCCGCTGGGCGAAGCTGGCCGGCTGCCCGCGCGTGGACACCACCGACGACCGCCGGCCGCCGCCCGGCGCCGAGGACCGCGAAGTCCTGGCTCACCTGCGCCGCATTTACCGCCAGATCCTGCCCGTGGCGGAAGCCTACCGCATCACGGTCAACATCGAGCCGCACGGCTACTACACCACCAGGCCGGAGTTCCTGGCCGAGATGCTGGCCTTCAGCGACTCCCCTTACCTGCGTCTGAACATGGACACCGGCAACACCTACATCGCGGGCCAGGATCCGGCGGCTTTCCTGGAGCGCTTCCTGGATAAGGTGGACCACGTGCACATCAAGGATGTCAGCCCGGATCTGGCCCGGGCGCTGCGCGGCGAGCTGACCGGCATTGCGGTGAGCCACTGCGCCGTCGGCGAGGGCGTCAACGCCGACAACATCCGCCGCGTAGTGCGGCTGCTCCGGCAGGCCGGCTTCCAAGGCGTCTTCAGCCTGGAGTGCGAGGGCCAGGGCGGCCCGATGCTGGAACGCAGCCTGGCCTGGTTCCGCGCGCTGCTGGGCGAGACGGCTGACGCCTGAGCCCGGACCGCTCAGCGCAAGCCGAAAACCTTTTCGGCGAACCGGCGACTCACCCGCAGGTTCTCCTCGAGCGAGCGCGTGATGCGGGTCTCCTTGCGATAGGCCAGCTCGACGATCAGCAGGCCCTGGAAGCCGATCTGGCGCAGGTGTTCGGCCACCGGCTGATAGTCTATGTCTCCCTCGCCGAAGTCTTCCGTCCAGACGCCGCCGCGCGAGTTGCGCAGGTGCAGGCTGACCAGGCGCGTCCCGGCCTCCTTGAGCAGGGCCAGGGGCTGCTGGCCGCCCTGACGCACCCAGTCCGGATCCAGGCAGAAGCCGACCAGCTTGGGGTCGGTGTTGTGCAGCAGGTGGCGCCATTCGCGCGCGTTCTCGGCCATTTCCGGATCGTGGTGATGCAGGTGCAGGCGAAAGCCCTGGAGGCGCAGCTTCTCCCCCAGGGCGTTGACGTAGCGCGCCTGTGCCTCCAGCTCCTCGTCGCTCTTGCGCTCCTTGTTGGGTTTGGGGCTGGGATTGAAGTTCAGCAGGCGCGCTCCGGCCGGCTTGGCGGCCGCCGCCAGGCGCAGGGTTTCCGCGATGGTCTGCTCGGCTTCAGTGGCGGTATGCATCGCTCCGCCGTTGTAAACGCTGGGCAGATCGAGCCGGCAGTCGCGCAAGGCCTTCAAGGTGACCGGAGCCAGCTCGGGCGCGAAGCACTGGGCCATCAGCTCGACCGCCCGGTAGCCGGCCCGCCGGGTGGCGGCCAGGGCTTCCGGGATACCGTCGGCCAGGCTCTTGTTCTGGGCGCGGAACTGTTGAGTCCAGACGTAGAAGGCGGCGGCCAGTTGCGGCTTGTAAGCGTCCGAGGCCGCCAGGCGCCGAGCTAGCAGACCGGGCGCCGCCAGCATCGCGCGCCGGCTGATGAGCCGAGACGTAGTGCGCATGAAAACAGGGAGTATAGCAGAGCACGGCGGGCCGCGTCCGGCAGGCGGCCGGCGCTGATCCCCCGAGCCCGGCGGCGCGCCTCTCTGCGGGGGCGGCCTCAGGCTTCACCAAAGCAGCTTCAAGCCGAATTGGACCTGGCGCGGGGCATTGGCCTGCGAGCTGACGATGCCGAACGAGCCCGAGGTGACGCTGGTATTGGGAGTGCCGAAACGCGGGGTGTTCCAGACGTTGAGGGCGTCGGCCCGGAACTGCACCCTCAGACTCTCGACGGGATAGAAGTCCTTGCACACGCCCAAGTCCCAGTTCCTCGCCGAGTCATTGCGCAAATCGGGATGGCGGCGACCCAGGTTGCCGATGGTGAAGGGATCCGGCTGGCTGAAGGCCGACGTGTCGAACCAGCGGGAGAGGCGGTCTTGCGGCCGGCCGGTCAGCTTGGCGCTGTAACCCTTCGAGTTGGCGTAGGAAGCCTGGTTGAAAGACCGGCTCACGTTGCTGGCCGAGATGCCGAAGGCCGTGCCGCTTTGGTAATTGGTGATGCCCGTGACGGCCCAGCCGCCGAGCAGGGTATTCAGCAGCCGCGGCATCTGCGCGCCGAAACGCCGGCCGCGCCCGAAGGGCAGCTCGTAGATGTAGTTGATGATGAAACGGTGCGGGACGTCCAGATCGGTGACGGCCCGGTTCAGGCGGATGCGATAGCTGTCCTGGAAGCCCCCTTCGCCGTTGTCAATGCTCTTGGACCAGGTGTAGGAGCCCTCGAATTGCAGGCCTAGCGAGAGACGCTTCTTGGCGGTCACCTGCAAGCCGTGATAGGTGGAGGCCGAGCCGCTAGAGAACAAAGGGATGATGTCGGTGAACTGGGGATAGGGCCTGAGCAGTTGGTTGCGCGCCACCGTACGGTTGGCGAAAAAGCCGGCGCCTGCCGGGGTGTAAAACGGGTTGGGCACGGTCTCCAGCAGCCGATTCCCCAGCGAGAGCAGGTCCAAAGGCAGTTGGTTGAGGGTGAAGCCGCTCTCCCCGCCGCGGGAAAGCTGCAAGCCGCGGGTTCCGACGTAGGCGGTTTCCAGCAACATGCGCGCCGGCAGCTCGCGCTGGATGGTGAAATTCCATTGCATGGACCAGGGCGTGACGGTGTCGCGCAAGGGCGCCTGAATAGGGCCGCCCACCCCCGTCAGCAAGCCGCCCGAGGCGCCCGGCGGCGGCTGGAAACCGTTGGGATACGGGTTGCGCAACAGGTTCAAAGGCGTCAGCCCGCCGTCGGCCGAAGTCTGCCAGGTATTCTCCACTCGGAAGCCGTAGGGTCCGACGGTCCCCATCGCTTCTTGGGGCGAGAGCCCGAACAGGTGACCGTAGCCCATTCGGATGACGGTCTTGCCGTCGAGCTGATAGGCCAAGCCCAGCCGCGGCGCCAAGTTGTTCTTGTCGGGGATGAACTGGTGCCGGGGATTGCCTCCCACGCCCACAAACATCAGCCCGCCCATCAATCCGGGCGCTTGCGACGCCAGCGGGGAGGGGACGAAGGGATCGAACCAGTTCATCCGGTTGAAGCGCTCGGTCCGGGGCTGATCATAGTCGTAGCGCACGCCCAGATTGAGGGTGAGCTTTCCCGTGACGCGCCAGTCGTCCTGCCAGTACCCGGCGTAGTAAAAGCTTTGCGTAGCGACGTTCTTCCAGTTCTGGTAAAGATTCCCGCCTGAGCCGGCCCCAAGCAGGAAAGAGGCCAAAGCGTTCCCGGCCGTGGCGCTGGCCGCGGTGGGATTGGGACCCTGGGTAAAGGAGGCCGAGAAGCTGAAACTGGCCGAGCTGCGGGCCTCCCATACGTTGACGCGCAGCAGGCGCCCTTCGAAGCCGTACTTGAGGCTGTGGGCCCCTCTGATGTGGCTGAGGCTGCTCACCAGCGTCCAGGTGTTGAAGCCGCTCCGGCGGTGATCCCCACCGCCCAGGCTGGTGTAACCGGAAAGGCTGAAGCCCGGGAAGAGCCAGCGATCGGCCGCCATGTCAATCGTGGTGGGCAGACCTAACTGCGAAGGACGGAAGCCGAGGCTCTGATTGTTGTAAACGAACAGGGTGCGCGCGAACCCGGCCCTCAGGCTGAAGATCATGCTGGGAGAGAGCGTGTGGGTGTAATCGGCCACTGCGTTGTGCATGTGGTTCTCGGTGACGATGCGGCCTTCGGCGATGGTGAGATCCTCAGGGAAGAACTTGGGCGGAGCATCCTTGTTGGTCCGGTTCGAGTAGCGGGCGAACAGGCGCCGGTTATCCCCCAGGACGTGATCCACTTTGACGTCGAACTGATTGATGTCGAGCGCCCGGGCGCCCGTCCTGTAGTAATTGTTCTGCCCCGTGACCGGGTTGCCGGCTGTATTGGGCCGGGGGAAGTACTTCACCACGTTCACGGCGACCGGGTCGAACAGCGACGGCGGGATCGCGTTGCCCGGGAACGGATCGCGCACGTAACCGGATCCGCTCGGCCGAGTCGTGAAGGGGTTGAAGATGGTGATCAGGCGCCCGTTGGCGGCGAAGGTTTGGGAAAAATCCCCGGCGCGCTCGTTGTCTCGGGGCACGGTGGTGGTTCTGGCGGAAGCGCTGCGCTCGCGCAGCCCGGCGTAGTCCAGCAAGAAGAACGTCTTGTCACGGCGTACGGGGCCGGACACATCAGCCCCGAACTGATTGCGCTTGAAACTACCCAGAGGGACGCCGTTTCGGTTGGAGAAGAAGCTGTTGGCGTCGAACTCGGAATTGCGCAGAAACTCCACCAGGCTGCCGTGGAACTGGTTGCTGCCGGAACGGTAGACCACGTTGAGGATCGAGCCCTGGCTACGGCCGAATTCGGCCGGCGGGTTGGCGCCCATCACCTTGAACTCGGCGATGGATTCCACCGAGGGGAATACCGACACCCCGCCCGCCCCGTTCACCGTCGGATGGGAGGCGGCGATCCCGTCCACCATGGTGTCCAGCATGCGCACCCGCGCCCCGTTGACCGAGTAGCGCATGTCGTCGTAGTTGATGCCTACGGTGCCCGCCACCCCGGGCGTCAGAAACACCAAGGCGTACGGGTTGCGGGTGTTCAGCGGCAGGTTGACGATCTCCCGGTTCTCCACCACCTTGCCGATGGAAGAGGTGTTGGCCTCCAGCAATGCCGCCTCTCCGCTGACGGTCACCGATTCGGTCACCTCTCCCACTTCCAGCGTCAGGTTGAGGGTGACGTCCTGGTTGACCTGCAAGGTGACGCCTTCGCGCAGGTACTTCTTGAAGCCCCGGGCTTCCGCCGTGATGGTGTAGAGCCCGGGCGGCAGGTTGGTCAACACGTAGCGTCCGGCCTCGTCGGTGACCGCGGCCTGGCGGATGTTGCGCGCCGGCTCGCTGGCCACGATTTGGACGTTGGGCACGGCGGCCTGAGTGGCGTCGGTGACCAAGCCGCGGATCGAGGCGGTGTAGGATTGGGCCCAGGCGCCTGCCGCCGCGCCGAGCAGCCATGCCAGGGCGCCGGCCAGATACCGGCGGGCGATGCGCCCCGAGATTTTTACGGCCTCATGATGGTGCATTCGCATAGCGACCCCCACATGCACTGGCGATATGCCCCAGGCTGGCCCGATGTCAAATCCCGGGCAGCGTACGGGACGCCCGCGGGCGGCGGCCCGGCGGGCGTGCAGCTTTCCCTAACGCTTGCCCAGCTCGGCTTCGACGGCCTCCAGTTCCCGGCCCGCCTCGGCCCAGCGGCCCTGGCCGGCCAGCTCGCGGTAGCGCCGCAGATGGTTGCGGATCGCCTCCAGGCGGGCGTCCGATGAGGGCGCCGAGACCTCGCCCGCCGGCGGCCCACAACGCGAGGAGAGCGACACTCGACAGCCC
>JBBIMA010000032.1:0-42687 GCA_037444625.1 Solibacteraceae bacterium
CCGCAACCAGAGGGCCGCCCCGGCGGCGCCGGCGCTCAGGCCGCCCAGCCGCAGCAGGTCCACCAGGATGCGCCGTCGCGCCGCTGCTTGCCGCGCCGGGGCCATAATCAAAGTCTAATCCCCCGGCCGTGGCTGCGCCCGAGACAGGCCCGCGCGTTTCCCTGACCCTGCCGGCCGTCCTGTCGCTGATCGGCTTTACGGCCGTCATTGGGCAGGTCGTGCTGATGCGCGAGCTGATGGTAGTCTCCGGAGGCAACGAGCTGTCGCTCGGGCTGATGCTGGCCACCTGGCTGTTGTGGACCGCACTGGGCAGCGGCGTGCTGGGACGCTGGAGACCTGCTCGGGAGCAGCCGCGGCGGCTGGTGGCCGCGCTGGAGGCGCTCAGCGCCGCCGCCCTGCCGCTGGCGCTGCTGGTGGTGCGGGCCGCCAGGGCGGCCTTGCGGCCGGTGACCGGGGAGCTGCTCTCCCCGGCCGAGATTCTGGCGACCTCCCTGGCCGCCCTGGGCTTGTTCTGCCCGCTGTCGGGCTGGCTGTTCGCCGCGGGCAGCCGCCTGTACGCGCGCGAGGCGGCCGCCACGACGGCGGCGGCCACCGCGCGCGTATATTGGCTGGAGGCGCTGGGATCAGGCGCAGGGGGGTTGCTGGCGGCCCTGTTGTTGACCCCGCACTTGGGATCCTTCCGGATCGCGCTGCTGGCGGGCGCTCTGAACTTGCTGGCGGCCTCGGCGCTGGCGCTTTCGGGCCGAGCGCGGCGCCTGGCGCAGGCGGGGATCGCCCTGGCGTTGTTATTGGCGCCGGCCGCGGCGAACCGGCTGGAGGCGGTGTCGCTCGCCTGGCTGTGGCGGGGCTTCCGGGTCATCGAAGAGCGCAACTCACCCTACGGGAATCTGACGGTGATCGAGACCGAAGGCAGCCGCACGCTGTACGAGAGCGGACTGGCGGCCGGAACGGCGCCCGATCCGGCCGCGGCCGAGGAGGCGGTGCACTACGCGCTGCTCCAGCATCCCGCGCCGCGCCGCCTGTTGCTGATCGGCGGAGGCTGGAACGGCAGCCTGCGGCAAGCGCTCGAACACCCGACGCTGGAGCGCGTGGACTACGTGGAACTGGATCCGGCGGTGCTGGAGCTGGCCGGCAGGCGCTTCGCCGAGGAGTGGCTGCCGGCGGCGGCGGAGCCTCGCGTGTGCATCCACGCGGCCGACGGGCGGCTGTACCTGAAGACCGCGCCGGGGCCCTTCGACGTGATCATCGTGAACTTGCCCGAGCCCTCCACCGCCCAATTGAACCGCTTTTACACCTTGGAGTTCTTCCGCCTGGCGGCCGCCAAGCTCGGCCCGGAGGGCGTATTGGCGCTCCGGCTGCGCGCCTCGGAAAACTACATCAGCCCCGAACGGGCGCGCCTGCTAGGCTCGATCCGAGACACTCTGCGGGCGGTGTTCCCCGGCGTGGCGCTGCTGCCCGGCGAGACCGTGCATTTGCTGGCGACCCGGCGACCCGAAGTCCTCACCCGGGACGCCGACGCGCTGGCCGAGCGCCTGCGGGCGCGGGGACTGCGCACGCAGTACGTGCGCGAGTATTACTTCCGGTTCCGCCTGACGCCGGCGCGGGTGCAAGCGCTGGAGGAGCAGATCGGCGCGGCCGGAACAGCGCCCCTGAACCGCGACCTGGCCCCCATCGCCTACTACTTCGACGCCGTGCTGTGGGGCGCGCAATTCGACCGCCGTTACGGGGACCTGTTTCAGGCAGCGGCCGGAGTGGGACTGGGGCGGGTGGCGGCGGGCCTCGCGCTGCTGATGGGACTGCTGGCGACGCTGGCGGGTCGGGCCGGGGCTGCGGCCACGGCGGCTCTGGCGGTGGCCGCGATGGGTTTCAGCTCGATCGCGCTCGAGGTCCTGCTGTTGGTCGGCTTCCAGGTGCTCTACGGCTACGTGTATCACCAGCTCTCGCTGGTGATTGCGGCGTTCATGGCGGGCATGGCGCTGGGAAGCCGGCGGGCGCTGGCGGGAAGCGGCCGCCGGGATGCGGCGCTGCTGGCGGGCTTGCAAAGTCTGGCGGCGGGGGCGGCGCTGCTGCTGTACGCAGTCTTCGCAGCGCTAGGCGGGGTTTCGGGCGCGGCGGGTCTGTGGGCCGTCAGCCACCTGGGATTCCCGGCGCTGGCGCTCGGCTGCGGCTGGATGGGCGGCTACCAGTTCCCCGTGGCGGGCCGCATTTACTTCGGGGGAGAGCGAGCTGAAGCGCCGGGCGGGCTGTACGCGCTCGACCTGGCTGGGGCCTGCCTGGGCGCGGTGTTGGTGAGCGCCTACGCGCTGCCGGTTTTCGGCTTTTTGGGGACGGCGTGGCTGCTGGCGCTGGTGAACGGGCCCGTGGCGGCGGCCCTGCTGGCGCGGCGAAGCTGAGGGCCGGCGCGGGGCGGGAGCCGTTTGACAGGGCACTCGGCGCTTCGCTACCCTGATCTTATCGAGGACCAAGGAGCGGACGAGTCTGTCCATGAAGACCCCATTCCCGTCCCAGAAGGAGGTTGTGCGCCGCTGGCACCTGCTGGACGCCCGGGACGCCGTCCTGGGGCGCCTGGCCAGCCAGGCGGCCGTCCTCCTGATGGGCAAGCACAAGCCCGACTACACCCCCTTTCTGGACGTAGGCGATCATGTGATCGTGATCAACGCCGCCCACGTGCGGCTCACCGGCCGCAAGGAGGAGCAAAAGGTTTACCGGCATCACACCGGCTACCCGGGGGGCCTGAAAGAGATCCCGCTGCGCAAGTTGCGCGCGGCGCGGCCGGCGCGGATCGTCTATGACGCCATTGCGGGCATGCTGCCCAAGACCAAACTGGGCAAACGGATGCTGCGCAAGCTGCGGGTCTACGCCGGGGACAAGCATCCGCACCAGGCGCAGAAGCCGGCCGCGCTGAAGGTGAGCGGCTGAGGGGATCGAGAGAGGATCGCAAGGCAGTGGCGAGTCTGGTACAACAGATGGGAACGGGGCGGCGCAAGTGCGCCGTCGCTCGGGTATTCCTGCGGCCGGGCCAGGGCCGAATCACCATCAACGGCCGGCCGATGGAAGAGTACTTCGTGACGGAAAGCGCCCGCACGCTGGTGCGCCAGCCCCTGCTGGCCACCGAGACGGCGGACAAGTTCGACGTGATGGTTCTGGCCGACGGCGGCGGTCTGTCGGGACAGGCGGGCGCGGTGCGTCTGGGCATTGCGCGAGCGCTGGTGGCCTTCGATGCCGAGCTGCGCCGCAAGCTGAAGCAGCTCGGCTTTCTCACCCGCGACCCGCGCAAGCACGAGCGCAAGAAGTACGGCCAGAAGGGAGCGCGCAAGCGCTTCCAGTTCTCCAAGCGGTAGGGAGCGGGTGCAGGCGCCGGGGGCCGTGCCGAGACCGCCAGATTCGGTGCGGGCGGCCGCCGCGCCCGGCGGGCGCGCAAATCTCGTTTGGAGCGCGCGCCCGATCCAACCGAAGACTGAGAAGGAGGCAGTTTGCCGTCAATCTCGATGAAAGAATTGCTCGAAGCGGGCGTTCACTTCGGGCACCAGACCAAGCGCTGGAATCCGAAGATGAAGGAGTACATCTTCGGCGAACGCAACGGAATTTACATCATTGACTTACAGAAGACCCTGCGCCTGTTCAAGGAGGCCATGCGCTTCGTGGGCGAGATGGCCTCGCAGGGCAAGACCGTGCTGTTCGTGGGCACCAAGCGGCAGGCGCAGGAGGCGATCGCCGAGGAGGCCACCCGCTGCCAGATGTACTACGTGAACCAGCGCTGGCTGGGCGGCCTGCTGACCAACTGGGTGACCATTCAGAAATCCATCAAGCGGCTGCGGGAACTGGAGGCGATGGCGGCCGAGAACGGCTACCAGGGGCGCTCGAAAAAGGAGATCACCCGCCTGGAGCGGGAGCGCAAGCATCTGGAGCAGAATCTGGCGGGCATCAAGGAGATGCCCGCGCGGCCGGACCTGCTGTTCGTGATTGACTCCAACAAGGAGGAGATCGCGGTGCGGGAGGCGCGTAAGCTGGGCATACCGGTGGTGGCGGTGGTGGACACCAACTGCGACCCGGACATGGTGGACTACCCCATCCCCGGCAACGACGACGCGCTGCGCGCCATCCGGCTGTTCGCCAGCAAGATCGCCGACGCGGTCATCGAGGGACGGGCCCTGGCCACCGAACAGACCTTCACCGCCGAGCGGATCGTGGCCGACGAGACGCCGCTGGAGGAGATCCCCGAGTACACCCGCTACGTGGACCCGCGCTTCTCCGAGCAGCTCATGTCGGAAACCATCCCGGAGGAGGAGCTGCCTTCGGTCTCCCTGCCTCGCAAGGGGCCGGCAGGAGAGGCTCCGCCGGGCGCGGGCGCGGCCGAGGGCCAGAGTTGATCGCCGGCTTTCCGGTTCATTCTTTCAGGTAGGACCGCATCCATGGCAGAGATCAGCGCACAATTGGTCAAGCAACTGCGCGAGTTGACCGGCGCAGGCATGATGGAGTGCAAGAGCGCGCTCCAGGAGGCCCAGGGCGATTTGGCCGAGGCCCAGGTGGTGCTCCGCAAGCGGGGCATCGCCTCGGCCGCCAAGAAGGCCTCACGCGCCACCCGGCAGGGCCTGGTGGGCAGCTACATCCATCCCGGCGCCCAGCTCGGCGTGCTGGTCGAGGTCAACTGCGAGAGCGACTTCGTCGCCCGGACCGACGAGTTCCGCCAGTTGGTCCACGACATCGCCATGCAGGTGGCGGCGGCCGATCCGCAGTACATCAGCCGGGAGCACGTCCCTGCCGAGGTGCTCCAAAAGGAGCGCGAGATCCAGCGGGCGCGGGCCCTGGCCGAGGGCAAGCCCGAGAAGATCGTGGACAAGATCGTCGAGGGCCGCCTGGGCAAGTTTTACGAAGAGGTCTGCCTTTACGATCAGCCGTTCATCAAGGACAACACGCTGACGGTGGGCCAGTTGATCGCCACCAAGATCGCCCAGATGGGCGAGAACATTACGGTCTCGCGGTTCGTGCGTTTCAAAGTGGGCGATCGGGCCGGCTCGGAAGGTTAGCCCAAGGCCCGGCCCGGGTCGCCCTCCCGGGAGGATCGTGGCCCGATATCAACGAATTCTGCTGAAGCTGAGCGGCGAGGCGCTGGCCGGCGAGCGGGAATACGGCTTGGACCAGGCCCGGCTGGGCGAGCTGGCCGGAGAGATCGCCGAGGTCGCCCGGTCGGGGGTGCAGACCGCCATCGTGGTGGGCGGCGGCAATTTCTTCCGGGGCGTTTCCGAGGCGGCCCGGCGGATGGATCGCGTCACGGCGGACCACATGGGCATGCTGGCCACCGTCATCAACGCGCTGGCCTTGCAGGACGCCCTGGAAAAGCAGGACGTGCCCACCCGCGTGATGACCGCCATCGAAATGCGCCAGGTAGCCGAACCCTACATCCGCCGCCGCGCCTTGCGCCACCTGGAGAAGGGCCGCGTGGTGGTGTTCGCCGCCGGCACCTCGAACCCCTATTTCTCCACCGACACCGCCGCCGCTCTGCGCGCCTTGGAGATCCGGGCGGAGCTGCTGGCCAAAGGCACGCGTGTGGAAGGCGTCTACGACAAGGACCCCCTCCGACACCCGGACGCCGTGCTCTACCGGGAGATCACTTACTTGGAGGTCCTTTCGCAGGGGCTGGGCATCATGGACGCCTCCGCCGTGGCTATGTGCCGGGACAACCGGCTCCCCGTGGTGGTGTTCAATTTGAACGTCGCCGGCAACATCCGGCGGGTGGTGGAGGGCGAGCCAACCGGCACGATTATCAAATAGTTAGCGGCGGAGGTTCGGAGCGGCCGCCGGGGGCGGGCAGGCCGGAGGCCCTCCGCCCGGGGCTATAATGCCAGAAGGGGTGGCTGAGAGCCGGACCCGGCCCGTCGCAGATGGTGAGTGGAGCCTATGAAAGAACAACGTAGTGCGCCTGCGACTCAGAGCTTCCAGACCGTCAAAGACGTTTACTCCTTCGCCAAGAGCCGCATGGAGAAGGTGCTGGGCGATCTCCAGCACGCCATGGCCGGCATTCGCACCGGCCGCGCTTCGGTCGCCTTGCTGGACCCGGTGCGGGTGGACTATTACGGGACTCCCATGCCCCTGAATCAGGTGGCCACTCTTCACGTGCCGGAGGCCAACCTGATCACGGTCCAGCCCTGGGATCTCTCCCAGATCGGGACCATCGAGAAAGCCATCCGGTCCTCCGACCTGGGCCTGAATCCCTCCAACGACGGCAGGATCATCCGCGTGCCCGTGCCGCCTCTGACCGAGGAGAGGCGGCGGGAGCTGGTCAAGCACCTGCACGGGGTGGCCGAGGACCACCGCGTCGGCCTGCGCAACGTCCGGCGCGAGGCCAACGAGGCCCTCAAAAAGATGCTCAAGGACAAGCTGATCAGCGAGGACGACGAGCGCCGGGGCCTGGACGAGGTTCAGAAGATTACCGACAGCCACATGCAGCGGCTCGAACAGGCGGTCAAGGCCAAGGAAAAAGAGATCCTCGAGTTGAGATAACCGGCGCCGGCCGGAAACTTCTCCCTCTCCGCAGTCTCCAACTCCACGGGACGGAAAATCCCTCCGCGCTGCGGCCCGATGCCCAAGGGCCTGGGGGCGGCCGCGGCGGACGGGACGGACCTCCCTCCTCCGCGAGGCAGACCATGGACCGGTTTCGCCGCGATTTGCTCTGCGGCCTGCGCGCGCTCCGCGCGAACCCAGGCGCCACGGCCGCCGCCGTGCTGGCGCTGGCCCTGGGCATCGGGGTCAACACAGCCGTCTTCAGCCTGGCGCATGCCGCGTTGCTGCGACCGCTGCCCCACTTGCAGCAACCCGACCGCCTGGTCCAGATCTGGGGTTCGACCCCGGAGAAAGGCATCCCCTACCACAACGTCACGTATTCGGACGCGGTGGATTGGCGGCGCCGTTGCTCCGCGCTGGCGACCGCATCCGCCGCCGCGCCGGGCAACGCCAACCTGACCGAGGGCCCCGAGCCCGAGCAAGTCCTGCTGTGGCGAGTCAACGCATCCTTCTTCCCGATGCTGGGCGTGGACATGCTGCGCGGCCGGGGCTTCCTGCCGGAGGAAGATCAGCCGGGCGGCCCGGCGGTGACCGTCATCACGCACGAGCTGTGGCGGCGGCGGTTCGGTTCGGACCCCGAGCTGCTCGGAGGCGCCATCCGGCTGGACGGCGAAAGCCGGGTGGTGGTCGGCATTCTGCCGCCCGGGTTCGAGCTGCCCGGGCGCAAGATTGACTTGTTCGTCCCGCTGGGCCTGGCCGAGGCGCGCAGTCCGCACAACGACGGCGTTCCCGTGACCCTTTTCGCCCGGCTGCGACCGGGGGTGACGCTCGCGCAGGCGCAGGCCGAACTGGACGCCGTGGGCCGCATGCTCGAGGCGGAGCCGCGCAGCCTGGGCCGCCGGCCGCGGGTGTGGGGTCTGAGGGAGTTTGTGGTGCGGGATGTCAGCGGGAGCCTGCGACTGCTGACGGCCGCCGCAGCGCTGGTGCTGCTGCTGGCCTGCGCCGACGTGGCCGGTTTGCTGCTGGCCCGCGCCTGGGCCCGGCGGCACGAATGGGCCCTGCGCAGCGCGCTGGGTGCCCGGCAGCGGCATCTGCTCCGGCAGTGGCTGGTTGAGAGCGCCCTGCTGAGTCTGGCCGGGGCGACGCTGGGTTTGCCGGCCGCCTGCGCAACCCTCAAAGCCATTTCGGCGCTGGCCCCGGCCCGCTATCCCCTGCTGGGCGGAGCGGCGGTGAACCGCCCGGTTCTGGCCTTCGCGCTCGCCTTGACGCCGGCGACGGGCCTGGCCTTGGGGCTGGCGGCGGCTGCGGCCGCCGCTCGAACCGGCTCGCCGGCGGAAGCGCTCCGGCAAGCCGGCCGGGGATCGGGCGGAGGCCGCAGCCAAAGCCGGCTGCTTTCCTCGTTGGTGGTGGCGCAAGGGGCGCTGGCTCTGATCCTGCTGGCGGGGGCCGGCCTGGCGCTCGGCAGCTTCACCAGGCTGAGCCGGGTGGATCCGGGTTTCGATCCCCGAGGTGTGCTGGCGGCGAGCATCACGCTGGGAGCGGCAGAGTACGCGCGACCGGAGTCGCGGGCGCAGTTCTGGGACCGCCTGCTGGAACAACTGGAATCCGACCCGGCGGTGGCGGCGGCGGGCCTGGTCACCTCGCTGCCGCTGACGCAGCACAACACGGGAACCGGCCTGCTGGTCGAGGGCCGCCCTGCCGCTGCCGAAGGCGCCACGCCGATCGTGTGGTTCCGCGCCGCCAGCCCGGGTTACTTCCGAGCCATGCGGATTCCTCTGCGCCGGGGCCGCCTGTTGAGCGAGGCGGACGACCGACGGGCTGCGCCGGTGGCCGTGATCAACGAGACGCTGGCGCGGCGTTACTGGCCGGGCGAGGACCCCGTCGGGAAGCGCTTCACCAACGCACGGCCGAGACCGGGGCGGCCGGCGCAGTGGTTCACAGTGGTGGGAGTGGTGGGCGACGTGCGCCACAAGAGCCTGGCCGAGCCGCCCGACGCCGAGTTGTTCTGGCCCTACCGGCAGGCGGCAGACCGGCTGGGGAGCGCCTGGTTGGTGGTGCGGAGCCGGACGGGCGGCCCGGCCGGCATGGCGGCTCTGTTGCGCCAAGCGGTGCGAGCCACCGACCGGCGGCAGCCGCTCTCACGGGTGACGACGCTGGAGGAGATCGTAGCCTCGGCCATGGCCCCGCAAAAGCTGGCAGCGGCGCTGATGACGGGCTTCGCGGGGATCGCGCTGGCGCTGGCGGCGACGGGGACGTACAGCCTGCTGGCCTACTCGGTCACACGCCGCACGCCCGAACTGGGCCTGCGCGCGGCACTGGGCGCCGAGCCGGGCAGCCTGCGGCGCATGGTGGTGGGCCAAGGGGTGAAGCTGGCCGCGGCCGGGGCGGCGATCGGGCTGGGCGGATCCCTCGTGCTTTGGCGGCTGGCCGGGCGCCTGCTGTACGGGGTCGGCCCGGCGGATCCTCTCCTGCCGGCCGGCGCCTCGCTGGCGCTGGTGACGGCGGCCGTGCTGGCCGCCTGGATTCCCGCCCGGCGGGCGGCGGCCGTGGACCCGATCATCGCCGTGCGCTCGGAGTGAGGCCGGGCGGAATTTCCGGCAAGAAAGCGCGGTCACACGCGTAGTATAGATACGAGATTTCATGCCGCCCACTTCGGAAGCTGCGCTGGAGGCCGGTGCCGGGGAAGCCGCGGGCCTGGCGGCTTTCTTCCAGGAGCACAAGCGGCGCGCCTACCAGTTCGCGCTTCAGATGGTCGGCGATCCGGACGATGCCCTGGAGTTGACGCAGGAGGCGTTTCTGCGTTTGCACCGGCACTGGAAACGGAGGGACTGCTCCCAGCCGGCCAGGGCGTGGATGTACGCCGTGCTGCGCAATCTGGCCATTGACCTGTTGCGCAAGCGGGCCGTCCGGCGGCAGGCCGAAAGCGGCGATCTGGAGGAAGCCGCCGGCGAGCCGGACCCGGAAGCTCTGGCCGAGCGGCGGCAGATGAGCGCCGCGATCCGGCAGGCGATCGAGCGATTGCCGCCGGCGCAACGCGAGGCGCTGCTACTGAAGGATTTTCACGGCCTCAGCTACGCGGAGATCGCCCGCGTGACCGGGACCACGCCGGCTCTGGTCGCCTCCAGGCTGCACGATGCGCGCCAGCGCCTGCGCCGCCGACTTGCGAGGTATCTCTGATGCGGCCCGAAGAGCACGAAGAACTCAAGGGAATGCTCTCCGCCTACCTGGATGAGGAGCTGACCCAGGCCCTGGCGCAGCGCGTGCGCATCCACCTGGAGGATTGCGCCGAATGCCGCGAGACCCTGCGCCAATTCCGGGAGCTGCAACAACTGACCGCCCGGGCGGACTTCCCGGATCCGCCGGAGGAAAGGATGCAAGAACTGGAACGGAGGCTTTCGGTGCGCGCGCCCCGAGGGCTGGGCTGGTTGCTGGTTTGCGGGGGCCTGGCGGCCTGGGCGGTCTACGGGCTGGCGATGGCCCTGCTGCACTGGCGCCCGCCCACTCTGGAGGAGATGCTGGGCGGCGCAGTGGCGGTGGGCGTAGTGCTGCTGTTCGTTTCGGTGTTGCGCGAACGGCTGTTGGAGCTGCCGCATGATCGCTACAGGAGCGTGAGGAAATGATCGTTACCACCACCTTCGAAATCCCGGGCCGGCGGGTGGCGCGAGTATTGGGCCTGGTGCGGGGCAACACGGTGCGGGCGCGGCACGTAGGCAAGGACATCCTGGCCGGCCTGCGCAACGTCGTGGGCGGCGAGGTGCACGAGTACACCAAGCTGATGGCCGAAAGCCGCGAGCAGGCGCTGGACCGCATGGTCGAGGAGGCGCGCTCGCTGGGCGCCAACGCCGTCGTCGGCGTCCGGTTCATGACCTCCGACGTAGGCCGCGGCATGGCTGAGATGCTGGCCTACGGCACGGCGGTCATCTTCGAAAGCTGAAGGCCCGGGGCGGCTCAGGCCGCCTTGCGCCTCTTGCGTTCAGCCTGACCCGGGTAACCGCGGGCCAGTTCGGCCCGGCAACGCCGCTCGGTGTCGTCCGGGTGCTCGCCCAATTCCTTGAGAAGCAGGGTGTGCAGCCGCTCCAGTTGCGGGCCGTGGGCCGGCTCGCGAGCCAGGTTGCGGAACTCCTCCGGGTCGGCCTCCAAGTCGTAGAGCTCGCGCTCGGCCGGATGGCGCTCGTCGGGCGGGCTGTGGTAGACGTACTTCCACCGTCCGGTGCGGAGCATGGCGAAGCCGGAAGCGATGTTGTGGGCGTAATACTGGCTGAGAGCCAAATCCTTCCAGCGCGCGGCGGGGTCGTCCATCCAGCGAAGCATCGAGTCGCCGTTCCAGTCCTCGGGGACGCGCGCGCCGCCGATTTCGGCCAGGGTCCGGACCAGATCGAGCAGCGAGCAGGCGCCCCGCCGGCGCCGGCCTCCTTTCCAGCGCTCGGGCCAGGCGACGATCAAGGGGATGTGGGCGGCCTGCTCGTACATGCAGTTTTTCCACCACAGGCCGTGCTCGCCCATGTTCTCGCCGTGGTCGGTGGTATAGACGATGACGGTGTCGGAGGCGAAGGGGCTGCGGCGGAGAGCCTCCAGGAGCTGGCCGATCTGCTCGTCCACCCACTGAGTCAACCCGTAATACAGCTCGCGACCCCGGCGGACGATCTCCGGGTCCACGTCAATGAGCCCGAAACCGCGCCGCAGGTGTTGATAGTTGAGGGGCATGGACTCCAGAAAGCCGTCGGGAATGACCGGCATGGCGACCTTGCCCCGGTAGGGATTCCAGTAACTCTCGGGAACGATAAGGGGGAAGTGCGGGGCCAGATAGCCGGCGAACAGGAAGAAAGGCTTGTCGCGGCGCGTGCGGCGGGAGAGGAATTCCAGGACGCCGGCCGTGACCCGGCGATCGTGGGAGAGCACGCCGGAATCCTCGCCCGGCCGGAAGTTCCGGAAGCGCTCTTGGGCGGAGGCGTAGTTGACGGTGGCGTCGTCGGCGCGGCGGCGGGAGCCGCGTCCGGTCTTGACGCTGTTGTTCATGTTGCCGCCGATCTCGATGAAGCCGTAACGGCGGTCGCGCGCGTAGTGCTGCTTGCCGCAGAGGAAGGATTCGTAACCGGCGGCGTTCAGGATGCGGGGCAGAGAGGGGATGTCGGGGTCGGGCAGCTCACAGTCGTTGCTCCAGACCGAGACGCGGTGGATGTACTTGCCCGAGGTGAAGGAAGAGCGGGAGGGAACGCACAGAGGCGAGTTGGTATAAGCGTCTTCAAAGACGATGCCTTGCTCGGCCAGCCGGTCGAGGTTGGGCGTGCGGACCAAGGGATTGCCGTAGCAGCCCGCGACGCGGCGGTTGTGCTCATCCGACATGATGAGGAGGATATTGGGCGGGCGGCGGGCGGCCAGACCCGGGCGGGCGGCGAAGGCGGCGGCGGAGGCCAGAAACGCGCGTCGTGAAAGATCATGGCTGAGGCTCATGGCAGCGAACATTATAGGCCGGTCGGGGCGTGGGAAAGGGCGGGCTGGGGGCTCTTTTCCGTCGGGGCGGGCTGATGGTAAAATGGGTTTGCCGTTGGGAGGTCGTCTAACGGTAAGACTGCAGACTCTGGATCTGCTTATCGGGGTTCGAATCCCTGCCTCCCAGCCAACCCGCCGGTAACCCTCACATTTGCGGCTACTTGCCCGCGGTTGATTCCATTGGTGTCTGATCGAGCCAGGAGCAGGGAAGAGCGAAAAGACTTGACCATGTGATCAGGTCATGATAATCTCCTATAGACATGTGCGAGCCGGCTGTCACCCCTCGCTCCACAGCGCAACTCCCCACCCCCCCTCAAACAGGAGGCTGAAATGGTCAACCATTTGAAAAATAAGGCGAACACGTCCCTCACCCTGGCCTGCGCCCTGAGCTTGATCGCGCTTGCCTTGCCCTGGGCCGGCCGGGCTCAGGTCACCACCGGTGTGGTTACCGGAACGGTGAGCGACCCCTCGGGCGCGGTCGTGGCGGGCGCCGAGGTTCGCCTCATCAACTCCCGTACGGGACTCACCCAACGGACCACGACCGCCTCGGCGGGCGACTACCAGTTTCTGCTCGTGCCGCCCGGCCTGTACGCCGTCGAGGTCGAAGCCGCCGGTTTCAAGATCTTCCGCCGCGAGGGCATCGTGGTCGAGGCGAACCGCTCGCTGGCCGTCCCGGTGACCTTGGAAGTGGGCGCGGTTTCCGAGCGGATCGAGGTCAGCGGCGGCACACCCTTGCTGGAACCCAATACCTCCACTTTGGGAACGGTCATGGACCAGCGCAAGATTGAAGACCTGCCGCTCAACGGCCGCAATCCCATGGCCCTGGCCAATCTGATTCCGACCGTCCAGGGCATCGGGTATTTCGGCGGCAGCCTGCTTTCCACCTGGCGGATGGGGCAAGTCGTGATCGGGGGCGGCACGCCGCTCAACAACGCCTTTCTCATTGACGGCATCGCGAACGAAAAGATGACCGACTACAGCGCCATGGCCTTCTTGCCGGTGGACGCCACGCAGGAGTTCAAGGTGCTCACCAACGCCATGTCGGCCGAATTCGGCCGGACGGGGGGCGGTGTCATCAGCATGATCAGCCGTTCGGGAACCAACCAATTCCACGGCAGCCTGTTCGAGTATCTGCGCAACGACAAACTCAACTCCAACGAGTTTTTCGCCAACAAAGCCGGCAGTCCTCGCCCCGCCCTGCGGGTCAACACCTTCGGCGGAACTCTCGGGGGGCCGATCAAGCAAGACAAGCTGTTTTTCTTCTTCAACTACGAAGGTTACCGGGAGCGCCGCTACGCCTCGCGCACGATCAATTCCCCTACCGAACAGCAGCGCGCGGGCGATTTCTCCGACACGCGCGCGGCCAACGGCCAACTGATCCTGGTCTATGACCCGTTCACCACCCGCGCCGATCCCGCTCGGCCCGGATCCTACCTGCGAGACCCCTTTCCCTCCAACCGCATTCCGGCCCAAAGGATCAGCCCTATCGCCGCCGCGGTGCTGAAGTATTACCCCATGCCCAACCTGCCGGGGTTGCCTTACACTCGCGCGCAGAACCTGTTCCTGTTGGCGCGAGCCCCGGTCGAGAAAGACAACCTGGGCATCCGGATTGACTACAATCTCACGGCCGCACGAAGGTTGGCCGGGCGCTTCAGCCGCGACGTGCTCGATTGGGGATTCCCGAATTACTTCAATAACATCGCGGACACCGACGGCAGGCTGATCAAGATCCCGCGGCGCACGGCGGTTCTCGAATACACCGATACGCTCGCGCCCACGCTTCTGCTGGACGCCCGACTGGGCGTCAATCGCGAACAGGAACAGACCAGGGCGCCGGGCCGGGGCTTCGATGTAACTTCGATCGGCTTCTCGTCTTTCTATGCCCGGCAGATCCAGTACGGACAGTTAGGCGTGGGCTTTCCCGCTTTCAGTATCACCGACTTCACTTCGTTCGGACGGCCCGATTCGACCGGGAACCCCAGCGCGACGGGGACCGCAGCAGCCAGCGTCACCAAGATCCAGGGCCGGCACAACATCAAGTTCGGCTTCGAACAGCGCCTGTATCGCCGGAGCGACTGGGGAACCTCCAATAGCTCAGGCAATTTCTCTTTCGGGCGAAGCTTCACCCAGGGGCCGAACCCGCTGACCGCCAGCGCCACGGCGGGTAACGGGCTGGCCACCTTCCTTTTGGGAACGCCCACCAGCGGGACGGCCGGAGTAACTTCCGACACCACGGTCAGCATGAACCACTCGGCGCTGTTCATCCAGGAGGACTGGAAAGTCAGCGCTAGGCTCACGCTGAATCTCGGGCTGCGCTGGGAATACGAAGGCCCGGTGAAGGAACGGCGGAACATCTTCCCGAACTTCGATCCCGCCATCGCCTCTCCCCTGAAGGTGCCCGGCCTGAGCGAGCTGCGCGGCGGCCTGGTCTTCCCCGAGACCGGCGGCCTGCCCAAGGGTCTGACGGAGCAAAGCCTGAACGACTTCGGCCCGCGCTTCGGGTTCGCCTACCAGCTCGATGCGCGCACGGTGCTCCGGGGCGGCTACGGAATCAGCTACATCCCGACCTTCGGACCCGGCGGCACGGCGGCCGGGGCGGGTTTCGCGGTCAACACGCCTATGGTCACTTCGATTGACGGCGGGCTGACGCCTTACAACACCCTGGCCAACCCCTTCCCGAACGGCCTCGATCAGCCTACCGGCAGCCGTCTGGGCGCGCTGACGGGGGTGGGCGGCGCGGTCACCGGGCAGTTACGCGGCGTGCATCGCGGTTACTCGCAGCAGTGGAACTTCACCTTACAGCGCGAACCGTGGGCCAACTGGCTCGTCGAAGCGGCCTGGGTGGGCAACCGCGGGGCGCGCCTCACCATGAGCAGCCAACCGCTCAACTGGCTCGACAACCGGTACCTGGCCTGGGGCACCCAGCTTCTCCAGCAGGTGCCCAATCCGTTTTACGGGATCATCACCTCAGGGCCGGTGGCCACCCGCACCGTCACCGTACGCCAGCTTCTGCTGCCCTTTCCGCAGTTCAGCAGCGTGAGCGGCGGCAGCGTTTATCGCGGCAATTCCATTTACCACGCCTTCACTCTCAAGATCGAGAAGCGCTTTTCGCAAGGATTTTCCCTCCTGGCCGCCTACGCTGCGGCGAAATTGATTGACGACCTCCAGGGCACCGGCCGGCCGGGCGCGGTCAGCGGCACCGCCGTACAGGACTGGCAGAACCTGCGCGCCGAGCGCTCGCGGAGCTACCAGGATATCCCCCAGCGCCTGGTGGTCACGGCGCTCTGGGAGATTCCCTACCGCCCCGAGAACCGGCTGCTGCGCGGGATCGCCGGCGGCTGGCAGATCAACGGCATCAGCACCGTTCACAGCGGCCGCTCGATCCCTTTGAGCGCCTCCATCAGCAACGGAGGCAA
Source organism: Solibacteraceae bacterium (assembly GCA_037444625.1). Classification (GTDB taxonomy): domain Bacteria; phylum Acidobacteriota; class Terriglobia; order Bryobacterales; family Bryobacteraceae; genus DTHT01. Next base: position 15,408 of record JBBIMA010000032.1, read on the forward strand.
TCGTCCCAACGTCGTGCCCGGCGTCGGCTCGCAGCCCGCGAACCAATCGCTCAGCCAATGGTTCAACACGGGCGCTTTCTCCCAGCCGCCCGCCTTTACTTACGGCAATGTCTCTCGCACCTTGCCCGACATCCACGGCCCCCGCTTCTATAACCTGGACGCGTCCCTGTTCAAGACTTTCGCCTTCACCGAGCAAGTCAAGCTTCAGTTCCGGGCCGAGGCCTTCAACCTGACCAATACTCCCAGCTTCGAGGTGCCGGACGGCCGGTTGAACTCCACCACCTTCGGCATGGTGACCGCCACCACCACGCCCGCACGGACGCGAGAGATGCAGATGGCGCTGCGTTTGACTTTCTGACGCCCGGCCCGGCGCCCGTGGTTTCGAGCCCATTCGGCAGGACAACCTCATGAACCCAAACATTTCCCGGTTGTCGTGTGCACTGTGGGCCGCACTCGCCGTGCTCTCCGGGCAAACCCGCGCCCCCGTGAAGACCGGTCTGGACGTGCTGGCGGAGGAAGGCTTCAAGGCCCTCGAAGGCAAGCGGGTCGGGGTGATCGCCAACCATAGCGCGATCGCAGGCGACCGGCGCCACCTGATTGACCTGCTGGCCGCCTCCAAGGTCCGGCTAGCGGCCATCTTCACGCCCGAGCACGGCCTGAGCGGCGCCGCCACCGGCGCCATCGCCTCGGGCGTCCACCAACCTACGGGCGCGCCGATCCACAGTCTGTTTCAGCGCAATCTGCTCCGGCCCACTCCCCAGATGCTGGACGACCTGGACGCCCTAATCTATGACATTCAGGACGTCGGCGCCCGCTTCTATACTTACATCACCACGCTCGGTTATACCCTGGAAGCGGCCGCCGAGCGCGGCATCCCTTATTACGTCCTCGACCGGCCCAATCCCATTACCGGCCTGGGCGTGGCCGGTCCCTCGCTCGATCAGGACTATGTTTCCTTTGTGGGCTATCTGCCGGGCATGCCCATCCGCCACGGCATGACCGTAGGCGAGCTGGCCCTGATGTACAACGGCGAGAAGCGACTGGGCGCCCAAGTCCACGTCCTCCGCCTGCGGGGCTGGAAGCGCAGCATGTGGTACGACGAGACCGGCCTGGAATGGGTGGATCCCTCGCCCAACATCCGCAGCCTCACCCAGGCGGCACTCTATCCGGGCGTTTGCCTGCTGGAGAGCCGGCAGATCTCGGTGGGGCGCGGCACCGACACGCCCTTCCAGTTGATCGGGGCGCCCTGGTACCGGGCTCGGGAGGTGGCGGCTCATCTGAACGCCTTGGGCATGCCCGGGGTGCGCTTTGTGCACCGGCGCTTTCGCCCCCGGGCGTCCCTGTATCAGGGGGAGGAGTGCGAAGGGGTGGAGATCCTGCTGGTGAACCGGGAGGTGTTCGATCCGGTCCTGCTGGGCCTGGAGCTGCTGGCGGCGACTTTGAAGTATCACCCGGGGAAGTTCGATTTGGGGGAGGTGATGCGCCTGCTGGGCAATCAGGAGGCGGCCGAGCGCCTGCGCCAGGGGCAAAGCGGTCGCGAGGTGCTGGAGGCGATGCGCCCGGGCGTGGAAGCCTTCCGCCGGCAAAGGGCCAGGTACTTACTCTATGAATAGGCGGCGAGCGGAGCGTTTCGCCCGCGGCTGCGTCAGGCCCGCGGAGAGCTTCCATGGCGGCGCGGCCCTGTCCTGGACCTGGCGATGGCTGATCCTGCTGCTCGGACTCGGCCCTGCCTGCGCGGCGAGCCTCGAACTCCGGAGCGTCATCGAGAAAGTCCGGGCCGAGGTCAACCCGAGCGAAGCCATGGATCTTGTGATGCGCATCCATTCGAGCGACCGATGGTTCACTTTCCCGAAGTTTGAGCAGACGGCCGCCTACCTGCGCAGCACAATGGAGCGCCTCGGGCTCGACCAAGTCGAGCTGGAGACGCCGCCGGCCGACGGCGTCACGCAGTTCGGCTTCTGGACCATGCCGTTGGCGTGGGACGTCCGGCGCGCCGTGCTGGAAATTGTCGAGCCTCCCTTGCCTACGGAGCTGCGCATCCTGGCGGACTATGAAAAGACGCCCGCCTCGCTGGTGATGTGGAGCGGCCCCACTCCGCCCGAAGGCATTCAGGCTGAGGTCATCGAGCTGCCGCCGGTTTCTCCCGCAGAGCTTCGCCGCTCCCAGGTGGAAGGCAAGATGGTGCTGGCCGAACTGCCGGCCGATTTGGGCCGGCGAGGCGCGCTCAAAGCGGCGCTTTACCGACTGGGCGCCGCCGGCCTGATCAGTTGCTCGACGGAGAACCCCGAACTACTCGACGCTCATTACTGGGTGAACGCCTGGGGCGATCACGGCTGGGCATTCACCAAGTCCGGCAGCCCGTTGCCCGGCTTTTCCGTCACCCCGCGGCAGGCCGAATTTTTGCGCCGGCTGCTGGCCGGCCACAGGACGGTCCGGGTGCGAGCCGCGGTGGACAGCCGGTTCTACGCGGGCACTTATCCTTACGTCACCGGCGTTGTAAGTTCGTCCGGCTTGGAGGAAGTTCTTCTGCTCGCTCACACCAGCGAGTTGGGAGCCCAGGATAACGCTACGGGCGTGGCGGCGATCCTCGAAGCGGCGGCCACCCTCCGGCGGCTGATCGGCGCCGGCAAGCTGCCGCCGCTCCGCCGAACCGTCCGGATTCTGGCCATGCCCGAAGACTACGGCTCCATGGCTTACGTCGTGCGCCATCCCGACCGTATCAGGCGCACGATAGGCGCGGTCAACGTGGACACCCCGGCCGGGCCTTATGATATGGCCGGAACGGCCTACACCGTTCGGCTCAACCCCGACGTCGCTCGCTCTTACCAGGACGCCCTGGCCGTTCGGGTCGCCGAGACCTACTACGCGATGCTGCGGCGAGCCTTCCCGGGGCCCGCCTCTTTCCGTCCGACCAGCGACAGTTACTTGAGCGATCCCTCGATCGGCGTTCCCACCGTCTCCTTGCAAGGGGGCTCGGGCGTCAATGTTCACCACAGCAGCGCCGACACGATCGCTCGCGTTGACCCTCGCTCGCTGCGCGATCTGAGCGCCTTGCTGGCTGTTTACGCCTATTGTCTGGCCTCGGCCGGGGAGGAGGAGATCCCCAGGCTTGCCGAGTGGACGGCCGATCGTGGTTACGCCAACATGCTGCGCGGCCTGGGACCCCATCTGGATGGGATCCTCCGAGCCACGGACGCCGACGCGTTGGGCCGCCGGCTCCACTCGGCCTTCGAGCGGATAGCCTACCAGGCCGAGCGGGACACTGAGGCCCTGCTTTCGCTGGTCCGGTTGGCCTCCGCCGAGCGGCGCGGCCCGGTGCGGGCCTCGCTCGAGCCGTTCGCCGGCCTGCTGGCGCGATTCGCCGCCGAGCAGAAAGAAAGAGTGCAGCGCGCGGCCCAGGGGCGCGCTCTGGCCCTCGGCCTGAAGGCGCCCGTTCGGCCTCTCGCGCCCGCGCCGGACGCACGCCGGGCGGAAGCTGCGCGAATCATCGTCCGGCGCAAGCGCCCCGGTCCGGTGACGCTCGACGATCTGCCCTTCCAGCGCCGGGAAGGTTACCCCGGGTTCGCGGGCTCTCCGGCGCCGCTCGTGCTGCTGTTGTGGTGTGACGGCAGGCGCAACCTGGCCGAAGTTATTCGCCGGATCGAGCTGGAGTGGGGGCCGATGGATTTCGATTTCGTCGGTTACTTTCGCTTCCTGGCCAAACACGGCTATGTCGAAATTCTGCCGGCCGCAAGCCGCCCCGCCGACTTACGGGAGAACTGAGATACCGCCGGCCGGCCGATACGAGGAGGCATGATGGGACCCGCCGTCGCCCTCGCACTGGCGGGTCTGCTGGCCCGGGCCGGCGGGCCGGCGCGGGTGAAGACCGGGCTGGAGGTCTTGATCGAGCGGGAGTTCGCGCCCTTGAAAGGCAAGCGCGTGGCGGTGATCACCGCCCAAACCGGCGTCACCGAAGACCGGCGGCGCCTGGTGGACGTCCTGGCTCGCGCCCCCGGCGTGAAGTTGGTCGCGGTCTTCACCCCTGAACATGGCATGGAAGGCAACCGGGAAGGCGCGGTGGAAGACGGCATAGATCCCGCCACCGGAATACCGGTGTATAGCTTGTACAAACCCGGACGTTATCGGCCCACGCCCGAGATGCTGCGGGAGGTAGACGCGCTGGTCTACGACGTCCAGCAGCACGGGGCTCGTTTCCTGACCCGCATCACCACGCTCGGTTACGCGCTGGAGGCCGCGGCCCAACAAGGTATTCCTTTTTACGTGCTCGACCGCCCGAACGGCATCAACGGCCTGGATGTGAGCGGGCCGCCGCTCGAGGAGAAGTATGTTTCCTTTGTGGGCTATCTGCCGGGCATGCCCATCCGCCACGGCATGACCGTAGGCGAGCTGGCCCTGATGTACAACGGCGAGAAGCGACTGGGCGCCCAAGTCCACGTCCTCCGCCTGCGGGGCTGGAAGCGCAGCATGTGGTACGACGAGACCGGCCTGGAATGGGTGGATCCCTCGCCCAACATCCGCAGCCTCACCCAGGCGGCACTCTATCCGGGCGTTTGCCTGCTGGAGAGCCGGCAGATCTCGGTGGGGCGCGGCACCGACACGCCCTTCCAGTTGATCGGGGCGCCCTGGTACCGGGCTCGGGAGGTGGCGGCTCATCTGAACGCCTTGGGCATGCCCGGGGTGCGCTTTGTGCACCGGCGCTTTCGCCCCCGGGCGTCCCTGTATCAGGGGGAGGAGTGCGAAGGGGTGGAGATCCTGCTGGTGAACCGGGAGGTGTTCGATCCGGTCCTGCTGGGCCTGGAGCTGCTGGCGGCGACTTTGAAGTATCACCCGGGGAAGTTCGATTTGGGGGAGGTGATGCGCCTGCTGGGCAATCAGGAGGCGGCCGAGCGCCTGCGCCAGGGGCAAAGCGGCCGCGAGGTGCTGGAGGCGATGCGCCCGGGCGTGGAAGCCTTCCGCCGACGAAGAGCCAGGTATTTACTCTATGAGTAACCGGAGCACCGATATGAACCGCGCTGCACCGGCCTGCCTGTGGGGACTCGTGATCGCTACCGGCCTCTGTCTTGCCGGGGCGCCTCGCATGCCCATGCCCATCGAGTTCGAAAACTCGGCCGAATTCCGCCGGCTGGGCAAGACGGTGCTGGAGGCGCGTCTATTGGACGACATGAGTGATCCGGCGCGCTGGGTCTTCGAAGGCCAGGGCAGACTGACCGCGCTGGCCAAGACCGGGCCGCGAGGCACGCCGGCGCTGCGTGTGGATGTAACCATGTATCATGATTCTCCCGCCCCCACGCGGAACGGCCTGGCCGCAGTTACTCTCCGCCGGCCTTTTTCGGGCGAGGATTGGACGAGTTACAACAGAATTTCCTTCTGGATTCGCCCCGAGCTCTCCGGCTTCCCCGTCCTTCCCATCGTGGTGGTGCTGCGCAACGAGGGCGCCGTCAAGGTTCCCGACGTGTACCGGCGGGAGGGAGTGCACTACGTCACCCTGCTGGACCGCAAGTGGCAGCGGGTGCTCTGGGAGATCGCGCCCCTGGCCCGCGACAAGGTCGTCTCGCTCGAATTCGGCTACTGGGTAAACAAGCGCCTGGCCGCCGCCGGCGACGCCGTAGCTTTCGAAATCGCCCGGCTTGAACTCGAGCGGGTCGAACCCGATCATTACGAGGGCTGGCAGGCGGCGCCGGGCGGGATCGCCTTCAGCCACACCGGGTATTCCTCCGAAGCCTCGAAGACCGCCCTGGCCTCGGATCTTCCCGCGACCCGCTTCGAGTTGATCCGCCTCGATAACAACGTCCAGGGCGAGATCGTCCTCTCCAAACCGGTAGAAGAACGCCGGACACGCCTAGGCCGCTTCCAGGTGCTCGACTTCAGCGAAGTCCGGGCGCCCGGCCGCTACGTGATCCAAGCCGGTCCCCGGCGCACCAGGTCCTTCCGCATCGCCCCGGACGTCTGGAAGGGAACGATATGGAAGGCCATCAACTTCTTCTATTGTGAACGCTGCGGCTACCCCGTGCCCGGAATGCACGACGTTTGCCATCGCGACTGGCAGGCCGCTCTGGGCGACAAGAGAATCGTCATCAACGGCGGCTGGCATGATGCGGGCGATCTTTCGCAAGGCCTGGTGAATACCGGCGAGGCGACTTACGCCATGTTCGCTCTCGCCGAGCGCTTTCAGCGGACCGGAGAAGACCCCGAGCTGCTGGTCCGATTGCTGGAGGAGGCCCTCTGGGGCCTGGATTGGGTGCTCCAGGCGCGCTTCGAGGGCGGCTACCGGATCGGCTTTGCCGGGATGAACCTCTGGACTAACGGCATCCTGGGCGATGCCGACGACCGGATCGCCCAGGCCCGCAATAATCCGACCGTCAACTACATCGCCGCCGCGGCCGAGGCCGTCGCGGCTCGCGTGCTGAGCGGCCGCGAGCCCGAGTTGGCGGCCCGCAGCCTCCGCACCGCCGAGGACGACTGGCGCTGGGCCATCGCCGGCGAAGAAACCCCTGAGACGCGGAGCACGTTGGCCTATGCGGCTACCCCCATGGAGCTGGCCGCCATGGGCGCTCTCGCCTCGGCCGAGCTCTATCAGGCCACCGCCAAGCCTCTCTATGCTGAGAAAGCCTTCGAACTGGCGCGGGTCGTCCTCGGCTCGCAACAGCAAACCTTCCTTGGCAGCGACTTTCCTCTCAGCGGGTTCTTCTACACGGGGCCCGACAAGAAGGCTATTTTCCATCAGTTCCACCGGGCAAACGATCAGGCGCCGGTTACCGCGCTGGTCAAACTTTGCGAACTGTTCCCCGAGCACGAGGAATGGATCGAATGGTACGCCGGGGCGGTCCTCTATTCGGAGTATCTCAAGAGAGCGGCGCTCTCGACCGAGCCCTACGCCGTACTGCCCGCTTATGTTTACAAAGACACCGAATACCTGGAGGTTCCCGAGAGCGGGGGCCCTTACCAAGCCACGCGAGAGGATTATCGCCAGCAGGTGCTCGGCGGCCTGCCTATGGGCCAGGGTTACTATTTGAAAGCCTTCCCTGTCTGGTTCGCCCGGCGAGGCAACTACGGCGTCCTGTTGTCCCAGACTAAGGCCCTGGCGGCCGCCGCGCGCCTGCGCCGGGACCCGGCCGCGGCCGATCTGGCCGAGCGGCAGCTCCAATGGATCGTAGGCCGGAATCCCTTCGGGCAAAGCACGATGTACGGCGAGGGCTATGACTGGACGCAGCTTTACAGCGTTTCCTCGGGAGATATGGTCGGCGCGCTTCCCGTCGGCATCCAAACCCGCGGCAACAGCGACGTCCCTTACTGGCCCGCGCAGAACTGTTACGTCTATAAAGAGGTTTGGGTGCATCCTGCCGCGCGTTGGCTGTGGATCATGGAAGAGCTGGCCGGCCCGGGCTCGATTCAGGCGCCCGAGCGTGCCGAGCGGGCGGATACGCTGCCGCCCGGCGTCCGGCATCCCCTGGTGTTCAAACTGGCCGCAACCACCGAGGAAACCGGCCTGGTCACCATCCGCTTGACCGCGTCCGGTGAGGGACGGCACCGCTTCGCCCTGCGCGCCTGGAACCTCGAGCCGGACCGGCCGGCGCGCGAGCTGGCTCTTCGGCCGGGCGCTTCCGGCGAGCTAATCTGGAGGGCTCGGCTGGTTCGGCCCGATGCCCCCTGGGTGGCGGTGGCGTTCCCCGATGGGAATGTCGCCCGGCGCCGGGAGCTGGTCGGTTGGGATCCGCGCTTCGATTTGCGCTTGGGCCGAAACCCGGGAAAGGATCCCGATAGCGGGCGAACCCTTCCCATCCGGAGGGAGGCGCATTGATGCGATCCAAGATTCTGGCCATTGCCGCTCATCCCGGCGACGCGCTGTTCACGATGGGCGCGGCCGTCGCCCAGCAGATCGAGGCGGGAGGGGCGGGCGGCTTCCTGAGTCTGTCCCTGGGCGAGAGAGGCGCCCCGAAGACGATCCCGGTCGAGCAATATGGACGCATGCAGCGCGAGGCCATGGAGAAGGCCGCCCGCTCGCTGGGAGCCACGGCGGCGTTCCTTTCCTACCCGGACGCGCAAATCCCCTTCAACGAAGAAATCACGCTGGCGGTATGCGACGCGATTCGCGCCGAGCGTCCCGACATCGTCATCACCCACTGGAGCGGAAGCTGGCACAAGGATCACCAAAACTGCCACCTCATCGTGCGCGATGCGGTCTTTTACGCCGGCCTCGCCACCCTGGTGCGCAAGCAGCCCGCCCACCAGGTCCGAAGGGTTTACTATGCCGAAAACTGGGAGGACGCCTCCGGCTTCCAGCCCGACACTTATCTGAATATCGAGGCGGTCTATCAGAGGTGGATCGAGGCGTGCGATTACTTTCCTATGTGGCGCGGCCAGACCGGTTTCTTTCGCTATAACGACTACTACGGCAGCCTGGCCGTCATGCGCGGCTGTCTGGCGGGATTCAAGTATGCGGTGGCTCTCATGTCGGAACCCAATCAGCGCCTGGAGCGCGTTCGATCCCTGGGTTGACGCCGACTTCCCACCGCGGGAGTGACAGGATGGCAAATTCGCAAATTCTCGGCGGCCGGCTGGTTGACAGCCCGACCCGCGGGCGGGTGGACAAACGCTCGCCCCTGCCGCTTTACGCTCAGTTGGAGGCCCTGCTGCTCGAGCGGATCAAGCAGGGAGAATGGCGGCCGAACGATCGCCTGCCCGCAGAGCACGAACTGGCCGGGGAATACGGGGTCAGCAAGGTGACCGTGCGGCAGGCCCTGGCCCATCTGGCCAACGCCGGGGTTCTCCGCCGGGAGCAAGGACGGGGCACCTTCGTGGCCGAACCCCGCCTTCAACAAGGCCCGCGCGAGCTGACCAGCTTCTCGGAGGAAATGCGCCGGCGCGGCCTGCGGCCCAGCTCGATCGTGCTGGAGAGCGAGATCATCACCGCCGGCCCTTCGGTCGCGGAAAAGCTCGAACTGCGCGAGTCCGACCGGGTCTTTCGTCTCAAGCGCCTGCGTCTGGCCGACGGAGCGCCCATGGGCCTTCAGACCGCGTATCTGGCCGCCGACCTGGCGCCCGGTCTTCTCGAGGAGGACCTGGCCGCCTGCTCTCTATACGACGTTCTCAGCCTGCGCTATGGCTTGCTGCCCGTGCGCGCACGCGAAATCCACTGCGCCCGGGTGGCGGACGCCGAGGAGGCACGCTGGCTCGGCCTGACCCAGGGCGCCGCCGTGCTGGCCGCCGAACGCGTGTCGTTTCTCGACAGCGGGCGGCCGCTGGAGCTGGTCTACTCGGTCATGCGCGGCGACCGCTATCAGATCGTGCTCGATCTGACGCGGGCCCAACGTTAGGCGGGCGCCATGGGGGCGAGCGTGCGGGAGGCCGACAAGCGTCTCGTTGTGGCGCTGGATATCGGCGGAACCAAGATCGCCGGGGCGGTGGTGGATGCCCAGGGCCGCGTCTACGCCAAAGTGCGCCTGCCGGCCGACAGGCGCGACCACCGGCAGTCGGTGGCCCAGGTGGTGCGCGCCGCGCGCCAGGCGGTCTCGGCTTGCGGCGCCCAGTGGAGCGCGATCGAGGCCGCCGGCGCGGCCGTGCCCGGGATTTACTTCACTTCCACCGGAGAAGTTTGGGCGCCCAACTTGCCGGGCTGGGAGCGCGTCCCGTTGCGCCGCATCCTGGAGGCCGAGCTGGGCCTTCCCGCCGTGGTGGACAGCGACCGCAGCGCTTGCGTGCTGGGCGAGCAGTGGCTGGGCGCGGCGCGCGACTTAACCGACGTGGTGTTTCTCACCGTGGGCACCGGGATCGGCGCAGGCATCCTTACCGGCGGCAGGATATGCCGCGGCGCGGAAGGCATCGCGGGCGCCGTGGGCTGGTTGCCCCTGAGTCCTCAGCCTTGCGAACTCTACCGCGCGGTAGGGTGCTTCGAAGCCGAGGCCGCCGGTCCGGCCGTGGCCCGGCGGGGGCAAGAGCTGGCGGCCCGAACAGCCGGCCGGTTGCTCGATCTCGCCGGCGGGCGCGCCGATCGGATCACCGCGGAGATCGTCGTCGAGGCCGCACGGCAGGGCGACGAGCCGGCGCGGCAGGTGCTGGCGGAAACCGGGCGCTGGCTGGGCCGGGGGCTGGCCGCCCTCGTCAGCCTGCTCAACCCCCAACTGATCGTTCTGGGCGGCGGACTCATGCAGGCGGCGGACCTGTTGCTCGAGGAGGCTCGCCGCGAGATGCTGGCCTGGGCCCAGCCGCTGGCCGCGCGCAGCGTGCGGATCGAACTGTCGCACCTCGGGGAGGACGCCGCCTTGTTGGGCGCCGCTCGTCTGGCTTTGGAAAGGAATTATGTCGGCTGAAAAGTATTTCGAAAACATGCAAGGGATCCTGGCTCGAATCGTTTCGACGCAGGCCGGGAAGATACGGCAGGCGGGCGAAATCATGGCCGCCGCCATCGCGGACGGCAAGCGCGTCTATCTGTTCGGCAGCGGCCATTCGGTGCTGCCCGTCATGGACATGTTTCCTCGCTACGGCAGTTTCGTAGGCTTGTTCCCGCTCTACGACCCGCGTCTGATGTGGTTCAACGTGATCGGCCCGGGCGGCGCCCGCGAGTTACTTTGGCTGGAGCGCCAGCCGGGCTATGTCCCGGTCTTCCTGAGCAGCTATCCCCTGGAGGCGGGCGACGTGCTGGTCGTGTTTTCTCACGGCGGCGTGAACGCCGCCCCGCTCGAGGCGGCGGCGGAAGCTCGCAGGCGCGGTTTGCGGGTGATCAGCGTCTCCTCCCATGCCAACCGGCCGGCTGGAAACTGCGCTCCTCCGGGAGGCCGCAGCCTTCCCGAGCTGGCCGACGTCGCGCTGGATAACTGCGTGCCGCCCGAGGACGCCCTGGTGGATGTGGGCTGGAAGGAAAAGGTGGCGGCCGGTTCGACCGTGGCCGCGGTCTTCATCGCCATGTCGCTGGTGGCGGAAACCGCCGCGCGTTTGGCGGCCCGCGGCCTGCACCCCCCTGCTTTCGTCGCGCCCCACGTGGCGGGCGTCTCCGCCGACCACAACCAGCAGGTCTTCGAGGCCTTCCGCCGCGAGTATTTCCGCCGTGCCTGAGACGGCGCCCCCTCGCCCCTTGCTGAGAGTCGCCTGGGCCGGCATGTTCGTCTTCGGCCTGGCCATGGCCTTGCTGGGCGCGATTCTGCCCTTGGTGACCGCCCGGCTGCGCTTGGATCTTGCTCAAGCCGGCAGCTTGTTCTTCGCCATGAACGCCGCCATGTTGCTCGCCATGCTGTTCGTCGGGCCGCTCATGGACCGGGCGGGAACGCGCCCCGCCATCCTGGCCGGCTCTCTGCTCACCGCTGCCGGGGTGGCCTGCACCGGGAGCGTCTCCGGTTTCGGCGGGTTGCTGGCGGCGCTGGCGGCGGTAGGCGCGGGCGGCGGCGCGTTGAACACCTCGACCAACAAACTGGTCGCTGATTTGTACCCCGACCCCCAAGCCAAGAACGCGGCCCTCAACGCGCTGGGCGTGTTTTTCGGCGTGGGCGCTCTCTCGATCCCCCTGGCCATCGGCCGGCTGATCGAGGCGGCCGGGTTGGGGCCGATCCTCGGCGCGGCCGCCCTGCTAAGTTTGCTCCCCGCAGCCGGGGCGCTTGCCCTCAGGTTCCCCGCCCCCGGGCAAGCCGGCCGCCCGTCCCCGGGCGCGACCTGGCGCCTGGCTCGCGAGCCGCTCACCCTGCTGTTCGGCGCGCTGCTGTTCCTGCAATCCGGCAGCGAGTTTATCCTCGGAGGTTACACCAGCACTTACTTGACCCGCGAAGCGGGACTCGATCTGCGCACCGCCTCTTACTTGCTCTCCGGCTATTGGGCGGCCATGATGTTGGCGCGCGCGCTCCTCAGCCGGCTCCTGCTCAAGGCGGCCGGCCCTACGGTGGTGCGCGCCGGCGCACTGGCGACGGCCGCTTGCGTTCTCCTGATGGTCACTGTGCGCGGCCCGGTGGCAGCCGGCGCCGCCGTCGTCGCGGCCGGCGCTTGCCTGGCCAGCATCTACCCGACCGTCCTGGGGCAGGCCGGCGCGCGATTCGCCGCCGCCTCCGGCACGGTCTTCGGCCTCCTGTTCGCCATGGCGCTGGTGGGCGGCATGACGCTGCCTTGGGCGGTGGGCCGGCTGGCCGAAACTCACGGCTTGCGCGTTGCCCTGTTGATCCCGGCCCTGAACTCCCTGGGCGTGTTCCTCCTGCAATCTCTCATCGCGCGCCGGATTCGGATCCGTTCGGCGGGCTGATCCGGCCGTCTTCCCAATCCAGCCGCCGGATCTCGCCCACCAGCCGTTCCAGCGAAGCCAGCGCCGCCAGGGGGAAGGCCCCCGCAGCGACGAACACGGGCAGATAGGAGAAACGGTCCACCACCACTCCCGTCAACTGCATCATCGTCATGCTTACCGCCCCGTCGCCCACCCCGGTCATGCCGCTGACTCGCGCCAGCACGCGCTCCGGAAACAAGTCCGTGAGCAGGCCCATCAGGTTGGCAGCGAACGCATTGATGCCCAGCGACGCCAGACAAATCAGGGCCAGCGCCGTGCCCGCCCCGGGCGCCAGAGGCGCCAGCGCGGCCGCCAGGCTCAACGCCACAGCCAGGCGAAACGCCGTCTTGCGGGCCCGGTTGACCGTCCAGCCGCGCGCGATCAGCCTGCTGGAAAACCAACCGCCGCCGATGTTCCCCAAGCCTCCCGAAAAGAAGGGCAGCCAGGCCAGCCACCCGATCATCTCGAGCGACATTCCCCGCTCCCGCCTCAGGTATTCCGGCAACCAGTACCAGTAAAAATGGGTGACCGGGCCGCCGAAGGCGCGCATCAGTATCACGCCCCACACCGGAGCCAGTCCCGCCAGGCGGCGAACCGAAGGCCGGCCGGCTCGGGCCGGCGAGACAGACTGTCCGGCAGGCGATCCGCCGCCCGCGCCCAGGCTCCGCGCCGGCCGGTAGAGTTTCAGCCAGGGTACCAGCCAGAGAATCCCGCTCAAGCTGGGCAACAGGAAGGCGGCCGGCCAACCGTAGTTCAAGGTCAGAAACACGATCAGGGGCGGCGCGATGATCGCCCCGGCCAGCGAACCGCTGTTAAACAAGCCGGCCGCCAGCGCGCGCTCGCCGGCCGGGAAGTATTGCCCGATCACCTTGACCCCGGCCGAGTAAGTGCCGCACTCGCCCACCCCCAGCAGGAATCTCAGCAGACCGAACTGGGCTGCGCTGCGCGCGCCCGCGTGCAGCATGTTCGCTGCCGACCACCAGGCCACCGCCACGGAAAAGCCCGCGCGGGCTCCGTAGCGGTCCATCATCATACCCACCGGAATCTGGCCCAGCGTCATGCCCAGCAGGAAACTGAAAACGATGCTCCCGTACTGCGTGTTGCTCAAACGCAGCTCGTCGCGCAGCACCGGCGCCACCAGCGAAAGCACCTGGCGGTCCAGGATATTGATGGTCATCGCCGCAAACAGCAGCGCCAGGATCCACCAGCGCTGCGGCGGCGGCTTCTCCTCCGGCGTCATCGCAGGCCGACTTCGATGGGCGCGGCCGTGGCCTCATCGGTCACCACCAGCGCGTCGGGGTGACCCTGCACCAGAGTGCTCGGAAAGTCCGTCGTGACCTCGCCCGCCACCGTGATCCGGAAGATCGCCCGGTGCCGCTCGCCCCCCGCCAGGTACAGCCGGATCCGCCGCGCGGCGAGAATGTCGCTCATGCCCAGCGTCACCGCCATGGGCGGAATGGCCGCCGAGTTGCCTCCCGCGCACAGGATGCTCTGTACGACGACGGAATCCTCCCCCAGCCACACCACCCGCGTCAGGGATTGGCGCAGCTCCTCGACCGATACCCGCCGCCAGCGGGAAATCGGCGGTTCGTTGAAGGCCACGTGGCCGTGGTAGCCCACGCCCCCATAGCAGCAGTCCACGCCCCCCAGTTCCCGGATCTTCCGGCTGACTTCGTCAATCCGGAAGGGATGAGGAACGAAAACCTGCTCCTCCGGGATGCGCAAAGCCTCCTCCAACCGCCCGAAGAACTCCCGCCGCATGAAGCCTTCGAAGCTCAGCGGGTGAGAGAGCGGCAGCGGCCGGCCCTGCCAGTCCAGCAACTCATCCATCAGGAAAACGTACACGTTTCTCCAGGAGAGGCGCTCCCGGTTGGAGATCTCGACCACGCGCCGGTACTGCTCGACCGGCCCCACGGGAAGAATCAGGCGCAGGGGCTCGCGCCGCGAGTTGGCCGCGCGCACCTCGTCGAGAATGGACTGCGCAAAGTGCTCGATCAGCGCGGCGCGATCCGGCGCCAGGTGAAACGCAATGCGGGCCCGGGCCCGCAAATCGGCCACAGGCAACTCCATCAGGGCGACGAGCTGTTCGGCCGTCATGCCGGGCCCCTCCCCCGCTCCGCCGCGCTCCTTACGCGCTGCGATAGAGCTTCGTCAACACGAACTCCCGATGGCCCAGCGCCTCCGCGCAGGTCAGCCGGCCGCTGGCCACCCGGATCATCATGTCCCACAGGCGGTCGCCCGCCTCCTCCAGCGTATACTCGCGCTGGAGCAGGCCCGATACGTCCACGTCAATGTGCTCGCTCATCGTCCGCACGGTGAGCGGATTGCCGCTCAGCTTGATGACCGGCTCGATCGGGTTGCCCACGATGTTGCCCTGCCCGGTGGGAAACAGGTGCACCACGGCCCCCGAAGCCGCCCACAACGTCACCGCTTCGGCCGCGGCCGAGGAGGTGTCCATGAACCACAGGCCGGGCCCCTTGGGCGCCTCCGCCGGCTCCAGGCAACCCACAAACCGGCATCGCCGCCCGATCTTTTGCAGGTTGCCCAGCGCCTTCTCTTCGATGGTGGTCAGCCCGCCCCGGATGTTGCCCTCGGTAGGCTGCGAACCGAGCAGATCCACCCCCTGGGAAACAATGAAGTCGTTGTACGCCCGGAACATCCGCAGGAACTGCTCGGCTGCCTCGCGCGTGGCCGCCCGGGACGCGCAGATCTCCTCCGCCCCCGTCAGCTCCGAAGTTTCTCCGAAACTCATCGTCGCGCCCAGCGATTCCAGATGGTCGAAGACCTCGCCCACCGCCGGGCAGGAGGCCAGCCCCGTGGTCGTGTCCGACTCCCCGCACTTGGCCGAGACGTACAGCTCCCGCACGTCGCACTCCTCCCGCCGCCGCTCGCTGGCCTCCTGAAGGAAACGCATCGCCGTCCGCGAAGCCGCCTCGATGGTTTTGAAGTCCCCGTTCCGCTCGATCGAAAAGCCCGCCACCGGCTTGCCCGTCCGGGCGATGCCCTCCACGATCTTCTGCGTCCACTCCGGCTCGATGCCGATCACCACGCAAGCCGCCACGTTGGGGTTCGAGCCCGTCCCGATCATGGTGCGGAAGAACAGCTCCAGATCCTCCCCGAACTGCAAGCGACCGTAGGCGTGCGGCAGCGCCAGCGTACCCTTCACGTTGTTGGCCACCGCCTCGCAGGCCGCGTTGGAAATGTCGTCCACGGGCAGAATCACCACGTGGTTGCGTACGCCCACCCGGCCGTTCTCGCGCCGGTATCCCAGGAAAGTCCGCTCTCTCATCGCTTCACCACCTCGCAGTCCTCAAATTGTGCGTATGCACGTGATCGCCCGGCAGAATGTCCCGCGTCGCCTGGCCGATCGGCACGTTGTACTTGATCACCCGCTCCCCTTGGGCGATCGGTTTCAGCGCGATCTTGTGCCCGAGCGGAATGTCCGCCCGGGCGACCGCCTCCACGGTCCCGTCGGTCTCCATATTCCAACCCGTCAGTCTCTGGTCTTTGACGGCGTCCGTCACCAGGACGCCTACCGTGTCCTGCTTGCCGTGAACAATGAAATGAATCATGCTCTCTCCTTTTCCTCCTTGGTCCGCTGCTCGGCCGGGCGGCGGCCCGTCGCCCTGCCCTGCCGGCCTAGGTCGTGATCGCTTTCGACCCTCCCTGCATGAACTCCCGCGATTTGTCTCCCACCCAGTACCGCGCGCCCGCGATGCACCAGATGAACTCCAGCGGCTCCTCCTGCGAGAACACCGGATGGTAATTCAGCCTCGGGATCGTAACCATGTCCCCCTCGCCTACCTCCACGACGAACGACAGGGTTTCCGGCGCGTCATAGACCTCCATCGCCCCGCGCCCGCGGGTGAAAATATACACCTCCTCCTGATCGGTATGATTGTGCGGCGGCCAGGAGCGCTGAAAAGGCTGAAAGAACGTGTAGCCCCCCACCAGCCGGTCGGCCGCTTCGCTCACGTCGAACATCAAATAGACGTCCTTGCCCTTCAGGCGCCGGATCCGCTCCTCGCGCCGCGCGACCTCCCCATACCGCGCCAGATGCACCGGGTGTGCGTTCGCCGCCGGCGCCGTGGTGGCCAGGAGGACCGCCGGGTCCGGCCCCGGATTGCTCAGCCGGAAGGCGGCCCCCAGCGGGACGTACAGCACGTCGTAATGGGCCAGGCCGTAGTCCTCTTCGCCCAGGCGAACCTCCGCCGCCCCCTTCCACATCCACAGCAGCCCTTCCCGCCCGGGGAAGCTGAAGACCTGCGAGCCGGCCCCCGGCGGCAGCAGAAATTCGCCGCAATCCAGGAACTCCAAACCCGCCTCGGCGTGCGTCAGCCGCTGCCGAAACGCCGCTCCGGGCGCCCCGGCGCGAAAGACGCGTCCCCGTTGCACCTTCGCTGAAGCCTGTTCGGTTGCCATGACTCCGTCCTCTCAAAGCTCCCTGCGGCCGATCCGGCCTCCCAAGGCGAACAGCACCGCCACCCCGGCCAGGGGCATGAACGCCGCGATGGCGAACACCGGCAGGTAGGAGACGCGGTCTACCAGATGACCGGCCAGCAGCGGGAACAGCATCCCGCTCAATCCGCCCGCAATTCCCGAGAGCGCCGTAACCCGCCCCACCGCGTTCTTGGGGAAAAAGTCCGAAATGACCGCGAACATGTTGGCCGAAAGAAACGTGTGCCCGAACATCACGCAACAAATCAGGGCGATGGCCCCTCCCGCACCCGGCGTCAGCCCCACCGCCAGGCTCATCAGGCATAGCCCCGCGCCGCTGAACATGGTAACCCGCCGCGCCGAATCCACCCCCAGACCCCGCCGCAGTAAGTAGCCCGCCGCCAGCCCGCCGGCCAGGCTGCCCAGATCCCCGAACAAGTAGGGTACCCAGGTGAACATTCCGATCGCCCGCAGGCTGAACCCTCGCACCCGGTAGAAATACTCCGGCATCCAGAACCAGTAGAACTGCACCACCGGACCCACCAGCGCCCGGCACAACATCACCGCCCAGCTCTGGCGCACCCGGAGCAACTGCGCGTTCGACGGCGCCGCCTCTTCCTCCTCCGCTCCCTCCGCGATGTGACGGCGTTCGGCTTCCGTCAGCCGCGGGTGCCGGGCCGGCGCATGGTAGGACGTCAGCCACAAGCCCACCCAGAAAAAGCCCAGCGAGCTCGGCAACAGAAAGACCGCATGCCAGCCCAGCTTCAACAGGATCCACACGATCAGCGGCGGCGCGATCACCGAACCGATCATCGAACCGGCGTTGAACACCCCGATCGCGAACGCCCGCTCCCGCACCGGAAACCACTGCGCTACGGTCTTCACCCCGCCTGAATAGTTGCCGCATTCCCCCGTCCCCAGCCAGAACCGCAGGAGCGCGAAATCCGTCAGCGAGCGGCCGAAGGCATGCAGTCCGTTGGCCAGCGACCACCAGGCGACCGCAAAGGGCAGTCCGAAACGCACGCCCCGGCGATCCATCAGCCAGCCCATGGGGAATTCGCCCACCATCATCCCCAACATGAAGCTGGAGACGATGATCCCGTAATCGGTGTTGCTCAGCGAAAGCTTCTCGCGCAGGATCGGCGCCACGATGGACAGCGACTGCCGGTCCACGAAATTGACGATCGTGATCGCCAACAGCAACAGGAGGATCTGCCAGCGCACCTGCCGCCACCAGGGCGGCATCGCGCCCGCGCTTTCCGTGGTTGCTTCCTCGGCCATCCCCGGGCCCGTCTAAGCCTTGCTTGCTTGAAACAACCGGCTGGGCGGCACACGCTCCCAATCTTTCAGAAACGACGCCAGGCCGGCGTCGGTCAGCGGGTGATCATACAGGGCGCGCAACACGTTCATGGGCATCGTGGCCACGTCGGCTCCGGCCAGAAGGCTCTCCAGCACCTGCTTGGGGCTGCGGATGCTGGCGGCCAGGATCTTGGTCGGAAAGCCGTAGTGGTGGTAAATCTCCCGGATCTGCCGCACCACCTCCAGGCCGTCGTGTCCCACCAGATCCAGCCGCTGGATGAAGGGACTGACGTAAGCGGCGCCCGCCTTGGCCGCCAGAAAGGCCTGCAACGGACTGAAGCAGAGCGTCACGTTGGTCTTGACGCCCTCGGCCGCCAGCGCCTTCACCGCCTTCAGGCCTTCCACCGTCACGGGAACCTTCACCACGGCGTTGCGATGCAGCGCGGCGATGCGCCGCCCCTGCTCGACGATGCCTGGGGCGTCCGTGGCGACCGATTCCACGCTCACCGGGCCGTCCACGATCTCGAAGATCTCCGCCAACACGCTGTCGAAATCCCGCCCGGTGGAGGCAATGTGCGTCGGATTGGTGGTCACGCCGTCCAGAATGCCCCACCTCCAGGCTTCCCGGATCTCGTTGACGTCCGCCGTATCCAAGAAAAGCTGCATGCTTCAGACCCTCCAGCAAATCAGCTTGATTTCCGACATCTCCTCGGCCGCGTAACGGGGCCCCTCCCGTCCGGTTCCGCTCTCCTTGACCCCGCCGTAGGGCATGTGGTCCGCCCGAAACATGGGGATGTCGCCGATGATGACGCCCCCCACTTCCAGTTCCCGCGCGGCGCGGAACGCCCGTTCGAGGTTGCTCGTAAAGATTCCCGCCTGCAACCCGTAGGGACCGGCGTTGGCCAGCGCCAGGGCTTCCTCCAGCGTCCGGTAGCGGTTGACCGCCACCACCGGCCCGAATGCTTCCTGGCAACAGAGGCGCGCCCCGGGCGGCACCTCCGCCAGGATGGTCGGCTCGACGGTCGCTCGCCGCCGCGCCCCGCCGCACACCAGACGCGCTCCCATCCGCCGCGCCTCCTCGATCCAGGATTCCACCCGCCTGGCCTCCTGTTCGGAGATCAACGAGGAGACCTCGGTGCTCTCCTCGAACGGGTGGCCGATGTTCAGCTTCGCCGTGGCCGCGGCGAACCGGTCCAGAAACTCCTCCGCCACCGCCTCCTGCACGTAAATCCGCTGCACCGAGATGCAGATCTGGCCGCTGTGCGCGAAGCTGCCGGGAACGCTGCGCGCCACCGCCGTGCCCAGATCGGCGTCCGGCTCGATGATCAGCGCGCAGTTGCCGCCCAACTCCAGCGTCACCCGCTTCAGCCCAGCCTTCGCCCGAATCCCCAGCCCGATCTCGCGGCTGCCCGTAAAGGTGATCATCGCCACCTGCGTACTCTTCACCAGCGCTTCGCCCGCCTCACCGCCCGGGCCGGTGATCACGTTGTAGGCGCCTCGCGGCGCGCCCGCCTCCTCCACCGCCCGCGCGAATCGCAAGGCGCTCAGCGGCGTCGCCGTCGCCGGCTTGTGGATGACCGCATTGCCCGCGGCCAGCGCCGGCCCCACTTTGTGCATGGCTAAGTTCAGCGGCACGTTGAAGGGCGTGATCGCCGCGATCACGCCCAGCGGCTCCCGCACCGTCACCCCCATCCGTCCCTTCCCGATCGGCGCCCCGTCTATCGGCACCACCTCGCCCCGCCAGTTGCGGGCCACCTCGGCCGAGGCCAGCAGCGTTTGCAGCGCTCGCTCGGCCTCCACCCGGGCCTCCCGGATCGGCTTGCCCGTCTCGGCCGCAATCAGCCGCGCGAACTCCTCCCGGTCGCGCCCCAGAACCTCCCGGATGCGATCCAGCAGCTCGGCCCGCTCGCAGTTGGCCAGCCGCCGCATGGCGCGCGCTCCTTGCTCGGCTCGTTGGATCGCCCGCCCTATGGTCTCCTGGTCCGCCCGATAGCAGGCGCCCACCGGGCTGCCGTCGTAAGGCAACGCAACCGTTTGCCGCTCGGCCGTGCGGACCCACTCCCCGCCGATATACATCGGCAGCGGCTCCTGCAAACGCGGGACTTCGATCATGAGATCCCCTCCGCTACACGAGGAAAAGTAAGGTTGGCGTAAGGCATCACTGCCGTCCGGGCGCTCGGGCGGGCCGCCAGTAGCTTCCTCAGGCAGGCCTCCTGCCCGGCCGGAGCGACCGCTTCGAATCCGCACCGCCGCACCTGCTCCGGTTCCAGCTCGCTCACCAAATGCACCCTGTAGCTCTCCCCCAACTGCGCCAGCCAGAGCGCCTTATGGCCGCCTACCACGAAGTTCTCCCCCAGCGCCGCCTCCATCGCCGCCGCGCTCCGGTACCGCTCCAGATATTCTTCGATGTGAGGACTCCCCAACCCGTCCCGGCAGGCAGCGTAGTAAAACAGCACTCCTCCCGGGCGCAGCAGCCTCGCCGCGTTCTCCATCCCTTTGTGCGCCTGGCGCAGGTCAATGTCCAGCGGCCAGCCTCCCGCGGAGGCGATCACCAGGTCGAACCGCTCGCCGACCGGCGTGGTGAGCAGCCGCGAGGCCAGACGGCAACCCTCGCGGTGCGCCTCATCGTAATGTCCCGCCACCGCCGCCAGGAGCTTCCCCTGCGGGCTCACAATCACGTTGAGCAGGAAATCCGGTTCCGCCAGCGCGCAGGCTTCCAACAGATCTTCGTGCGCCGGATTCCCCTCCAGCACCCCCGGCCGGCAGCGTGCATCGAGCGCCAGGCGATGGTTGAAGCGGATCGTGCGCTGCCCCGCCACGCCCGGCACCAAGCTCTTCCGGCCTCCGCTGTAGCCGGCGATCCGGTGCTCGACGATGGACCCCGTCAGGACGATGCGGTCCGCCTCCCACACCCGGCGATTGATCTCCACTTGGTTGCCCGCCCGCGTGACGCCCACCGTCACCAGATTCGCCTCATCGGCCGCGTCGTGGTCATAGAGCCGGATTCGCCGGAAGATCTCCTCGCCCACAATGCGCCGCTGCTCCTCCGCCGTGTGCGGGCGATGCCCCCCCAAGGCGAACACGATGAAGATATCGCGGTCCGGTATTCCCGCCCGGTTCAGCCTCTCCGCCAGCGCGGGCAAGAACAGCTCCGAACGCGCCGGGCGCGTGATGTCGTTGACGATCACCGCCACCGACTCGCCCGGCCGCACCACTTCCTCCAGTCTGCGCGCGCCTATGGGATGCTCCAGAGCGCGCCGGACGACGGCCGTCTCCTCGCCGGCCGGGGCGGCCGGCGCGGGCTCGATCAGCTCCGCCTCGAGCTCCAGGGCGAAGGAGGTTCGGCCGTAAGGAATGGAAACCGTCCGCCTCACTCCTTACCCTAGCTCGGCCACCTTGATGTGCCGGCGTTCGGCCGCCGAGCGCAACGCGCCGTGTGCGATCTGAATGGCCGGCAGATGATGGTGGGGCGAGGGAAACACCGGCTTCTTGCCTTGCACGGATTCGTAAAAGTAGGCCCATTGGGCGGTCGTCGTATTACCCGAGGGCGGCAGCGACAGCGTGACTTGTTCGGCCTTGGGATTCTCGCCCCGCTCGCGGAACGGCCTCCAGTATTCCGCCTTGAGAATCCGGGCCGTGCGGCCGTTCTCGGGAGGCACCTCCAGCGTGCCCGCGTCCCCGTAAAGAAAATCGGGCGGCGATCCGGCCGAAGAGTACAGGTGCCCGCCGTAAGTCACCAGCGCCCCGTTGGCGTAGCGCACCAGGGCGCCCGTATGATCCCAGGAGTCGCGCTTTTCCAGCCTCTTGTTGTGCACCCCTCCCATGGCGGCCACCTCCACCGGCGCACTGTCAATCAGCCAGTTGAACAGGTCCAGCAAATGGATGCCCATTTCGTAAATCACCGCCCCGCCTTCGGCCTGGTGCATCCGCCAGTTCTTGGCCGAATCTTCGGCCGGGTCCGGATACAGCTTGATCCAGTCCGCCCGGAAGGTGTTGACCCAGCCGTAGAGAATCTGCCCGATGGCCCCCTGCCGCAGCTCTTCGCTCAGCTTGTGGTAGGCCGCGGCGTGACGCCGCTGCGTGCCCACCTGCACCACCCGGCGGTAGCGATCGAAGGCTCGGACCACCTGCCGACAGTCCGGCACGTTCAGCGTGAGCGGCTTCTCGCACAACACGTGCTTGCCCGCTTGCAGGCAGGCGATCACCGCCTCGCGGTGCAGCGTGTTGGGAAGCACGATCGCCACCGCGTGCACGTCGGCCTCTTTCAGCATCTTCTGGTAATCCGTGTAGCGTCGCGGCGAGCCCGCCTTCACCAGCCGGGCGCGCTCCTCCATCTTCTCCGGAACGATGTCGCACAGCGCCGCCACTTCGATGTTGTCCACCGAAGCCAGCGACGCCAGATGGGCCTGGCTGCGATTGCCGCAGCCCAGGATCGCCACCCGCAGTTTCTCGTTGGCCGCCAGTTTCACCGCTTCGATCGGCGCAGTTTGGCCCGCTGCCAGCGCGGCCGTCAACCCCCCGATCACCTCACGACGCGTCCTTCCGCCAGTCTGCATAAGATCTCCGCCCTCTTCTCTTCAGCCAATGATAGTCCTCGACCGGCATCCGCCTTTCAGACGCCGAACACCTTCCGCAGGTACTCGCGGTCCGGCCCGAGCGCCGCCGTGTTGCCCGGCCGCGGACCGCCCCCTTCTTCCACGATCAGCCAGCCCTTCCAGCCGGTGGCCCGCACCGCGGCCGCCAGATCCTCGAAACCGAAGTCCCCCTGCCCCAGGGGAACCTGCCCGCTGACCTCCTTGCCCCGGAACGTCTTCAGATGGATCCCGTAAACCCTGCGGGCCTGGACCCGCAGGAAGGCCGCCGGATCCCCGCCCCCCAAATACCCGTGGCCGGCATCCATCAGGAAGTCAACCAAGGCCGGGTCGGTCTCGGCCGCCAGCCCGTTCATCTCCGCGTTGCCGTTGGCGAACTCCGGGTTGTGGTTGTGATAGGCCAGCCGTAACCCGTGCCGCTTCACCATCCGGGCGATCGCCTCGATCGCCCGCGCCTTTGCCCTCAGCGCTTCCGGCCGGAAGCGACCCTCGGGCGACAGCCCCGGACCGCTCATGACGATCGCCTCCGCCCCCAAGGCCGCCACGCCGGCCGCGATTCGCTCTCCCTGCTCACCGCGCATCTGCTGCATCGAGGCGTGGGCGCCGATGAAGGCTACTCCGGTCTGCTCGATCTGCCGGCGCGCCGCCGCCGCCCGGCTGAACTCCCCTTCTACCAACCGGTAGTTGCACTCGAAGCCCTCGTAGCCCAGCCTCTTCATGCTCGCCAGCGCCTCGAGCAGCGTGCCGAAATCCCCCTGCTTGAGGGGAAAGCCGTTGGCCTGACAGCCCGCCCGGATCCGCCCTTGCGATCGCAAGGCCGGCGCCGCACAGAGACCCGCCAACCAGCTCCGCCGCGAAATTTCCCTCCTCATAAGGATTTCTGCTCCTCCCCTCAGAACATCAGCCGCAAGGAAAGCTGGATGTTCCGCGGCCGCCGTGCGCCGCTGTAGGCGCCGAAGTTGGGATCCACCTGATTGCCGGCCGCATCGAAGCGCGCCGTGCTGTAAACGCCGGAGAATTGGGTGTGATTGAACGTGTTGAACATCTCCGCCCGGAATTGCACGTAACGGCCCTCTCCGGATAGCGGAATGCGTTTGGTCACGGACAAATCCCAGTTGTTAACCCCCGGGCCCCGCACCAGTCCCACTCCCGCGTTGCCGAAGTTTCCTTGCGGGGTCCGCCGGAAAACCTCCGTCTTGAAGGTCCGGTAAAAACTCTTCTCACTCTTCCCCAGGCGCGGATCCCCGATCACCGTGATCCGCGCGCCGTCCGTCGAGCCGGTGATGTCCTGCCCGTCCACCGTCGTGAATCCGGGCGTGAACGGCTGCCCGCTCATGAAGGCCGTGATGCCGCTGACCTGCCAGTTGTCCAGCACCCACCGGGCCGGCTTGAAACCGGTCCGGGCGCCCGCCTTGGGCAGATCGTAAATGTAGTTCAACACCAGCACCTGCGTCTGGTCGAAGTCCGCCGGACCGTAGTTCCACGCTCTCATCGGAAAGTAGGCGCTCACGCCTCCTGTGTCCCCGCTTGAAACCGTCAGCACCTTCGACCAGGTGTAACTGGCGCCGAATTGCAGGCCTCGTGCGAAGCGCCGGTTGACCGAGGCCTGTAAAGAGTGATAGTTGGAAGTCGCGCCGAACCCACGCTCGTTGATGTTGCCGTAGCCCCGGTACGGTCTCAGGAAGTTATCCGGCAGCGGCTTGTTGGTGGTGGCGTCCAGGTTCCTGGCGTCAAAGCGGGCGAACATCGGGATGGGATTGATATTCCTTTGCATGGACAGATGCCGCCCCAGGCTGCCTACGTAAGCCGCATCCAGCGTCACCGTCCCGAGGCGCTGCTGAACGCCCAGGTTGAAGTTCATCACGCTCGGCAGCGGATGCTCGCCCCAAAGCGTGGTCAGATTGGAGGGTGCGATCACGCCCGAAGCGCCGGCGTAGGTGTCCAGCGCGCCGTAGAACAGCGTGGGAGTGAAGCTTACCGGCGGATTCGCCGCGCTCGTATAGATCGTGTTCCCCGTCACCTTGTCCATGAACACGCCCAAGCCCCCGCGCACCGCCGTCCGGCCGTTGCCGAACGCGTCCCAGGCGAAACCCAGCCGCGGCCCCCAGCCGATCGTCGGCGCCCTATACAGGCTGAGCGGGATGCCGTCGCCGGCCTTCCGGGAGCCGTTCGCGTAATCTCCGGAACCCGGCACGAAGAAGCCGATCAGCACCGCCGGCGCCTGGGCGCCGCTCAGGGGATCCTGCGCCACGCGCTTCCGGGAGGCATCGAAGGCCGGCACGTAAAGCGCCGGCGCCTTCGACGCCTGGTACAGGCCGGGCACGAAGGTCGCCAGCGCGCCCCCGTGGTCCGCGGTGGCCGGCATGTGGTACATGCGCAGGCCGAAGTCGAGCGTCAGCCGCCGTGCCGCCCGCCAGTTGTCCTGCACGTACCATTCGACGTCCCAGAATCTGTAGTCGCCCCTGGGTTGGGTCGTAGCCTCGGTGTAGGAAGTGAAGACGCCCACGATGGGATTGGCGTAACCGTGCCCGGTGTCTACGGGATTGTTGCTGTCGCGGCCGAAGTTGAAGGCGCCCCGGACCTGCGTCCCGGCGTTCTGCCGTTTATTGTTGTACTCCGCGTACACTCCCGCCTTGAAAGTGTGGCTGCCCCGCACCCAGCTCACATGGTCTGTGAACGTATAACCGGGATCCGGAATGTCGCTCGGCAGAGTGGCTGACAGGCTGGTGTTTGCCGGGTTCACCGGAACGCTGCCGAAGGTCAGCGCCGGAATGTAGGGCGGCATCTGATCCGGGAACCACTGGGCTGGATTCCCCATCCGCGCGCGGTCGAGCAGCTCCGGCCTGGTGGGGTACATGATCACGTTGTTGAAGGTGCGCGTAAAGGCGAACTCGTGCACCCACGAGGGCGACAGAATGTGCGTTCCGTGGAACACCTGCCCGCGTGCCGGCCGATCCCAGACCACGGGCGAGAGCAGAAAATTGACGCTGCCCGCCGGCCAACCCTGCGAGCCCAGTTGCAGCTCCAGCCGATTGTAGTCCTGGATCAACCGGTAGAATACCTGGAGCGACGGGGCGATCTGGTAGTCCACCCGCAGCACCTCCTGGCGCAGAGGCCAGGGGCTGGTTCCCACCGCCCGGTAGTTTCTGCGGTATCGCAGGCTCGGCTCGGGGTCGGTGTAATTGGGTAGAGGCAGGAACTTCAGCATCGCCTGCCCCAACGCATTGATGCGGCTGGGCGGGACGAGGTTGCCGGGGAAGGCTTTCCCCGTCGTCGGGTCCCGGACCGGAATTAGTGCGCCGTTGACGTCGTAGCTCTGCGAGAAATCGCCGTTGCGTTCCCGCTCCGTAGGCATGTTGACGAAGCTGGTCGCGCTCACCTTCGAACCCACGAACTCCTGGGCGAAGAAAAAGAACGCCTTGTCCCGGTCCCGGTTGAAGCCGGTCCCGGGCATCAGGATCGGCCCTCCGATGGAATAACCCGTGATCCGGTAGCGATAGGGCGGCTTAGCCGTTCCCGTGCGGTTGTTGAAGAAGTTGTTGGCGTTGAGAGATTCGTGCCGGTAGTAATTGTAGGCCGAGCCGTGGAACTCCTTGCTCCCCGACTTGGTGGTGATCGCCACCAGGCCGCCGGCGTTTCGCCCGTACTCGGCTTGGTAGTTGCTCGTCATGATCTTGACCTCGGCGATGGCCTCCATGTTGGGCTCCTGCGGCACGCCGTTGTTGCCCGGGTCCATACTGCCCATGCCGTCCACGGTCATCAGCACCTGGGTGCTCCGGCTGCCGTTGATATGCAGCCCGTTGTTGGCATTGCGCGCCATCGCCTCCCGCCCCTGCCAGTTCACGTCAATCACTCCGGGGATGGTGATCATGTACGACATGAAGTCGCGCCCCCGCACGGCGATGTCGGTGAGCTGGCCGGCCGTGACCAGCCCCGAGCGCTCCCCGCTGGCCAGTTGGATGGGCGCTCCCTGCGCCTCCACCGCCACGCTCTCCACCAGCCCGCCCAACTCCAGGGTCAGCGCACCCAGAGTCCGGATCTCGCCGGCCGTCAGAACCACGTCCCGGACGGTCAGCTTCTTGAAGCCTGCCGCTTCCAGGCCCAGCTCGTAGCTGCCCGGGGGCACGTTGGTCAGCACGAAGCTCCCATCCGACAAGGTCGAGAATTCCCTGCTCCCCCCGCGGGCCTGGTCCGTGAGAACGCCCTTTGCCCCCACGATCGCCGCCCCGCTGGGATCGAGCACCCTGCCCGTGATGGTCCCGGAGGTTTGAGCCCGCGCCGCCGCGACCGCCGCCAGCAGGCAGATCATGACGAGCCTGATCACGTTCATCGCTGTCCTCCTGGTCAGCCTCCGGGCCGTGCCCGCTCCGCCGCGCGGAGTCGGAGCCCGTCCGGCGCCTAGCATATGATATTTCACATGCCTGAGCCTGTCAGGAGGTCCGCCCAGGCGGTTTCCCGGCTTGATGCGGTCTGGTCTTCGCCCGGCGCCCCTACCGGGCCGGCTCGCTTCCTGCCGACCCTCCGGTCAGCTCGCCCGCGCGGAATCGGTAGCGGCCGACCAGACGCCCCGCCGCGTCCCATTCCGCCGCCTCCCCCTCCGCGAATCCGTTGCGCCACTGCGAGCGCCGCCGCGGCTTGCCGTCCGGCCAATACTGCGTCCACACGGCCGAGCCGTCCTCGGAACGCTGCCACTCCCAGAGCTTGCGTCCCCGGCGGT